>JAISAQ010000024.1 GCA_031266775.1 Treponema sp.
TGGGGGGCGCGTTTGGGGGCACCCGTGTGTCAATTTAACCCGGGGGCGCATATAACTTGTTTTTTCGGCTTTAATTTGTAAAAAATACAAAACTTCTCCGGGGGGGGGGGGGGGGTAACTCTTTACTATACAAGGAATTAGATCGCTTCACAAGACGCCTCCTTCGCGGGAACGGGCCGGAACAATCATATGTGTGCGTACTCCGCTGACGGCGGACAGGAAAAGTATAGCACGGGGTTACGGGTGAAATCAATATACCGGGCTTTACTTCGGCTTGGCGACCAGTTCCTCAAGCGGGGGATCTTTTTTAATATCTTCCCTGAGGCCTTCGGCCCTGCCCTTGTTCACATAGTCCCTGCTCTGGAAGGAATAGGTAAAGCTGGTGTGTACGTCGTAGGTTCCCTTCATAAGGGCATAGGCGTCTTCGGTCATTACCAGTTCCTCATCGGTGGGGATGATGTAGATGGGGACTTTTGAGTTGTCCGCGGAGATGATGAATTCCCCGTTCCTCGTGTGGACCCTTTCGTTCTTTTCGGGATCGTACACAATGCCCGCGCCTTCAAGCCCGCTCAAAATTTTCTTCCGCATGAAGGTCGCAAACTCGCCGACGCCCGCGGTAAAGACCAGCGCGTCCACGCGGCCCAGCACCGCCTGATAAGCGCCGATGTATTTTTTTACGCGGTAAGCTTCCATGTCCTGGGCAAGAACGGCGCGCCTGTCGCCCTGAAGAACCGCCTTCTGAATATCGCGGCGGTCCGCGTACGCGCCTGTAATCCCCAAAAGCCCCGACTTCTTGTTAAGCGCGTTTTCCATTTCGGCGGCGCTCATGCCGGTTTTCCGCATCACGTAAAAAGGCATGGCGGGGTCCGTGTCGCCCGATCTGGTTCCCATTACAAGCCCCTCAAGCGGGGTGAGCCCCATGGAGGTGTCGAACGAGCAGCCGTTTTTTACCGCGTTAATTGACGAACCGTTTCCGATATGGCAGATGATGAGGTTTGTCTCAAAAGGATTTTTCCCAAGAAGCACCGCGGCGCGCTTGGCGGTGTACAGGAAGGACGTTCCGTGAAAGCCGTACTTCCGCACCGAATATTTTTCGTACCATTCGTAGGGCACGGCATAGGTAAAATTTTCAGGAGGCATGGTCTGGTGCCAGGCGGTGTCCATTATCGCGCAGTGCGGTACGCCGGGAAGCACTTTTTTCGCGGCCTCTATTCCCATGATGTTGGCGGGGTTGTGCAGGGGTCCCAGATCCTTCACCTCGTTAAAAACCGCCATGGCGGCATCGTCTACGATAACGCTCTTGGTAAATTTATCGCCGCCGTGCAGCACGCGGTGTCCCACGGCCCCGATAACGCCCATGTCGCTGATGACCCCGTGTTCTCCCGTAAGGGTCTTGATGATAAGGTCTACCGCGCCGGTATGGGTGGGGCAGTCGTGTTCCACCGTCAGCTTCGGCTTTCCCCTGGCCTCATGGGTAATGAACGATCCGCCCAGCGTTACTTTTTCAACAATGCCGACCGCGAGGATATCTTTTTTGTCCCAGTCGTAGACCTGGTACTTTGCCGAAGACGATCCGCAGTTCAATGTCAGAATTACCATGTTTATCCCCTTGTGTATCTATACTATACCATATTTTGCGTCTATAGCAATTCCGTCCTTCCCGCCTTTTTAACCGCTTCCACCACGGAGCGTACCAGCTGGCTTTGTCCTTTTTTGACTATGAGGACAGAAGGAGGACTCCCGTCCCTGCCCGAGCGTACCGTAACGACAAGATCGCTTACCCCGCACAGGGCCACGGGAATATCCGAATCCACAAAGCAGGATTCCGATCCGGCGGTGTACACTTCGGCGCCCGTGCCGCCCAGGAGTTTTGAGTATTCATCCCAGTTCCCCACGTCAAGCCAGGTAAAACCGGCTTTGACCATGGCGGTGTTCCCGCATTTTTCCGCGACGGCATAATCAAAGGAAATGGCCGGCGCCGCCGCGTAAGCTTCCTCAAGGCCGTTCCAGTTTTCAAGGATGCGGAGGCCGTTTTTTACCGTGAAGCCGCCGCTTTTGGGGGCGGAAAGTTTTTCAAAAGGGGAGATGACGAGGGGGGCGGCGCGGCGGAATTCCTCAAGCAGAAAACGCGGTGAAAAGGCGAACATCCCCGAATTCCAGTAAAAGCGCCCAGATGAAACAAACTCTTCCGCGGTTTTGCCGCCGGGCTTTTCGCGGAAAGAAAGCGCCCTGAATGCTTGGGGCGGGAGCGGCCTTCCGGCAAGTTTTTCCCCCGCCTCAATGTACCCGTAGCCTGTCTCCGGCCGCGAGGGGGAAACGCCGAAGACCACAAGGTACCCCTCCCCGGCAAAGGCGGCGGCGGCGCGGGCGTCTTCGGCAAAGGCCGAAAGGGGCCTTATGATGTGATCGCTTGTAAGGAGGAGCATGTTCCCTTTCCCCGTCCGCTCCGCGAAGATGAGGGCGCAGGCGGCGGCGGGAGCGGTGTTTTTCGCCTCCGGTTCCGGAATAAGGATGATCCGCCCGCGGTCTTTGGCATCAAGGTCCGAGCAGATTTCGGCGGCCCGCTTGATATGGCTCTTTCCCGCTATGATGATCACCCGTCCGTCATCTTTGAGAACCGCGAAGGCCCGCTCCAGGGCAAGGGAAAAAAAAGTGCCGGACTTCCCGTCCGCCGCGTTCCCCGCCGGAAGGAACTGTTTGGGGTTTTTTGAGTTGCTCGCGGGCCAGAGCCTTGTACCCGAGCCGCCCGCCATAATTACGCAGTCGTCAAACATTTCTTTTTCATTATAGAAGCTGCCGGGAGGCGGCGCAACACGGTTATGCGCGCACGTTCACGATTTGGCGGCGGCTTTTAAGGAGCGAAACCGAATAGAGGATCACCGAAACCCAGATAAAGGCGAAGGCGGCGATATTGCGGGCCGGGAACCGTTCGCCGAATACGAAGACCCCCAGGATGAACACGAGGGTGGGGTTGATAAACTGTATGAAACCCACCGCCGAAAGGGGAAGCGGTTTTACCCCGTGCGCGAAGCAGAAAAGGGGAAAGACCGTTACCGGCCCGGCGCACACAATGAGCGCCCACATTTCAGGCGAAAGGCCAGCGAGATCTCCCATCGCGCGCGGAGGGCAGAGGAAGAGGATCGCAGCGACGGGAAGGGCCGCCAGGGTTTCTTCCCCCAGCCCTTCGAGCGATGAAGAGGGCGTCCTTTTTTTAAGGAGACTGTAAAAGCCGAAGGTCAGGGCGAGCGCCAGGGAGATCCAGGGGAAGGTCCCCGAAAGAACGGTCATGAGCGATACGCCGGCCGCGGCGAAACCAAAGGCCGTCCACTGAAGCGGCGGCAGACGTTCCCTGAAAAACACCAGCCCCATGACAATGGACATAAGCGGGTTTATGAAGTAGCCCAGCGACGCCTCAATGGCCCGCCCCGTGTTGACCGCCCAGATGAAAAGCCCCCAGTTGGCGGTAATCGCCAGGGCGGCGGGAAAGATCAAGGCCAGGTTTTTCCCGCTGGTAAAGAAAAAAAGCCACGCGGTGTTTTTGCGGAGAAGAAGAATGGTTCCCGTGAATACAAGCGAAAAGATAATTCTAAAGGAAAGAATATGAACGGGCGTTACCGCCTCGAGGAGCTTCCAGTACAGGGGCAGCACTCCCCAGAGCACATAGGCCAGCACGGTCCAGCATACGCCCCTCTTCACGGATTTTTCCATGTGTCAGGATACCGCGAAAGTCCCTTTTTCACAAGGGAAGCTTTTTACCCCGGCCTCCCGTCCACGGGCAAAAGGACTATGCGCATTTTACCCTTGCCCGGCCTCCGTTTTTTTTATTACTATTTAAAGCATGAAGATACTTACCTTGGGAAATGAGCTGCTCCGCATGAAAGCGGAACCGGTATCAACAATCGACGACCGTATATCAGGCGTTGCCGGTGAAATGATAGCGGCCCTTAAAGACGGCAAGGGCGTGGGGCTTGCCGGGCCCCAGGTTGGTTTTATGAAGCGTCTTTTTGTGGTTCAGGTAGAAGGACAGGAGCCCAGGGTGTTTGTCAATCCGTCCATTATCGAGACCTCCCAGGAGACGGCGAAGTATGAGGAAGGCTGCCTTTCGGTTCCCGGTATCTGGGCCGATGTGGTACGGCCCAGGACGGTGAAGGTTCAGGCCTGGAATGAAAAGGGCCGTCCCTTTACCCTGGAAGCGGGCGGCGTTCTGGCCCGCGTCATACTGCACGAATACGATCATCTGGAGGGGATACTCTTTACCGACCGCCTTCCCGAACAGAAGCGGAACAGGCTGCTTGCCAAAATGGAAAGGGCGGCGGCAAAGAGGCGGGCCTAGAAGACATGCGGCTCCTCTTTGCCGGAAGCCCCGCCATTGCCGTGCCTTCCATGGAAGCGGCCGCGAAGGCCGCGGAGCTTGCCGCCGTCCTTACCAACCCCGACAGCCCGCGCGGCCGGAGCGGGAAATGCGAGCCTACTGAGGCCGCCGTTGCCGCCGGGCGGCTTTCCGTCCCTGTCCTCAAGCCGGAAAAACTTGACAGGGCGGCGCGGGAAGCTGTCCGCGCGCTGGAGCCGGATCTTCTTGTATCCTTTGCCTACGGCCGCATCTTCGGCCCCAAATTTCTTTCGCTTTTTCCGCTGGGCGGCATCAACATACATCCGAGTCTTTTGCCCAGATACCGCGGCCCTTCTCCCATAGCGGAGGCCATACTGAACGGCGATGAGGAAACAGGTGTCACCATACAGCGCCTCGCGCCGGAAATGGACAGCGGCGATATTCTGGCGCAGGAAATTATTCCCCTTGAAGGGCGCGAAACGTCCGAAAGCCTTTCGCTCACCGCCGCCCTGAAATCCGCCGCCATGCTGCCCCCTTTGCTTGAGGCTGTCGCGGACGGAAGCGCGCGGGGCCGGCCGCAGAACCACGGGGAAGCGGTGTACTGCTCCCTTGTTTCGCGGGAAGACGGCATTATAGACTGGACGGCCGGCGCCGCGGCCATAGACGCGAGGATACGGGCCTTTACCCCCTGGCCGCTCTGCCGGACATCCTGTAACGGAACGGATCTCTACATACTGCGGGCGCATCCGGCGCATCCACCGCCCGCCCCGCACGGGGCCGCGCCGGGCCTTGTTCTGGGTGTAGACAAAAGGCACGGGATATTGATACAAACGGGAGACGGAGTTTTGGCGGCGGAAGCCCTTCAGTTTGAAAAGAGGAAGGCGCTGGAATGGCGGGTCTTTCTTAACGGGGCAAGGGATTTTATCGGAACCCGGCTTGGCGCCGGGCGGGCGCAAGCGGCAAAAGAACATGAACGGGGAAAACCATGAAACTGATACATTTTGATTTTGACGCCATGGAAAGTTATGTCGCCAACCATCTGCGGCTTTTTATTTCCATGGCAGCGGGGCTTCTTGTGTTTGTGGGGATCGTCGCCCTTTCGGTTTTCTTTGTCGCCGTGCGGGGAGCGGAAGAAACCATGGTTCCCGAAGTCCGGGGCAAGGAACTTACCGATGCCCTGCTTGAACTTCAGGTCAAGGAGCTTGATTCCCGCATCCGTCTCCGCTATTCGCAGTCGTCCTACGACAAGGGGCTTGTGCTGGAGCAGGACCCCAGGGCCGGCACTATAGTCAAGGCGGGCCGCCGAGTCTGGCTTGTGGTGAGCCAGGGGGTAATTATAGACCGGGTGGAAAACTACATAGGAAGAAACATAGATGAGGTCCGTATGGATCTCCAGACCATGTTCGCCTCTTCCCCCCAGCCCCTGCTTTCACTCAAGGAGCCTTTCATGTACCAGCATTCCGCCGAGGCGCCGGGGGTAATACTCAGGCAGAACCCGGAGCCGGGCAGGGAAATATCCGGGGCGGCGGCGCTGGAATTTGTGGTGAGTCTGGGCCCGGAAAACGTAACGGTGGTCACGCCTGGTTTTACCGGCCTTTCGGTTTCCGCAAGCCTTGAACAGCTCAGGCAGCTTGGGATGAATTTTGTTTTTACAGTGCGTGATCCCGCGGAAGGGGAAAAGGGTGAAACCGTGACGGCCCAGGACCCGGGGGAAGGAACGCGGGTAAGGCAGGACGGCCTCATACGGCTCACCGTTACTTCTCCTTCCGATCTTGAAGAGGGGGAGATCTTCGGCCTTTTTACCTATCCCGTTCCCAAAAATCCCTACCCCCTTCCGGTCCGGCTCGACGCCATTCTGCCGTCGGGGGAAGAACGGCGCATCGTTACTGTTGAGTATCCCGGCGGCGATTTCACCGTTCCCTACCGGCTGCCCCTGGGTACGACGCTGGTGCTTTCCATGATTAACCGCGAAATGCACCGGGAAACGGTGCGTCCCCCCCGGGAGCCTTTCCCGGATCAGCTGTGAAAAGCGGCGTAAACAAAGCGGACATACTCAGGCGCTGTTTCGGGTACCCGCGTTTCCGCCCCGGCCAGGAAGAGGTTATAGACGCTATCCTTGCCGGCCGGGATGTGCTTGCGGTAATGCCGACCGGGGCCGGAAAGTCCCTCTGTTACCAGATCCCCGCCATGCTTCTGGAGGGCCTTACCCTGGTTATCTCCCCTCTTATCTCCCTTATGAAAGATCAGGTAAAGGCCTTAGAGGCCGCGGGGATTTCCTCCGCTTTTCTTAACAGTTCCCTTGACCCGGGCGAATACACGGAGACGGTTTTTCGCGCCTTCCGGGGCGAATACCGCATCCTCTACATTGCCCCGGAGCGGCTGCAAAAAGGGTTCCCCTCCCGGCTTGCCGAACCGTCTTCTTCTTCGCCGGGAATCGCCCTTGTGGTCATAGACGAGGCCCACTGCGTGTCCCAGTGGGGCCACGATTTCCGCCCAAGCTATCTTGAGATCACCGCCTTTATCCACCAGCTCAAAACGCGGCCCATCACCGCCGCCTTTACCGCCACCGCCACCGGCAGGGTAAAGGACGACATCAGGCGTGTCCTGTCCCTCCGCGATCCCTACAGCCTGACCACGGGTTTTGACCGGGGCAATCTGTATTTTGAGGTACAGAAGCCCCGCGACAGGTTCGCCGCCCTGCTGGAATGCCTTGCTTCCCGGCGGGACAAGAGCGGGATCATCTACTGCTCCACCCGGAAGACCGTGGAAGAAGTGTGCCGCGCCCTTGAGGCCGAAGGTTTTGGCGTAACCCGGTACCACGCCGGCCTTGCCGACCGTGAACGGCGGGACAATCAGGATGATTTTATCTGTGACAGGAAACCCGTTATGGTGGCCACCAACGCTTTCGGCATGGGAATAGACAAGCCGGGCGTGTCCTTTGTGATCCACTACAACATGCCGAAAAATATCGAAAGTTATTACCAGGAGGCGGGCCGGGCCGGCCGGAACGGGGAAAAGGCGGATTGTATTCTCCTTTACAGCCCCCAGGACGTGCGGATCAACACCTATCTTATCCGTAACGGCCAGGATGAAGACGATGTAAAAGATCAGGCCCTTGTGGAACACAATCTGGAACTCCTCAAAGCAATGACCTTCTACGCTACCGCTTCCGACTGTCTCCGCTCGCGCCTGCTCTCTTACTTTGGGGAATCAGGCCCCGCCTGGTGCGGCAACTGCTCCAACTGCAACACCGTTTACGAGGAGGCCGACATTGCCCTCGAGGCGCGGAAAATTATCTCCTGCGTGTTCAGGCTCAGAGAACGGGGCCGGTCCTTCGGCAAGACCATGGTAACAGGCTTGCTCCGGGGCGATAAAAACGAAAAGATCCGCGCCTCCCGCTGCGATACCCTGAGCACGTACGGCATCATGGCGGACACAGACACCAGCCTGATCCGGCGGATAATGGATCACCTCATAGCGGAGCAGTACCTTGGTCTTGAAGGCGGTGAATACCCGGTTCTGCGCTTGGGGCCGCGCTGGAAGGAGATTCTAACTGAAGGGAAGATCCTTAAGATGATGCTGCCGAAAGAGACGCCGCGTACGCACGGGCGCGCGCTGCGGGAACGGCGCGGCGGCGGACAGGGCCCCGAGGGCGCGGAAAAGGGAAAAGGAAACCTGAAGAAGGCGCCTTCTTCAGGCGGGGATCTTGAGCCCGGCGGCGCGGAGGACGCGCTTTTTCTAAAGCTCAGGGAACTGCGGAACCGCCTGGCGCGGGAAGCCGCCGCGCCCGCCTATATTATCTTTCCCGACACCACCCTCAGGGAAATGTGCCTGCGGCGGCCTCTTACCCCCGGCCAGTTTCTGAACATAAAAGGCGTGGGATCTGTGAAACTGGAAAGATACGGGGAGGGCTTTATGGCGGTGATACGGGAACACGGCGAAGGGGAAAATGGACGCGCTTAGGCTTACCTATACGCCGTCGGGGCATATTCTTGTTTCCCCCAAAGACGATCCCCGCCGCGTCATCGACGCCATCATGGAAACCGGATACGCGGAGGAGGAGTGCCTGGCGCTGGATTTTGATCCCGGTTTTGCCGCGGGTCTTATGGCCGAAGGTTTCCTCCTTATGTCAGGCCCCGCCCGCACCGAAGATTCGGTCATTACCGTCCTTGTGCCCAGGCACCATATACGGCGGTCGGTTCTTTTCTTCGCCGATCTTCACGAAAGCAGATCCGCCAGGCGTTTCCTCTCGCGGTACGAACTGCGGGCGGACGAGGATTTTGATCTCATTGTTGATAAATGCGTTGCCGTTCACGGCGGCGGCTGGCTCACTCCGCCCCTGGTCGATCTTGTCCGTAAAGTCCGCGAAAAAGGCGACAGGCGGGCGCGGCCTTTTTCTTTCGGCGTTTACCGCGACGGGATACTCAGGGCCGGGGAATTCGGGGTCGCCGCCGGCCGGGTCTACACCAGCTATTCAGGCTACCGGGAAGAAAACAATGCGGGGACCGTACAGATGATCCTTACCTCCCGCTGGCTTTCGGATCACGGTTTCGCTTTTTGGGATCTGGGAATGCCCCTGGACTACAAAGAAAAACTCGGGGCAAAGGTCATAAGCACGTCCGAATTTATAAGCATTTTCCGGGAAGCGCAAAAGGGGCCCAAGTGACGCGTCTTTCAGGCGGTCCGTTTAACAGCCCTAACTGTAAAGATACCTTCTGATTTTCATTGTCGGGGTTTTTTCGAAAGGCTCCTTCTGTACCTCTATGCGGCTGAGGCGGGAAAAGGCAGCGAGGCGCCGGTTGACTATTTTTTTAAGTTCTTCAAGCGCGTTTCCAAGGGCGTTCGCGGCGGTCTTCGCCGTTTCGCTTAACACCACAAACGCCACAATCTCTCCCTTTTCTCCGGGGCGGACCAGGGCGTCTTCCACCAGTACGGAGGAGGTAAGGAGTTCTTCGATTTCCTCGGGGTAGATGTTTTCGCCCGAGGGGCCAAGTATGATGTTTTTGAGCCTGCCTTTTATGTAGAGGCTCCCCTTCCTGTCCAGAGAACCCGTGTCGCCGGTTTTGAGCCACCCGTCGGGGGTAAAGGCTTCCCTGGTCCTTTCCTCGTCACGGTAATAACCCATCATGACATTGGGGCCTTTTACCTGTATTTCGCCTTCGGCGGAAAGGCGTATCCGGACGCCCTTTAATATGGAGCCTGAGGAACGGGCGGGGAAGCGGAAAGGGCCTGTTCCTGCGACAAGCGGAGCCGCCTCGGTAAGGCCGTAGCCGGGCGCGTAGGGAAATTTGATTTTGCGGAGAAAATCTTCGGTTTCCGCCTGAAGCGGCGCGCCGCCCGTGCCGAAGAACCGTATCGATTTGCCGAACACCGCCGCGAGCTTCCGCCCGGCCATGAACAGCGCGAGCGGCCGGGCCGGGGGAAAACGGAACAGGGGGTTTGCCGCGAGGGCGGGAGCCATGTTCCGCCTGAAGATCTTTTCAATGAACAGGGGGACCGTTACCATGGCGGTGGGCCGTATTGCCTTGAGCGCCGGTGCAAGAACCGTCCGGGACGGCGGCTTGTCCAGGTAGGTAACGGAAGCGCCGCTTATCACCGGCGTAACAAGCCCCAGCGTGCATTCATACGCATGGGCAAGAGGAAGGACCGAAAGAAGCCTGTCGCGGGGGTATATTTTTACAAAGGACCGGGAAGCCGCCGCGCAGAAGACGATGTTGCGGTGGGAAAGCATTACCCCCTTGCTTGCGCCCATGGTTCCGCTTGTGTAGATGATGGACGCAAGATCCTCCGGCTCCGGTTCCGCCGGGTCCGGCAGCCGCGAAGGGGCGGCGAAATTTTCGGGCCTGTCTATGTAGATCAGGGGAACAGCCGCCTTCCGGTTTCCCGCCGCGCCGCCTTCCCCGATTGCGGCCATTGCCTTTGCCCCGGTTTCCCCGGTGACGCAGCAGGCCGAAATACCCGCGTGCGCGGCAATGCCGGCTATCTGGGCAGGGCTGAAATCCGTCAGCACCGGCACCGACACCATGCCGGCCAGGGCCGTTCCAAAATAGGCGGCGGCCCAGCCGGGGCAGTTTTCCGCGAGGATCATCACCCTGCTGCCCGGCGCGAGTCCCAGTGACGCAAGGCGCGCGGCAAAATTCCGCGACAGATTTCCCCAGTCGCGGTAACTTGTCACGCGGGAAACGGCGCCGCCAGAAAACACGCGGAAGGCCGGCCGGTTTCCGTATTTCGCTTCCGCTTTGCGGCATACCTCGCAAAGGGTCATTTTTTCAAGAATTATCATTTTGTTCACCCATATAAGACAGAAAACGGGGGAAAAGGTTGCGAAATCCGCGCGATCCGTATAGAGTAAGGGCATGGTGGTGTTTCGGCTTTTATGGCTCCTTCCGCTTTTCGCCCTTGTTTCTCCCCTCTGGCCCGACGAGCCTCCCGCCTCTCCTTCCGTTCCGGCCGCCTCCCCGGCGGAAACCGACGCGGCTTCCCTTATCGGCTTCACCCTTGAAAATCTCATAGGCCGTTTTGGCCCTCCCAAATCCGTGTACGCCGTCAGGGGAAACGCCGAATGGCAGGATGATGTTGTGTTTGTGTACGACGCGGCGGACTGTTATATTTTCAAGGACAGGGTTTGGCAGGTCGGGCTTAAAACCTACCGGAAGGTAAAGATAGGGGACGGGAAACCGGCCGTTGCGCTGGAGCTGGGGGAAGATGCCCTGGACGAAGGAAACCTGATCCGCCTTTCCCTGCCGGGAAGGGGCTGGCCCGTGGAGATTCAGGTCAGCCTGGATGCCGGGGGCTTTGTTACCGCCATTTTTGTGTCCCGTTCGGATTTTTAGGCATGGCTAAAATCTGTCTCTGCCTGACCGGAAAAACCCTGGCCCGCGATCTGGAAATTCTGGCAAAGTACCGGAGATACGCCGACATCGCCGAACTGCGGGTCGACTGTCTTGAGCCTGACGAACGGCTCATGATACGCCGTTTTCCCGAACAGGCAGGGCTTCCTGTGATCCTTACCATCAGGCGGACAGCGGACGGAGGCTTTTATTCGGGCGGCGAAGGCGCGCGCATCAACCTCCTTTCGCGGGGTCTTGCCTTTGCCGAGGCGGACCGCAGGCGGAATTTTGCCTATGTGGACATAGAGGAAGATCTCAACGTGCCGAGCCTTGAAGAGGCGGCGCGGACCTTTGGTACAAGGATCATACGTTCCTGTCACGACATAAACGGCGCGGAAGGGGACCTTGCCGGAAAGATACAAAGCCTTTGTCATGCCGGCGATGAAATGGCGAAGCTGGCGGTAACGCCCCGCTCTCTTGCCGATGTTATACGCATCGTGCGGGCCGCCGGGGAAACGGCGGACATAGAGAAGGTTGTCCTTGGCATGGGACACTTCGGCATGATCACGCGCATCCTTGCCGAACAGACAGGTTCCCGCCTGAGTTACGCGAGTCCTGGAGGCGAAAAGGATATACCGCCCGCCGCCCCCGGACAGATAGACGTGCGGGAACTTGCCGAACTGTACCGTTTCCGCGACATTGGCGTATCCACAAAAATTTACGGCGTAACAGGATATCCCCTTACGGTCAGCGACAGTCCCCGCTTCTTCAACGCCGTCTTCGCCATGGAAAATACCAACGCGGTATACGTGCCCGTTCCCGCCGATTCGGCCGCGTCCCTCCTGGAGCTGGCGGAGGAACTCGGCTTTTCGGGGCTTTCGGTAACGGTGCCCTACAAAGAAGCAATTCTTTCCATGCTTGCCCAAAGGTCCGCCGAGACCGTGGCCATAGGGGCCTGCAATACCATAGTCAATTCCGGCGGATTCTGGACGGGGTTCAACACCGACGCCAGGGGATTTTCGGATTCACTGCTGGATTTTTTGGGGCTTAAAAACCTGAAACGCCGGCGCGTCACGATCATAGGAGCGGGGGGAGCGGCCCGCGCCGTAGCCTTTGAGGTTCACCGCCTTGGCGGCAGAGCCCTTATCCTGAACCGGACGGTGGTGCGCGCCCGCGATCTTGCCTCCGTCTATAAATTCCGGTGGGGCGGGCTGGACAGCCAGGGGCTCGCGGCGATGGGCAATTATTCGGACATTATCATCAATACTACTCCGGCCGGCATGGAAGGCAATGCGGAAAGAGATCCCCTGCCGTCCTATGTGTTTCACGGCCGCGAGCAGGTGATGGATCTTGTGTACAGGCCCGAGGTTACCCCCCTCCTCCAGCGGGCCCTTGCCGCCGGATGCCGCATCAAAAACGGAAGGGACATGCTCATACGGCAGGCGTGTTTTCAGTATGCCGCCTTTATGGGAAAAGAATTGAGCGGACAGCTTGTTTCGCGCGTTATTTTTTGAGGAAGCCATGAACAGTGACGACATGAAGATCCTTGCGGGCAGGGCCGCCGCGGACGCCCTGGTAAGAAGCGGCATGAAGCTGGGGCTGGGCACAGGCTCCACCGCCGTTCACGTGATAGGCCGGGTGGGCGAACTGCTCGCCTGTGGAAAACTGAAAGACATCGCCGCGTTTCCCACGAGCTTTCAATCGCTTATGGACTGCGAAAAATGGAAGATCCCCGTCTTTACTCTTAATTCGCGGGAGCTTGCAGGAGGCCTCGATCTTACCATAGACGGCGCCGACGAAGTGGACGGTGAAAACCGCTGCGTCAAGGGCGGCGGCGGGGCGCTGCTCATTGAAAAACTGGCCGCCTACGGATCCTCTTCCTTCGCCCTTGTAGCCGACGAACGCAAGCTGGTAAAGAGCCTGGGAATGAGTTTTCCCGTACCCGTGGAGATCATCCCGGAAGCCCGCGTTCAGGCGGCCCGTGCCCTTGAAGCCTTCGGCGCGGAAGCCCTCCTCAGGGCGGCGCTTCGCAAGGCCGGGCCGGTGATCACCGAGCACGGGAACCTCATCCTTGACGTCAGGTTCAGGGAAAGCGTCGATCCTGTTGCCATGGAAGATGAAATTAACCGCATACCCGGCGTAGTGGAAAACGGCTTTTTTACAAGGCTAAGGCCCGTGCTGTACGCCGCCCGCGGGGACGGAACGGTTGAGGTGAGGAAATAATGGCGGCGGACAGGCACATCAATTATTTTGAGCTCCAGAAGGCTTCGGCCCTTCCCGGCTGCCCCCTCTGCCGCATCACACTGGACAGGGCCGAACGGTACATCGACAACATGCTCTTTGAGCATGTGTCCGACCGGGGTTTCCGCAAGGCCCACCGCGATGCCGGGGGGTTCTGCGCCTTCCATTCCCGCAAGCTCCTTTCCTTCCGCGACGGTCTTGCCGTCGCCATTCTGGGGCGTGATATTCTTGAAGACAGGATAGCCCATTTCAAAAAACGGAAACTCTGGCGGCCCGCCGGGCCATGTCCGGTCTGCGCGGAGAAGGACCGCATAGAGCATGAGTATCTTGGCTTTCTCTCCGGATGCGGCGGCGCCGAAGCGGATGAACAGGATCTGATAAACGCCTTTACTTCTTCCGAAGGATTGTGCGCCCCGCATTACGGAGCGCTTCTTTCGTCGTTCAAAAAAATTCCCCCCTGGCTTGCTGAATTCGAGGAGCGGAAATTCGCCGCCTTGAAAGAGCGGACGGACCGTTTCATAGAGCTTTCCGCCTACGGCAGACAGGACGAATTCAGGCGGCTTTCGGAAAAGGATCAGCTTGTCTGGAAGGAACTGGCCGCCGTCCTCCGGGGAAACGCCGCCCCCTGAGCCCGGCGCACTCTCAGGCAGCAATGCCGAATTCAAAATTGCGCTCTCTCTCTTGTAAAAACACGCCGTTTGTGCTAAGGTCCTTCTGAACCAAGGAGGAGCCATGACCGACGACGTGTGTCAAATTACCCGGCGTATAAAGGTGCTGCGGGAAATCGAGGAAATATCCGGTGAAACGCTGGCCAGGGAGCTGGGTTTTGATCCGGGGGAATACAACGAATGGGAATCGGGAGAAAAGGATTTTCCCATCGGCGCTCTTGTGGAATTGGCCGCCCGCTTCAAGGTGGATCTTCAGGAACTTGTCACGGGCGAAACTCCCAAACTCAGGGCCTTCTGCCTTAGCAGGGCGGGGGAGGCCCCCGAAGTCAGCCGCCGTCCCATGTACGCTTACTGGAATCTCGCCTGTAAATTCCACCGGAAAAAGGCGGAGCCCTTTCTTGTCGAGGCGAATCCCGAAACGGAAGACAAGCCTTTAAGCCTTAATACCCATCCCGGCCAGGAATTTGACTATGTCCTTGAAGGGCGGCTGTTCATGTCCATAGGGGGCCATGAAATGGAACTGGGGCCCGGGGACAGCGTTTATTACGATTCAGGCGAACCTCACGGAATGAAAGCAATAGGCGGAAAGCGGGCCCGTTTTCTTGCCATGATTATGTAGGGAAGCCCTGGAAACTTCGGTTTTTAGAGCTTCCCGGCCCGCCCGCAAAGCCGGTTACTTTAATAGGTCTACATGTCTGCATATAAACAGACTCTGTACAAGGAGGAAATGTGAATCTGCTTGAAACGTATCTTTCCAAAAGCGAATTTGAGTCCTATGAGGATTTTTACGGTAATTTTTCGGTAACCATTCCCGGCAATTTCAACTTTGCCTACGACGTGGTCGATGTCCTTGCCGAACGGCAGGGGGAAGAGCGGGCGATGGTATGGTGCGACGAAAAAGGCGCCGACGCGGTTTTTACCTACGCCGACATGAAAAGGCTTTCGGACAAGGCCGCCGGGGTATTCCTTGAGGCGGGCATAAAGAAGGGAGATCCGGTAATGCTCATCCTGAAGCGCCGCCACGAATACTGGCCGGTGCTCCTTGCCCTCCACAAGATAGGCGCGGTGGGAATTCCCGCGACGCATCTCCTTACCACCAAGGATATTGTGTACCGCTGCGGCGCCGCCGATATAGCGGGCATTGTGTGTGTGGACGATCCTGAACTGATGTACCGCGTGGATGAAGCGGAAGCCAAACTGGAACGGAATTCCGGGGAGGGCGAAAGCGCGCTCAGGTTCAAGGCGTTTGTCCGTTCCGTTCATACCCCCGCCGGGACGGATCCCGCGTCCCAGGCGGCGGAACTCTTTGCCGCCCGTTCGGGAGGCGCCTCCGCTTCCCCGCGCGGCGGAAGCGGAAAATCCGCGGCGGGAGGCTCCCTTGTCCCCTGGTCCGATTTCAGCCTCCTTTTGAACAACGCTTCCTCCTCTTTTGTCCGTCCGGAACACGTTAATGACAATAATGACATCATGCTTCTTTATTTTACTTCCGGCACAACGGGCATGCCCAAGATGGTCCGCCATGACTTCGCGTATCCTTTGGGGCACATACTCACTGCCAAATACTGGCAGCGCGTCAGGCCCGGCGGGCTTCACCTTACCGTCGCCGATACCGGCTGGGCAAAGGCCGCCTGGGGCAAGATCTACGGCCAGTGGATCTGCGGCTCGGCCATCTTCGTGTACGATTACGATCGTTTTGTTCCCTCCGCCATGCTGGACGTGATAACGCGGTACAAGGTTACGACATTCTGCGCGCCTCCCACCATTTACCGTTTCTTTATAAAAGAGGATCTTTCCGTGTATGATTTTTCGGCCCTCGAAAACTGCGCCGTCGCGGGAGAGCCGCTTAACCCCGAGATCTACGATCAGTTCAGGGAAGCTACGGGGATCAAGCTCAGGGAATGTTACGGGCAGACGGAACTTACCGTTACCCTCTGCACCTATCCCTGGCTTGAGCCGAAACCGGGCTCCATGGGAAAACCGTCTCCCGGCTATGACATAGATCTTCTTCGTGAAGACGGCAGTTCCTGCGGCATGGGCGAAGAAGGCCAGATCGTGGTAAGGACCGACAAACGAAAACCGGCCGGAATGTTCGGCGGTTACTACCGGGACAACGCCCTTACCGAATCGGTATGGCACGGCGGCATTTATTACACGGGCGATATGGCCTGGCGCGACGAAGACGGCTACTACTGGTTTGTGGGCCGCGCCGACGACGTGATCAAGAGTTCAGGCTACCGCATAGGCCCCTTTGAGGTTGAAAGCGCCCTTATGGAGCATCCCGCGGTTTTGGAGTGCGCGATTACCGGAGTTCCCGATCCCGACCGGGGAGCGGTAGTCAAGGCCACCGTGGTTCTCTCCAAAGGCTACGTCGCGTCGGAGGCCCTCAAGCTTGAGCTCCAGAACCACGTAAAGAAGATCACCGCGCCCTACAAGTACCCCCGCATTGTTGAATTTGTAACGGAACTTCCCAAAACCATAAGCGGGAAGATCAGGCGGGTAGAGATACGCGGGGAAGAAAATCAGGGAAATTGACGCTTTTGGCTTTTGAGGTCCGCAAGAGCTTTTCACTTTCTCGATGCAGCTTCCTTGCGCCTGAAATGTTTCAACAGGGTTGTTCAATAATTTTAGATATTGGACAACCCTGTTATTTGACGGGCGAACCGTGCACATAAAGATTCTATTTAACTGCCCCTAACACACCAGCGACAAAACGTCTTTGTTGGGTAATGAATATCAATATCATGGGAAGGGTATAAACAGTTACAGTCACCATGAGCATTCCATTATCCGTATAATATCCTGCGATCATACCATTGGCAAGCAGTGGCATCGTTTGACTTTTTTGACTCTGCATGATAACCAGAGGCCAAATATAATTGTTCCAATGAGCCATGAAGGTTACAATTCCGGCAGCGGCAAAGGTAGGAGCCATAATTGGGAGGTATATACGGGAATAAATGCCGAATTCCCCAAGCCCGTCGACCCTGGCAGCCTGCACAAGTTCATAGGGAAATGTTACCGAACTCTGCCGGAAAAAGAAAATCAGAAAAGCTGTCGCAATGGAAGGTAGCACAAATCCCGTAGTCGTATCAAGAAGATGCATTTTGCTGAACATCTGGAATAGAGGTACCATAATTGAAGCAAAAGGTACCATCATGGAAAGCAGCAGTATTTCCATGAGTCGTTCTTTTGTTTTATCCCGGTATATCTGGAATGCATAACCTGCAATGGAACAGACAAACAGGCTTGCTATTGTTCCTGCCGCGGAATTGCGTATCGAATTCCAGAAGGCCTGTCCAATATTACTGTTTTTGACAAGAGTTTTAATATTTTCCATGAGATAAGTTCCAAAAAATATTTTCCCCTTAATGATGTCAACGCTTTTGTTAGTTGCCGCAGAAATCATATATAAAAAGGGGGATACGGAAAAGAAACATACAATTATGAGAAAAATATACATTACTGTTCTTGGAATGCGAAATTTCCTTTGAATTCCAATTTTCATGATTTGTCCCCTACCCTTATTTGTATGAGTGACAGGCATGCAACCAATATCAGTATTGCGTACGAAACAGCCGCCGCATAGCCAAATTGAGGATTATATACGAATGACAAATTGTATATATGCAGTGAAAGGGTTAATGTTGAAGCTCCGGGGCCTCCGTTGGTTAATGTTTTTGGTTCCGCGAAGAGCTGGAGAGTACCATTGGTGGACATGATTGCGGTTAATACTATAATGGGTTTTAGCAAGGGGATGGTTATTCTGGAAAACTGTTGCAAGGCAGACACGCCGTCTATGCGGGCGGCTTCATAGATTGAGTTGTCGATATTCTGGAGCCCCGCGAGATAAAAAATGGATGTATAGCCGGTCCATCGCCAGATGGTAACCAGAACAATGACTATTTTTGCCCAGAAAGGATGTGTCAGCCACGGGATCGGTGAAGAAAGAAATCCGATTTTAAGCAATATTGAATTGATTAGTCCTTCAGTAGCAAAAAAGGATCTGAAGATAATGGATGCAGAAACAAGAGCAACAGTACAGGGTAAAAAGATCATGGTCCTGAACATCCCTTTAAATTTCAATTTTTCATCGTTCAAAATAACCGCCAGAACAAGAGCGAGGAAGAGCATGATCGGGACCTGTAAAACAAGAAAAACAAGTACATTGATCAATGATGCCAAAAATATTTCATCCTGAAACAGGCGCATATAGTTTCGCAAACCTGAAAAATACAAATTGCTGCCCAAGCCGGACTGGAGGGAGAGAATAAATGCCTGAATCATGGGATAGAAGCAGAGAATAAAAATAAATGCCGTAGCCGGAAATACAAAGATCCATCCCCACATTTTATATTTCGATGATAAGTTTATTTGATACATAAAATATTTATCTCAAAAGAGCTCCTGCCGCTTTTACGGCAGGAGAATGATTGATTACAGGCCCATCAAAAATGAGACATTTTTTTGAGCTGTGCCAAGGGCATCTGCAACAGATTTTCCCTGCAAAATTTCGTTCATGGCCCGTCCCAGGGCTTCCTGAGCCTCAAGACTGAATACCCCATATTTTACCGGAGGTACTCTGGATGCATAATCCATGATTTCTTCGTAAATTTTCTGACCTCCGAAATAATCAATCGACTGATGATACGCCGTTGAATTAACTGCAGGCAGCCATGTTCCCACCGCACCGGCTGAAGGCAGGATAATTTCATACAATTCAACACTGCTGGCGAATGTCTCTTTCAGGTAATCCAGTGCGACATCAGGGTGTTTACTGTTTCCCAAAACTGCCCAGGAGGAACCGCCCTGAAAGGTATAGTTTCCTGAACTGGGCACCCCTGCGAGACTGGGGGTGTTGGTCATAAACCACTTGCCCGTCTGGGAAGGCTCGGCGGTAATGGATGCGACTATCCAGATGCCATTGATGGTAGAGACAACACTGCCGTTATTCAGGCTGGCAATATATGAATTCCAGTCACTGGCAAGCAGCACCAGGCCTTCGGAAACCAGGCGGCGTACTATATCAATGCTTTTGTTCAGTACATCGTTATCCACAAAATTTGGGGTACCATCATCTTTAAGCACCCAGCTTCCGGCACTACGGAGCATCATGGACAAGATGTAGGGATCGTTGTTGCTCCACGAAATAAGGGGGTAGCCGGTTTTGGTCTTGATGATTTTTCCCAATTCGATATAACGATCCCAGGTTATATTGTCAAAATCTTCCGCTTTTAATCCTGCTTGTTCGACAATATCCCGCCGCAGAAAGGTTCCAGCGGTACCGCTGTCAAAGGGAACTATATAATTTTTCCCGTTTACTTTACCTGCGTCTACCTTAAACTGGGCAAATTCGGCAAGATTAATAATCCCGTCAACCGGCAGAAAGGCATTTGGATAGGTTGTCATATTTTTGACAATTGCATAATCCGAGGCGCAAGTAATATCCGGCAAGCTGTCAGTCTGATTTGAAGAGAGGGCTGTTATCAGTTTTTGCTGTACATCACCCCATTCTATTTCAACGGGGCTGACAGTAACATTAGGATGTTTTCTCTGATAAATTTTGGTTGCCTCGTTAATGGCAAAAATATTAAACCGGGGATTCCAGGCCCAGATTGTCAGGTTAACAGGTGCATTTGGATCAGCCGCCGCTTCAGTTGCCTCCTGCTTTTTTGTACAGGCACTGAACGCCAGCATTATTGATAATAATGCCAACATAATCACGGAACCCGTTTTTTTCATGAAAGACTCCTTATAAAGTTATTTTCAGGGCCATAAGTTTATCCGGCCCGACGATCCGTACTTGGCGGTATATCAATCCAGCCGTTCAAGCAGCTCCAAAACTGTTTTTAAGTCTTCGGTTGCATCAATATATGAATACATGCCGTTACTGCCGCCTTCTTTTTGTTTGGTCCATGAACCGGTCATGATATTTGTATATCCTCTTGCTTCCAGTTCGGCTGTTTTTGCAGGTAAATCCTTTACCCTAAAAGCAATGTGGTGAAAACCCTCACCATTTTGATCCAGTGCCTCACGCCATGCACTTGGACCGTTATCTGGCTGGATGAGCTCAAGTGCTACCTGTCCAAAATTGAAGATAGCCTGTTTATTCCTTCCGCCTGTTGGCTTGCCCCTGTATACCGCGTGAGATGTTTCAACCGGATCTGATTGAGTAAATTCCGGAACTTGCATGCCGAAAAAATCCGCGTACTTCCTGGCGGTTTTCTCAACATCCTTTACTACAAAAGCCACTTGAACAATAACATCACTTTCCAAAACTCCTGCCATTCTGCTGCCTCCAAATTGATTTTATTAGAGTTCCGTTAAAATTTCCTTAAAGGATTTTTCCGGATTTGCTGTCATATACGTAATTTTTTCGGCATTGTCTGTTTTCCATTTTATATTGAAATCAATGCCAAATGCCTCAAAGCAGTTTACAAATGTATAAGTAAGATTAGGATAAAAACCCGCGTGATATAATTCACTTTCGGTCTCTTTTAGAGTTCCAAGCGCTTCTTCCTTGTTGTTTTCAGGAATCATAAAACCTAAATGCTGTATGCCGGGGCCGTGTTTGTCAAGCCAGCGTCTCCAGGGGCTGTCTTTTTTATCTGGCTCGGCAATTTCAATAACCATGTTGTCAAATTTAAAAATTGCCAGACGAACATCCGAATAATTTCCCTGGTACCCGTCAGTATAGGCTGGTACAGAATCAGAACCTGGTATATTAATAATAACCGGTTCTATTCCAAAAGCTTTTTTATAATTAGCCGCAACTGTATCCAGATCTTCAACGATTATTGCAATTTGACAAATTGTCTTTGAATCAATCGCCATTAATTGGCCTCCTCGCAATCCTTCATTGTTAAAGCAGTATGGGTTAAATTTTTTAATCCCGCAAGTTACAAAGATACCGAATTTGATAATTTCTTTTTGGTATTTTTGTACTGTTTTGTACTGTGTTGAGCTGGTATGTACCCAGCCGGGTAAAGGGATGGCCTCCCTATGAAAACGACGAGCGGGTATGTTCCTTACGGACAGAATCTTCGGCAGAACCGGCTGGGACATGTTTGCCGCCGCAGACGGCCAGATGGGGACCATCGTGAGGGTGTACCGCGAGTGGTCCCTTGCCGGGGATGATCTCTTCCGTGCCCTGTCTTGCGGCCCTTGCCGCCATGGAAATAATGGCCCGTGCGATAGGGAAAGACGAACGCGCGTTGGAATATTGCCGGCGCCGGGAGCTTTTCGGCCAGACACCGGCCTGTGTTTCCGGCCTGGGGCGGCTCCTCCCCGAAGACCATGTAAAAAGCGCCGTCCATTGGAATGAAATGGAATGCGGTGGGGTATGCTGCATCAGGAACGTATGCCCGGCGGACGCCAGATTCGGCGGATTTTGTTTTACGCCCGTCTTCATGCTTGTAACATTATTCATTTTCCGCTATAAATTTCGTGTAATTACGGACATTCGTGGAATATCCGGATAATAAACACGCACAGGACGGTGTCCGTCTGCGGCAAGGTGGATCATGAGCGCGCTTGAGGAATATGTATCGGAAATTACCGGGAGCGGCCGCATTGAACCGGGGCTTTACGAAAAATACAACGTAAAGCGCGGGCTGCGGAACGCGGACGGGACGGGGGTTCTTGTGGGGCTTACCCGTATCGGCGACGTTCACGGTTATATCATAGACGAGGGGGAAAAGGTCCCGGTTGACGGCAAGCTCTACTACCGGGGCTACGATGTGGAGGATCTTGTTGCCGCCGCGGAAAGGGAGAAGCGTTTCGGTTTTGAGGAAACGGTGTACCTCCTTATGTTCGGGCATCTTCCCTCCAGAAAGGAGCTTGAACGGTTCTGCGCCCTCATGGGGCGGTGCCGCGGGCTTCCCGAAAATTTTGCCGAGGATTCCATCATAAAGGCCCCGTCCAGGGACATCATGAACAAGCTCGGCCGCTCCGTGCTGACCCTGTATTCCTGGGACGAGGACCCCGACAACAATTCGCCTGAAAACGTGCTCCGTCAGTGCATAGAGCTTATCGCGCGCTTTCCCACCATTGTCGCCTATTCCTACATGGCAAAGAAGCACTACTACGATCATGAAAGCCTCATCATCCATCTGCCGGCCCCTTCCTGCCAGAGCGCCGAGACTATCCTTTCCCTGATACGGCCCGACCAGCAGTACTCGCGGCTTGAGGCGGAGATCCTCGATCTTTCCCTCATGCTTCACGCCGAACACGGCGGCGGAAACAATTCAACCTTCGCGGTGCACCTTCTTTCCTCCGCCGATACCGACACCTACGCGGCCGTCACGGCGGGAATTAATTCCCTCAAGGGCTCCAAACACGGCGGCGCCAACATCAAGGTCATGGGGATGATGGAAGACATCAAGCGGAATGTCCGGCGCTGGGACAGCGAAGGAGAGGTGGCCGATTATCTTGAATGGATGCTCCGGGGCAGGGCGCACGATCATTCCGGGCTCATCTACGGCCTGGGCCATGCTGTGTACACCAAAAGCGATCCCCGGGCGGTGCTTCTGCGGAACAAGGCCGCGGTCCTTGCCGCGGAGAAGGGGCTTGACGGGGAGTTCAATCTCTACCGCCTTATTGAACGGCTGGGCCCCGAGATTTTCAAAAAGGTAAAGGGGCCCTCTTCCAAGGATCTCTGCGCCAACGTGGATTTTTATTCCGGTTTTATTTACAGGATGATGGGAATACCCCACGAACTGTATACCCCGCTCTTTGCCGTAAGCCGGGTTGCCGGCTGGTGCGCCCACCGGCTTGAGGAGATAATCTCAGGCGGCAGGATCATACGTCCCGCCTACAAATGCGTCCAGCCCCGCCGCGTGTACACGCCCCTTGCCGGGCGGAAGTAAGCCTCCGCGTGAAGCCTATTCTTCCGTTTCCTGCACCTTGAAGGCTTCCGCCGCCTTGATAATCTCGTCGGCCAGCTTGCCCGCGATGGGCGCGTAATGATCAAATTCGACGCTGAAGGAACCGGTGCCGCTCGTGACGGATCTGAGGTCTATGGAATAGCGGAGCAGTTCCGCCTGGGGAACCTGCGCCCGTATTTCCGCGATGCCGCCCACCGAATCCTGCCCCAGTATCTTGCCCCGCTTGCCCGAAAGATCGCTCATCACGTCTCCCAGGTATTTTTCCTCTACAAAGACCGTAAGGCTCATGACAGGTTCAAGCAGCGTGGGGCTGCTCTGCCGCATCGCCTCCCTAAAGGCGTTCCGCGCGGCCAGCTTGAACGACAGTTCCGAAGAATCGACCGGGTGGTATTTCCCGTCGGTTATTTTTACTTCAACATCGACGACGGGGTAGCCGGCCATGGTGCCCGCGGCCATCCCTTCCACAATTCCCTTTTCAACGCCCGGAATGTAATTTTTGGGAATGGCCCCGCCGAATATGGCGTTGACGAAACGGTATTTTTCGCCCCGGGGAAGGGGGGCGATTTCCAGAACCACCTTGCCGTACTGGCCGTGGCCGCCGGTCTGTTTCTTGTGGGTGTATTCCGCGCCCGCCTTTTTGGTGATCGTTTCCCGGTAAGCGACGCGGGGAACGTGGGTTTCCATTTCTATCTTCTGGTTTGCCCGTATCTTGTCAAGGATGATGTTGATTTGCAGCTCGCCCATGCCGGAGATAACCGCCTCTTTGGTTTCGGCGTTGAAGCTGTAGCGGAAGGTCCGGTCTTCCTCGGCGGCCCGCACGAGAAATTCGCCGAGCTTGTCGTCGTCTTTTTTCGCCAGGGCGTTTACCGCCACGGCGTGCACCGGCTCGGGGAGGCGCAGGGGAACAAATTGCAGGGCATTTTCCCCCGCCGTAACGGTGTCGTTGGTTCTGAAGGTCGCCGATTTGGCGACTATGCCTATGTCCCCGGCAAAAAGTTCCTTTACCTCTTCGAGTTTCTTCCCCTGGCAGACGTAGAGTTTTCCTATCCGTTCTTTCCTGTTTTCACAGACGTTGAAGGCTTCCGAATCGGCGGAAAGTTTTCCGTTTATGATCTTGATCCACGAAAGTTTGCCTGAAAACTGATCGTAAGAGGTCTTGATGACCAGCGCCGAAAGGGGTTTTCCCGGATCTACCGGAACGTCAACTACTTCGCCGTTTGCAGTTTTCCCGCTGTCCCTGGCGGCCGCGGGGCCCGGGGATATGTCGGCGGCAAAATCAAGAAAGGGAATGAGGCCGGAATTTTTCAGCGCCGAACCGGCGAAAGCGGGGACTATCTTGTTTTCCGAAAGGGCTTCTATGAGCCCCTTGTGCATCTCCTCGGGGGAAAGGGAGCCCTTGTCTATGTAGTGCTCCATGAGGGTATCGTCCCCTTCGGCGGCGGCTTCGATAAGCCGTTCCAGGGCCGCCGCCGCGGCGTCCCTGAATTCGGGGGGAATCTCCCCCTCCTTTTCGGGGGCGTCCCCCTGGGCGAACCACGCCTTTCCGTTAAGTACGTCTATGACCCCCCTGTAAGCGGCGCCTGAACCCATGGGCAGGGTGAAGGGAACCACGCCGGTCTTGAATTTCTCCTTGACATCGGCAAGGACATTCTCGAAACCGGCCCTTTCTTCATCCATTCTGGTAACAAAAATCCCCCGCGGCTTGTTTCTGCCGTCAAGATTGCGCCAGAGTTTGATCGTTTCTATCTGTACCCCCGAACGCCCGTCCACGGCAAGGAGGGCGAATTCACTTGCCCTGAAAGAGAGGATCACGTCCCCGGTAAAATCGGATGATCCGGGCGTATCGAAAAAGTTGATTTTTTTGCCCTTTCGCTCTATATGGGCCAGCGCCGCGTGGATCGATATTTTCCGTTCGATTTCCTCGGGACTGTAATCGCTGGCGGTTTTTCCCGATTCCACCGTTTCCGCCCGGGAAATTACCCCGCCCGCGAAGAGCAAATGTTCAAAGAGGCTCGTTTTGCCGGTCTGGCCGTGACCGGCGATGGATACATTCTTGATGTTTTCGGTACTGTAACTCATACGGGGCTCCTCTGTTGCGTAAGTATCATTCATATTGGTACGGGTGGGCCCTGATTGTCAAGAAAAATGTCTTTATAATATAGTAAAATATATATGGACGGGAAGAAAAAAGCCCTTGCGGGCCTTGAAGTAAAGATCCGGCGGCATGTTACAGGCTTCCCGGCGAACTTAAAGGGTCGTATAGAAGCCTTGCAGCGGCGCATTGCCGAATTGGAGAAAATTTGACGTGGTAAAAGCAAAAACAAACGGAAAAGGCCCGGTGTCACCGGGAAAGACGGCCGGGAGGCCCCGCGCGGGCAAGAATGCGTCCCGGCCGGAAAAAACGGCCGTCTACGATGAATCGAAGATCAAGACCCTTTCGTCCCTGGAGCATATACGCCTGCGGACGGGCATGTACATAGGCCGGCTGGGCGACGGTTCCAATCCCGACGACGGCATCTATGTGCTCCTTAAAGAGGTAATAGACAACGGCATTGACGAATTCATCATGGGGAACGGCAGGCTCATTGAGGTTGCCGTACAGGACGGATCTGCCAGAATCCGCGACTACGGCCGGGGTATTCCCCTGGGGAAGCTTGTGGAGTGCGTTTCGGTTATCAACACCGGGGCAAAATACAACGACGACGTGTTTCAGTTTTCCGTGGGGCTTAACGGCGTGGGTACCAAAGCGGTGAACGCGCTCTCTTCCCATTTCAGGGCGGTGGCGGTGCGGAACGGTGAATTTGCCGAGGCGGTCTTTGAAAGGGGAAAACTCAAATCGCAGCGCACGGGAAAATTCCCCCCGGCGAAGAAGCAGAAGGACGGCACCTATGTGGAGTTTACCCCCGACACCGGCATCTTCGGCGACTATGCGTTTAACATGGAATTTATCGAGAAACGCATGCAGAATTACGCGTATCTCAATACGGGCCTTGTCCTTTCGTTCAACGGCAAACAGTACGTTTCCAAACGGGGGCTCTACGATCTTCTTGCCGAAGAAACAGGGGAGGACTGCCTTTACCCCATGGGCTATTACAAGGGAGATCACATTGAGTTTGCCTTTACCCACACCAACAACTACGGTGAGGAATACTTTTCCTTTGTAAACGGCCAGTTTACCAGTGACGGCGGCACGCACCTTTCGGCCTTTAAGGAAGGCTTCCTCAAGGGGATACAGACCTACTTCAAAAAAGACTACCGCAGCGAGGATATCCGCGAGGGCTGCATCGCGGCGGTGGCCGTTAAACTCAAGAACCCGGTTTTTGAAAGCCAGACCAAGAACAAGCTGGGCAATTCCGACATCCGGGTCTGGATAGTGCAGGAAACGCGGAACGCCGTCGAGGACTGGCTCCACAAGAACGTCGAGGCGGCGAAAAAACTTGAGCAGAAGATCGTCTCCAACGAGAGCCTTCGGACAGAGCTTAACGCGGTAAAGAAGGAGGCCCGGGAGGCGGCCAGAAAAATAGCCCTTAACATACCGAAGCTCAAGGACTGCAAGTACCACCTTGAAGACGGCGGGAAGGGGGAGAATTCCACCATCTTCATTACCGAGGGGGATTCCGCCGCGGGTTCCATGGTTTCAAGCCGCGACGTAATGACACAGGCCCTTTTTGCCCTCCGGGGCAAGATCGAAAACATGTATTCGAAGAAGCGGGCCGCCATTTACAAGAACGAAGAACTCTACAACATGATGACGGCCCTGGGCATAGAGAACGACGTTTCGGGCCTCCGCTACGCCCGTATCGTCATTGCCACGGACGCGGACTTTGACGGCTTTCACATCAGGAACCTCCTGCTCACGTTCTTTCTTTCTTACTTTGAGGAACTTGTTACCGCGGGCAGGGTGTACATTCTGGAGACGCCCCTTTTCCGGGTGCGGACAAAAAAGGAAACCTGTTACTGTTATTCGGAAAAAGAGCGGGACGAGGCGGCCGCGAAACTCGGCAGCCAGAGCGAGATAACCCGCTTCAAGGGTCTGGGGGAAATTAGTCCCAAAGAATTCGGCCAGTTTATCGGAGACGATATGCGCCTGGTGCCGGTAGCCGTGGGAACCCTCAAGCAGGTTCCCCAGGTAATGACCTTTTACATGGGCAAGAATACTCCCGAGCGCCGGGACTATATCATGAAGAATTTAATAGAAGACGCGGGTTGACGGGGGGAGTTTATGGCGTACATAAAAAACCTCTTTGACAGAAACTTTCTGGAATACGCGTCCTACGTTATCAAGGACAGGGCCATTCCCGATCTTGAGGACGGCCTCAAGCCCGTACAGCGGCGGATTCTGCATACTCTTTTTGAAAATGACAACGGGAAATTCCACAAGGTAGCCAATATTGTGGGGGAGTGCATGAAGTACCACCCCCACGGCGACGCTTCTATCGGTTCCGCCCTGGTGGTGCTGGCGAACAAGGAATACTTTATCGACCGGCAGGGGAACTTCGGAAATATCCACACCGGCGACGAAGCCGCCGCGCCCCGCTACATCGAGTGCCGGGCAAGCGCCCTTGCCAAAGATGTTTTTTACAATCCCAAGCTTACCGCCATGGCCGACTCCTACGACGGCCGCAACAGGGAACCCGTTCTTTTTCCTGCCAAGATTCCCGCTGTTCTTGTGATGGGCGCCGAGGGAATCGCCGTCGGCATGTCGACAAAGATACTGCCGCATAATATCATTGAAGTGCTGGAAGCGGAAAAGGCGTGCCTTTTGGGAAAGAAGTTCGAGCTTTACCCGGACTTTCCCTCAGGCGGCCTTGTCGATGTTTCAGGCTATCAGGACGGGAACGGCAAGGTGCTGGTCAGGGCGAAGCTCGATACCTCCGACCCCAAGCGCATCCTCATCACCGAGCTTCCCTTTGGTTCAACCACCGAAAGCATTATCAACAGCATCGATACCGCGGCAAAGGCGGGGCGGATCAAAATACAGGGAATCAGCAATTATACCTCGGACAAGGTTGAAATAGAGATAAAGCTGGCCCGCGGGGTTTACGCCGGGGAAACCGTGGACGCCCTTTTCGGTTTTACCGAGTGCGAGCAGTCCATTTCGGTGAACCTCCTTGTGATCCGCGACGGCCTTCCCGCGGTGATGAGCGTCACCGAAGTGATCAGGCACCACGCGAAGCAGCTTGTAAAGATCCTTACCAAAGAACTGGAGCTTGAAAAGAAGGAACTCCTTGACAAATTTCACCTCCGCACCCTGGAGCGCATTTTTATTGAGGAGCGGATCTACAAGGCCATTGAAAAGATGAAGACCGCCAGGGGCGTTGAAGACGCGGTCGTTTCCGGTTTTGGGCCCTTCCTCAAGGAAGTGGGGTCCCGCGGCGTAAGCGGCGACGACGTGGAACACCTCCTTCGCATTCCCATCCGCAGAATCTCCCTTTACGACATCAACAGGGCAAAGGAAGAGATGCAGCAGATTCAGGCGCGCATCAGGGAGATTAACGCCCACCTCAAGAACATCGTCGCCTATTCCGCGGGCTTCCTCAAGGAAATTATCGAAAAGGTAAAGGCCAACGAGGAAACAGGCAGGGGGGCGCGCAAAACCAAAGTGGGCGCCTTTGACAAGATCGACATCAAGGAAGTGGTCAAGCGGGACGTGGAACTGCGCTACGACACAAAAACCGGCTACCTGGGTTCTTCCGTTTCTACCGGGGCTGTGGCCGCCGAGGTTTCGCCCTTTGACCGTATTCTTGTCATCCGCAAGAACGGCATGTATACCGTTACGGATCTGCCTGACAAACTCTTTGTGGGCGCCGGCGCCTGGTGGATAGGCGTTGCCGACAAGGAGCTTCTTGCCGGCACGGTTTTTACGATTATTTACAAGGACAAGGCCTCAGGATTCCCCTTTATCAAGCGTTTTGTTATTGAAGGCTGGATAATGAACAAGGACTATTTTCCGGTTCCCGACGGCGCCCAAATTCTCCACTTTGACACCCGGTCCAAATTCACCTTCAGCGTTAAATATGTCCCCAAACCCCGGCTCAAGGTTCTTTCCGAAACCTTCAAGGCCCAGGATTACAACGTAAGGGGCCTTAAGGCCGGCGGGGTGCGTCTTGCCGCGAAGGAAGCGGCCGGCGCCGATGTAAAATAAGGAAACGTAATGAAAGACGAAGTTGTTTTTGACACCGCATCGGGGATCTCCATGGACGAGCAGAAGGAGATACTTGCCGGAATTAACAGCGCCGCCGGGAAAAACCGGCTGTCCCTTTCCGCGCCGGAGAAGCCGGGAAAGCGCGGCGTATTCTTTCCCTTTGCTGTAAACGCCGTGTGCATCCTCCTGCTTTCAGGCGGCGTTTTTTTTCTTCTTTTTGTACAGGAAAAAGAGGATCTCCAGATACGGCAGGGGAGGGTGGTGTACAATGCCGCCGAGCGCGCCCTGATCCGGGAAATACGCAGGGAAACCGCCGAACGCATTACGGAAAAGGAAAAGGAAATTTCCCTTGTTGTTTCCCGGCTTGAAGGCGTCGATACGGAGCTTCAGGAGCTTCAGGAGGCCGCAGGCCTTGAGGCGGAAACGCGCCGCGAATACCTCATGCAGCTTCAGGAGGAATACCACCGGAGGATCGATACCCTTCACGATGAAAGGACGCTCATTCTTGAAACATCCCGCGCCAGGGAGGAGGAACTGCGCGTCCAGCTTGAGGAGCGCGCGAAAGAGCTTGCCGCCGTTTCGGAAGAAAGCGGGGCGGCCCTCGCGGGAACCCGCGCCGCCCTTACCGGAGCCCGGAATGAACTGGCGCGCCTTTCGGGGGAGCAGGAAAGGCTGGCCGTCATTGAAGGCCAGCTTGCGGGCCTGTACGCCGAAGTAAACGCCCGCGCGGACAATGGGGATTTTGCCGGGGCGCACGACGTTCTTTTGGGCATAAAGGATTTTCTTGAAACCCCGGCCTTTCAGGGGATAGCCGCCTTTAGATCCAGAAAGGAGATCTATGTCCGGGCGGCCGGCGCCCTGGAGGCCGCCATGGGGCGGAACGGCGGAAATTCGCCGGGCGCGGTCCTTTCCCCGGAGAACCCGGAGGAGATCATCACGGAACTCAGGGCGGAAAACGCCCGGCTTGCCGAAAGCGCCGCGGCCCGTAACGCGGAGGGTTCCGATCTTGCCCGGCGCGTTTCCGAGTATGAGGAAAGCATACAGACCCTGCGGGCGCTTAACAGCGCCCGCGAGGCGGACATCGCCTCGCGGGAGGCCGCCGTTGCCGCTCTTCAGTCGCGGAACGCCGAACTTGCCGGAACGGCCGCCGCGCAGGACGCGGTAATCGCCGAACTCCGCGTCCGCGGCGCCGAACAGGCTGAGGCAATAGAAAATCTTAATAATCAGCTTGCCTCAATACGCCAGGCGTTGCAGGCCCTGACCCAGTAGCCGCCGGGAGTCTCTTGCACGTGCGGATTTTTGGGATTTCAAGCGCGAAGGCAATGGACATGTTTAGTAACCCGGTTGGTTACTAAACATGT
>JAISAQ010000008.1 GCA_031266775.1 Treponema sp.
TGGCGGAGGCGTTTGAGGAATACGCCGCCGTTTGTTTTGCCGAGCTGGGGGATGTGGTTGACCAATGGATCACCGTCAACGAGCCGTACTGCATAGCCTGGCTGGGCCACGATACCGGCCAGCACGCGCCGGGAATACGGGATTTGAACAAGGCGCTGCGGGTTGTCCACCATATTAACCTGGCCCACGGGTTCGCGGTTCGGGCATACCGGAAAACGGGGCTCCGCGCGCCCATCGGCATTACGTGGAACCCCAGCACCCCGCGTCCCGCTACGGGAAGCGCGGCCGACAAAAAAGCGGCGCTCACCGCGCGGGCGGTCGAAACCGAGGTCTTTCTGTTCCCTGTTTTGGGCAAAGGCTATCCTGAAATCGTCACCCAAGAATTGGGGCTTGCGTTTCCTGTCCAAAATGGCGATTTAGCGGTTATCGCGCAAAAGATTGATTTTATCGGGGTGAATTATTACACGGAATATCCGGTGGCGGAGGACGCGGGGGCCCGATTCAAGTATGCGCTCCAACCGTTCTGGCAAGATACGAGCGCGATGAACTGGCCCGTCGTTCCCGGCGGGCTGGAACGACAGTTGCGGTGGATTCACGGTATTTCAGGCGGGCTTCCCCTCTATGTTACCGAGAACGGCTGCGCCCGGCATGACCGTATCGAACCGGACGGGAGGATTCACGACAGGGAGCGGATCGCGTATATCCGTCGTCATCTGGAGGTATGCGCCCGGCTCATACAAGAAGGGGTCCCCATCAAGGGCTATTATGTCTGGTCCTTTCTGGATAACTTCGAATGGTACTACGGATACGCCGAACGTTTTGGCATCGTGTATGTCGATTACGCGGATCAAAAGCGAATTCCCAAGGACAGCGCGTATTTTCTGCGGGATGTGATGGCTGGTTACGGCGAATAGCCCCTGCGGAATGCCCCTGCGGGGGGCGAAAACCCGCAGGGTTTTCATCCCTTTGTGAACCTATCCCCGATTCTGGCCGAAAAAGCAGCGGCAGGCAGGGGTGCCCCTGCGGGGGGCGAAAACCCCGCTGGGTTTTCATCCCTGCGTGAATCTGTCCCCGATTCGCTTTCGTCCCATCCCCAATTCTGGTCGAGGAATCAGCGGCTGGCAGGCAGAATACCGTCATGTGGCGGCTGTGCTTCCCCTTCGGGCGCGCAATGCCGCCGCATGACGGTATTCTGCCTGCCGTCACGATGCCGGATTGGGGCAGGATGAATAAGTGATAGATAAGTAAGGTAAGAGAGAGATGAATAGGTGAGAGATGAATAAGATGAGATAGATGAATAAGAGATAGTATAGAAGATAAGAGATAGAGATAGATAGAGATAGAGATAAGTGATAGATAGAGATAAGAAAGATAAGATAGCAATAGAAGATAAGCGTAATCTGCGTAATCTGCGGACCATTGTACCCGCCCGCCCGCTGTTACGCGCATCGTTCCCGCAAGCCCGCAAAACACACAACCAAAAGTCCGTGAGGTCCGTCTGTCCGTGAGGTCTCTTCCCGTAATCTGCGGACCATGAGTACCCGCTAGCAATTATGCGCATATATCCCGCAAGCCCGCGCAACGCTCAAAACATATGATAGTGATAAAAATAACGATAATAATGATATGCAACGGCCAAAAACAAGAATATGCTGATAGCATTATGCATGACAAGACCAACAAGACAGGGTTTGGGTGCCAGCTTGCAACGCTGGCGATCCCCATTACTTTACAAAATCTGATAAACGCGGGTGTCGGCGCGGCGGATGTGTTCATGCTGTCCTTTGTCAATCAAACCGCTATAGCCGGTGTGTCCCTGGCATCCCAACTGGTTTTCGTACATCAACTCTTTCTCTCTACTATTGCCACAGGCGCGACCATGCTGGCCGCCCAATATTGGGGAAAGCGGGATACGCCGGCCATTGAAAAAATTTTAGGGATCGCCCTGGGCGTGTCGTTGTTTATCAGCCTTGCTTCTTTCATTGTCGCTTTTTTTTGTAACACGCTTTTTATGGGACTTTTCAGTACAGAAGCGGATTTGATAGAAACAGGAGCGTTATACCTGCGGATGGTAAGCCCCGCCTTCCTCTTGGCCGGGTTTTCGGGGGCCTGGCTCTGCGTTAAACGGAGTATTGAGCGCGTCCGTTCCGCCGTGGCGATTAGTTCCGCATCCCTGCTCTTAAACGTATTCTTTAACGCCGTCGCGATTTTCGGATTGTTCGGCTTTCCCCAATCAGGCGTTTACGGCGTCGCCATAGCTACCGTCTTTTCCCGGCTGATAGAAGCTCTGTGCTGCCTTGTTGATTCGCTCGTGTCAAAAAGCGTACGGATTAAACCCAAACACATCTTCAAGTTTGATGAGACGGTGCTTTTCAAAGACTTTCTGCATTACAGCCTGCCGGTAGGAGGCAACTATCTGGTATGGGGACTCGGCTTCACCATGTATTCCCTTATCATGGGACGACTTGGCGGGGACATGGCGGCGGCAAACGCCGCTTCTTCGGTTGTCCGCAATCTGGCGACGGTAACCGCCGGAGGACTTGCCGGAGGGGGCGGCATTTTGCTGGGCAAAGAGCTGGGACAATCGCTCTTTGACAAGGCCCGAAAAGATGCGGGACGGCTCTGCCGGGCGGCGCTTTTCTGCGGAATCGCGGGAGGATTGCTCATCCTCGCAACCCGCCCCCTGGTCATTTCCGTGATGCAGCTGGACGGGAACGCGGAACAATTACTCGGCGCCATGCTGCTCGTCAACGCCTATTACGTCATTGGCAAAACGATGAATTCCACCGTTATTGTGGGGATTTTCTGCGCCGGCGGCGACTCCCGCTTCGGTCTTGTCTGCGATGCCTTCACCATGTGGGGCTTCGCGGTTCCCCTGGGATTGCTTGCCGCGTTTGTGTTCCGCTTCCCACCAATGGTGGTTTACTTCATCCTGTTTCTGGATGAATTTGTTAAAATGCCCTTTATATACCGGCACTATCACCGGTACGGCTGGCTTAAAAATATAACGAGGAAGGAGAACGTATGACAGAACGTGAAAACATCGCGCAGGGCCGTCTCTTTACGGATATGACCGAAGGACTGCCTGAGGAACGGATGCGGGGCAAGGAATTGATGACCGCGTTTAATGGAACGCTGCCGTCTGATATGGAAAAGCGGCTGCAACTGGCACGGCAGATGTTCAGAAAAACAGGCGATCTTTTTTGGATTGAGCCGCCCCTCTACATTGCTTATGGCTCCCATATTTCAATCGGCGAGAATTTCTACGCGAATTGCAATCTCACCATTATTGATGATTGGGAAGTGGATATTGGTAACAATGTGTTGTTTGGTCCGAATATAACCATTTCCACGACGGGGCATCCCCTTGATCCGGAAAAACGCCGGGAGGGCAAGATGTACGCCTTCAAGGTTGTCATTGAGGATGATGTGTGGATAGGCGGCGGCGCGATCATCAATCCGGGCGTTACCATTGGACGCGGCGCGGTAATCGGCGCGGGAAGTGTGGTTACCAGGGATATTCCCGCCACGGTGATTGCCGTGGGAAATCCCTGTAGAGTACTCCGCCCTATTGGACCGGAGGACAAGGTGTATTATTACAAGGAACGAAAGTTTTCCGATCTATAGAATTCGCTTGAGGCAAACGGGCGCAACGGCTACAGCCCGCAAGTCCACGGCTACAGCCGCAGGGATTTAAAACGCTCAAAACACCGTTTTTACCGGTTTTTGATATATTTATGACGGTTAAAATGAGCCTCCGCGCGGCAAGCCGCGGGGTATTAAGCCGTACAGGCTTCGCCTAATGAACAACTCTACCATCTACCTTTCTGTTTAATATTTCAACCATTATTATTTTCAGTATTAATACTATTCCAATAAACAGCGGGAATATGGCAAAATTTATTTGCGAAGCAAATTTCCCGAAAACAAACGGCATTAATGTAGTCCCAATGTAGGCGCTGGCCATTTGTATTCCTATTATTCCTTGTGAATATTCTTTCCCGAAATTGTTTGGCGTTTCATGTATAAGGCCCGGATATACAGGAGCGCAGCCAAGCCCTATCATAAAAAATCCAGGCAATAATGTATAATTCCCAAACGGCAGCACCAAAACAATGATGCCTCCGGCAATTATTCCCTGTCCCAAACGGATCATTTTCCTGTTGCTTAGTTTCATGGTTATAAAGCCCGATATAAAACGTCCTGAAGTAATTCCAATGTAATACAGCGCTATCCATTGGGCGGCCTTTTCAGGCGCTATGTTTTTTACCATTACCAAATAACTGCTTCCCCATAATCCTGTTACTGTTTCAATTGAACAATAACAAAAAAAGGCTATAAGCACCTGTTTAACTCCGGCAATACGCAATAATGCGGTAATTTTCAAAGATTCTCTTTTTATTGGTTTTTTATCGTCTTTCCTGTTCCCCCACAAGGGTAATGAAATGAACAAAAGCGCGACAAGGCAAATTTGTATGATGCCGATAGTCCTGTACCCTGAATTCCATGAATTCCCCCGAATCAAAAATGCCGACATGATAACCGGGCCTATTGAAGCCCCTATACCCCAAAAACAGTGAAGCCAATTCATATGCCGTGCCTTGTAATGCAACGCTACATAATTGTTTAACGCGGCGTCAACAGAACCGGCCCCCAGGCCCAACGGGATTGCGAAAATACACAGCGCCATAAAAACATGAGAGACGGAAAATCCGGTAAGGGCTATGGCGGTCATTAAAACACTTGCCGCCGTAACGATCCCTGTACCAAAACGCCTTATGATTTTTTCACTTAGCAGGCTTGAAATAACCGTTCCGCCGGCGACAATCATGGAAATAAATCCCGCGTAATGCAAAGGAACGTTTAATACATTATACATTGAAGGCCATGCGGAACCAAGCAGCGAATCCGGCAAACCGAGGCTGATAAACGAAAGATAGATAATAATCAAAAGTAATGCGGTAAACATTATATTCCGGCTGCCCTTTGGTTAGCGGCTAATCGAAGATTGGTTTGCACGTCTTTGCGTTGAGAGGCCCGGAAAACATCCCGCCGTTGCATCCGGGCCTCTCCGCGAAACCCGCGCGGCTGTGCGCGCCGGCTTCGCGGACGTACCGGTTACAGATGAAAAGAAACGCCGACGGCTATTTCGAAGACATCCTTCTTGTTATCGCCTTTCAGGACGATGCCATTCGGATAGAGAGTGATATACCCGGCCGGCAGATAGTGGCAGTAAAGCATGCCGAGGTTAAGATCGAGGCCAAAGGCAAAACTGTAGGTAGCGCCCGCGCCGAAGGAGATTGAATCCAGGGGAGGATTCGCGCTGGCGTTAAGCACTTCCTTGTTGTAATAGGCGTCTGTCGCGCCCGATTCGGTAAAGGAAAAACCCGCGCCGAGTTTCAGGGGCTTTAGAATCCTCAATGTTGCCCCCATCCCTATATCATAACCCGTAGTAAAATATTTCTCTTTGCCTCCCAAATCCGCGTAGGGAAGAAAATATACGTTCGCCGACGCGTCAAGGGCAAGCCCGGGAAGCACTTCGTATTCAATGCCCGCGCCAAGAATGTGGGGCAGATTGCTGTAAAATTTCCTGCCGTCCGTTATGCCGCTGGCGCCAAGAATTTGCGATATTCCTCCATAGGCGCCCACATCAAGCATAGGGTTGGCTCCGAGAACCGCCAATTCCTTCCGCCGGTATGTAAATTCAAGAGCCGTTTCGTATTCCCAGCGCAGCCCTATGGTAAGCTTCTCCACCGGGCGCAGATCAAAACCCACAATGGGGGTAAAGCCCAGGGCGTTGTACTCATACTCCGCCTTTACGGCGGTGCTGGCGCCCGAGGAATTAACATACACCCCTTCCATGGCAAAGCTGCGGCGGGGCATGACCGCGCGGACGCCAAGGCTCACCGACATCGCGTCGTTGAACGCATAGGCCCCGCCCAGGCCGACTCCGTAATAGATACTGGAAGCCTTGAAACTGCGGGAACTAACAGAGCCGATATTCAGTCCCAGCCCGGCCAGAGATCCCCGGAGAATGTTAAGGGCGTACACCGAACCTGCCGTCCCGTCGCCGTAATCCAGATCCCCGCCGCCCGCCGTAACCCCCGCCTGAAGGTTTAAGGCAAAGCTCCCCGTCCCTGCAGTCTCAAAGTTATAACTCAGGTAAAAATTGGGAAGAAAGAGAGTGGCCAGTTCCGGCCTGAAAGTAGAGCCGGGCCCGGAGAGGCCGCCTTCCACGTCGTGACGGTAGAATTTGAACAGCGTCTGATTGCTCAGGTCAAGATGAAGCCCCTGGGGCAGAAAAGCCGTTCCCGCGGGATTGAAATTGATAATATCGGCGCTGTCGGTAGCGGCATTCCGGTTGAGCGTCTGAACGTACAGCGCACTCTGGTTGCTTAGATAATCCAGATTACCCGCAAAAAGGGTTCCGGCGGACATCAACAGAACCGCCGCCAAAAAAATACATGCCTTCTTCAAAATAAGCCCCCTAACTATGACTTTACTTAATAATGACAGATGCCAGAGATTTGTCAAGATATTATGCCGCAATTACCCTGAAAAACCCGGAATACGGCCGCGGCCGGCCGGGGGAAACCGGAAAACCTGCCTTTACTCCTTGCTTTGTCCGCGACACGAGGGACTCGAACCCCCCACCTACGGCTTAGAAGGCCGTTGCTCTATCCGGATGAGCTAGTGTCGCCGAAAATTCAGCCTTAAAAAGACAGACACCAGTTTATCACAGGCTTGAAATTTATGCAATTTTCATACAATAAAGAATATGGAGGCATTCATGAAAAAATCTCATATATGGGGGATTTTCCTCTGTTTTGTTCTTACAGCCTGTGTCAGCAATCCTTTGACTGGAAAAAACACCATGGCGTTTGTAGACAACGATGAAATTCTCGCGTCTTCTTTCCGGCAGTACAGCGAATTCCTGGGCGAAAATACGGTAATAGAAGGAACCGCCGAGGCCCGCATGGTCGAACGGGTCGGCGTGAAGATACGGGAGGCCGCGGAAAAATGGCTCGGCGCCGAGGGCCGGGGCGATTATCTTAAAAACTACCAGTGGGAATACCACCTGGTAGCTTCAGGCGAAGTAAATGCGTGGTGTATGCCCGGCGGCAAGATCGTGGTATATACGGGAATACTCCCGGCGGCCCAAAGCGAAGCCGGCCTGGCCGTGGTTATGGGTCACGAAGTTTCCCACGCGCTCCTCAACCACGGGCAGCAGCGGATGAGCGCCGGCGTTCTGCAGGAACTGGGCGCGACGGGGGTAAACGTTCTTCTCGGCGGTTCAGAATCACGGGAACTTGCCATGACCGTTTACGGGGCGGGATCGAACCTCTTCGGAACCCTGCCCTTCAGCCGCTCTCACGAAAGCGAGGCGGATCACTACGGGCTTATTCTCATGGCCATCGCGGGCTACAACCCGGAGGAAGCCGCCGCCTTCTGGCAGCGGATGAGCGCCCTTTCGGGCGGCTCAACGCCGGAATTCCTTTCCACCCATCCTTCGGCCCCGCGCCGCATAGAACAGCTTGGCGGATGGATGGAAGAGGCCAGGGCCAAGGCCGCCCAATTCGGAGCGGGTCTTTAACCGGGCCTGGCCTGGCGGAAAGACCTTCCGCGTGTTTCCGTCCCCGTAATGCCGTCATGATTAAATTTCTTCATACCGCGGATCTTCACTTGGGAAAGGTATTCCACGAGCAGTCCCTTATTGAAGATCAGGATCACATGCTCACAGGGCTTATCGAGATCCTCAAAGATCAATCCTATGCGGCCCTCCTCATAGCGGGGGATGTATACGACCGTTCCGTTCCTTCCCCCGAGGCCGTGGAACTGTTCGGATCGTTCCTCGTAAAACTCAAGCGCCTGCGGCCCGGCATTGAGATCCTCGTCATTCCCGGAAACCACGATTCCCCGGTACGGCTTGGATTCGGACGGGAGCTTTTCGCGGGCCTCGGTATACATCTTGCCGCCTCGGCCGCCGATGCGGTAAAGCCCGTTGTCATCGGAAACGGCGGCGAGAGCTGCGCGTTCTTTCTCCTTCCCTTTTCCGGCCACGCCCGCCTTACCGCTGAAACCGCGGCCCGCCTTGAGGAAGCCCGCAGCCTGTGCGCCGCGTCGGGAATATGGCATTCGGTCGTCGCGGCGCATCTCTTTGCGGCGGGAGGAAGCGAAACCGGATCGGAGCGCGTATTTCTGGGAGACGCCGAACGAATAGACATGGGCATCTTTGCCGGTTTCGACTACGCCGCGCTGGGACACCTCCACCGTTTTCAGCGGGCCGGAAAAAACGGATGGTATTCGGGAAGCCCCCTGGCCTATTCCTTTGGCGAAGCGGGAAACGAAAAATACGTTCTTGCCGTTACCCCCGGAGGCGGAACGGCGGAAAGCGGGGAAGGAAAAGCGGCGCTTGTGGAGCCTCTTCCCGTAAGGCCCCTGCGCAGGCTTGTCCGCATCAGGGGGCCTTTTAAAAGATTCCTTTCGCCGTCCCCGGACGACGCCGAACTTCTTGACGCGCGGAACGACTACCTTGAAATTACCCTTGATGAAAGGCGCTTTGCCGAAAACGCGCTTGCCCTGCTCAGAAAAAATTTTCCCTTTCTCCTTTCGATTAATCAGGAAGAGGCGTTTGCCGCTCTTGAAAAAACGCTCCGCGTTCCCGGCGCGGTTTCGGCGCGAAAGGATCTCGCGGGCGGCTTTGAGGATTTCCTCCGCTTTCTGTACGGCAGCGCGGACGGGGCAAAGGCCGCCCTTTTCCGGGAACTGGAAAGGGAAAAGGAAGGGGAAAACCCGTGAAACCCGGACTGCTCCGCATGGAAAATTTTGGCCCCTTTGCCGGAAAGGCGGAACTCGATTTTTCCCGGCTGCAAGACATCTTCCTTATTACCGGAAAAACAGGCTCGGGCAAAACGTCCATTTTCGACGCCGTCTGCTTTGCCATCTACGGCAGGGTGCCCGGCGGACGGGGCGATCACCTGCCGCGCCTTAAAAGCGATCACGCGCCGGGAGGCGGCGAATGTCTTGTCTCCCTGGAATTTTCCGCCGGGGGAAAGAGCTGGCTTGTTGAACGGCGTCTTCGGGACCGGTACGCGGGAAAATCGTCATCCCGGAAAAAAGGCGCCGAAGAAAGCGCGGTGCTCTGGGAACTGGACGGCGGCGAAAAAAGAAATCCAACCGAAAAAAAGACCGACGCGGACAGGCGGATAAGGGAGATCATACGGCTTGAGGCGGGGGAATTTTTCAGAATCGTCCTGCTTCCCCAGGGAGAGTTCGCCGAGTTTCTAAAACAAAACACCAGCGACAGGCAGAAGATTCTGGGAAAACTTTTTCCCGTGGAAGACGCCGTGCGGATACGGGATCTCGCCTGGGAAAAATGGAAGGAGGCGGAGGCGGAAGCCGAAGCGGCCGGCCGCGCGCTGCGGGAAATACGGGAACGTTTTCCGGAAAACCATGCCGAAGCAAAAAAGAAGGCGGAAGCGGCGCATAAAAAAGCCGTGGAAAAAGTTCTTGTGCTCCGGGAAAAAACCGGAAAACTCAAGGATTTTCTCCGTCTCCTTGGGGAAGCCCGTGAAGCCGGAGAGCGCGCGGCGGAGGCGGCCTATGAGGCGCGGCGCATTGAAGAAGAAGAGGAGGCCGCGGAGGAAAAAGAAAAACGCGTTTCCCTTTCCCGCACCGCCCGGCCCCTTGAAAAATTCCTTGCCGCCGAAAGGGAAAAACACGCCGCTTTACAGGCGGCCCTCCCGGCGCTGGAACGCGCCTCCGCCGAACGGGCCGCGGCGGAAAAACGCCTTGGGGACGCGGAAGCGGCCATGGAAAAAACCGTCCCGCTGGAAAAGAAGGCCAACGCGCTCAGGGAATGCCGGCCCGGCCTGGAAGAGGCCGGAAACGAAGAAAAAAAATCGGCGGCGCTGCGGGAAGAACTGCGGAACTGCGCCGGGACTGTCCGGGAGCTTGAGGAAAAAAGAATTCTCCTTTTGGAAGAACTTGCCCTTAAAGAACGGGAACTTGGTGAACTGGAGGAACAGTCCGCAGAGGGACCCGCCCTTGACGGACAGTTTGAACAGGCGCGGCGGCGGAAAGATGAATTCCGCGAACTTTACAGCCTTTCACTTGAATACGAGGAGGTGATCCGCAAAAAGGCCGAACGTCAAAAAGAAGCCGCCGTTCTTGAAGCCAAAAAGAAAGAACTTGAAAAACGGGCCGCCGTTCTTGCGGAAGAACTTGAAAGGCTCCGTGCCGAAAAAAGCGCCCGCGAAAAGGCGGAGGCGGCCTTTATTCTGGGGCGGGATCTCAGACCCGGATCTCCCTGCCCCGTTTGCGGCTCCACCGGACATCCGCGCCCCGCCGCGGCTCCCTCGTCCTTTAGTCCCGGCGAAAAAATAGAGGCCCTTGAACATTCCCTGCGGGACGCCGAACGCGAAGGGGCGGAAAGCGGAGCAAAACTCGATTCGGCCCTGTCGGCGATTGAAGAACTTGAACGCGCCCGCAGCCGCCTTGCGCCTGAAACTGCCGGAAGCGGGCCTCCCTTTCCCGCGTCATCCTTCATAAAGGAACAGCTTGAAAAAGAAATAAATACGCTTAACACACTCAGCCCCGTCCTTAAAAAAATACGGAACGCCGAAATCCGCATAAAAACACTTTACCGGGAACTTGGCGAAAAAAAATCGGCCATGGCGGAAATTGAAAAGAAGGCCGCGGAATTTTCGGAACGGCGGAAAAATCTTGCCGCGCTTGCCGAAGGGACGGAGGGAAACATACAGGCGGCCCTGCTCCAGGCGTCGGCCGTGCGGGATATTTCCCCCCGGCCGGAAGACAGCTCCCGCGCCCCTTTCTCAGGCGCGGCGGAAGCGCTTGCCTGGCTTGACGCGCTTCTTCCCCAAACAGAAACGGAGATACGCCTTCTCCGCGAAACGCGCGAAAAGAGGGGCCGCGAACACGCCGCGGCGGCGGCGGAAGAAGAGGCCTCGCGAAAAAACGCGGACGAATGCGGGGAACAGCTCCGCACGGCCGAAGAAGATCTTGTAAGGGAACTTGCCGCTTCGCCTTTCGCGGAAGGGGGAAGGGAAGCCCTCGCGGCGGCCCTCCTTGATCCCGAAAGAGAGGAGGCGATTGACAGGGAAACAAGGGAATGGCGCGAGGCGAAGGCCGGCGCCGCTTCCCGCGCGGCGGTTCTGGAAAAACGGAGCGCCCTGCTGCGCGAAGAAGCCGGACGCGCGGGGGAAGGCGGAGAATTCCCCTTGCGGGAGGAAGCGGCGGCGGAGCGGCTTACGGCCCTTGAAGGCGAACTGGAAGAAGCCGGGGCGGAAAGGGACAGGGCGTACGGGGAGCTTGCCGGCATCGAGAGCGCCATTGAGTCCGCCCTTGAAACGGAAAAACGCTACGAAGCCCTTACGGCGAAAGCCCGGAATCTGGGCGGCCTCGCGGGCGATCTTAAGGGAAACAACCCCGCCAGAGTCAGTTTCGATTCCTGGCTTTTAAGCCGTTATCTTATGGAAGTCGCCGCCTACGCGACAAGGCGGCTTGAACGGATGAGCGAAGGCCGCTATTCCCTCATCCTTGACCCCGGCGCGGAGGATCAAAACGCGGCGGAAGGCGCGGCGGAAAACGCGGGGAAAAACACCGCCGCCCCCTCCTCGGCCCGGGGACGCGGGCGGCTGGGCCTTGATCTTGCGGTCTTCGACGCCTACACGGGAAAGACCCGGCCCTGCGCGACCCTTTCGGGCGGCGAAAGTTTCATGGCGTCTATCAGCCTTGCGCTGGGACTCGCCGATTCAATACAGAACCGCTCAGGCGGCGTCAGTCTTGACACAATCTTTATCGACGAGGGATTCGGCAGCCTTGACGAAAGCAGCCTTGACAAGGCGCTGAGCATCCTCGACGAACTGCGCGACAACCGCATGGTGGGCCTTATTTCCCATGTAGGCGAAATGCGTTCCCGCATTCCCTGCCAAATCGAGGTTATCAAGACGCCGTCGGGATCGCGGATCAGGGAAGTTTAAGAACCTGTCAACCTCATTGGGAGAAATTTATGGTCACTATACTGGTTGTAGAGGACGATGAAAAACTGAACCGCATAGTCTGCGCCCGCCTTGCCGAACACGGCTACAAGGCCATTGGCTGCCTTTCCGCGGTAGAAGCCTTTGACCGCATGATAGACAACATCGTCGGCCTCATTATTTCCGACATTATGATGCCCGAACTGGACGGCTTCAAATTCGCCGCCATGGTGCGGGAACAGGACAAACTGATCCCCATCCTGTTTATCACCGCCAGGGATGACATCGGCTCGAAGCAGAAGGGTTTCCGTATAGGCATTGATGATTACATGGTCAAGCCCGTTGACCTGGACGAACTGGCCCTGCGGGTAGGCGCGCTTTTGCGGAGGGCGAATATCGCCAACGAAAAGAAACTTGCCGCCGGAAGCCTCGTCCTCAACGCCGAGGAGATGACCGCGGCCGTAGCGGGGGAAGAAATATCCCTTACCGTCAGGGAATTCAACGTGCTGTGGAAGCTCCTGTCCTATCCCAAAAAGACCTTTACCCGGAACCAGCTCATGGACAACTTTTGGGGTACGGAAAGTGAAAGCACCCCCCGCACAGTAGATGTGTATATTACCAAACTGCGGGAAAAATTCGCCGCCTGCAAGGATTTTGAAATTGTTACCGTCCACGGACTTGGTTACAAGGCGGTATTGAAGTGAAAAGCAGAACCGAAACAGAATCCGTACTAAATCTGGTTTTCAGAAAAAAAGACAGTCGCATAAACGCCGGTTATATGTCAATAAAAGAATATTTTTTGCTGTTCTTCGCGGTGGCGGCGATACTCGGGTTTCACATGGTGAGTTATGTGGAATTCGCGGACCGGGGCATGATGGAAAGCAATGTCCAACTGGTAATAAATGTCCTTATGGGCTATGTGTTTATTACGGCTGCGCTTTTAATGTTCCTTACCGCGGCGGTGCGCCATGTATCATGGGGCCGTCCCATGCGGCGGCTGAGTGAAGCGGCGAAGAAAATCACCCAGGGGGATTTTTCTATCCGCATTGCGCCCCTCCGCAAGGACGGGAAAAAGGACTTTGTTGAAGTCATGTTTGATGATTTTAATACGATGGCGGGGGAACTTGAAAGCATTGAATTGCTGAAAAACGGTTTTATCGCCGACGTTTCTCATGAAATCAAGACGCCCCTTGCGGTTATCCAAAATTACGCCACGGCGCTTCAGGGCGAAACCCTGGAACCAGAGGAGAGGAACGAATGCATCAAGACCATTATCACATCGGCCCAAAAACTTTCCACCCTGGTATCCAATATCCTCACCTTGAACAAGCTGGAACATCAGGAGATACCGGCTTCCGCCCTTCCTTTTGATGTAAGCGAACAGCTCCGCCGCTGCGCCCTTGCCTTTGAAGATCTCTGGGAGCGGAAAAACATCACCTTTGACGCGGATTTGGAAGAACTTACCGTCTGCTATGATGAAGGCATGCTGGAAATAATCTGGAACAACCTTATTGCCAACGCAATAAAATTCACCGCCCCCGGAGGCGCCATCATGCTGACCTTGAAAAAATCAAAAGGATTCGCCGTGGTAGAAATACGGGACTCTGGCTGCGGCATGGACGAGGAGACCCAAAAACATATATTCGACAAGTTCTATCAGGGGGACAGTTCCCATTCCCAGGAAGGCAACGGCCTTGGGCTTGCCCTGGTAAAAAAAGCGCTCGATATTTCAGGCGCAAAGATAAGCGTTACGAGCAAGGCTGGGGAAGGGTCGGTCTTTACGGTGCGGCTGAAAACGCCCTCCGGCAACTAAAACTTTGTTTCATTTCACTTCCCTCTATCACTGCATAACAATATTTTTCGATTGCACAATGATTCAGATTTTTTGAATGAAATTTTCGATGATCCGGATTGGTTCTTCGGCAGTCCAGAAAGCACGGCCGGAATGATCCGCCCCTTCAATACGATACATCTGTACGGCGTGATTGTATTCAACGAGTTTCCGGTAAAGTAAAACACTCTGACCGTAGGGTACAATCCGGTCTTTGCTGCCGTGCATAATCAGGAATGGCGGCAGTTTCGATGCCGCCGTAATATAGGTAAGCGGCGACGCCGCTTTGACAAGCCCGGGGTTTTCCGGCACTGATACACCGCCAAGGACCATACCTTCCGGCGAATCGGGCGCTTCATGATCCTGTATTGACGGTTCATCGTTCATGGCAAGAAAATTCACCGGGCCATAATAATCTATTACGCCTTTAATTGGCAAACAACACGGCTCTTCATCAGAAAAATAAGGGTCGCCGTTGGTAACTGCCAACATGGTTACCGTATGACCGCCTGAGGAATCCCCCCACAAAATCAATTTTTCCGGATCGGCATGATATTCTCCGGCGTGACGGAGGATAAAATTTGCCGCCGTCCGTACATCCTTAATCTGTGCGGGAAACGGGGCCACGGTCGAGGGACGATATTCAACCATAACAATGACATAACCCAGTTGAGCAAAATGGACAAGCTGCGCCATTTGCCGGGTAAGTTCCTGTTTGAACCATGCGGACCCCTGAACAAATATAATAAGGGGAAACAGGCTTTCTTCCTTTTCCCCCAATTCAGGTACGAGCATATTGATATGAAGCGGCATTCCTGATTTGCGGGCATACTCCATACCTGTGATTGTATTGACGGAATATTTCCGCTCATCCAGTTGCAAGGTCACAATGCCATGGGCGGAAATATCGCTGTTTGGAAAATCACCGCGTAAACAATCACAGGGTTGTACTTTCATATGGCAAACTCCTTTACAATTACGGCTACACCAGTATCTTTACGATTTGGCTGCCTATGAACATACCAATAAGGCCCAATACACCGCCCAAGCCATGCGGGACCGGTAACGGCAGTCTTAACAAACCAAATATACCGCCAATCACAAGCCCCACCGCAAGACAGACAAATAGTTCAAACACTTTGCCCTTCCTTTTTAACATATTATGCCGCATTTTTTCCTGAAACCCGGACGCTTGCCTTTGCCAGACTTTTTTTCTGAAGAAGATCAAAGCCGACCGCGAGGAGAAGTACCATGCCCTTTACGATGTATTGTACATAGGTATTAAGGCCGACAAGCTGCATGCCGTTACCCAACACACCCAGAATGAGAACCCCGGTCACAAGCCCCCACATTTTACCTTCACCCCCTACAAAGGAGACGCCTCCCAGAATGGCCGACGTCATTGCGGTAAACTCTGTACCCGGTCCTGTTGACGAAGAAGCCGATCCCGATCTTCCAAAAAGAACGATAGAGGCCAAGGCGACAAAAAAACCACAGATGGAAAAAACTATCATCCGTATAAAAATCACATTTACGCCCGACAGGCGCGCCGTTTCTTCGTTGCTCCCGATACCGTATACTTGGCGTCCAAAGCGGGTAAAATTCAGGATAAAACCAGCCAAAGCGACGGTACAGATCATGAGAACAACACTGAAGGGAAGGAAGCCGAAGATATATCCCTGACCAAAAAATTTGAAAGCGGGCGGGAGGTTCAGAATCACGCTTTGCCTGGAAATGATATAGGAGAGCCCCTGAAAAACCGTCATTGTTCCAAGTGTGACAATGAGGGTATGAACCTTAAGGGTAACAGAAAGCAGCCCGTTCAACGCCCCCAATCCTATACCCATCACAAGGCCCAAGGCAAGACTCACCGGGAAAGGCAGTCCAATCCATTTTACAAGAACCGCGGTTGTTACGCCCACCACGGACATTTGATAGCCGATTGAAAGATCCATGCCGCCGGATATCATCACGAACGAGAGTCCCACGGCGGCAATGATCACATAGGATTGCTGAACAAATATGTTTGTCAGGTTTTGCTGGGTAAAAAAATGCGGACTTAGGACCGAGAAAAAAGCAATGAGTCCAAAAAGAATAAAAACGATAGCGTAACGTTTAAGTTCTTTCATATTATTTTTCCTTTTGAGTAAGTTGCCGTAGAAGCAAGTTCAAGAACGGCTTGCTGGGAGAATGCGCCGTGTTCCAGGATTCCTGTCAGCCGTCCTTCGGCAATGACGATAATCCGGTCAGACATACCAAGAAGTTCTTCCATGTCGGAGGTGATCATAATAATCGAATGCCCCTTCCCGGTAAGATCGTTCATGAGCATATAAATCTCCTGCCGTGTACCGACATCAATACCCCGGGTTGGTTCATCAAAAATGAGTATTTGCGATTCTGCCGCAAGGGTTTTGGAAAGTACAACTTTTTGCTGATTGCCGCCGGATAACAGTTTTACCTTTTGGGCAAGACTCGGCGTTTTGATTTTCATGAGATTCTTGAAACGTTCCGCCAGAGCCTTTTCTTCATTCTTGCGCACCAGGAGACCGGATACGCGTGAAAGATTGGCAAATGAAATATTCCAGGAAATATCCATATTGAGGAAGCATCCTTCTTCCTTGCGGTTTTCCGGAATAAGGCCGATACCGTACCTTAAGGCATCCTGAGGGGAACGAATTTCAGCCGGCCGGTTATCAATGAGAATCGTCCCGGAATCCATTTTTGCGGCACCGACAATGACCTTTGCCAATTCTGTCCTGCCGGCGCCGACAAGCCCGGCCACTCCAAGTATCTCCCCTTTACGGAGCGTGAAAGAAATGTCCCTGTCACCATTACCGGATACATTACGCAATTCAAATACGACTTCACCGGGAACGTGGTTTCGTTCAGGATAGGTTTCCTTTAATTCACGACCGACCATCAGGCTTAGGAGTTCCTGTCTGGTGGTACGGGCAGTCTCCAGGGTTTTTACAAATTTCCCGTCCCGCATAACCGTTACCCGATCCGAAATCGCAAACAGTTCATCAATCCGGTGCGAGATGTAGATGATTGTTGTACCTTGCTCTTTGAATTTCCGGATCAGCGTGAAAAGGTGTTCCACCTCGGCAATTGAAAGGGGGGCGGTTGGCTCGTCCATGATAATGATTTTGGCATTTCTGGACACGGCTTTCGCTATTTCAACAATTTGCTGCTGGGAAGCAGGCAGATTTCTTACCAGGGACCGGGGATCGACAGCTACTCCAAACTCGTCAAAGATGGCCTTTGCTTTTGCCTCCATGATTTTTTGGCTGACAAAACGCCCGGTCTTTTCACTAAAGAAAATATTTTCCGCGACGGAAAGGGAAGGCATAAGGTTGAATTCCTGATAAATCACTTCAATGCCAAGTTCCCTCGCCTTGCGCGGAGTTAGGTGTGTATAAGACCCGGCGCCGATCTGTATTGTCCCTCCGTCAGGCTCAACCGCCCCGGCGATGATTTTGATGAGTGTCGATTTTCCGGCGCCATTCTCTCCCAAAAGGGCATGGACCTCGCCGGGCCGGAAATCAATGCTGAAATCGCTCAAGGCGGTAACACCGGGATAGACTTTGATAATGCCCTTAAGGGAGAGAACAACGCCGCCCATTAAGGAGTCCCCGTCCCCGCGTTGGGATACGCTTTTGCTACCGAATCATAGGCGGCCTTGCCGTAACTCATTTTGCCGTCGTAGAGATCTTTTATAAATATCCATGTTGCCTGTTCCAGAGGCACCGGCGCCCCGTTAATTTGAGGACCCGCGATATTCATGGTGGCCCGGGTAACCGATTCGTTTTTTAATGAAGCGTCCAGCAGGGTCTGGTATTCCTCGGACCAGTCACCGGTAAAAACGCCAAACTTGGCTTTGTCTATGTTGACCTGCCCCATAATGTATTCGTTGACGCCTACAGCCGCATTGGCGTTATACGTTAAAACCGCTACCGCATCGTTGTTCTGCTGCCAGGTATTTTCCATGATTGTCATGGCCTGGGTCATAACCATCGTTTCCCCGGCGGCGATTACTACATTGAGCCTGTCAAATTCTCCCAGCCGGTCTACGATACCGTCTGACCTGTTTTTGGCGTCAATGGTCTCTGTATCCTTGATAACAATAACTTTCAGTTTGTTTGATCCGGCCGGAAGTGATTCCGGCTTGCCGTCCGCGGTGAAGGTCTTGAGTATCCACTCAATGCCCAGATCGGCGATAGACTGTCCGCACGCATACTGATCAATGTTCATCATAAAATCCTGGACACCGGTATCGGTACCGGCAACCATGACTTTGATGCCCTGCGCCTGAGCGCGCCTGATCACATCCTGTACATTGTTCGGATCTACCGGCATAAGCACAATGACTTTAACCTTCATTGCGATAAAATTTTCAACCTGTTCAATCTGCTTGGCGGGATTGTTGGCCGCGTCGGCAATCTGGATGTTATAGCCGTCTTTTCCGGCAAGTTCCTGTACTGTTACGGTAAGCCACCCGACAAACGGATTGGTCGTATCGGGTACACAGTACGCAATGTCAACAACACCGGAGGCCGCGCCGCTTCCTTCGGCCTTTTTGCAAGTAACAAATAATGCCGTTCCCATAATCAGGAACAAAGAGAAGACAAGAGTGATTTTTTTCATACATAACTCCTTGAAAAAAGATTGCTATGTGGCACGTGTCACATATCTGTTGACTATAATAACAGCCTGATTTATATTTTGTCAACAATCTTTTATGAAATTTTTGAAATATTTTGAAATAATGCTATACCGTTGTTTAGTAGAATTTTAGTTAATTTGGAGACATTATTACGGGACAGAAATCAAACCGCCAACAACCAGGTTTATCCACACGGGATATAGCCCGCATTGCAGGAGTTTCCCGTACACAAGTTTCATACGTGTTGAATGGTACCGGATCAACCCATGTCAGCGCCGAAAAACGTAAATATATCCTTGAAGTGATAAAAAAACTTGGCTTTCATCCCGACAATTCCGCCCAAACTCTCCGCCGGGGGTACAGTTCCGAATTTGCTATTTTCTTTCCGGCCCCCTATAACTCACGTATTGCCAACCTCATTGGCACTATTCACGAAAAAGGGTTGGCCGGCAACTGTGTTGTTACCCAATATTCCTGGAACAGTCAAAATAATTTAGAACGAAAGAATGCGGTATTTCAGGCTATGCTTGCCAGGCGGCCGCTGGGTGTTTTTTGCAGTCTTCTGGACCTTGACCGTACGGATATTGATACCGCCAGGGCCAGCGGAATTGATCGTATTTTGGTACTTGACGGTGAACATCATAATGATCTTGTTACTTTTTATATGCCCTTTGAAGAAATAGGCCGTATTGCCGCGGCGCATTTGCTGGAACTGGGCCACCGGCACATGGCTCTTATCCGGCCCATAGACAAGACACAGAGCCGGATATTCAACCTCCGTTACCGGGGCATGATGAACGTTGTGTCGGCAGTGAAAAATACCAGGATTGATATTCTGGATTTTCCCAAAATTGTTATGGGCCCGTCGTTAGATGCGGCAAAGACCGTAGTAACCTCATTTCTTTCTCTGCCCAAACGTCCAACCGCTATTTATGCCTATAATGACGATTTTGCCCTGCCCCTGATGCGGGCTCTGCATGAAGCGGGATTCAGGATACCCCAGGACATCGCCGTCCTTGGCACCGATGACCTTCCCTATGGCGAACTGAGTATACCCTCTCTTTCAACAATCCGCTTTGACGAAGACGCCCTTGGAGAGCGGGCGATTGCGCTTATTAATTCTTTGATTACCGGCGAACCCGGAGAAGCGTGTTTCCTCCGGGAACCTGAACCGCACCTTATCCGGCGGGAATCCACGTAAGGGCCAAGAAAGCGGACGAGAACATTCCCCCCTCCGGAATCACCGGATAATTTTTGTGACCCACTCATAGGCTTCCTGCACATCATAGTTTCCCGCATGTCCCTGGAGATATACAATTTTGAAATCGACATTGTTTTTACCGACATCCGGAGCCGACAGCAAGGCATAGTACAATTCCATATCAATAGCAAAGGACGT
>JAISAQ010000013.1 GCA_031266775.1 Treponema sp.
AATTTGTAATGTTTATTTCCAGTATTTTTAAAGCTTTTACTTATATTTAGCCAAACATGCGCAATACGCATTGTGCCATTAGCCTCCCCCCCCCCCCCCCATACATTCAATTTCGTATAACTGAAAACCCGAAGAACAAAGTTTTTCTTTCTAAAAATTTCGTTCCTCCTGAATTACATTTTTCCAGGCGTCTGCGCTTTCCCCTGTACTGTACGCGCCGCTTTGTAAACGGCCCATAAAAATTCCTCTCTTTATTTTCTTTTTCGTAAAAAAAATTACGCTTCGTCTCAATAAAAAAGGAATGCTGTTGGCGTGCCGGGGCGGAGCTTTTTAAAAAAAATATACGCGGCCCTGTGTTTTTTTAGGATTTGGGCCGTCTGATTCAAGGAGTTATGTGAAATGAAAAAGAATTATACGATAGTTTTTACCGCTGTCCTTGCATTGATAGCGTTATGTGCTTTCCTGGGCTGCGATTCCGGCGGCGATGACGACGGTTCGTCCCTGCCCCTCGCGGAAGTGGCAAGTCTGGGGACTGGGGAGATAACGCTGGCGGAGGGAGCGCAGGTATACAACGAGGACGGTACCCCCTACACCCCCGGCACAGGGAAAACAGTGCGACCGGAATCCGGTGATGTCGGTTCCAGCTATGCTGATGCTGTTGCGGCTGTCAGCGGTATCGATGCTGCCGGAAAGCTTACCCTGAAACTGCCTGTCTTTACTTCTTTGTATTGGGATGCGTTTGGTGGTACAACAATGCCTGCGGGGCTTACAGCAAATCCTTCCGATGTAAAGTTGGCTGATATGACTTATTTGCATGTTGACGGCGGAGCGCTTAGGTTAAGGAGAAATAACACAAATGGAAGGGGCGTGGTAAGCTATACATACGTGGATAAAGACGCCGTTATAACGGGAGAATTCGACGACCATGGAGAGACCATCTTTGCAAATCTGATTTTAAAACTGGGGTGGAATTTGGTAATTGAAGGCAGGTTCGGCTCTAACACGGCAATGGTTACTGGCAGTCCCGGTGACGGGTACAGGTGGGAGGTGTATGATTAGTGGCGGATAGCTCTTCCTTGCGGGCGGCAGCTTTGGAATCAGGCCATGAAAACAATTGCCTTCGGCAATTGTTTTCATGCGTACAACCTACGCGCGTAAGGGATTCCGGGGGCGCGGGTAGCGCCCGCTACAATCCATACATAGCGAAAAGCCAGGTCAGCCCAGAAGGGGCGGAGGCGCCCTGAAAATATAACCCCGCGGTTTCAATGCTGTCTGAATGATAGTTATGCGCAATATCATAAAATCTTCCCCAAAGTAACGGCGGAGTCTTTTTCCGCAAACGCCTTTATGCCAGTTGTTTCAGAAGTTTTTCCGTCAAATCTATGGCGGTTCCGAATTCGCTCATCAAAACCTGATACGAAATTGCCTCAAGGGCATCCCGCGGCTTTTCTCCTAGTGGTTCCTGTTCCAGGGCGGCAATAATGCCATCAACGGTTTCTATATTTCTGGCTTCCAGGGCGGTCTTTAACTCCTTCAGCCTGGGAATCAACGAAACCCCGCCATCTACAGTTGCCGCCGCGCCGCTTTCATCCGCGTGTACTGTAAGAGCTTTTTCAATCTCCTTACTTATGCGCGAAAGATTCAGGCAAAAATCCGGCAGTTTTTCCCTGATTGTATTGATGTCTCCAGCATTTCCCGCCTCTTCCAGGGCGGCGGCATCCGCCGACAGCGTGACGGCCCCGATGGTAGCGGCGGCGCTTTTTAAGGCATGTACATGGATTGTAAAAAGGGCAATACCCCGTTCATCAGGAACATTCTCCAGCCGGGAAAGCCGCTCAAAGGCGTCCCGGTAAAATGAAGCAAGGACTTTCCGGTAACCCGCCTCCGTACCGCCAGTCATAACAAGGCCCCTGGCGGTATCTACCCCTTGAATCGGGGGCAGCGACAGGGAAGAAGCGGCGCTATGGACAACGGTCAGGGAGCCGGACAGTTTTTGCTGCTTTTCCCTGGGAATCCACTTTGCCAGAATCCCGTCCAGCCTGGCAATCTCTATGGGTTTCGCAAGATAATCGTTAAAACCCTTCTCGATAAACATTTCCCGCATGCCGGAAATCGCGTTAGCTGTAAGGGCAATAATGGGTATTCCCTTCGATACAGCAGGGGTTTTCCCGAAACGGAAGCCTGCGTATTCCAATGGTATGAACCGTTTTTCCTGCTGTTCCTGTTCCCATTTACGGATGGCCGCGACGGTCTCAACGCCGTCCATGCCAGGCATCATGTGGTCCATAAATATCACATCGTAACGCGTATTTTCCACAAGACGGACCGCCTCCTCCCCGCTCAGGCAGCAATCAATTTTCATTTTATAGGGAGTCATAAGTCCCTCGGCGACATTCAGGTTGGTGTTAATATCGTCAACAATAAGAATCCGCGCGTCCGGGGCAATGAAACGGATGCCTGGCATTTCTATTTGGTGATAACCCTTGTCGCCGGCACTGCCATTCAAAATATTTGCCATCGAAAGAGGCTGTACCGGCATGGCAAGAACATGAATATTCGGACGGAAGGATTCGCCGTATTTGTTCAGGCATATCAGGGTAGTATCCGGCGACTTTTCCCGAAGAATTTTCCGGACTTCCTCAAAAAGCGCCGACGGGGTAAACACAAACTGCCAGCTATTGTTTTCCAGGCGATTCAGAAAATCCTCTTTGTTTGATACTATGGCGCAGCCCGCCCCCAGGTTTTCAATGGTATACGCAAGAGAGTCCGCGTATACCCGCTGTGTTTCATACACCAGAACGTTTTTTGTTTTCGGATTTTCAAGCTCCGCCAGAGGCGCGGGATCCTCTATCTCCTGGGGCAGGGTTATCGTAAAGACGCTGCCCCGGCCATAAACGCTCTTCACCCTGATATCTCCTCCCATAAGACGGCACAGGTTACGGCTTATGGCAAGCCCCAGGCCCGTCCCCTCAATGGTGTAGTTATGTTTCAGGTCAAACCGGGTAAAGTCCTCAAAGAGTTTTCCCATGTCTTCCGGTTTGATCCCTATGCCGGTATCGCTGATTTTAAACGAAAGAAGCATACTATCTCCCTTTACCGGAACCAGCCGCTGGGCCGGGAACCCGGAATACCCGTCCGGGGCGGCATCGCCGCCGTGTCCGACTGTCAGCCTGATATACCCTTCCCTGGTGTACTTGACCGCATTGACAAGAATGTTCAGCAGAATCTGCCGGATACGGATTTCATCCCCCTTAAAAGCTCTGGGCAAAGAACTGTCAATACGGGTAGCAAACAGTACGGGGCTTTCGTTCAGTCTCATGCGGGTAATGCTCAGCACATCGTTCAGAAGCGAAGAAAAAAGATACCCCGTGTTTGCTATCTCAATTTTGCCGGATTCAATTTTTGAAAAATCAAGAATATCATTTATGATGGAAAGCAGATTATCCCCCGCGTGGCGGATACTGCTTACATATTCCTGCGCCTGTTTCGCGTTACCTTCCCGCAGAGTCCGCATGATAAGTTCACTCATGCCGATGACGATATTCATGGGAGTACGGATTTCGTGACTCATCCGGGCAAGGAACGATGACTTGTATTTGTTTTCCTCGTCCGCCCGTATTCTCGCCGCGCTGAAACGCAGGAGCATATTGCATACAATCAGCATAAGAGCCGTTCCCAGAACAATAATGACCGGAGCTATCACATACACCTCGCGGTAATAAAACCAAAAAGGAACAACAAATCCCAACTGCCAGTTGTTGTA
>JAISAQ010000029.1 GCA_031266775.1 Treponema sp.
AATATACCGTGTTTCCTGTCCTTGATTTCCGTGCGGTTTGCCCTGGTAAAGGTGAACTGGAGTTCCTCAAACTTCGTCACAAGGTTAGGCAGAACCATGTATTCGACCATATCGCCAAAGCGGTTGGCAAGTTCCCCAAGCCGCCTGTCGGTGGCCTTCATCTGCCGGTCGGTTTCCTTCATCTGCCGGTCGGTGGCCTCGATCCGCCTGTCGGTGGCCTTCATCTGCTCAGCGGTGGCCTCGATCCGCCGGTCGGTTGCCTTCATCTGCTCTCTGTTTTCCATTAAGGCCGCCCAGACCTTCTCAAAGGTCAGCCCCTCGCCTGCGGTTTGCGCCGTCTCCATATGTGGCTCCTGCTTTTAATATACTCCTTTTGGGGCTTTTGGAGAAGCCGTGCCAGGCACCGTATCCGAATCCGGCGCTATCGTCAATGCCGGATGCCGTTGTGCCCTGTCTACGGACATAAACGTTCCGCCATTCCGGAAATCCGCCGGCCCCTGTCCTGACTTTCCGCTTGAATTCCCGTTTTTTTCAGTTAGTATAATAATATGTACCTTACCAGATTTAACAGGATAAACCGGATCGGCTTTGTGTCTACCCGTTTCAGGGGAAACGACGGGGTGTCCCTGGAAACCGCCAAATGGCGGCAGGTGCTGGAAAAAATGGGCTACGAATGCTTTTTTTTCTCGGGCCTTTCGGACTGGGACGGTGAAAAATCCATGGTCGTGGAAGAGGCCTTTTTCGGCCATCCTCTTATCACGGGCATACAGGCCCGCTGTTTCGGCGTTACGGTGCGGAACGAAAAACTCACGGGCGAGATTCAGGCGGCGCGCCTTATTCTCAAGCGGGCGCTCTACGATTTTGTCGATGCGTTCAGCGTTGATCTTCTTATTGTCGAAAACGCCCTTGCCATTCCCATGAACATTCCCCTGGGGCTTGCCATTACCGAGTACATTGCCGAAACGGGAATTCCCGTCATTGCCCATCACCATGATTTTTCGTGGGAACGCCAGCGTTTTTCGGTGAACTGCGTGGAAGATTACCTTTCCATGAGTTTCCCGCCCCGGCTGCACCCCATTAACCATGTCGTCATCAATTCGGACGCCTGCCAGAGGCTTTCGTACCGTTGCGGCCTTTCTTCCGTTATTATTCCCAACGTACTGGATTTTGACAGTGAGGCTCCGGTTATGGACGACTACGCCCGTACCATGCGGCGGGATCTGGGCATCGGGAAAGATGAGGCTCTGCTCCTGCAGCCCACCCGCATCGTCGCCCGCAAGGGAATAGAGCACGCCATAGAGCTGGCAAGCCGCCTCAAGGACAGGCGCGCGAAACTCCTCATAAGCCACCAGGAGCGGGACGAAGGCTCGGACTACTACATGCGCGCCCTGGATTACGCCGATCTTCTGGGAGTGGAAGTGCTGGTAAGACCCGATATCATAGGCGGCGAGCGGGGAACCACCGGCGACGGCAAAAAAAAATACAACCTTGCCGACTGCTACATCAACGCCGATTTCGTTACGTACCCTTCAAGCTACGAAGGATTCGGCAACGCGTTCCTTGAGGCGCTGTGGTTTAAAAAACCCATACTGGTTAACCGGTATTCGATTTTCCAGCGGGATATTGAGCCACTGGATTTTGACGTGGTAATTATGGAAAACAACATCACGTCCGACACGGTGGAAACGGTCCGGGCAATTCTGGAATACCCGGAAGCAGGAAACATTATGGCGGAACGGAATTACGAATTGGGGCGGAAATTTTTCTCGTACCCGCTGCTCGAACAGCGGCTCAAACAGGTGCTGATGAATTTCGGCCAGGTGTAGGCAGGGCCCGGAAACACCGCGGAGGAACTTTTTCCGCCTGTTTCAGGGAGCGTCCTTTTTTGCTTCCTCCCAAAACGTGTCCATGACGGCAAGGTTCTCCTTCTTCATCTCCGTTCCCTTTTCCTTCATCCTTTTTTCTATATGCTTAAAGCGTTTTTCAAACTTGACGTTTGCCCGCTGAAGGACCACCGAAGGGTCCGCGCCAAGAAAGCGGCAGATGTTTACGGCGGAAAAAAGAAGATCCCCCAGTTCGCCTTCAAGACGCGCGGATGGCCGCTGCCCGGCGTCTCCCGATCCCGAAAGCGCCGGTAAGGTCCGCGCCGCCGCGGCTTCACGCACTTCGTCAAGCTCTTCCTCCAGCTTGCCTGAAACACCACCGAAATCGGGCCAGTCAAAACCTGTACGGGCGGCCTTCTTCTGGAGCTTAAAGGCGCGGTCAAGAGGCGGAAGGCCGCGGGACACCCCGTCCAGAACAGAATCTTTGGGCTTTCTTCCTTCCGTCTCCACCTTGATGCGGGCCCAGTTGTCAAGAACCTCCGCGCTGTCCTTTACCTTGACGCTGCCGAATACATGGGGATGCCTCCGCACAAGTTTCGCACAAACGCCTTCAAGGACATCCGCGACGGTGAAGGCACCGTCCTGTTCATGCATGTAGGAAAGCATGGTCACAAGAAGAAAAAGATCCCCCAGTTCCTCCATGATGTGGCCCGGCTCCTTTCCGTCTATGGCCTCCACACATTCGTAGGTTTCCTCAATAAGGTCTCCCCTGAGGCTTTCGGGGCTCTGTTCCCTGTCCCAAGGGCATCCGCCGGGGGCGCGGAGGCGGGCAATGATTCCCAGAAGTTTTTCAAATGCCTCCTTCGCGCCGCCGCGCACAGGAGGAAGGTCTTTGTGCTGCATGTGTACGTTCCTTTCAGGGCCCAGGAGAAACCCCGGCGTTTTTAAGCGGAAGTTGTTCAATAACTCTGGTTATTGAACAACTCTAATCTTCTTTTTGTTCCACTCAGGGAGCAGTGATTCGGGGCCAAAAGACAGGGCCTCCGCAAGCGCCAGCGCCGAAGCGGCAAGAACAGGCTCCAGCGTCTCCTCTTCGGCGGCGCTGAAATCCGAAAGCACCCAGCCTGAAATGTCGCTGTGGCCCGGCCGGCCTATGCCTATGCGGAGCCGCCAGAAATCCGCCGTACCCAGGGCGGCCTTCATGGATCGCAGCCCGTTGTGTCCCCCGAGGCCTCCGCCGAATTTAAAGGACGCGGTCCCCAAGGGAAGCTCAAGTTCGTCATGAACGGCAATTACCCCTTCGGCCTTTATTCTGAAAAAAGAGGCGGCTTCCGCGGCCGATTCCCCGGACAGGTTCATGTAGGTTTCCGGCATAAGAAAATGAACACGGCGATCCGGTACACAAAGCGCACAATCGCCCGGCGCGGACAGGTCCCCGGCAAACACGGACACGTTCAGGGCGGCGTACAGCCCGCGGTATTTTTTCCACCACACAAGGGACCCGTAAAAGGGAAGGAGAGGGGCCGCAAGCCGCCCCGCGTTGTGCCGGTTCCGCGCATATTCACGGCCCGGATTCCCCAGAAAAACCGCCAGTTCTATCATGACAAAGAGCGCGTTCCTATAGTTCGTCCCGTTTCTTTATAATCCTGGAGATGAGGCCGTAGGCCGCCGCTTCTTCGGCGTTCATCCAGTAGTCCCGGTCGGTATCTTTTTCCACCTGTTCAAGAGAGACGCCCGTTTCCCCGGAGATGAGGCGGTTGATTTTTTCCCGCAGCTTGTCGATTTCCCGTGCGTGTATTTCTATGTCGGTCGCCACTCCGCGTATACCCGAAAGGGGCTGATGGATAAGGTAATGACTGTTGGGAAGACCCGCGCGCCTTTCCCTGGGACTTGCAAGCTGTATAATGGCTGCGGCGCTTGCCACAAGGCCCATGCCTATGGTAAAGACAGGCGGCTTTACAAATCGTATCATGTCGAAGATCGCGTAACCCGCGTCGGCGTCCCCGCCGGGAGAATCAATAAAGATCTTTATGGGATCATCCCCCGTGTTTTCAAGGAGGAGCAGCTGCTTCACGGTTTTTTCGGCAAGATCCTTTTTTATCTCGCCGCACAGCAGTATGGTCCGCGTCTTGAGCATCTTCTGGACAAGCGGATCGGCCCCGGCCCGTTCCGGTTCCTTTTCATCTTCGTCCTCATCCTCATCTTCCTCTTCGCCGGAAAGCGCCCTTTCAACCTGATCCTTCACCAAACGAGCCATGAACAAACCTCCGGATTGTTAATCACAGTACAACCAATTTTGTAACCGGTTCAAGTATACCACATCGCGGGATTTCAAAAAACCCCGCCTGGAAAATCCCCGGCGGAAAAAATTCCCCCGCCGTTTCGCGGCAACGCCGTTACCCCTTTACCGCGCCTGAAATCATGCCGTTGATTATGTACTTCTGCGCGAATATGTAGACCAGCACCACCGGAACGGAAACCAGCACAACGTCGGCGCATACCAGATTCCAGTTTCTGCTGTACTGCCCGTAAAAATTAAAGACCGAAAGCGGAAGCGTCCATTTGGCCGATGAATTAAGAAGGTACATGGGTATCTGCAGTTCATTCCAGACCCACATAAAATTGAGGACGCCGGCAGTGGCAATGACCGGCTTAAGGAGGGGAAAGATGATCCGCCCAAAAAGAAAAAAGCCCCGTACGCCGTCTATGACCGCGGCTTCATCCAGTTCGCGGGGAATGCCCTTGATAAAACCCGTGAATATCATTGTGGTAAAAGGCATAAAAAGGGCCGCGTAACACAGTGAAAGCCCAAGCCGGGAACCGTACAGCCCTATTGTCCGCAGAAGCTGTATGGTCGGCATGGCCGCAAACGGCGCGATAATGCCAAAAGTCATTAACCGGTACGCAATCCTCGCTCCCCTTGTGCCCCTGCGGCACAGGACAAAACTCAGGACGGACGAAAGGGAAAGTGTCAGCGTTACCGATATGACGGTAACAAAAACGCTGTTTCCAAGCGAACGGAGAAAATTGTACTTCCACACTTCGGCGAAATTCGAAAACTGCCACACCGTGGGGAGCCTTATGTTAAGATAGCCCGCTTCTCCCCTGACCTTGAAAGCGGTCAGCACAACCATGAGGAGCGGATATATGGTAACAACGCTGCAAAGCCAGAGAAAAATTTCCAGAAATAAGTTTACCGTCCTGTCTTTTTTGTTCATGCGGCGTATTCCCACGTTTCACTTGTCTTTTGCCATACAACGGATACGGCAATGAGCACCAGGGTAAACACAAAATTGACCGCCACCGACTGCGCATAACGCCCGGCCGCCATTTCATTCATCATAAGGGTGCCCAAACTTTCCGTCGAACTTCCCGGCCCGCCTGAGGTCATGATATAAATAAGATCGAACATTTTAAGACCGTAGACAAGGCTGAAAAGAATGTTGACGTTCACGATGCTCATGATCATGGGAAGGATGACGACTCTGTACGTCTGCCATTCGGAAGCGCCGTCGATCTTTGCCGCCTCCAGGTATTCGGAAGGGACCGTCTGCATTCCGGCAAGAGAGATGACAAGGGCATAGCCCGTGTTCCGCCAAATCTCCGCGGCCGAAATGGCAATGATAGCCGTAAAACGGCCGCCGAACCACTGCACCGCCCGGCCGCCCATGAATTTGATAATTTCGTTGATGATACCGTGCCGGGTATCGAATACCGCCGAAAAAGTCAGTCCCACGACAAGGGCGGAAAGAATGGCGGGAACATAGTAAATGGTTCTAAGGATCATTCTGGTGCGTATTTGACGGTTCAGCAAACAGGCAAAAAACAGCCCCAGAAAAGTCACCGTAACGGTTTTCGCGGCGGCGTAGATCAGGGTATTTACCAGGGCTACAGGAAGTTTCCGGTCCCGTATTACCGACACGAGGTTTTCAAGGCCCGTAAAGCGCAGGTTCGCCGACCTGGCCGCGCTCCAGTTCGTAAAGGCATACGCATAACCTATGGACGAAGGAATAACGAAGAACACAATAAACACCAGCGCCGGTACTATCACCATATAGAGGGGATAGATATTCCTTCTGTCCACAGGCTGTCTCCGCGCCCCTATTGGGCAAAAGACCTAAGGGTATTTATCCTGTCCTCATCAAGCTGGCGGATACATTCCTCTATGCTTATATTTCCGCTCATCATATCCTGGATGATCTTGCCGCCCTGTACCTGGGAATACCCGATAATTTTGGGCTGCGCCACGGAGGCGTGTCCTACCCTGTCGACCAGATCCTTTATTTCACGGTACTGGGCGGAAGGGCTGTTGGTATTCTGCCCCTTGAACACCGGATTGGTCGCAACGCCGTTAAAAGCCATGTTGTAATTTTCCGGTTTTGACATGAAGTCAATTAAATCCAGGGCGGCGGCCAGGCGGGGACTGTTCCTGTTTGCCATCATGAGGCTGACATTGGGGCCCTCAAAGGTTCCATTGTCGGAGGTTCCCATGAATACCGGCATGAGCCCGAAATCATCCTTGGTATATGTATACGACGTACTGTCGTAATCGGTATCGAACCAGGTATCCCAGCAGTACACCATCGCCGCCTCGCCTTCGCCGAGAACTTCGTTCATGTAGTCCCACCTGTCCGACATGAAAGTCTTTCCGAAATAACCTTTCTGCGCGGCTCTCCTGAAATACTGCAGCATGGAAGTGATCTGGGGAATGTCCGCGTACCGGATTTCGTTGTTATTGAGCCGGGCAAGCAGCCTTTCGCCCTCGGAACTGTCGAAAACCGGATCAAGGGCGTACTGGTAGAGGAGAGACCAGGAATCGGCCGTCGGGTAGTAGACAGGCTGAACTCCCGCGGCAAGCAGCCTGTCGCAGAGGGTCTCAAATTCGGCCTGTGTTTTGGGGATCGAAAGTCCCTGCTTTTCAAAAATTCTCTTGTTGTAGAAGAGCCCCGACACCGACGCTTCCCAAAATGGCAGGCCGTACACCTTGCTGTTGACCTTTGCCTGGGGAAGTACGGCGTCCTGTATGTCGCCGACCCAGGAGGCATTGCTGAAATCGTAAAAATTGTCTTCCACTTTAAAATTGAGGAGATGGTAATTCCCGAAGTGCATGAACAGATCGGGGATATCCCCCGTTGTAAATTTTGTCAGCAGAACGGCTTCCGCGTTGCTTCCGTCCAGCCCCTGAATGTCTATTCTGTTGCCGGTTTTTTCTTCCCAGGCCTTGAAGACCCGCTGCATGTACGGCTTTGCCGCGTCATCGGCATTTCCATAGAGGGAAAGGGTTACTCCGCCCGGTTTGCCGGATGCTCCCTGGCCCTTCGCGTAGGCATGGGAAACAAAAGAAAAAACAAAAAGCGCCGTAAAGAACACCATACACATACTCTTTTTCACGGAAATTCTCCTTGGATTGTGAGCATTATGCAGTATGCTACTTCCGTACCCGTAAAGATGTCAAGACAAACGCCTAGCCTTCTCTCTGTACACAAAACCCGCAATGTGTGGTATACTGTCTATTCATACACCACCAAATGCAGGTTCGCCCGGCGGGCATCCGCCCGGGTCCGTTTCAGGGCCGCCGACATGGTAAGCCCCTCCCCTTTCCGGTACTGCCAGGCGGACCGCATGATAGCCGCCCGGTCATACCGGCAGGGGCAGTGTTCAGCCCTCCGTTCTTTCCCGCCATCCATATATATATAAATAATATACATATATCTAGAGTATTGTCAAAAGAAATTTACATAATTTTGTATTTTTTTTATTGATTTTTGGATAAAATATACCGAAATGTAAATATAAAAGGAAATTATGGGGATTTCATATAAACCATTGTTTGTCATGATGGCCCAGCATGGGATGAAAAAGACCGATCTATGTGAAAAATTGGGAATATCACCCACAACCCTTGCCAAATTTGCCAAAAACGAGCATATATCCGGGGAAACCATAGAAAAGCTCTGCGCCTTTTTCCGGTGCCAGCCAGGAGATATTTATAAGTATGTGCCGGAAAAGTATCCAAAAGGCCGAATTTGAGCGAAAATCCGGCCAAGACCGGAAAAAAGGGATTGGCCTGACCAACTTAGCCAGAGAAGGCTTATCAACCTGTTTTTTATACGTTATACTTAATCATGGAGTTTCTGGAGGATTTGAATATCAAAGGTATGACTTGCCCGCCGAAAGGCGCCCTCCCCCACAAACTCATAGTGTATCGGCTAGTGGACAATATGCCCATAACGGTTAAGGACATTTGGTCGTACCGGGCCTTATACCCGGTAAAAGTATTTAGGGCAGATGAATGTAAAGCGCGGGCCTGTTCCGTTTTTGCCGATTGTGAGGAGGCTAAAAATTTGCAAAAAATGCCAAAGTTCAGGAAGAAAAAGATTGTCCTTATAAATATTGAAAAAAAGGACGGGGTCTTGTTAAATACCCCTGGCAGAATGGGAAAATCGCATCATTCGTGGTGGATTGCAAAGGAATTCGATGTTTCATCCGATAATATCAAGGAAGCAATATGAGACTTAAAGTAAACGAAACCTATATCTATTACGATTTCCCGATAATTTTTTCCGCCCTTGATGAAGGCGGCAATGCCTTTATCTGTCTCTTTGCGGAAGAAACGGATTTACATTTAAAATATATTTGCGTACAAATTTCTCAAACTACCCTTATGGAATTGGAGCATAACTGGCGGGATATAAGGTCGCTTTTTGTCCATCCTGAAAAGGTTTTTAATCTTTTGTTAAATGCCAAATCGGAAGAGCCTGTGGATGTTGTTGAAACATCGGAAGATATTACCCCCTTTCTTCCTGAAGAAGATTTGTTTATTGGAAAATCCAGGGAAGAAGAGGTTTCTCAATCGGTAAAATTCGTCCTTCCTTCGTTTATGAATAACGCTAATTATAGTTTCACAAGTATCCCGCCTGATTATGCGGTTGAAGTTATGGCTGTCAGTCCATATTCCCAAAACAGCGATATATTTTTAGGGGATTTTCAATGCCTGACAATAGCGGCATAGCTTCTTTTCAATTTATTTCATATAAAATAGATACGGTCAATGTTCAAGTTGCCAAAAAAGTAGATACGCTTTTGATGCATTCTTTTTTACCGCCAAACCAAATGAATTTTGAAATTGGTTTCCGTAAAACAGGAAAATATCTTCTCAACAATGGTATTCATTATGTAGGCGGGTTGAATGCAAGAATTCAAATTATTGACGGTAATCAAACACAAATATTAAACGGAGATTTTGGAATTTCCGGCTTGTTTCGCCCTTTAAGCGATACTATGGATAAGAAACTTGAAGAAAATATGGTACACATTAACATTCCAGCCATACTTTTGCCTTATTTACGGTCTGCCATTACAACCATCCTGTCACAAGCCGGTTTTGGGACTATCATATTGCCGTTAATAAATGTTCATGAAGTGACAAGGCAAAAACCGGTAGAAATTTTAGATTATACAAAACCCCCATCTCCGGGGGTATAGCCTGTAAGTAAATACACAAAACCTTTACGGAAGAATGAAACGGGACAACTTCATCGAAAAAGACCTCCAGCGCCTATTACCGATGGGTAAGGTACGGAGTATCTGAACGGCGGAGTACCGCCGATGCGAAACTGGTATATCTCATCCGGGAGATACAGAGCACGCATCATCGCCGGTATGGAGGCCGCTCATGCCTTCTCTCTGTACACAAACCCGCAGTGTGTGGTATGCTATTGTTATGAAAAAAGCGGCGCACCCTGCCGTATATGTGAAAAAAATCCCTGAATTTGTGTCCCAATTCGTTGTGGTTGGCACGGTTTTTGCTCTCTCTCTCTCTCTCTCTCTCTCTCTCTAATACTTACCGCCATTTCCCTCAAAAAAATTTGCCCCGAAGATCCTTTGGGGCGGCCTGGAGGAGTAAGGTATGAAACGCATGTCAATGTTTTTTGTGCTGTCCGCCCTCGTGTCCGCCGCTTGCAAGATCTCCGGCCCCGATTCAGTATCCGTGCCCGTTACCGTTACCTTTAGCGGCAACGGGCATACCGGCGGCATGGTGGCTCTCTTGGCGTTATTGGGTCCTGCCGGCCTGCCCATGCCCGTCCAGGGAAGCCTGGTAAAGACGGGATGTACGTTCCGGGGCTGGAATACCCAGGCAAACGGGTCCGGCACGGACTACATTGCGGGCGCTTCCTACGCTTTCGCCGCCGATACTACCCTTTACGCCAAGTGGAAGGTCGACTGGATCGGTATAGCCGGAACGGCTTCCACCTTTGGTTCTTCTACCATCATGGGCATCGACTGGGGCGGCGGGAAGTTCGTCGCGGCCGGAGAGGGCGGCAAAATGGCCTGGTCAACCGACGGGGTAACGTGGACCGGCATCGATGGAACGGGCTCCACCTTTGGTGCTTCCAACATCAGAGGCATCGCTTGGGGCGACGGGAAGTTCATCGCGGTCGGAGAGGGCGGCAAAATGGCCAAGTCCATCGACGGGGTAGCGTGGGCCGTTATCGATACAACCTCCGCCTTTTTTGGTGCTCCTATCATAGGCATTGCCTACGGCGGCGGGACGTTCGTCGCGGGCGGGGGTGCCGGCCGCATAGCCAGGTCCGGCAACGGAGAAACGTGGACCGGCATCAACGGAACGGCCTCCACCTTTGATAGTTTCGATATCCATGGCATTGCCTACGGCGAAGGGACGTTTGTCGCGGGCGGGCATGACGGTAAAATGGCCTGGCACGAGTACCCATAAGGAGGAAGAAAGACGGAACCCCGCCCGCAGGTGGGCCAGCGTTTATGGGACCCACTGGAAACTTCAGTTTTTGCAAGCAGTTTTAGCTGGAAGAAATTGTAACCGCGAAGGTTACGGAGTTACACGGGGTCAAGATAAGGATTTGTTTCGAAAAGTCCGTTCTGTCCGTGAGGGCGAACCGGAGGTTCGTTGCGGTTTTTCTTTTTCTTCCCTATTTTCTTCAACTTTTTTGACCTCGCGGTAAATTTTTTCTTCAAAACACGCTGCTTTAAAGGGAATTTTGACGCCGAAAAAAGTAAACGCCGATGCCACACCGTGCGGAACACGGCCGCGGATTAACCGCCGCCCCTCAGTCCACATAAACCCGGGGGACCCTGCCGGAAATATGGCAGGTAATCTCATAGGGAATGGTCCCTACCCTGGCCGCAAGCTCCCCCGCGCCGGGGGCGTCCCCCCCAAAAATCGAGACTTCTTCCCAGCGGGGAATACCGGCGCCGGGCCCCAAATCCACCATGCATTGATCCATGCAGATCCGGCCGGCAAGGGGGTAGCGCCGGCCGCGTATGCTTACCTCCCAGGCCCTTTCGCCCAGGAGCCGGGGAATTCCATCCGCGTAACCGGCGGGGATAACGGCTATTACCGTATCCCTCGGAGCGGACCATATCCTCCCGTAGGAAACACTTTCGCCTTTTTTCAGCTTTCTGATAAACACAATGCGGGAACGAAGCTCCATTACAGGTTCTGGAGCCGCGGCGCTCCCCTTCCCCGCCGTTCCGGTCATGTCGTAACCGTAGAGAAAGATGCCCGGCCGCACCATGTCAAACCAGGATTCAGGATGCAGGACCACCCCGCCGGAATTGGCCGCGTGAACAATGCCGGGATCAACGCCGGCCTCCCGTATACCGGCAAGAGCCAGGGAAAAACGGGCAAGCTGTTCCTTCGTATAAGCTCTGTCCCTCTCCGCGGCCGAATCGGAAACGGCAAGGTGCGTGGCGGTTCCGGCCAGTTCAAGGGAAGAAAGCCCCGCGATGCGGAGGGCCAAGCCGGGCGCTTCTTCCGGGGAACAGCCCAGACGGCCCATGCCGGTGTCAATTTTAAGGTGAACCGGAAGGCGTACCGAGGCTGTTTCCGCGGCGCGGGCCAGTTCAAGGGCAAAATCCCGGTCGGAAACCAGGGGACAGAGCCGGTAACGGATAATATCCGGTATTTCACAGGGAAGGCACTGGGAAAGAAGCAGAACGGGAGCGTCTATACCGGCCTCCCGCAGCTCCGCCCCCTCACAGGCCAGAGCCACCGCAAGACAGGAAGCGCCCGCCTCAAGCGCGGCGCGGGCCATTTCCGGCGCGCCGTGGCCATAAGCGCCGGCCTTGACCGGTACGCAGACCCGGCGGCCCGTCAAGGCCAAAACGGCGCGGACGTTACGGCGGAATTTCCCAAGGTGCACCAGGGCGCGAAGGGCTCTCATGGTATCATCATATTCTGGCGATACATAAATGTATAGATTTTACCGGTAAAATGTAGTATTATTGAAAATGATTATGTACAGGCGGGCGGGGATCTTTCCCCTGATAATTTCAGGAGTTCTTCTCTTTCTTCCCGCGTGCGGCGATCTGGGAACAGTGCTGCCCTCTACCGGGAGCTACCGGATCAGCGCCTTTGCCGACAGGGCCGAAACGGCCGGCCTGGAGATAAACGGGGAAAAAAACACCCTGGATGAAAATTCAATCGTTAGAAAAGATACCGTAATCCACCCCTTCTTTGTCAGTTCCGTCACCAATGATCCCGACATATTCGGCCTTGAAGTTCACCTTGAGGACAAAACGGGGAAAATCGGCGAGGCGGTACGGTACGTCCTCCGGGGTTTCAGGGGTAACGGGGAAGAAGAGGTCAAAACGGTGTATGTAGGCCGGCTTGACGAAGAGTTTCCCGTCTTTCCGCTGCCGGAAGATCTCGCAATCGGGAACTATACCCTGATTTTTCAGGTTCTCGGCGAAAAAGAGACTCTTTACCGGGCCGAAAAGCCTTTCTACTATGTTGGGGAGATTGATTTCCGGCCGGAAGACATACGGCTTTACCTTCCCTATGGCTCCGATTCCCAGCTGATACCTCCCGGAGCGGCCGTCCTGCTTGAAACGGGGGCCGGTTCTGCCGAAGACATTGATCCCTACATTATATGGCACAACGGGCGAAAACGTTTGGGTGAAGGAAAAATTTCGGAAGGCGCGGGACGTATTCTGTGGAAGGCGGGGGATCAGACCGGCTTCGATACCATCCGGGCGGAAATTTTCCCCTTTGTGCCCGAACCGGAATTCCGCGGCTATTCACGGGAAATTTCCCTTATGATTTCGGCAAAGGCGGAAGTCAAAAACGCCTTTCACAGGGAAGAAGGATCCCTTGCCCGCTGGTATCAATTTAACGGCGATCTTAGGGATACAAAGGCGCCTCTTGCGGCGGAAAAAGAGATGGCCAGTAAAACAGGCCTCGCGCCGAAGTGGTTTCCGGCCGAAGGCATCTACGGGCTTTCGGTTGGTCCCGGCAGCGCCTACGTTCTGGAAGATCCCCTCCTGTCCGCCGGGGCCGAACAGGCTTCAGGACAGCTGATGATCCGTTTCAAACCCGTCGCCGAAGGGACGATCCTGAACGCGGCATTTGCCCTTGAAGGTTCCTCCGAAGCGCCGGAAATTACCCTTTTCTGCGAGAGGGGAAACCTTCATTTCCTTGTAAAGACTTCGCAGACTGCCAAAACCTTCACCGCTTTGCTTTTCGGGAACAACGGTTTTATAAACGCGGCTATTGATTTTACGGTTGATTCAAAAAATTTTACCGCGGGCCTTACCTCGGAAACCGCCGTTTTTTCTCCGGAGACCCTTCCCCTTGCCGGAGTGGCCTCTGGAACCGTGAAACTAAGGGAAAGCTTCCGGCTGGGAGGCCCCGTGCCGGGGAAAACGGAGGAAGCCGGGGAACAATCCGGGGAATTGCCCAATGCCGTTTCAGCCGGGTCCGCTCTTTCCCCGGAACAGGGAACCGCGGACACGGGAGCGGTCATCGATGAATTTGCCGTCTTCTTTATCCGGCCGGTTAAAGCCGCCTCCGAAAGTCTTGGACCGTCCTGATTTTCTTCCATTTTTGCTCGCGCTTCTCGTTCTTTTTCAGGGCTGCGGGGGCACCCCCCGGCAGCCGGATCTGATTCCGCCCGAAGATGATCCCGCCCGAACCCCGGCGTACCCTGTTACCGGCTATGAGGATGGGGAAAGAGGGGAAACCTCTTCACGCTGGTTCAGGCTGTACCAGGAAGGAGGATGCCGGGCGGTGGAGCAGTTGCCCGAGTTCGCGGGCCTGTATGTTTTTGTCGCGGCCAACGAGGGCGGCAGCGCCGAAATTCTCAACCTCTGGGCCTCCGGGTTTTCGGCCGCCCGCGACACGCCCCGCCTTGTCGCTTCCCGTGTCGAAGAACGCATGACCGGCCGGACCCTGTACCCCGATGATGAATACGGTGAATTTTTCGAGCGGTTCGCAAAGGCCGTCTCCGATTCCCTGTTCAGCGAAGCCTCCGCCGGCCAGGTGTACCGGACACAGAGGCTCATCACCGAGGAAGACGGCGCGGTCCGGGAACGCCACTATTTCTTTATTCCGGTCACTATTCCAAAGCCCCTTCTACAGGAAAAATTGTCGGATATCATGAAAAAAATCACGACAAGAGTCAAGCCCGCGCGGGAACAGGCGGCGGCGGTAAACCGGCTCAAGGCGGATTTTTTCAACGGCTTTTAGAGCAAATTGCCCCTGCGGGGCCAATTTGCTTAGGGAGTTTTGCGCAAAGCGCAAAACTCCACGAGCAGCTCACGTTAATCAGCACTGCCTTCGGACTTGTGTGGCGGCAGGGATGGCCCTATACTCTTAAGCTATGGAAAATATGCTACAATGGGGCCTTGATTTTATCAGGGCTGTACAGAGCACGGCTTCCCCGCCGCTTACCGCCGTCATGAATATTGTTACATGGTTCGGATCCGCATGGTTCTGGTTTACGCTGCTTCCGCTGGTTTTCTGGTGCGCCGGTGAAAAGAAGGGAATAGAGATCGGCGTTACAGTTATGGTTTCCGCCTGGCTTAACATAACGCTGAAATTTTTATTCGGCCAGCCCCGGCCCTTTTGGGATGGCTACGATCCCGGCCTGGCATTCATACCCGAAAACCTGAACGGCTTTCCATCGGGCCACGCCCAGACGGCCCTGGTAATATGGATCATCGCGGCTTCATGGACGAAAAAAAATTGGGCCTTTGCCGTTGCGGCCTTTGTTGTGCTGCTCATCGGTTTTTCCCGCGTGTACCTCGGCGTCCACTTCCCCACCGACATTCTGGGCGGCTGGATTATCGGCGCCATTACGCTTGCCGCGTACTTTCTGTGGAAAGACTCCATTGAAGAGCTCCTTGCGCGGGGCGGGTTTCGCGCGCAGCTCATCGTTTCGGCGGCGGCGGCTTTCATCATGATCCTTTATAATCCCGCGTCCGCACAGGCGGCGCCCGGCGGCGTTGAGGCGCTCCTCCTGCCGGGCGGGATCGTTCTGGGCATGGGGGCAGGTTATGCCCTTACCGTCCGCTATACAGGATTCCATTCCGGCTTTTCGGGCCATGAAGGCGCGGCCGCGTTCCTGTCCGCCCTGGGCCGTATCGTCACCGGCGCCGCGGGAACGGCACTGCTCTTTATCGTCCTGGAGAAAACACGCGGCATGCTGGGTCCCGGCTTTAACCGCCTGGGAATTTTCATCCGGTTTGCCGTGTTCGCGCTGTGGATCTACGCCGGCGCTCCCCGGCTCTTCGTACTTCTCAGGCTGGCCGAAGGAAAGAGGACGTGAACAGGGACTCACCGGAAAAGGGCGCCTACGGCGACGGCAGCCCCATCGCCGCGTTTGCGACGCCGCTTGCGGAAAGCGCGCTCGCGGTTATACGCTGTTCCGGCGACGGAGCCGTGGAACTGGCCGCTCCGTTTTTTTCCCGCCCGGAAAAACTCAAAACGGCGGCGGGCCATTCCATTGTTCACGGATGGATACGGCACGAAGGGGAAAAAATCGACGAGGTTCTTGTTTCGGTCTACCGGCAGCCCAAAAGTTACACGGGCGAAGAAGGCCTGGATATTTCCTGCCACGGCGGTATCGCCGCGGCGCGCGGGGTAATGAAAATCCTTCGCAAGGCGGGTTTCAGGAACGCCCTGCCCGGCGAATTTACCTTCAGGGCGTTCATGAACGGCAGGATCGATCTTACCAGGGCCGAATCGGTAATGGAGATGGTTTCGGCAAAAACCGGCGCGGGCCTCCGGGGAGCCGCGCTCCGTCTTTCGGGGGCGCTGGAAAACGAGATCCGCTCCCTCAGGGACAAGCTTACCGACATTCTCGCGGAAACCGAAATCTACCTTGATTATTCCGAAGACGAATTTGTTCCCGGCGGCGCGGAAGATCCCGGCGGCATGGCGGGCGAAGAAGGCGGCGGAATGCCCGGACGGGCCCTTGCCGAAGAAGTTCTGGCCCGCCTTGGGGCCCTTGCCGCGTCATTCAAAAGGGAAAGGCTGTACCAGGACGGGGCCCTTGCCGTCATAGCCGGAAAACCCAACGCGGGGAAATCAAGCCTCTTCAACCGGCTCATAGGCGAAGACCGGGCCATAGTCGACGAGGCGCCGGGTACTACGCGCGATTTTATAGAAGCGTGGATTTCCATTGAGGGCATTCCCGTACGCCTTGCCGATACCGCGGGCCTCAGGGACGGGCTTTCCCCGGACTCTGTGGAAAACACCGGCATGGACAGGAGCCGCGCCCTTATGGCGGAGGCGGATCTTGTTCTCTGCGTTACCGACGGAACGGAAAAATACGAACATGAAAAGGGCTTCCCCTTCAAAGGCGAAACCCCCCGCCTTTTCATCTGGAACAAAGCGGACCTCCCCTCCTGTCCCGCGCCCCCCCGCGGTTTCCTCCCGGTAAGCGCCATAACAGGATCGGGCATACCGGAACTCTGCGGCGCCATTGCCGCCGCCCTCGAAAAAACGGCGGAAGGCCCGCATGCGCCGGGCGGTCCGGGGGAAATGACGGGCGCGGCGCCGGGAACACAGCGGCAGAAGGAGCTTATTGATGAAGCGGCCGCCCCGCTTGCCGAAGCGCTGGATCTCGCGGACAGGGGCGAACCTCTTGATATAATCGCACCCCTCCTTCGTGAATCCGCGAACGCCCTTGGAGAAATAACCGGCGAAGTGTCGTCCGCCGGCATTCTGGAAAAGATGTTCAGCAAATTCTGCGTGGGAAAGTAAGAGCGGCTGTTCCAACACTTCAGTTTTTGGAACAGATCAAGGCATGGACAATTCCCTGTTTTCCGCTATACTTTTCATAAGGGAGGAGCCATGCAGATAGACATGCCGGTTTATGAACTGGAAAAATGGCAGGGAAGTAATCCCCGGCCCTCCGATTACGACGCCTATTGGACGCGGGCTCTGGCTGAACTTGACGCGCAGGACCCTTCTCCCCTCCTGGTTCCGGCCGGTTTTGAGTGTCCCTTCGCGGATTGTTTTGACCTGTGGTTTACCGGGGTGCGGGGCGCCCGCATCCACGCCAAATACGCAAGGCCGAAGAATGCCTCAGGCAGAATTCCGGCGGTGTTTCAGTTTCACGGTTATTCGATGAGCGCGGGAGACTGGGTAAAGCTCCTGCCCTACGCCGCCGGGGGCATGGCCATAGCCGCCATGGACTGCCGGGGACAGGGAGGCTTGAGCGAAGACACCGGGGCCGTAAAGGGAAACACCCTCCACGGGCACATCATAAGGGGGCTTGATGACGAAGCCGGCAATCTTCTTTTTCGCCATATCTTCCTTGACGCCGCCGCGATAGTCCGGGTGGTTTCGGGTTTTGGGGAAATTGACGAAAACCGGCTGGGCTGCTTCGGAGGTTCGCAGGGAGGCGCCCTTACCATCGCCTGCGCCGCGCTCTTTCCTTCGATAAAAAGAGCCGCTCCGCAATACCCCTTCCTCTGCGATTACAAGCGGGTATGGGAGATGGATCTTGCCGAAGAGGCCTATTCGGAACTCAAGGAATACTTCCGGCGCTTCGATCCCCGGCACGAACGGGAAGACGAAATCTTTACGAAGCTCGGCTATGTTGATCTGCAGTTCCTTGCCCCCAGAGTCAGAGCCGAGGTGCTGATGTTCACCGGCCTCATGGACGAAATTTGCCCGCCTTCAAGCCAGTTCGCCATGTACAATAAAATCACCTCAAAGAAACGGGTTCTTCTGTACCACGATTTTACCCACGAAGAACTTCCCGACGCCGGCGACATTACCTTTACATTCATGTCGGAGCTGTAGGCCTGTGGACAGGGAGCTTGTAAAAACACTCGATTACATTCTTAACCGCTGCGGCGAAGGCGCCATAGACGCGGTGGCCGAAGCGGTGGTGCGCCGCCGCCGGCAGCTTGCCCTTTTTGGAGAATCCCTTAATGTTCCCGATCCCAAACGGATGGCCCGTGAAATATCGGGCCAGATCAACATAGGGGCCAGTATCGAAGGGCTGCGGGAAACGGTGCGTTCCATGGCGGAGAGAATACTGCGGCAGGAAGCCCCGGAACTTACAGACGGGCAGATCGATGAACTCCTCGCCGGCTGGATTCCCGGCGCGAAGGGCGGGGACGGCGTAACAACGGACACCGGCCTTTCCCTGCCGCCCGCGGCGCTTTCCTCAATGATAGATCAGTTTGTTTCGTTTTCACAGGGAACCATGAATAAAACCGAAGAAAAGGAACTTCGCAGTGAACTGGGAGCGTGGCCCAGGCGGTACTGGGAAAGTTTTCCCCCGGTGGTGCGGCTCCTTATTACCGATTACATTAGAAGTGAAATAAACGAAAAAGAATTCAGGTCAAAAATAAACGCGGCAATTGCCATGGAAAATTAAGACGGCGCCGATTTGATGTGGCCTAATCAGCGCCGTCCCGGAGAGCCTTCCAGAGTCCCGGAGATTACCGCGTAACCCGGCCGGGACCTCGAAGCCTCTGGAAACCCAACCGGGGTTTCCAGAAGTTCCCTTTATTCTCCCATGCGAATCGAATTGAACCACGCATTGTTGTACAGTTCAAGATGTTCCCCGACATCGTCCTTAAGCTCCGTATTAACAAGCTCTTCGGCGGTGTAATAGGGCGTTTTGGTTTTGAGCTGCCGGGCAGGAATGTTCGCCGTGGCGGGAAAACCGAAATAATCGGTAAATTCCGCGTAAATATCCGGCCGGTGAATAAAATCTATGAATTTGTAGGCAAGCTCCAGATGCCGCGCTCCCTTCAATATGCACATGCTGTCTATATATGCGGGGCCGCCTTCAGGCGGAATGAAGAAGACCGTATCTTTCCTCAGTTGTTCGTTATCCCCAATTTCCTCAAAGACCACTTCCGGATACCCCTGAACCACCCAGAAGTCCCCGTCGGCATAACCCTTGCCAAAGGCTTCCGCGTCGAATTTAACCAAGTTGGGTTTCCAAGTATTGTTGACAAGGGCCCTGGCGGCCTCAATTTCAGCGGGGTTTACAGTGTTAACCGAATAACCCAGATGCACCAGCGCATCGCCCAGAACTTCGCGCATGTCGTCCAGCATCGTCATACGGCCCCTAAGATCCGTCCGGCCAAAAATGGACCAGCTCCTTTCAAAACGGGAAACTCTGGCGGTATTGACGGCGATTCCAGCCGCGCCAAAGTAGTAGGGAACCGAATACTCCATGGAAGGATCGTAGGCTGCCTTCCGCAGCACCAGAGGATCGATGTTGCCCAGATTGGAGAGTTTTGTTTTATCAATACGCTCCAGCATATTCTGGTGTATCATAATGGAAACATAATCACCCGAAGGGAAGATTATGTCGTAGCCGGAACCGCCGCCGGCCTTGAGCTTGGCGTACATTTCCTCGTTGGACGCGAATTCGTCGTAGATAACGGTAACGCCGTATTCCTGCTCGAATTTTTCAATAATCGACGCCGGAGTGTAGTAGGTCCAGTTGTAAATGTACAGCCTTTCCTTTTGGGGGCCGCCGTACGCCGGTTTGGGGAATACCATGAATCCCAGCAGCGCCAGGAACAGCGCTGCCGCCGTTACAGGTATTTTCTTCATCTTTTTCCTCCTCAAACTAATGGATTTTATTTTGCCGCGATGTACTTTAAAAAGTTTCGCAGTAAAAAGGCAATAAGAACTGTTCCCAGGATCATCACAACCGAAAGGGCGTTAATCACAGGCGACACCCCGTAACGGATGGCCGAGTATATGTAGACCGGCAGGGTGGATGATCCGGGGCCGCCCACAAAATAGGTGATCACAAAGTCTTCAAGCGAAATGGTAACGGCGGTAAGAAAGCCGGAGATGATCCCCGGCATGCAGATGGGAACCGTGACCCTTACAAGGATCTGCCCCTCGCCGGCTCCAAGATCGCGGGCCGCCTCTATGATCGAAAAGTCAAATTCATCCAGACGGGCCATGACCATAAGAAACACAAAGGGAAGGTTAAAGGTAGTATGGGCAATATAGATGTTAAGCAGCCCTATCCGCATTCCTATGCCGGTAAAGAACACCAGGAGGGACACCCCAATAATAATCTCAGGCAGTATCATGGGCAGAAACGAGATGATCTGCACATAGTTCCGCAGACGGAAGCGGTACCAGTTGACCCCTATGGCCCCGAATGTCCCTATAACCGTGGCGGTGGTAGCGGACGTAAGGGCAATGATAATGCTGTGCCCAAAGGCCCGCCAGAGATCCCGCGAATGGGGCGAAAAAAGTTCCCCGTACCAGCGGAAAGAAAACCCCGCCCAGTTCATTCCCTTGGCGCCGTTAAAGGAATAGAACATCAACACGCCAAGAGGAAGAAAGAGAAAAATAAAGGTAAAAATAAAAATCAGCCTCGAAAACGAAAAATGCTGCCGTGAAGCCCGCCGTGCGTGGCGCGCCGCTTCGCCGGGGGCCTTGCCGGGCCGGAGCAGCGTAACAAAGCCCTGCAACATGCCCTTCTTCCCCGAACGGCCGTTCACAAGACGCCTCCGTTTTTCCTGGAAACCTCCGCAAGGCGCGCGTCCCTGCGCTGGAGGTTCATCATGACGATCACCCCGGCCGTGGTTACCACCGTAAGGACCATGGAAAAGGCCGATGCCAGCGACCAGTTCCGCGATTTAAGGAGCTGATCGGCAATGACGTTGCCCAGCATGTAGGAGTTCATGCCGCCGACAATAAGGGGCACCGTATAGGCCCCGAAAATCGGGATAAAGGTAAAGAGGACGGCGGTGTAGATTCCGCCGCGCACGTTGGGAAGAAGCACCTTGATCACCGATTCCAGCTTGGTCGCCCCAAGATCGCGGGCCGCCTCCAGAAGTGAAAAATCAAACTTGTCGATGGTGGCAAAAAGGGGAAGTATAGCGTAGGGCAGATACATGTAGATAAGAACGAGGATCACCGCGTTCTGGTTGTAAAGAAACATCGTCAAATCGCCCTGGGACCGGTGAAAGACCCCTATGTCCGCAAGAAATTCAATGACGGCTTCGTTGCGTATCAGGTATTTGATCCCGCCTTCTATTATTTCCCCCACATGGACCAGGGCTCCCGCGGCGCGGAGGTAAGCGCCCATAAGGTTTGTCCGGTTAAGAAATTCAATGACAAAGCCATTTGACCCCAGAATGTTCATCCAGGCAAACACCCGTATAAGAAAGTTGGTCCAGAACGGGATAATCACAAGGAGAAGCAGAAGGGTCTGGCGGCGGCTCCGCGCCATATAATAGCCGCAGGGAAGGGCCACCAGTATGGTGATAACGGTAGTAACAAGCGAAATGAAAATCGTACGAAACGCCACTATTACATAGTTTGAGTTCCCCAGGCTCCGGTAGGATTCAAGGGAGAAAACGGGCTCCACCCCGCCGTAGAGCCCTTTCTTCAAAAAGCTGTACACGACAATGATGATGATGGGAGCAAGGAAAAACGCCGTGAACCAGATCATCATGGGCGCCGAATACAGGGGGCCGTAGTTTCTGCGGCGGGAAATTTCGCCCTTCATGACTTGTTTATTCCCACAATGTAGCCGTCGTCGGCGCTCCAGGAAAGAAACACATCGTCTTTCCACAGGATGTCCGGGCCTTCGTCCGAATAATTGGCGTGCTGCTTGATCACCCTGAAGAGGCTGTCTTCCCGCACCCGCACGTAGAATTTGGTCTGGAAACCCGAATAAATGGGTTCGTCAACCGTGCCGGAAAAAAGGTTGATGTCCGCCCGCTTGGTGGCGGGTTTTTCCTTGGAAATGACGATTTTCTCAGGTCTCACGGTAAAGCTGACCTCCTGGCCCGGCTTTATCTCGTCAACGGTGGTCACCTTTACGCGCCCCAAAACCGGAATGTCAAGCTCCGCCATATATTCGTCTTCCCCTTCCGGCCTGTCAAGTTTTTCGGCCTTTATGACCGCGGCGTTAAAGAGGTTGGTTTCGCCTATAAAGCGGGCCACAAAATTCGTGGCAGGACTTTCGTAGATTTCATGGGGAGTACCCGTTTGCAGTATGTTTCCCTGATCCATCACGGCAAGCCGGTCCGAAACGGAAAGCGCCTCCTGCTGATCATGGGTAACGTAGATAAAGGTGACGCCTATCTTGTCGTGAATCTGGTCCAGCTCTATAAGCATGTGCTGCCTGAGCTTGGCGTCCAGGGCGGAAAGCGGCTCGTCCAGCAGAAGAACTCTGGGCTCGTTGATAAGGGACCTGGCTATGGCAACCCGCTGTTTCTGCCCGCCGGAAAGCTGGTTCGGTTTCTTCTGGGCGTGATTTTCAAGCTGGACCAGGCGGAGGTATTCGTTGACCCTGGACACTACCTCCGGCCCGGAAAGGTGCCTGATTCTAAGAGGAAAGGCAACATTCTCAAAAACGGTAAGATGGGGAAAAAGCGCATAATTCTGAAAAACGGTATTCACCTGCCGCCTGTTGGGGGGCAAATGAAGCACGTCGGCGCCGTCTATGACGACCGTTCCGTTGTCGGGGTATTCAAACCCCGCGATTATCCGCAAAAGGGTTGTTTTTCCGCACCCCGAAGGCCCCAAAAGGGAAAAAAACTCACCCTTGTTTATCTCAAGGCTTACATTATTCAAAGCCGTAAAATCGCCGAAGGATTTGGTAACCCCCCCGATGATCACATCACTGCCTTTCAATGTTTTTCTTCCAGCCTCCTTTCAAAAAGCCTCTCGCGGAAGAACCGCCCTTCTTATTATTCTAAAAGGTACAATGAAGTTTTTACAGTTCATTGTCAACTGGTTTTTGAAAAAAAACCGGGAAATTTAAAATAGAGTTGTTCAATAACTTCAGTTATTGAACAACTTCCGCTTAAAAACGCGGCGCCGGCCGGCCGCGGGTTAACCGGCCCTAAGGCGTCCCTTCCGTCATGAGGAGCGCCATGACCTGGGCGTCTCCCAGGATGTTGCCGATGAGGGCGTATTCGTTCGGCTGATGGGCGGTGTCCTCGATGCGGCACCAGACGGCCGAATCTATGCCCGCGTTGCGCAAAGGCGCCCCCACCGTCCCGCCGCCTATGCCCACAGGGCGGGTCGTCACCCCGTAAACTTTCCGGACGGCCGATGAGACAAGCCTTACAAGCGGGGCGCCGGGAGACGTGGATCTTGATTCGGAGAACTGGGGAAGATCGTACCGTACTTTTACCCCGTAAAGGCTTTCCACTTCGGCCTTGATGCGGTCCACTTCGGCAAGCACGTCCTTTACCGGATAACGGGGAAGCACGCGCATATCCATGTAAAACACGTCCCTGCCGGGTATGGTGTTAATGTTGGGAACGTTCGCCTCCTTTTTGGTAGGCTCAAAGGTAGAACGATCCGGCTCAAAAAGGGGATCTTGCGCGCCGAATTTTTCCAGGAGGCCGTAGTGAAGCCTCACCGCAAGATCGGCGGCGGCAAGATGCGCGTTGGCCCCCAGATCGGGCCTGGAACCGTGGGTCTGTACGCCGCTCGTGGCAAAACGCGCCCAGATCAGGTTTTTTTCGGCAATTTCTATGGATTCCCCCTTCCTGTCCCCGCCGTCGGGAATAAGCGCCATGTCGTTCTGCTGAAAGAGATCGCGATGGTTTTCAAGAAGCCAGTTTACGCCGTAACGGCTCCCGTTTTCCTCATCGGCGGCAAAGAGGAGTTTTATCGTCATGGCGGGCGCTTCCCCTTCGTGCAGCAGCGCCAGCGCCGCCAGCACCGACGAGACAAGCCCCTGCTGGTTATCCTCCGTTCCCCGGCCCGTAATGCGCCGCCCAAGGGGGCTGCCGTCCGCACGGACGCCGCCTTCAATGACCTTTGCCGTCCAGGGATCGTTTTCCCAAAGGGAAAGTTCCCCGGGGGGCACTACGTCCAGATGACTTATGATCCACAGGCGGCCCGCGCCGGGAGCCGCCCTGCCTGCCATGGTGGCTATCAGGTTGGGACGCACGCCGCCCTTTGCCCGTTTGTCGGGAGCGTCAAAGCGTTCAAGGGCGTTTATGCCGCGGGAACGGAGCCATTCTTCAAGAAACACGCATTTGTCCAGTTCCCCCCCGCCCCCTGAATCGGGAGATACGGCGGGCCGGCCGCAGAGTTCCGTTTCAAGTTCAACGGCCAGGGCTTCGCTTTTTTGTATAAAGCCCAAAATGTTCTCTTGTATATTCATGGTTTTTTTCTTTTGTAGGCATTCCAGGCGCTTTCTATCAGGGTCTGGAGATCCGAGTGCCGGGCCTTCCAGCCAAGGACGGTGCGGGCAAGGGCCGATGACGCCGTAAGCCGCGCCGGGTCTCCGGGCCGCCTTCCCGTTATTTTTGAAGAGATGGGCCTCCCGGTTATGCGGCGGGCGCTTTCAAGAACCTCCATGACGGAACTGCCGGTTTCGCTTCCCAGATTAAGGGTAAGGCTTGCGCCGTTTTTGCTGATGTAGTCCAGCGCAAGCGCATGGCCCACAGCCAGATCGTTTACATGAATGTAGTCCCGCACACACGTCCCGTCGGGGGTGTCGTAATCGTCCCCGAAGATTTGCACTTCCTGCCTTGCGCCGGAGGCGGCTTCCATGATCACCGGGAGGAGATTCGCGGGATTCTGTTCCAGCCCCCCTATTCTTCCCTTTACATCGTAGCCCGCGGCGTTGAAATAACGGAGAGACGCGAAACGTATGCCCCGGATTTTTTCGTACCAGAGGAGGAAACGCTCAATTTCAAGTTTGGTAAACCCGTAGTAATTCTCCGGCTTTAACGGATGCTTTTCATCTATGGGAAGGTACTCAGGCTCGCCGTAAACCGCGGCGCTGGAAGAAAACACGATGTACCTGACGCCGGCTTCCGACGCGGCGTTGAGTATGTTGATCGTTCCACAGATGTTGTTAAGCGAATATTTTTCCGGCTTCAGCATCGACTCGCCGGCCGCCTTAAAGGCGGCAAGATGAACAAGAGCGTCGAAAGGCCGGCTGCCCGCCGGACGCCCGTCCTTGGCGCTCATTACCCGGAAAAGGGCCGTATAGTCGTGTATGTCACCGTGTACAAAGGCCGCTTCGGGAAAAAGGTTTTCCCGGAGCCCGCTCGAAAGATTGTCGTACACGGTTACAGCGTGCCCCCGGTCAAGAAATTCCCGCGCCGTATGGCTGCCTATATAACCCGCGCCGCCTATGATCAGTATGTCCATGTTCAAACTATACCAAAAGGGACGGGGAATGACCACAAGAAAACCCGGCTTCCGCAAGGAGGGCGGCGGTATCCTCCCATTCCCCGGTTTTGCCTTCTATGGCCCTGGCGATCCCGTCAAGCTTGAGCTTTACCGCCCTTGCCTTTTCCCCGTTTGAGTACACTTCGGGCCGGGACAGTTCCGCCTCAAAGCGCGCTTTTTCCGCCTCCAGGGCTTCCAGCGCGGCAAGGATCTCCCCTTCCTGCCGCTGCAGCCTCCTCAGAAGTGCCTGCCGCTGTTTTTCACGCTCGCGCCTGTCCTGCCCGGACAAAGGGCCCGGTTCAGGAGTCCTCCTGCCGCCGGCCGGTTCCGTGCGGGAGGGCGAAGGGGCCGCGTCCGGGGAATCCGCGCGCGCATCCCGTTCCAGCCTTTCAAGATAATAGCTGTAGTTCCCATAGAAAAGCCGGGGAACAGGACCACGCGAAAAGGAGCCGTCCCCGTTCCGCGAAGAGAGTTCCAGGGTTTTGGTGGAAAGGGCATCCATGAAGGAGCGGTCATGCGAAACAAAAACGATGGTTCCGGTAAATTTTGTAAGGGCGTCAAGAAGTACGTCTTTGGAATGAAGGTCCAGGTGATTGGTCGGCTCGTCCAGAACAAGAAGGTTCACAGGCTTAAGGAGTATTCTTAAGAGGGCAAGGCGGCTTTTTTCCCCGCCCGAAAGGACGGAAAGCGGCTTGTAGACATCGTCTCCCCTGAAAAGAAAAGCGCCAAGCATATCCCTGATCCTTGGGATAAGGGCCGTGCCCGCCTCCTTTTCCATAAATTCGATAACCTGCGGCGAAGCTCTGTCCCCCATGGCGGAAGCTCTGTCCCCCAAAGCGGAAGCCCCGGACGATCCGGGCATACCCGCCGTTATTCCCTCCAGAAATTCCGCCGATTCCTGCGAAAAATACCCGGAGACTACTCCCGCACCGTATGTTACCTTCCCTTCGTAGTCCCTGTCCGCCCCGGCGATAATACGAAGCAAGGTACTTTTGCCCGCCCCGTTCCGGCCCGCCACCACAAGCCGCTCCCCGGATTCAAGAACAAGATCAAGAGCGGAAAAGACCCGCTTTTCGCCGTAACTTTTTCCGGTCCCCTCAAGGGTCAGCGCAACACGGCCGGAACGGGGCGGCGGCGGAAACGAAATGGAAATTTTTTTAAGGGATTCGGGGATCTCTATCCGTTCCATCTTTTCAAGCATCCTTATCCGTTCCTGGACCATGGCGGCCTTGCTGGCCTTGTAACGGAAACGGCGGATCAGGGCTTCGGTCCGGGCAATTTCTTCCTGCTGCCCGGCGTAGCGTTTCATGAGGCCGGCCAGTTCCTGTTCCCGTATTTTTTCATAGGCGGTGTAATTACCCGCGTAGCGTTTCAGGCCGCCCTGAAAAAGTTCGTACACTTCGTTAACGGTAAGATCAAGAAAATAGCGGTCATGGGAGACAAGGAGATAACCGCCCCGGAAATTCACAAGATGATCTTCAAGCCAGTTCCTGGCTTCTATGTCAAGATAATTGGTCGGCTCGTCCAAAAGGAGTATATCGGGGGCTTCAAGCAGCGCCTTGGCAAGGGCAATGCGCATCTGCCAGCCGCCTGAAAATTCCCCCGTGTTTCTTGACGGATCGCCTTCGGAAAAACCGAGCCCCGAAAGCACCTGGGAAATAACCGCGTCCCGCCTGTAATAACCCGAACGTTCTACCGCCTCTTCCAGGCGGTGGTATTCGTCCAGTAGGGCGGCGGTGCGGCCGCCGTCTTCTTTTACGCCCTCAAGTTCCCGCCCCAGCCTTTCCATGCGGGCTGTCATATCCGTAACCGCCCGAAAGGCGCCCTCAATTTCTTCCCGCAGGGTTTTTCCCCGGTGAACAATTCCCGACTGGGGCAGATAACTTATCCGCGTCCCCTTCTCTACGGCCCGGTCGCCGGAATCGGCGGCAAGGAGGCCGGCAATGACTTTCATCAGGGTGCTCTTGCCCGAACCGTTGGCCCCGGCAAGACTCGCCCTGCTGCCGACCGCAAGGTTAAGGCTTACGTCTTTAAGGATGTCCCGGCCTCCAAAGGCAAGGGAAATCCGGGAAAACTGAACAAAGGCCATCTACAGTTCTGTGGGGGAAAAATACAGCACCACCGGGGAAGAAGAGCGGCGGCGGACCAGATTTCCCTCCAGGCTCGTGCCGGGGACATACTCAAGCCTGAGGCCGCGGGTATCAAGCGCGTACATGAAACGCGCAACGGCTCCGCCTGGGACATCGAAACGGAAGGAAAAAGCCCCCGTGTACCGTTCCTGCATGGCCGGGGAAAGAAACAGATCCATGCCGACAGTTCCCGTCGGCGTATCGGGGGGAACTATTCCCGGAACAAGCAGATCGTTGCCGGTCCAGGTAAAGACCCCCGAGGCGGTAAAGGAAAGTATCCCGTAGTTGTTGCTCATATAAACCGGGCCCGTATCGTAAACAAGGCGGAACAGTTCATCCCGGCGGGCGCTTTCCTGAACCATGATGTCGTCCACATCCATGGGAAGGGAAACAAACAGCAGCGTCCTGAGCGCGCCCCCCGGCTCCGTGTATTGAACGGCAAGAAGCGTATCGGACCTCTGGCTCATTCTAAGGGACGAGTTTTCAAAGCGCCAGGAACGCCCTCCCTCGGATCGTATGCCTGTGTAGGTGAAGGTACGATCCAGATCGCCTGTGAAGATCCGGGCTGTTCCCGTTTCGCTGCCGGGAAAAAAGCCCCACTTTTTCGCGAGATCTTCAAGAACGATCTGCCTGTTGTTGACCATGGTTCCGTAGGATTCAGGCAGCCATGTTTTCTCCAGAAGCCGGTCAAGATCGGGATCTTCCTTTTGCCCGGTGTCCGTCTCAACGGCCAGCTTCCCGCCGTGATGCTCAAAGAGCCTTAACCGGTACGAAAAACAATACCCCCGCGTACCGTCTTCGGCAAGGACAAGAAACCAGTCGCCGGGAAGCGGATCGCCTGTCGTGCTCACTGCGGGAGCGCCGTCCGTTTTTTCGAGGATCTTGATGATCTCCCCTATTTTAAGGCGGTACACCCGGCGGGAACTGTTGTCGGAATTTTCCCTTACCGGAAGGCCGTCCTGCAGGGTTTCCGCGTAGGTTCCGGCGTACCGCGAAAAGGCGTCCGCCCGTTTTTGGGCGGCCCGTTTGCTGCCCACAAGTTCAAGGCGGGACAGGGGAATTTCCATTTTATCGAGCCCCTCTCCCCGGTAATCTTCGGGAACGCCCACCACCCATACCTGGCTTATGGTGGACCGTATGTACACGGGAAGCACCGTTCCCGGCGGAATGGGCGGATCTTCGGCCGACCAGAGAAGTACGCCCCAGCCCAGCCGTGAACACGAAGAAAGCAGCGCCGCCGTCAGGGCGCAGCACAGAACCGCGCATACTGCGCGCGGCCGGCGGAAGGGGAATATTTCTTTATGCATAACCGGGGTGATCATAATCCTGCATTATACTGCCGGGAGGCGCGGTTTTCATAGTCATGTTCCGCCCTTCAGCCTCTTTGTCCACAGCCTGAGTTCGTAGGAAGCCCAGTGGACAATAAGCAGGCGCAGGCGGTCATGGGAAGAAAGCTCGTCGTCAAGGACGGTTTCGGAAAGCACAAGCTGCACAACCGCATGGCAGAGGCTCTCGGGCAGTTCCAGTATCCACCGTGAAAGAAGGGCGCCGTTGTTGTCCCGAACCAGCGCGGCACAGGCCCCCTCAAGACTTTTGGCGTGTTTTGAAATATCGGCGAAATTGGACTTCTTCCGGAACCCCTTGCCCAGGGACGTGTTGAAAAATTCAACGGCCGCTTCCGCCTCGTCCATGGCCAGTATGGCGGCAAGGGACGGTTCTTCCAGATAGTGCGCCAGAATGGGATAAAACTGATTCTGCGTATCAAGAATGGCCGCCATGGCCAGCACTACTTCGTCCCGCAGATACGGCGGAGGATCGGTGACCCGCAGTATATCCATGAGCACGGAAAGGGAATTGGGGGACCCGTAAATGCCGAACGCCTCAACACCCATGATCTTGAGGCGGGGATTCGTGGCGCCAAGGATGATCTGCTCCATCTGCGGCCTGAACGCGTGATCCCCGAGCCGGGCCAGGGCTATCATGGATTCACCGGCGAGCATGTAGTCTGTGGACGCGGCAAGCTCACGGAGCAGGGAAATGGCGGAAAAACAACCGTGATTTCCCAGAATACGGGCGGATATATAGGCCGTAGTATAAGGGTTGTTGATAAGATCCTGGATCAGTGCCTTTTCGGCGTCTTCCCCAAGCGTTTTAAGCGTCTCCATGGCCCGCAGCGACTCAAGGCGCACGGCAAGCCTGGGAGACCTGGCCCGCTCCAGAAGCCCCTTGATGGCAAGCTGCGAAGGGGCGTCGTGGAGCGCCCCCAGAAGCAGTTCCTCCTCACGGGAATCGCGGGTTTTGTTGAGGCGTTCCAGAATGGAAATAGCCTGAAGATCCCGGAAGGAGAACATCACCTTAAGCGCATTAAGGAACGGAAGAGCGCCCAGGGGCGTCATGTTCTTCTGCAGCACAATGACAAAGGAGGTAAGGCCTATGAGGATAATGTACAGGATCTTGAAATTCCAGAAGGCGGAAAGACCGGCGGCGGAAAGTATATCCAGCAAAAGGCCCGCAAGAAAGGAGCCTCCGGCCCCGGCAATGCCGAACACCAGAAAGTAAAGAATCCCCATGTCCAGCATCATCTCCCCGGGAACCAGCCCCAAGAAGTAGGTCTGGGCTATGCCTTCGGCGCCAAGAAAGCCGAAGTTAAGCACAAAGGAAAGGAAGGTAAGGAACAGAATCGCCGTCGTCATGTTGCCGATGGCGTTTCTGGGAAAAAAAACAATGGGGATCATGCTGACAAGACCTATAATCGTACAGATGATAAAGATAGGTTTTGCCCCGATGCGGTCCACAAGAAATTTGATAAGAAGGCCAATCATCAAATTCCCCAGTCCCCCAAAAACGGAGTAAAGGGAAACCATGCCGTCGTTCTGCATGAACACTTCCCGCGAATACACCACGAGAAAGGCCCTGGAAACCCCCGAAACCAGCGCCACAATAAAGAGTATCCACATAAAACGCCGCAGCCCCGGCTGGGAAAAAGCCTCCCTGAAAATTCCGGCAAACTGTATCTTTCTGCCGCCTTCCTCGACGGGAGGCTCGGGCACTTTCCGTATCAGCCTTCCGCTTAAAATACCACAGGCAATGCCGCCGGACATGATAAGCGAATAGAGGAAAAGGGACGGCTCCCGCCCAAGCACCATGGCGACAATGAAGCCCGAAAACATCCCCACGGCACTGTTGATGATCTGTATCTGCGTCATGTAGCTGCCCCGGTCCGGGCCCATGGCCATTTCGTTGAGGATGGGGTTGTTGCCTATCATTCCAACGCCCCTTGTAACGTGGAACAGCGACACGCCAAGGAGGATCAGAACCAGGGCAAGATCACGGTGGCCCGTGGCGGCGGCAATAGGGGCAATTACCACCGGGACCATGCCTATTGCCCGCCAGGTCCAGGCAAAGCTGAAAATGCCGATTATGGAAAAACGGCGCGAAAGTATCTTCCCCAAAGGCAGGAAAAAAAAGGAAAAGTAGAGAATGGCGTTGATAAGCCCCAGATACGTGGACGACGCGTGCAGCCGCATGGCAAGCAGCGTGATAATGCTGCCCACAAGGAAATTCCACGAGAGGGCGTTAAAAACATTAAATAAATTGTAGGTTTCCCTGGCTTTACCCAGATGGTACGGCGATAATACGGCGGCTGGCATATTCCCCTGGATTCTCCTGTCTATAGTATCCGCCCCCGGCACGAATGACAAGCGGGCGGAATCCGCGGGCGGCAAACCGAAAGCCCGCATGTGGCGGGAGGCTCGATCTTCGTGTTTTTTTCCGGTATCATGCCGTATGGATTACAATGCGCTCCTTAAACCCGGCATCGCGGCGGAAAAAAAACAGATCGTCGCCGCCGGCAACACCGCCGATTCGCTGGGGAGCGGCGGCCTTCCCGTCTTCGCCACTCCCGCCATGATAGCCCTCATGGAAATGACGGCGGTTGCCGCCGTGGATCACCTGCTGCCCGAAGGCTGGTCTACCGTCGGCACCGAACTCAACGTCAGACATCTTTCCGCCACGCCCCCCGGCATGGAAGTAAGGGCGCGGGCGGAGCTTCTTGAAATAGACAGGCAGAGGCTCCTCTTTAGCGTGGAAGCCTTTGACAACGCGGGTAAAATAGGAGAAGGCGTTCACGGCAGGTTTATCATTGAAAACGAAAGGTTTTTGAAAAAGACGGCGGAAAAAAAACAGCCCCGTTAAAGCGCGGCGCATGACAGCCCCCATATAGTAAGTATAGGAGGTTTTCATGAAAAAAACGATGCGGAAAACAGCTCCGCTGGCCGCCGCGCTGCTGTGCGCCTGCGCCGGTTTCGGGCCGGGCGGCGGGGGCGCTTTGAACACCAAAGGCGGCGCGGCTTACCCGCCCGCCGTATACGAGGGAACGGGCCGCGGTTTCCGGGGCCCCGTCAGGGTTGCAGTCCGTCTTGAAGCAGGCGGCATAACGGACATACGGATCGTGGAACACCGCGACGACCAGGCGGTAGGCGGCGCGGCCATGGAAGAGCTTCTTGACCAGATACTCCTCTACAACACCGCGGATCTTGACGCGGTTTCGGGGGCCACCGAGTCAAGCGAAGGCTTCCTTGAGGCGGTGGAAGACGCCCTTGCCAAAGCCGCCCCCTGAATTGGAGGATACATGAGCGACTGTATTTTCTGCAAGATTATCAGGGGGGAAATCCCCTCGGATACCATTTACGAAGACGGCGACATGCTGGCCTTCCGCGACATTACGCCCCAGGCGCCTGTTCATTTTCTTGTGATCCCCAAAAAACACATAGGGAGCCTTATGGAAGCTGAACGGGAAGACGCCCTCCTGCTGGGAAAACTGCTTCATAAGACAGGAGAACTGGCGGCGGAGCAGGGCTGTTCCGAAAGGGGCGCCCGTTTTGTGATCAACTGCAAATCCGACGGAGGCCAAACGGTGGATCATCTCCATATTCACGTTCTGGGCGGCCGCATGATGATGTGGCCTCCGGGGTAATCCGCGTTTCTGTGGCCGCGCCGCCTATGCCGAAACGGCGGTGATCAATTCCTTTCTGACCAGTTCGCTGATGATTTCCGAAGGGCTACGATGACTTATGGCGGCCTTTGTCTGCAGATATGCTACCGTTATCAGATCGAGAAAAACCGTGGTAAAACCCTTGTGTATCAAAAACCACGGCTTGCCGGTGTCTATTTCCGGGGTAGTGCGCGTCCGCAGTCCGTCAAGGACGCCCGCCTCTTCGCCTGTCATTCTTGCCATAACTATACTCTTTTTCCTTTTTAACGGTATTTTGAAAAACGTCGGGGGGGGGGGGGGGGGTAACAACGACTTGCGTGAAAACAGTTAAAGGCATACCTTGCGGTATACTGCGGCAAGCGCAAATACAGCGAGCAATGTGTGTCCCCCCAC
>JAISAQ010000041.1 GCA_031266775.1 Treponema sp.
TCTGGCCGATCTTGACGCCCTTAAGAACCACAACGCGCGCCGCAGGCGCCGGGAAATTGGACATGTTTAGTAACCCGGTTGGTTACTAAACATGTCTTGCGATTTTTCAGGCTAAAGCATGGCTTTAGCCTTGCAAAATCGCGTTTTTAAGCGGAAGTTGTTCAACAACTGAAGTTATTGAACAACTCTATTGAAGAGGCGGGCGCGTAGGCGCGCCCCGGGAGTATACATGGCAGATACGGTCCAGACAGCGGCGGGAAGAACGATGAGTCTTATGGACAGGAACAGGGATGTGTTCATAGCGGTAGGCGTGGTAATGGTGGTGGCGATGCTTATCATCCCGCTTCCCACGGTCCTCCTTGATGTCCTTATGGCCTTCAATCTTATCTTCTCTCTCATGATTCTTCTCACTGTTCTCTACATCAGAAAACCGACGGATTTTAACCTTTTTCCCACGGTGCTGCTTATCGCTACCGTGTTCGGCCTGGCCCTCAACGTTTCCTCGACCCGGCTCATACTTACCAAGGGCGGGAACTTTGACGGCCGCATGATCAGGGCCTTTTCCAGTTTTGTCGTCGGTTCAGGCGGAAGCGAAGGACTCGTGGTCGGGTTCGTCATCTTCATCGTGATCATCGCCGTTCAGGTTGTCGTCATTACCAAGGGCGCCACCAGGGTTGCCGAAGTGGCCGCCCGCTTTACCCTGGACGCCATGCAGGTCAAGATCATGACGGTGGAAGCCGAGCTCAACTCCGGTTCCATAGGCGAGGAGGAGGCCCAGACCCGCAAACGGGAGATTCAGCTGGAATCCGATTTTTACGGGGCCATGGACGGGGCCAGTAAATTCATTTCGGGCAACGTCAAGGTGGGAATCCTCATCACCGCTGTCAACGTGCTTGGGGGCATCATCATCGGCGCGGCCATACACGGCGAACCCCTTTCGCAGGCGGTGGGGAATTACATATCCTTTTCCATAGGAGACGGCCTTCTTTCCCAGTTTCCCGCCCTCCTTGTGTCCACCGCCATGGGCATTGTGGTTACCAGAGCCGCCGCCACCGGGGATCTGGGCCAGCAGGTGTCCGATCAGTTTACACGGGTTTCCAAAATTTACCTTATTTCCGCCCTTGTACTTGCCGTCCTCGCCTTTCTGCCCGGCTTCCCCTGGTATGTGCTTATTCCCATGGCGCTGCTTCTGGGGTTCTACGGGTTCCTTCTTGCGCGGAAAAAACGCAGGGAACTGGGCCTTAGCGGCGCCATGGCAAAGGCCGAGGGCCGGGAGAAACGGGCCAGGGAAGAGGCGGGCGAAATACCCCCGGTGGTTCTGCTTGACGCCCTTTCCCTGGAACTGGGCTACGGCCTTATCCCCCTTGTGGACAAAGAAAAAGGCGCTGAACTGCTTGAGCGGATACAGGGGGTGCGCAGGCAGTCCGCCCTGGATCTGGGGCTGGTTATCCCCAAGGTAAGGATTCTGGACAACATGGTGCTTGAGCCTTCGGAGTACTGTTTCAAGATCAAGGGCGTCGACGTGGGCCGGGGAAAAATACGAATGGGCTATTACCTCTGCATCAACCCCGGAACCGTTACCTCCGAGCTGCCCGGCGAAAAAACCCGCGATCCCGCGTTCGGGCTTCCCGCCCTGTGGGTGGGCGAAGACAGGCGTGAAGAAGCCGAACGGGCAGGCTATACGGTAGTCGATCCTCCTTCGATAATCGCCACGCATCTTACCGAAATAATCAGGCGGCACGCCGCCGACATACTGGGACGGCAGGATACCCAGGCCATACTCGACGAGCTTAAAAAGACCTATCCCGCCGTGATAGAGGAAGTTCTCAGGGAAGGACGGGGTCTTTCGCTGGGCGAAATTCAGAAGGTGCTGCAGTTCCTGCTCAGGGAGCGGGTGTCCATACGGAACATGGTTTCCATTCTTGAGGCCATTGCCGATTTCGCCCCGGTGTCCAAAAGCCCGCGGCTCCTTACCGAGAAGGCCCGGCAGGCCCTGGGCAGCCAGCTCTGCCACCAGTACGCGGACGACGACCGGCGCCTTCATGTTCTGACCATCGATCAGGGATTCGAGGAAAAGATCATCGCGAGCAGGTACGAAACGGCGTCGGGGGTGGTTTCCGCGCTGGAGCCGCAGATCCACACCGCGTGGATCAAGTCGCTGCAGCGGGCGGTGGGCGCGGTGCGGGAGCAGGGCTGGCTTCCGGTTATACTCTGTTCGGAGGCGGCCCGCTACCTTGTCAAAAATTCCACCGAACGGGAAATTCCCGAACTGGTGGTGCTTTCGGTTCCCGAGATCGTTCAGGATGTAACGGTAGAATCCGTGGGCGTCATCAAGCCGGCTGCGTAAAACAAAAAGTACGGGGGAAAAGATGGAATGTTTTGTGGAACAGGGCGAAGACTACCGCGACTGCATAAATAAAATACTGGCAAAATACGGGGAACGGGTTGTGCCCGTGCGCCAGCGCAAAATCCGCATAGGGGGCATTTTCGGCATAGGCGCCCGCGAAGGCGTCGAGGTGGAATTCTACATCCCGTCGTATTTTTCGGGGACTTTTTCCCGGCCTTCTTCCCGCGCCGGGGAACCGCGTTTCAGGGCCGCTTCCCAGGCGGAGGCCGGGCCCGAAACCTGGACACAGGCGAAACCGGAATCCTGGAATCAGGTGAAACCTGATCCCTTTGAATTTCAGAAACAAAAGGAGAAGGTTATCGCCGCGGCGGGGAAAGATCCCACCCTGCAGATGGTTCTCCGCGAGGTGCGTTCAATAAATGAAAAGATCGACGCGGGGAAAAACAGGGAAGAGGGGGAAGAAGAACATCCGTCCTTTGCGCGCCTTGGGGAACTGCTTGAACAGAACGATTTTTCCCCTTCCTATTCGCGCGGCATCTTTGAACGGATACGAAAGGAATGCCCCCTTGATACCCTTGATAATTTCGACGATCTTGAAGGAAAGGTGCTGGAGTGGATAGGCGAAGGGGTAAAGCTGTACAGGAATACGGAAAGTCCTCCCGGCCGCCCGCGCATCCTTGTTCTTGTCGGTCCTACGGGGGTGGGAAAGACCACAACCGTGGCGAAACTTGCCGCGGCCTACGGCATTAACGGCTGGAACGGCGATCCGCTGCGGGTAAGGATGATCACCGTAGACGGCTACCGCATCGCCGCCAGGGAGCAGATAGAAAAATACGGGGCCATCATGGGCGTTCCTGTCGCCTACGCGGCGGAACCCGGCGAACTGCGAAAGGCGCTTTCCCTTTTTGAGGCCGAAGCGGATCTTATTCTTGTCGACACCATAGGAAAGAGCCCCCGTGATGCGGTGAAGCTGGGGGAAATGATGGAGTCCCTTTCGGCCTGCCTTTCCCGGGGAGAGGCGCATCTTGTACTTGCCGCCGCGACAAAGTACAGCGACATGAAGGACATTATGAGGCGTTTCGCCCCCTTTAATTACAGGTCCGTTATCGTGACCAAACTTGACGAAACCACACGGGCGGGCAATGTCTTAAGCGCCCTCGCGGAAATGGACAAGCCTGTCTCGTATATTACCGACGGCCAGTCGGTTGAAAAGCACATCCACCGGGCGGGCGCGGTCCGTTTTCTTGTTAATCTTGAGGGATTCCGGGTAAACCGGAACAGGATAGAAGAACGTTTCAGGGACAATGGAGATACAAATGGAAGATCAGGCTGAAAAACTCCGGGAAATTGTGCGGCGGAAGAAAAACGTTCCCTCTTCCGCGGGGATGATCCCCTCTCAACCGCCGGGCAATGCGGGGGAAACTTCCGTTTCTTCGCAGCTTCAGGGACAGAGGCGCGACGGGACAAAGACAAGGCTCATTACCGTTACTTCGGGGAAGGGCGGAGTGGGAAAAACCAATCTTTCGGTGAACATGGCCCTGGCCTATGCCCGCCTTGGAAAAAAGGTAGTGGTCATGGACGCGGATCTCGGGCTTGCCAATGTTAACGTGATCCTCAACGTGATCCCCAAATACAACCTGTACCACGTGATCCGCAAGCAGAAAACGATGAAGGAAATCATGGTAGACACCGTTTACGGCATTTCCATCGTCGCGGGCGCGTCGGGCTTTTCCAAGATCGCCAACCTTACCGAGGAAGAAAGGCAGAATTTTATCAACGAGCTTGATTCCCTTTCGAACGCCGACATCATCATCATAGATACCAGCGCCGGGGTGTCCAGCAATGTGCTTGATTTTATCGCCGCCGCGGACGACGCCGTGATCATCGCCACGCCGGAGCCCACCGCCATCACCGACGCCTACGGGATCATCAAGATCATCGCCACCGAATACGAAAACTTTAACATGGGGCTCAAACTGGTGGTTAACCGGGTAAAGAGCGCGGTGGAGGCAAAGAAAGTCGCCGACCGCATGATCAACATCGCCGGCCAGTTTCTCAATCTAAAGGTAGATTACCTGGGCTTTATCTTTGACGATCCTGTCGTCTCTCAGGCGGTGCTCAGGCAGAAGCCCTTTACGGTTATCGATCCGCGGTGCAAGGCAAGCATCTGCGTTCAGCATATCGTGAACCGTATGGAAAAGAGCGAACTTCGCGAAACAGGCGGTTTCGGCGGCATGTTAAAGCGCATCTTCGGCGGGCAGTAGGAGGGGGCGTGTTTAACCTGAAGTGGTGCGCGGTCCCGGGAGGCGGGGGATTTATCCTTTCCTTCCTGGTGGCGCTCATAAGCGGCGCGGGTTTTCCCGCGCTGCTTGTCCGCCCGCTTGTTTTTGGGGCGTTTTTTTTCGTTCTCGGGGGGGGGATCTGGCTGCTTGTCAACCGTTTTGTTCCCGATCTCCTGCTCCCGGGCGAAGATCCGGAGGAGAACGCCCCCGGTTCCCGCGTGGATATTTCGGTTGGTGACCGCATGTCCGGGGCGCTTCCCGCCGCCGGTTCGAATGAGGAAGTGGACGATATAGCGAAGCTCGCAAGCTCCGGGAGGCCCGCGCCGGGCGCGGAAAGCGTTTCACCTGAAAAAGGCGGCGGGGAAAATTCTCCGGGTCTGGATCAGAATGATGAAGGCGGCTATACTGAAAAGGGGAAGAACGCGGCGCGGGAGGCCGGAACCGGGGCCGCAAAGGAAGACCTCCCCGTGTATTCCGATGGACCCCCTTCCGGGGAAGTTCTTCCCGATCTGGATTCCATGACGGGGTCTTTTTTGTCCGGAGGGAAGGCGGCCGGGGAGGGCCCGGAAAACGCCGCCGAATCCTGGAATGGCATGGACGGTGATTCCCCGTCCGGCGCTGACGAAGCGCGGCCGGAAAGGGAAAGGCGGAGAACAAGCGGCAAGGGACAGAGCATGGGAGGGGATTTTAACCCCAAAGATTTGGCCTCGGCCATGAGGACTCTATTATCAAAGGATTAAAGGATCGTTATGGCGCTTCCTGAGCAAAAAACAGAAGAGGAACTTTGGCTGGAGTACCGTAAGAAAGGAGATCCGGCGATTCGGGAAGCCTTTATTAAACAATACGCCCCGCTTGTAAAATATGTGGCCGGCAAGGTCGCCATGGGCATGCCCCACAATGTGGAATTCGACGATCTTGTGGGCTTCGGCGTGTTCGGCCTTATCGACGCCATTGATAAATTCGATCCCGAAAAACAGGTAAAATTCAAGACATACGCGGTAACCCGGATACGGGGGGCGATTTTTGACGAACTGCGCTCCATCGACTGGGTTCCCCGTTCCGTGCGCCAGAAAACCCGTGAAGTTGAGGACGCCATAGGATCGCTTGAAGCACAGCTTGGAAGGACGGCGACCGATCAGGAAATAGCCGGTTCCCTTGGCATGAACGAGGAAGAGTACATCAAGACCATTCAGAAAATCTCCGTAACGTCGATCATCTCCATTGACGATGTATGGTATACAGGGGACGAAAACGACAAGGTGTCCATCATTGACAGCATCGAATCTCCTTCCAGCCTCAATCCCGATGTCATGGTGGAAAAGGGCGAGATCAAGCGGGTAATTATCGACGCCATCAACGAACTGCCCGACAAGGAAAAGAAAATCCTCGTGCTCTACTATTACGAGGATCTTACCCTCAAGGAGATAGGCCAGGTGCTGGAAGTAACCGAGTCGCGGGTGTCCCAGCTGCACACCAAGGCCATACTCCGGCTCCGGTCAAAACTGACCAATATACGAAAAGGCATTGTATAGGCCATGGTAGACTTTGTCCGGCTGCAGCATATCGTCAAGGAACAGTTGGATCATGACCGCGCCGTACGCATCGTCGAGGCCAGGGGGCCCACGCTTGAACAGGCCGTCGCCGAAGCGTCCACCCTTCTTGACGTTCCCGTGAGGCGGCTTGAATACGAGATTTCCGAACGGGGGGCCGCGGGCTTTCTGGGAACGGGAAAAAAAGACTGGGCAATACGGGCCTACGAACGCCTGTACACAGGAAAAAAAGGGAGCGGCGGCGAGCTGTCCGGAGACGGCGCGGAAGAAAGCGCTCCGGTTATCGAGGACAGGGACGGAGATGCCTTTGTTCACCTCAGCGCCGACGGCGCCTTCCTCAAGGTGGTTTCCCCCAGGGGCCGGGGCAGGCGGGTAACGGACACCGCCGCGGTACAGGCGCTGCAGGACCGGGGCGTTGAAAACATAGACACGGCGCAGGTTGCCAAAATGGTCCGGGAAGCGGCGGGGGCGTACTTTAGAGTTGGTGATTTTCAGCACCGGCCGGTAAACGACAGTACCATAAGCGTCGAAATACCCGAAGGGGAGATGAAGGCGTTCATACGGGTAACGCCCCCCGGCACGGGCGGCTGCGATCTTTCGGCGGAAACCTGTCTTTCGTTCCTTAGAAACAACAGGGTCATGTACGGCGTCAATGAGGATTTTCTCCGTGATTTTGCCGACAGGCCCGTCTACCGGGAACCTGTTCTTGTCGCCGAGGGAAGCCGTCCCGCCGACGGGAGGGACGCCTCTATTCAGTACAACTTTGAAACCGATCAGACCAAAGTCCGGTTCCGGGAAGGAAGCAACGGCCGGGTGGATTTCAAGGAACTTAACATCATTCAGAATGTGGTGGAAAACCAGCCGCTGGCAAAGAAGATACCCGCCGAAAGCGGAACGGTTGGCCGGACCGTTACCGGCAAGGTTATTCCGGCCAAAAATGGAAAGGAAACGAACCTGCCTGTAGGGAAGAACGTGCATGTCGGCGAAGACGGGGTCACCATCATCGCGGACATTAACGGCCAGGTTGTGGTGGTGGGCGGCAAGATAAACGTCGAACCTGTGTACACCGTCCAGGGGGACGTAAACCTGAAAACGGGAAACATCATATTTCTTGGCACGGTCATCATTACCGGGAATGTGGAAGACGGTTTTTCGGTCAAAGCCGCCGGCAATATCGAAGTGAACGGCACTGTGGAAAAGGCCGAGCTTGACGCCGAAGGGGACATCATCGTTCATCAGGGGATCACCGGAAAGAGCGGGGGCCTTGTCCGCGCGGGAAGGTCCATCTGGGCGCGCTTCATCGAGAATGCCGTCATTGAGGCGGGGAACATGGTTGTAGTCTCGGACGGCATCATCAATTCCCAGGTTGACGCCTTCAAGCGCATCATCTGCCAGGGTAAAAAGGCCCACATAGTCGGCGGACGCCTGCGTGCCTCCGAAGAGATCAACGCGAAGGTTCTCGGCAGCGCCACGAGCGGCACCGAAACGATCTTTGAGGTAGGGTTTGATCCCAAAAGCAAGGAAGAGCTTGAAAAGCTTACCGCGGCAAAGGAAACGGCGGAAAAACAGCTTGAAGAAACGCAGCTTAACCTGCAGACCCTCATTAATATCAAGAAACAGCGGAAATCCCTGCCGGAGGACAAGGAAGCCTACATGAAGGAACTCATGGACAAGCGGCAGTTCCTTGCGGGCGATATAAAAAAGGCCGGCGAGGGCATACAGAAGGTGCAGGAATTCCTTAACACCCTGAAGACCAGGGGAAAGGTTTCCGCCTCCTCCAAGGTGTATCCCGGCGTAAAGATCCTTATCCGCGACGCCAGGGACGATGTGCGTACCGAATACCGCGCGGTTACCTTTATTCTTGAAAACGGTCTGATAAGGGTTACCAAGTATGAGGAGCCCGACGAAAGCATAAAGAAGGGGCCCGATGGCTATACAGCCAATTGATCTTCAAACTCTTTTTACCCAGCTTGACAAGGTGGCGAAGAGCCAGTCCTCCCAGCGGGAAGGGCTTGCCATTCAGCAGGCCATTCAGGGAGCGGAGATTCAGAAAAAAACCGAAGAACACATACAGGAAGTCAACGAGGCGCAGAACGAGGGGGAAGCGGAGCGCGTAAACGACAGAAACAGGCGGAAGAAAAACGGGGAGGAAGGGAAAGAAGAACGCGGCAAAGACGGAGAAGAAGCCGGAACGGAAGAGGATCGCCAGGTGATCCGCGATCCGGCGCTGGGCAGAAACGTGGACATTTCCGGATAATTCATGACGCTGCCGCTTGTTTTTTCCGCCGCCAGCCTTATCCTCTGCGGCTTTTTCTTTATCTATTTCAGGGGATACCTCGCGCGGCGGACGGGCCGCGGAGGAAGCGGCGAATACCGGGATGAAGTTGAGGAGACAAGGAAGCTCATTGCCGACATCGACGCCGCCACGGAACGGGATCTGACCCTTATAGAAAACAGGCTCAAAACCCTGCGGGAAGTCCTTGACACCGCCGACCGCCGCGTTGCCGTCTTTGTCCGCGAACTGGACCGCACGCATCCGGCGGCGCGCCCCGCGCCCCTGTACACCGCCCTTGGAAAAACGCCCGTTCCCGCGGCTTCGCTGGCCCCCGCGGCCCGCCCGGACGCCCCGGAAGCCGCCGTCCGGGCGGAAAGCGCCCCTCCAAAGGCCCCCCAAACCGTCTCCCCGGCCCCCTCTCCGGAACAGCCTTCCGCCGGCCCGTCAATAGGAAAAAAGGCCGCGGAACTTGCCGGGGCGGGCTTTTCCTCCGAACTTATCGCCGCGCGTCTTGGCGTCAGTGTCTCGGAAGTCGATCTTGCCATCACCGTTTACCGTACCGCCGGGGAAAACGGGCCCGACGCATAAATGCAACTCGCTACTGGAAGAAACAGAAAAGCTGCAAAAGACTATCTGTCGAACGAGCCTCCCCTTAAATGAGGCAGTGCTTAGGATGCCCCGGCTCTGCTCCGGGGAGGCTCATCTTGCACTATCCACCCGGGGCTTATCCACCACAAGACGCAGACCCGCTGCCTGTTACGTCCACTTCCCGCAGCGGCTGCCGCTGCGGCCCAGCACTTCATCGTTGTTCCTGATTTCCACAATCTCGCAGTGGTTGGGGCAGTCCCGGCAGATAAAGCCTTCGCTGTGAATGGGGTGGAAGGCGGCGGCGTAACCCCGGAAGCGGGTTTCCTTAATGTTCGCCTCCAGGGCGAGGATGGCGGCGCCGTAGGCGCCCATGACCATGTGGTATTTCGGGACTATCACCTCGTGATCCAGGGCGATCTCCAGGGCCCGGCGTATACCGGGGTTGGCGCTCACCCCGCCCTGGAACAGAAAAGGGGGCTTTAGTTCCTTGCCCCGGCATACGTTGGAGATAAAATTACGCGCCAGGGTCATGCAGAGCCCCATGATGATGTCCTGCCGGGGAAATCCTAT
>JAISAQ010000016.1 GCA_031266775.1 Treponema sp.
CCCGAACCCTGCATAATGAGCACCTTGTCCTTCGGCATATCCGCACGATACAGAATATTGTACTGTGGAACCCATTTGAGTTTATCCCTGTTCGCAAGATAAACGCCTTCGATCATTTCTTTTACAAAGTTGGCGGGATCATTCACAAACTTTTTCATAAACCGCTCCTGTAAGTTTATTGGTTATCCAGAAGGAAACAAAGTTTCCCTGTTTCCGGAATTACGCGCCCAAGGCCTTTACGATTTCCACGGTCATATCGCCTACCGCCACGATTCCCGGATCATAGGTGCCGATACTGCGATCGCCGGTAAAAGACTGCCGCCCGCGTTTGGCGGTCCAGCTCTTGGTGGTTTCGCGCATCTCTACCGCGGCGGCGGAAGCTTTTTTAAACGCTTCCAGCAACGGCGCGTTTTTATTGACTTCAAGCTCCTTCGCAATGGCATCCAGTGCATCCAGCAAGGTCTTGTCTCCAAGTACCGCGCCGCCGCGTTTTGAAATGCCCTCAATGGCGCTGTTAAGCCCCCCTGTGATTTCCTCAACGGTGATTTCCGTTTTTCCCTTAAAGGCCATGCCGGTACGCATAAACAGCGTCCCCCAGACAGGACCGGAACAGCCGCCGGTGTTACCGGTAATGGCGCTCGCCACATTCAGCAACAGTCCGCCGATGCTGGAATGGTCAAAGCCATCCCAGCCGTTTAAAACCGCCTTAAAACCGCCGGCAAGGGAAACGCCGAAATCCGCATCGCCCATAACGCCGTCCAGTTCGGAAAAATAAGCTTCGTTTTTAATCGCCGTATCCGCCATGGTCTTTACGATTAATTCAACCTGTTGAAGTGAAAGCACGTCCATAAAAACACCTCCTTATTGATCACGCTGCTATATACCGTTTTTTATATCCGCACCAGCTTTCTGAAGCATGGTTTGGTCCACGGCGGCGGCGCCGAAGATTCGCGGTAGTGGGCGTAAGAAACCTCGCCCACATAAATACCGCCCTTTGAATCCATAACTACGCCGTGAGGAGCGAGAAACTGTGTCGGCTTTTCCTGCCCCGACATGGGATCCCCAAGATAAGCCAGCCTTCTCCCTTCCATATCATGAATCGTAACGCAGGCGCCCAGATTGGGAGCCCTGATATTCAATTCCAGATGACTGGGTATCTGGGCGATTATCGCGAGCTCGGGTTCCCCTTTGGTGATATAAAAACCGCATGGCCTGTGCAGATTGTTCCATTGGGTAATATAGTGTCCTTTATCGTCAAAAACCTGTATCCTGTGGGACTCGCGGTCGGCGACATACACCCAGCCTTTTTTGTCTGTGCAGACGGAATGTACAATATTGAATTCCCCCTGAGCCGGACCGGATCTTCCCCAGGAAAAAAGATATTTCCCGTCGGCCGTATATTTATGAACCCTGGCGTTATTGTACCCGTCGGCTACATACACCGCGCCTGATTCGGGATCAAAGGCAACCTTGGTCGGGAGATTAAAAGGCTCTCCGCTCATATAACCGGAAGCCTGTCCTCTGCTTCCCAGCGTTAAAAGAAGCCTGCCGTCGGGGGTAAATTTCTGCACAGTCTGGCCTGTGTTATCGACGCACCAGACGCCGTCGTCCGGGCCGATGGTGATGCCGTGGGGATTATCAAAAAGACCTTCGCCCCAGGCGTTTATAAAATTGCCTCCGGCGTCAAAAACAATAACCGGATGGGCGCCCCGGCAAAAGACAAAAACCCTGTCCTTTGAATCAATGTCGACGTCGACAACCTCGAAGAAGCTCCAGTCCTCAGGCAGCCTGGCCCAGTTCATATCAATTTTAAAACTGAAATCTCCGCTTTTAAAAACATCATTTGCCATAACAAACCTCCTTCTTGATTTGCTTTTTATCCCTTGATGGCTCCGGCGGTCATGCCCGCGATAATGCTTTTCTGGGCAAAGAAATAAACCGCCACCACAGGAAGCGCTATAAGTATTACATCGGCAAAAACCAGATTCCACGAGTTAAAATACTGCCCAAAGAAAAAATATACCGTCAGCGGAAGGGTAAAGCGGTTTGGCGTATTAAGAAAATACAGCGCGATGGTAAAATCGTTCCACACCGACATAAAAATAATAATGAATACCGTCGAGGATACCGGCTTGAGAAGCGGAAACACAACCCGCCAGTACAACTGCGTAAAATTGCATCCGTCAATGATGGCCGCCTCGTCTATTTCCCTGGGGACGGTCTTGAAATATCCTTTGTACAGAATAATCGAAACGGGAGTATAAAGGGCAATATAGATAAGAATAACCCCCTGATAGGTCCCGTGGAGATCAAGAAGTTTGAGCAGGAAAAAAGTCGGCACGATGGAAGGAGGAACGATAATTCCCATGAGAATAAAAAAGTCCAGCAGCCCCGACACCTTTGTCTTTTTTCGTTCCATGACAAACGCGGCCATGGAAGCGAAAACGATAGCCAGCACCACTGTGGCAAAAGTCACAATCATGCTGCTTTTAAAAGCGACAAAAATATTTCCCCGCTCTATCACTTCCAGGTAATTTTCCAGAATCGCCCATTTTTTCGGCAAAGAAGCGCGCAGGAGGTTCGCTTCGGCCTCCGCCTTGAACGAATTGACAAGCGCTAAATACAGGGGGACAAGGACAACAAGACTCAAAAAACAGCCCAGAATATCCCATCCTATGCTGTGAAACAGTTTTTTCCGGTTCATCAGTATTCCACCTCTTTCTTCTGCCGCAGGTAATAAACAGGATACGTTATAACAATTACGATTATAAACAGCAAGAGTCCCGCGGCTACCGACACCGAGAAAAAGCCCTGGGTAAATTTCTTGTATACCATCGATCCCAGCACCTCCGACGCCGTTCCGGGACCGCCTTTGGTGGTAGCCAGAATGACTTCGAAAACCTTAAGCCCGCCTGTAATGCAGAACACGAGATTGGTGGTCATGCTGCTTTGTATCAGCGGAAGGGTAATGTACCAGAATTTGGAAAACCTGCCGGTACCGTCAATGGCGGCGGATTCGTAAAATTCCCTGTCAACGGATTGCAGCCCGGCAAGAAAAATCACCGTGTGAAAACCGGTCCACTTCCAGATCTCGATGGCGCTGAGGGCGTACATAACGGTTTTGACATTTCCCAGCCAGGGCCGGACAAGCGCCCCGAGGCCTATAAGTTCAAGCCCCTGGTTAATCAGCCCGTGATTGGGATGATAAAGACTTCTGAAAATGACGCCTACGGCGATGGTGCTTAAAATACAGGGGAAATAGAAAACGGAACGGAGAAAACCCCTGGTCTTTAACTCCATATTCAAAAAAAGAGCCATGACAAGACCCACAACGATTTTAAAAAACGTGGTTGTAACGGTAAAAATAAAAGTATTCGGGATAGCCGTCTTGATAATCCGATCCTGGAATACGTCGATAAAATTTTGTATGCCGACAAAATTAATGTAACCAAAACCGAAACCGGCGGAAGAGGAATTCCAGTCCGTAAAAGCAAGAATAAAAGATAAAACTGCCGGCAGAACAAAGAAAACAAAATAAACAGTCATAGCCGGAGCAATCCACCGGTACGAGTAATTTGCTCTTGCCGAACTTTTCATGCGGTTTTCTTCCCCGGAAAAACGGGCGAATCCGGATGAATCCGCCCGTTATACACAATGTTCTTTTACCAGCCTGAGTAGTTGATAAGCTTCATGGACTTCTCGAAATTTTCGTCCATCATTTTTATGGCGTCTCTGGAATCCCATCCGCCGACGGCCGCTCCCTGGCAGATCTGCTCAAGGTCGATAAGCTGCACCGGGAAGCTGATTACAAGATCGGGGCCGAAATTGCCCTTGTTGACATAATTGTTGACCACGTCGGTCTCGCACGGGAAGAGCCTGGCCTTGGTAATGCCTTCATACATGGCCATACCCATGTTTTTTTCGAACCACACATCCTGCGCCGGCCCTGTGGTGTAAACATCCATCCATTTGTAAATGGTTTCGTGTTTGGAAGCCGGAGTCGTTTTGGGAATGTAAATTCCCGCCGGCGCCATGACATTTACCACATTGCCCCCGTTCTTGAAGGGAAACGCGAAGCCGGAAATGTCGTTTACCTTGTCGCCCCAGCCGGTATAGATATTCTGGTTGATCTGGGTCCAGTTGCAGTTCATCGCGCATTTTCCAAGGGCCAGCGCCTCCTGGGCGTCCTCATAATGGGCGACAGACGCGTCGGCATTGGCATAACCGCGGTCGATAATCTGGCGGATAAACGACATTCCCTCAAGCATTATGGGAGTATCGGCGAAGCTGGATTTTTTGCTCGGCCACTCGGCCATGGCATTCCACGAGTTGCCGTTCTTGCCCCTGGCCGCCGCGTATTCGGCCCAGGCGCCCCAGATCGCCGGCTGGGTCTGCCAGGCGTCTCCGCCGGCGACAAACATCGGGACAATGTCTTTTCCGTCCGGGCCCTTGCCCTTGCCATTAACCTTGATGGTCTCGCAAACTTTGATGAATTCGTCCCAGTTTTTGGGTACCGAAAGCCCTAACGAGGCGAACACTTTTTTGTTGTAAAGAACCACCGGAATCATGGGCGGGAACTGGGTGTAGGGAATGCCGTACAGCCGGCCGTCATACACAAACCCGTCGCCCATGCCGGGAAGAATCCTTTTGGTATAGGGCTGATCGGTAACGTCCACAAAATTTACCGTGGGGTTGAGCATTCTGAAGAAAAAGCCGGGATGCCAGACCAGAAGATCCGGCAGATCGCCCGCGGCGTTTTTGGCCTTGATCGCCCCTTCGCCTTCGAACCCTTCGGGCACAAGCTGCCATTCCATGGCGATGCCGGTCCTGGATTCAATATACGCGCAGACATCCCCAAACGCCGGGGATTTGGTATAAAAACTGCCCTGGGTCAGCGTTTGGAGAACGGTTTTGCCCCTGGACGACGAACCCGCATCCTTTCCGCCGCCCGCCCAGGTGAACGTGGCGACCAGCAGGACCATGGCGATTACTAGAAACACTGCGTGATTTTTTTTCATAGAAACCTCCATTGAAAAATTTTATCAATGCCGCTTTGCCCAAAGGCGCCGCCGGAGCAAAGCGGAAATGACAGATGAAAAACCGGATTTACCTGGCGGAAAACTCCTGATAGGAACCCGGATAAACCGTTTTCGTCTTTCCACCGATGCCAAGCTCCGCCGTCGTATTCGGCGGAACGCTGTAGCTGTAGGCGATGCCGCCTTTTTTCCGGCGCCAGGCCATCGTAACAGGCCCCCAGGGCGTTTCGAGGGAAGTTTCGGCAAAGGAGATATGCTCCGGAGTAAAGGGCTTCAACACAAAAACACGCCTGCCGTCTTTTCCGGCGTATCCGTAACCGACGCCGCCCAGGGCGCGGTACAGCCATATATCAGGCGCCGCGAAGGCGGGGTGGTCGTGGGAATCCATCATCCTGCGGGTATGGTACTGCCAGCGTTCCCACACAGTGGTGGCGCCTTTGGAAAGCATGAAACCCCAGCCGGGAAAATCCTTTCGCCTGAAAACTTCGTCAACAATATCGTTCCTGCCTATCTTTTCCAGAAATTCGGTAACGTATTTTGTGCTCAAGACGCCGGTCGAAAGCTGTGTGCTTCCCCGGGATTCCTTCAAATCCCAGATAAACGCGTCAAGAACCGTGTCGTACAGTTCGGGCGGAGTAATACCCAAATCCATAGCCAGAGCGCTTCCGTACTGGGAGTTGCCGAACACATGGCCGTAGTTCCCCCCGGTCTCGCCTTCGTTGCAGGAAACTTCGTAGAATTTGTCGTGGAAGGCTTTTTTAAGTTTTTCCATAATACCCAGGTAACGTTTCCTGTCGGCTTCCTGTTTCAAGAGAAGGGCGCTTTCGGCCATATACTTAAGTTCAAGGCACAGAAGCCCGTTAGTCACCAGAATGTCCATCGTCCGGTCCGTGGCAAGCCAGTCCATGTACGCCCTGTCGGCCGGATAGAACGTGAACGGGGCCGTATCCTCAATAAGCCCGCTGCTTTTAATATGGGTTTCATAATGAGCCATCGCCCGCTTCTGCAACGGGTACATTTTTTTCAGGATTGCGGTATCGTTGTAGTAGCGGTACAGAAACATCGGTATAAGGAACAGCGAAATACACCAGGGGAAGTAGTTGCCCTTCATCCACCGGGGCGCCATGCCGTAATCAATGGAACCGTCTTCGTTGACTATGTCGACAATGTCGTCAAGCCATTTCCGGTAAAACCAATGCGTATACCAGTTGTACATTACCGCTTCGCTGGTGCAGGTTGCGTCTCCCATCCATCCCTGGCGTTCGTTTCTCTGGCAGCAATCGGTGGGCACCGAGTGGAGGTTGTTGATAAGGGTCTGCCTCATCATGGCGTGGATACGGTTGAACTGATCGTCGGAACAGACGAAGCTGCCCCAGTCTTCAAGTTCATGATGAATGACGCACAGCGTTATATCGTCCGGAGCGGGCTTCGCGGGGAGGCCCGAAAATTCGGCGTAACGGAAACCGTGGTACGTAAACCGCGGAGTGTGCGTCTCAACGCCCCTGCCTTTCAAAATATAACTGTCGTAGCAGTCATTCATCCGGAGATTCCGCTGATCCACATGGCCGTCGGGCAGCAGGAGCTCGGCGGGGCGCATGACAACTTCCGTTCCCGCTCTGCCCTTTACCCTGAGGCGGATCACGCCGGTGACGTTAACGCCGTAGTCGGCGACATAAACACCCTTTTCGACTTCCCTGATGCTGACCGGCTTAATCCCGGATGTAATCTTCATCGGCGGCAGAACCATGGGAAAGAGAACCCCCGGGGGATTTTTATATACCTTCACTTTTTTCGTTTTACCTTTGTAACCCGCCGTATCCCAGCCGGGCTTTTCCAGCCTCCCGTCATACCGTTCCCCTCTCCATACGGAGGACTTGAGCAGAGGTCCGCTCATCGAGTCCCAGTCTTCGCCGGTTTTTACCTCAATAACCTTGCCGCTGCCCGTAGTGATCCGGATGTAACAAATCACAAAAGGTTCCGGCACCCTGAAGAGACTGTCCGCCTGAACGCCCTCGTCAAGGATTATTCCCGCCGCGTTTTCGCCGTCTTTGACAAGGGAGGTGATGTCGTAGCATTGATATTCGATCCGCTTTTCAAAATCCGTAAAGGTAGGCATAAGCTCCCAGTCACCGGCCCGCTTCCCGTTTATGGAAAGCTCGTAGACGCCGGCGGCGGTAATATAGGCCAGCGCCCGTTTAACGCCGCCTTCCACCGTAAAGTCCCTGCGCACATACCTGTCCCCGCCTATCCACTTGCACCTGCCCAGCCGCCCGGGGCTGATCCCGCTTTCCAGCGTGATATGACCGCTTCCGGCCGCGCCGGCGCCGGCTTTTCCCGCGCCGCGTTTTTCGCCCCAGACGGAAACTTCCCCGTCATAGATCCCGAATTCTTCCAGTTTGGGCCCCCCGTAGGGGATCATGTACTGGGCGGGGGAATTGACCTTCCCGCTGTCCCAGACAGGCGCCCCTTCCTTCAGGATCCGTATCCGGTAGGCGGCCTGCATGAATTTCGCGGGACAGTTCCGGTATTTCCAGGAAAAAAACGGGCCTTCGGAGGTATCCAGTATCAGGGGATGCTCCTGGCCGTTACATAAAATCTCAAGACCAAACATCGTATCCTCCTGATGATTCTTTGTGAATGACTGCGCTTCTTTTCATTTTTTCATTAACGCCATCAGCTTTGAAACCTGGTTTCCCTGTGAAAGCGCCTCCTCATAAAAGTGACTGAACAATTTGCCGGGGTTATAAGGGGCCATACCGGCGATGAACTCGTCCCTCAGACGGTTAAATTCACCGTCGCTGGCGGCTGTTATCACTTTTGCGAAGTTCTTGCCCACATACGCATTAAGAGCGTTAAGATCATTCTGCATATCATCCGGCAATTCCCCGAAACTGAGCATGCCGACTATACCTTTTGAAACAGGGGTGGCAGCGCGGTAAACGTTCACGAGGCTGTCCTGGCTGTAGAAATTGAGGAAATCTTTTACCGTATCGTTCATTTTGGCGTCAACCGCTTCCGGCGAGAACTGATAAAGATCCAGCGGCATGTCTATTGCCGGGTCCACCGTTCCCTGGCCGTAACCGCAGAGATGATGATAGATCTGGGTTCCGGTTTTAAGCTGGTAAGAATTATCGTTTCTGTCGGAAGCAAGATAGTCGGATTTGGGAACAGGTCTTCCATCAACCCAGTCCCAAGTAATGCCCTCGGCGCCGTTATACGCCATACGGGAAAATTCAAAGGACGAAACGTAATCCAGAAGGGCTACGCAGCGTTCTTTGTATTTTGTTTTTGTATTAACGCCGTAATACCGTTCCCCGCGGTACATGTTTCCAAAACGATACTCGGACTTGTGATTCAGCGAGGGAATGGAAATATACATATGCGTATTTCCGGGATTCTTCATAAACTGGGCATTGGCGGTTCCGGCCATCCATCCCGGCAGAACAAACATATACCGCGCGTCGCTGACCTTTGACTGGTACATGTCCGAGGTTTGGGTAAACGAATCAGGATCAAGAAGGCCCCGCTGATACCCCCGGTTGTACAAACGCATCATTCTCCAATAGTTGCTTGACGTATCGGTAAGCTGGTTTACGTTGACAGGCTCAATAGTGTCGGTATCGACGGCTAACATAAACCCGGTTGACTCGACAGCCTCGTTGCCGTCAGGCCAGGTAAGCCCGAATTTGACCATCCATTCGCCCCAGGGAGCGGGCTGCCCGAACCAGCCGCCAAGCCCATAGGTTTTCTGGCCCGAGAGGCTCTTTGGTTCCGCGCCGGCCATTTTTTCAAGCACGTCAAGGAAATCGTCATAACTGTCAAGTTTGGGATGCCCGGCTTTCATGTACGCATCCCAGAGCAGGAAGTAACTGACGGAAGGCATGGTGCCGTCGTCATACGCGCCTTTGGTCATTCCCCAGATATACATCTTGCCGTCGGGGCTAAAGGCAGGTCCCCGGTACGCCTCAAACATCACCGGCTGATACGGGTCCTCCATCGAATAAGGAATATTCTCTTTGGTGAGATACGGATCAAGGGCCATAATCGATTCCGACGCCAGGAGCGCCGAAAGTATCTTCATATAATCCGGCGGCAGATAGATAATGTCGGGGAGATCTCCCGCCGCCATCATGGTGGAGAACTGGGCAACATAATCGGTTTCCGTAGTTCCAGTCAGCTCAAGCTCAATATTGAGCTTGGATTCCAGATGCCTGGAAACCGGGTCGGTCCGCCTTCCGTCAAGCTCCGGGGAATTGACAAAAGCTATAACCGACAGTTTCACTTTTTCCTTGAACCTCTGGGTCTCCGCCGCGGTTCCTCCGGAACCGGCTTTTTTGCATCCCGGAATACTGAATACCGATATGAGCCCGATAATCAATATGAAACAGTTTCGCGCCGCTTTCATGGCAACCCCCCGGATAAAATGTGGAATCCGCGCTTATAAGCGGAAGTTGTTCAATAACTGAAGTTATTGAACAACTCTGTTTTGTTTCAGGGAACGCCCGTTTTCGCGGACGTTCCCGCATACCGGCCCGCCGGGCCCCTGCTAGTTTATCAGGCCGCGTATTTTCTGGGCGAGCGGCTGCTGATCCATGCACTGCTGATAGAAATAATCATACAGCGCGTCGGGGTTGAACGCGTACATGCCGGCGATAAATTCGTCCCGCAGCTGGGCAAATTCGGCGTCGTTTCTGGCGGTGACCACTTTCGCGTAGTTTTTGCCCACATAGGCGTTGAGCGCGTTAAGGTCGTTGTTCATGTCGTCGGGAAGTTCGGCGAAGCTCAACATTCCGATTATGCCGTTGGTGTTGGGCGTTTCGGCTTTGTACACGTCCACAAGTCTTTCTTTCCCGTAATGGGCAAGAAAATCCTTAAACGTGCCGTTCATTTTCCTTTCGTACGCCTTGTCCGAATACTGGTAGAGGTTCAACGGGAATCCGTTGGGATCGGTCGAGCCTGAGTCGTACCCGCAGAACAGATTGTAAATCTGCGCGCCGGTCTTGAGCCGCCACGCGTTGTCGGCCAGATCGGCATCGAAGTATTCATCCTTCGGCACCGGTTCTCCGTTTACCCAATCCCAGTTGAAGCCCGGCATGCCGTTGACGGTGATCCGGGAGAATTCCCAGGTGGAAAGGTAATCCAAAAGGGCAACGATACGTTCATGCTTGCCCTTCGACTTGACGTTGATGCCGCTCATCCTTTCGCCGCGGTAAAAGTTGAGGAACCGCGCCTCGGACCTTTTGTTGACCGCCGGTATGGAGAGGTAGGCCTTGTCTATGCCCTTCATCCGGAAGTCCGCGTTGGCCGCTCCCGCCATCCAGCCGGGCTCGTTGAACATGTACCTTCCGTCCTTGAGTTTTTCCTGGTACATATCCGACGTCTGGGTCCACGAGTCGGGATCGAGAAGACCGCGCTGATGGGCCTTGTTGAAAAACCGCATCATCTTCCAGAAATAGCTGCCGGGATCGGTAAGGTTCTTTACGGGAATGGGTTTAATGGTATCCGTGTCAACGGAAATGACAAAGAAAGCGGATTCGATTGCTTCGTTCCCGTCAGGCCAGGTACTGCCAAATTTGATTACCCATTCGCCCCAGGGAGCCGCCTGTCCGAACCAGCCGCCGGCGCCATAGGTCTTTTGCCCGGAAACGCTTGCGGGCTCCGCTTTTACCATCCTGTCCAGAGCGTCGATAAACTTGTCTCCCATGTCATCCAGCTCGGGATATCCGGCCTTCGCATAAGCGTTCCACAGGAGGGCGTTGGTGATCGAAGGCATGGAGCCGTCGCTCTTGTCTCCTCTGTCAAAGCCCCAGAGGTAAGCCTTGCCGTCGGGGCTGAAACTGGGCCCGCGGTATGCTTCGAACATCGCCGCCGAATTGGGATCGGCCATGAGGTTCGGCATATGCTCTTCGTTTATGTAGGGTTCAAGGTCCAGCAGCGACTCGGACGCCATCAGGGACGCAAGCATCCTCGTGTAGTCCGCCGGCAGATAGATAACATCCGGCAGGTCCCCGGCGGCCAGCATCGCGGCAAACTGGGCCACATAATCCTGCTCGGTGGTTCCGGTAAGGTACAGATCGATGTTGAATTTTTCTTCCAGCATCTTCGACACGGGATCGGTGCGCCTTCCGTCGGGTTCCGGCGAATTCACATACTGAATTATATCGAGCCGGATCCGTTCGCCGCCTCCGCCGGCCTGTGCAGTTTCCTTTTTGCATCCCAGGGCGGCGCTCAAGAATACCAGCGCCGTCAAAAACAGCGCGACATACCTTGTAATTTTTTTCATTTTTTCATCCTCCTCCTTGCGTGTAGAGAGTTTTTATAGCCATGCTCAACCTTTTACGGCGCCAAGCATTATGCCCCTGGTAAAATACTTCTGCATAAACGGATAAACGCAGATAATCGGAACTACCGTTACAAAAGTCATCGCCATCCGCAGCGTGGCGGGGGTAATGGTCATGGCCGCGCCCGCGGTAGCCCCGGCCCCCCTGACGGCGGCAGCCATGTTCGTCTGGAGGTTCTTGTAAAGAAGGAACTGGAGGCAGTGCAGATTGCTTCCCTTTGCTCCGAGCATGAAGAACAGATCGTCGGACCATGAGTTCCATTGAAACACCGCCGCGAAGATGATGATACAGGCCAGAATCGGCTTTGCCAGGGGAACAATGATTCTGAAATAAATTCTTAAAATTCCCGCGCCGTCTATTTCAGCGGATTCCCAGACAGACGCGGGCATAGACTCAATGTAGGTCTTTATAAGGATGATGTAATACGCGGAGATGGCGTAAGGCAGAATATACACCAGGAAGTTGTTGCGCAGTCCTACCGCCGCTATCAAAAGGTAATAGGAAATAAACCCGGCGTTGATATACATGGTAACGATGAAAAACCGGTAAAAGAATTTCTTGGCGATCATGTATCTGCGGGTAAGAATGTAGGCGCAGAAACTGGAACACAACGTAGAAAACAGGGAGCCGATTACAGTCCTGCCAATGGAAATAAATACGCTCGAGAACAGGCCCGGAATCATCTTGAGGTTTTTATAGGCGTCAAGCGATAAATCTTTGGGAAGAAAGAAAACGCCGTTCGTCACCGCCTGGGGCGATGAAAAAGAATTGACAAATATAAACCAGAATGGATACACGCAGGAAAACGCGAAAAGCCCGAGGATCAAAATATTTATCCCGGACAGGAGATACTGAACAGGGTTAAGAGCTATGGATCTGGCGCTTTTCATGATTGCTCCTGTTTAAAAAATCGACTCCGAGCGGATTATCTTTGAAGCCGCATTGGCTACGCTCAAAAGAACGATGCTCACGACTGTTTTGAAAATACCCAAGGCAATGGCAAAAGAGTATTCGACGTTCTGGATACCCATGCGGTATACATACGTATCGATAACTTCCAGAGCGTCCCAGGTAAGGCCGTTCCCGAAAAGCCAGAACTGTTCAAACCCGTTGGAAAGCATGTTTGAAACCGCCAGCAAAAGCAGGACGCAATACGTGGGCATGATACCCGGGACGGTTACATGGAGGATCTTCTGGAAATTGCTGGCACCGTCAACATCCGCCGCCTGATACAGTTCCTGATCGATACCGGACATGGCGGCAAGATAGATGATGGCGCTGTAGCCCATGGTCTTCCATAACACGATACATGCCTGCACAACCCACGCGATCTTGACGTTGGTCAGAATACTGACTGGTTCGCTGACAATATGGAGCTTCATGAGCAGCTTGTTGACGCCGCTTTCCTGGGAAGCCACCAGGTAAAACACCACCGAATACACCAGCACCCAGGAAATAAAATGGGGTATCGAGGAGAAAGTCTGCACGATTCTGGAATACCTTTGTATCTTCACCTGGGACGCCATGATTGCGAAGATCACCGGCACGACGGAAAAACCTATATTGATAAGAGAGATAGCCAGTGTATTCCGCAATACCGGCCAAAAATCGCCCACGCCGGTAAAAATCCTGACAAAATATTTCAGTCCCACAAACGTTGATTTGCCGATGGGAACTCCGGGTTTATAGTTGATAAACGCGTATATCCAGCCGAAAATAGGAACATAATTGAATGTAATCACCATTAATAAAAACGGCGACAAATACAAAAGAAGTATTAATCCGCTTTTTGTCCGCTTGCTGATTTCCATTTAATTTTCCCTTTTTACGGCGCGGCAAAAGGATTGCGCTCGCTTACAGGCTGATTCGTTCCGGGCCTGTCTATGCGTTCGCCCAGAACAACCTTGAGCACCCGGCAATCATACATGGAAATTCTGCTTTCAGGCTCCGCCTCGCTGGCAAGCTGGTATCTGGGCATCCATTTATCGCCTTCAAAAACACCGGCTTCCGCAACCGCCACCGAAAGCCGTTCCCCGCCTTCTCTGCTGAAAGAAACATGAACGCCGCCCGCAATGAGTATAAATTCGGTCTGGCTTTGCCGCACCACTATGCCCCGCGCGGCATTCTTGGGGTGATCATAATTAACTTCGATATCAAGATCATCAAAAGAAAGCTTGATCCCCACGTCTCCGTCTTCCTGAACAAAGAATTTCAGATTTTTTGTATTCTGCGCCATCGCAACCGGATATAAAGCATCCCCTATCATTTTGAAGGATGTATGCAGATCATACGCCGTTTCACTCCAGCGGCCGTCGGCCGTTGTAACCATGGGCACGGTCATAAATCCGGGACAAACGCGATTAATGGCCCAAGGCTCGTAACCAATGGCGTTAAATTCCCCAATGGCGTAAAAAATATTTTTTTCCGTTCTGGTATTAAGGCCGCTGTTTGTCTCGGGAATGTACAGAGGGTTATCCGGCCGGGAATACGTCCTGCACAAATAGTGAAAATCCCTGTAACCGGAAAGATAAATATCGGGAGAAATAAAATCAATATGTTGTAATGTTTTTTTATAGAGATCCAGCATGGCCGGGACAGGGCCGCCAACGGGATACGAGAAACCGGCTTTGTCATTTTGATGGGGAGAACTGAGCCAGCAGTTCATATATACGGGAAGCGGGTATATTTCTTTTACGGTTCCGGCAAGACTGTCGCAATATTCAGCTATGCTTTCCGCGGTGTACGCTTCCGCGGCCCTGACGCCGTAGCGCCCTTCCCAGTTTCCTTTCGCGTATTCGGCATTGCACACGTCACAATGACAGCGGTCCGATCCAAAAAAACCAACTTCGTTTTCCATTTGAAACATGATTACCGTATGTTCACCTGCGTCTTTTTCTTTTATATGCTTCATTACTTCAACAAGCGCCGATTCATCACGGCGGTGAGTTTCCGCCGCGTTGGGACAGCAGTAATTTGTAAGTACTTTATTGTTTTTGTCTATGACTTTTTTAAAACGCTCATGATCCCGCCGGACATAATCCGGCGCGTAGGTCATACATGCGTTTTTGTAACTGCCAAACCATATCAATACAAGTTTCAGGTTGTATTTTCTTGCCGTTTCCAGATGATGATCGAGCATGTCAAAATGATATTCTCCGCGGGCAGGTTCGATTTGACGCCAGTATAAAAGCAGCGAAGCGGTATTGATTCCGAATTTAACGGCATGATCAAAAAAAGGGTCCATATCCAGAGGCGAATAACAGGCGTCACAATCCCACTGCAAACCCAAAATAATGTAAGGTTTCCCGTCAACAAAAAGAGCCTTTCTTCCGTTTAGATCATCAAGATGAGGCATCAACGTCCTTTCCACAACACCCCCGTGCTTTTAACAAAGCGCTTTTAAGCGGAGGTTGTTCAAAACTCCAGTTATTGAACAACTTTATTAAAAAAATTACCGGAATCCGGAACACTCCGCACTATGGATAAACATTAGTTACCAACAATAAACCCTTTGTCAACCTTTTGTCAAGTTTTTTTTGCTTTTTTTATTATAATATTTATTTTATTTTTATATCCCGCCGTATTTTTTTTAGTAGTATTTTAGTAAACGGAAAAGGCCCAAAACCGGCTGCTTGCCGGCGGAAACGGCGGGTTTGCGCCGTTTATGCGGCCGTACCGCGCAGTTTTTTCAAAAAGAGGCCCGGCGCGCGGACCCGGCCGGTATGTGACCGCCGTTACGGGCGGTGAAATTCTAAATTTTACTAAATTTTTGTTTTGCCCGTATTGACAAATGCCCGCAAAACAGAGAGGATAAAGAAATAATGCTCCGTCTCATTGATATTGCAAGACTCGCGGATGTGTCCCCTTCCACGGTTTCTCTGGCGCTGAACAACAAGGCCGGAGTATCCGAAGAAGTCCGCAAGCGCATCATTGATATTTCCCTGGAGATGGGATATAAAAAGGGGCCGCCGCCGCCCGCCGGTGAAAACATCACTATCAAAATGCTCAAAATCGCCAAACACGGGCATGTTGTTAACGAGCAGCACAACGCGTTTATTACCGAATACCTTGAGGGCATAGAGACGGGGGCGAAAAAACGGAAGTACAAACTGGAAGTTTCTTTTTTCAACAGAATTCCCGTAGAGAACATTGCCGAAGCCCTGCGGGATTCCGCGGTTGACGGGTTCATTATCCTGGGATCGGAGTTTAACGCATTCGATCTCAATTATTTTACAAACATCTCCAAGCCGCTTGTTTTTATCGACACGTGGTTCCCGCTGGCGCTGGTCGATTGTATTGACATAGACAATGACGACGCCGTATTTAAATCCATCCAGTACCTTTACGAATGCGGGCACAGGAGCATCGGATTAATCAAAAGCAGCTACGACACCAGGAATTTCAGGATGCGTGAAATAGGCTTCGGAGAATCCATGGAGTACTTCTCCCTTCCGGTGCAGAACAATTTCATCGTCAGCGTGGACCCGATGATGGACAGGTCATTCGCCGATTTGAACAATTTTTTTGACAAAACCGATAAAATACCCACGGCGTTTTTCTGCATGAGCGATATTATGGCCTACAGCTGCATGAGAGCCCTGCGGAATCATAACATACGCGTTCCGGAAGATGTCAGCGTTATAGGCTTTGACGATCTGCCGTCATCCAGCGTTACCGATCCGCCGCTGACTACCGTCAGGGTTTCCACCCGCCAAATCGGCGAACGGGCCCTTGAACGCCTGTCCGATAAAATAAACGGATTGACCCATGCCAACCCGGAGAAAATTCTGATTTCCGGAAAACTGATGATACGCGACAGCGTAAGAAAAATATAGATTAAACGAAAGTTGTCCAATAACTCCAGTTATTGAACAACTCTATTCTTTCTTTGCGGGGGGAGCGTATTTTTCAATGAATTCCTGATTCACCCGCAGGAGTTCTTCGCGGGGAAATTCAGAAAGGACCTGCCAGCCGAGATCGAGGGTTTTTCCTATGTCACGGTTTTCGTTTTCATCCTGGGTAAGAAAGACGGATTCAAATCTTTCCCCAAATTTGAGGTACCGCTTGTCCCCTTCGGAAAGCTCCTCCTCGCCAATGATCGACGCGAGATTGCGTATCTGTTTGACTTTTGAATACGCGGCAAAGAGCTGGCTTGAAAGATCCTTGTGATCTTCCCGGGTCATGCCGGGCCCTATGCCGTCCTTCATGAGGCGCGAAAGGCTGGGGAGGCCCGCCACGGGCGGATACACGCCGTGCTGAAAAAGTTCACGGTCAAGGACTATCTGCCCTTCGGTAATGTAACCTGAAAGATCCGGTATCGGGTGGCTTATGTCGTCGTTGGGCATCGTGAGGATGGGAATCTGGGTAATCGAACCGCTGGACCCCTGAATCTTCCCCGCCCGTTCATAGAGGCTTGCGAGTTCCGAATAGAGATAACCCGGATACCCTTTTCTGCTGGGAACTTCTCCCCGTATCGAAGACACTTCCCGCAGAGCCTCGCAGTAGTTGGTCATGTCGGTCATTACCACAAGAACATGCATGTTTTTTTCATAGGCCAGATATTCGGCGGCGGTCAGCGCGCAACGGGGAGCCACAAGCCGCTCAAGGGACGGGGCGTCGGCCAGGGACAAAAAGACTGTGACTTTGGAAAGAACCCCGGAGCGCTCAAAATCGTCAAGAAAAAAACGAGCCACGTCGTACTTGACCCCCATGGCGCAGAAGACCACGACAAAGGATTCGGAGGGGGAAGAGCCGCCTGTTTCCGCGGGACTCAAGATCCGCGCCTGCCTTACAATTTGGGCGGCAAGGCGGTTGTGGGGAAGGCCGTTGCCCGAAAAAATGGGAAGCTTCTGTCCCCGGATAAGGGTGTTCATTCCGTCTATGGCCGATATGCCGGTTTGTATGAAATCGCGGGGATAGGTGCGGGCGTAGGGGTTGATGGGAAGACCGTTTACATCCATGGTACGTGAAGAAAAAATGGGGCCGTAGCCGTCTACCGGTTCCCCAAGACCGTTAAAGACGCGGCCCAGAAGCCCCGGCCCGACACGCAGTTCCATGGGCTTTCCCAGAAATTCAACGCGGCTGTCGCCGGCCGAAAGGCCCGTGCTGCTTCCGAATATCTGTATGGCGGCCCATTCACCGCTCATGTCCACCACGCGGCCAAGACGCCGGCCTTCTTCCCTGTCGTACACCGCGACCATTTCGTTAAAGCCGACATTGCGGCTCTTCGCGGTAATGACTACGGGCCCTTCAATGCGGGTAAGGCCCCGGTATTCAAGCCCCCTCATAACGTCTCCCTCGCGCGGTAGCTCCTCTCCAGTTCTTCAAGGCCCCGCCGCATGTCCCTTTCATAGTCGTCAAGACCGGAAAGTTCACCGTTTTTTACCACGCTTTTTATGCGCGAAAGCCCTTCACGCACGGGAAGGGCTTTTCCCTCAAGGGCAAACTCCAGGCCCGTTATCTTTGAAAGGGGCGCCCCGAGCTTTACGCAGGTACGGGCTCGCTCGTGGAATTCCATGATGAGTTCCAGAAGCCTCACCTGCTTGGCGGGCACGCAGTACATGTCAACCTCGTCAAAGGAATTCTGCTGAAGGAAACCGTCCTTAATGATGTCCGCGGTTAAAAGGATGAGGCGCTGATCGTCGGGCAGCGCATCGGGCCCCACGAGGCGGACAATTTCGGCAAGCCGCTGTTCGCGTTTAAGAAGATCAAGGCTCTGCCGGCGGACGGCGTCCCAGCGCGGATTGACGCGTTCCCACCAGGACTTCACTTCCCCGGCGTATTCGGAGTAGCTGTCTATCCAGCTTATCGCCGGATAATGACGGGCGTTTGCCAGATCCCGGTCCAGCGCCCAGAAGCAGCGGATAAAGCGTTTGGTGTGCTGGGTTACAGGCTCGGAAAAATCGCCGCCCGGCGGGGAAACGGCCCCTATGATCGTCACCGATCCTTCAAGGCCCGAAAGCGCGCTTACCCTTCCCGCCCGTTCGTAGAATTCGGCAAGCCGCGTGGGCAGATACGCGGGGAAGCCTTCTTCGGCGGGCATTTCTTCCATACGGCCGGAAAGTTCCCGAAGCGCCTCGGCCCAGCGGCTGGTCGAGTCCGCCATGATGGCCACATGGAAACCCATGTCGCGGTAAAATTCGGCAAGGGTTACGCCGGTGTAGATGGACACCTCCCGGGCCGCGACAGGCATGTTGGACGTATTGGCAATAAGGATGGTTCTTTCCATGAGAGAACGGCCGGTACGGGGATCGGTGAGGCGGGGAAAATCGGTGAGCACGTCGGTCATCTCGTTGCCGCGTTCCCCGCAGCCTATGTAGATGATCACGTCCGCGTCGCACCATTTGGCGATGGCGTGCTGAGTCATGGTCTTGCCTGTGCCGAAACCGCCGGGAATGGCCGCCGTTCCTCCTTTTGAAAGGGGAAAGAAAAGATCTATGACGCGTTCCCCTGTGACAAGGGGCATCTCGGGGGAAAGCCTCCGGGCGACAGGACGGGGAATGCGGACAGGCCACCACTGGGCAAGGGGAATATCTTCCCCAATGTCCGTCTTCGCGATAACGCTGTCAACGGTACAGGGACCCTCCCCGGCAAGGCTCACAATATCGCCGCCCCGGACGGAGGGAGGAACCATGATCCTGCAGGTGATGCTTTCGGTTTCCTTTACCGTTCCAAGAACAAGGCCCGCCTTTGCCCGGATCTTTTCGCCGCGGGCAAGACGCGCGGCAAGATCCCCCTCGGGAACAAAGCGCCAGTTCTTCGCCGGATCAAGGGGCTCACCCCGTTCCCCCGGCGCCATAAAAGCCCCTCCCTCTCTAAAGAGGGCTTCCAGGGGGCGCTGAATGCCGTCATAAATGGTTCCGATAAGGCCCGGCCCAAGCAGAACGGAAAGGGGCCGGCCGGTAGAAGCGGCGCGGGCGCCTATCATGAGGCCGGTATCATCCTCGTATACCTGGATCACCGCCTCGTCTCCCTCAAGGCGCACCACTTCCCCTATGATGCGTTTTTCGCCCACTTCGACCACATCGAAAAGCCCCGCCCCGCCCAAGCCCGAGGCGCGTATAATGGGACCGGATATCCGTTTAACGCGGCCTTCTATCACGGGAGGCCCCCCTCAGCGTCCTGTCCAATCAGGGCGGACACCAGTTCTTCACGCCTGTCAAGGAGCAGCGCGTCGAGTATTCCCCTGATCGAGGCGGTAACGCGCACAGGGCCACAGTCAATAATGATCTCGGGATACAGGTGCGCGGCCTTTTCCTCGATAAATTCCCCGTCCGCGCGGGGAAAGAGCCGCGCGACAAGCGGCTTCGCGCCGGAAACGGATATGTTGTGAAGCCGTACGCGGAAGCCTGTTTCCTCCCGCAGTTCAGGATACTCACCGCAGTATTTCTTGAATTCGCCCTCAAGAAGCGAAAGAACGCGCTCCGGACCAAGGCCCGAAACCCAGTCGTCCGCCGCGGAAGCCAGAAGGTTTTCGATGATCTCGGACCGCGCCCGCCTTTCGTCCAGGGGAAGACGGGCCATGATCTCGGCGGAGGCGTTCGCGAGCATCGCGTCGTACCGGCCCTTAAGCTCCGTCAGAGAGTCTTTTGTTTTTTTGTCCCAGAGGGCCGCGGCGGCCGCGGCGCTTTCATCGGCGGCCCCAAGAAGGCGGCCCGCTTTTTTCCGGGCGTCTTCAAGAATTTCCCGGTCCAGAATTTCAGTTGACTGCAGTTCTTCCATAATGACAAAACCTACACGTGAACGCCGATGGCTTCCCTGATCGAATCGACCAGGGTCTTGCGGCCGAGAAGCCGCCCCAGAGTTCCGGGTATCTCCACCACCAGGGGATAACGATCGGAAAGCTGCCAGGTTATCAAAAGATCGCCGAGCCAGTCCGCCACTTCTTCCGTCATGATAAGGACACGGCACAGGTCCTCTCTTGGCAGCGCCATTCCGGCGGTCTTGTCCCAGCCTTCGGTGACGCGCCTGAACGCCCATACGGCGTCTTCCGCGTCGGTAACCGCCGTTCCCTCCACACCGATAAAACGAAAAGCCGTTACCAGTTCAGAATCACCCAAAAAGTGATATTCCATGCGGAAAACGGAATCCTAGAGGATCAGGATGAGCAGGGCCACAAGAAAACCCCACAGGCATATCCCTTCGGCAAGGCCCGCGTAGGGAAGAGCCTTGCCCGAAAGATCGGCGTTTTCGCTCATGGCGCCCATGGCGGCCGAGCCTATCTGCCCTACGGCAATTCCCCCCGCGATACAGGAGATGCCCACCGCGAGGGCGGCCGCGAAGTAGCGCCAGATAGACGTTCCCGCGGGCGCCGGGGACGAGACTTCCGCCTCCGCTCCGGCCTCCTGGCCCTCGGCCCCTTGAGCAAAGATCGCCGCGGCCAGCAGGCACAGGATCAACACACACAACATACGTTTACATCTCATTTCCATCCTCCAGAATTCATTTACCCGTTTGCTCCCTTTCTGAACCGGAAAGGCGCAAAGGCTACGCCGGTTTCGGTAAAAAATTTACTGAAAAATTCATAATACTGAAGGCGCACCACCTGAATGGCGACTATCATCCCCTCAAGAACTATGATCACCGTGTTGCCGAATACCATGATCAAAACGGCGGCGGAGCCCCCCGCGGGGCCGGCCCCGGCTATCGCCTCCGAAAACCTGAACACAATGTACGAAAGCACCGCGTGGGACAGGGCAAAGGCCCCGACACGGAGGAAACTGACGGTATTGGAAACAAAAGTAGAGGCGGTTTCAAGAACCTCGACAAATCCTTCCATTATAAATACCATGAGGCCCTGTTTGAGGATGGGCCTTTCCCGTTCTATGAAGCGCCAGATGGCGGGACCGAAAAAGACAAGAACAACCGGAAGCAGAAGGCCGCCGAAATCGAACCATTCAAAACGCCCCCCAAGAAGGCAGCGGACAGCGATAAAAACCGCGTACCAGAAGAGAAAGAGACCGGCAAGCCCCGTCTTGGCAAAGAGGGCTTCCTCGTATTTTTTCATGAACCAGTGGTTGACGATGTTGACCATGAGGCCTATGGAATTGAGGATCACCCCGACGGCGACGGTAAAGCCGAAAAAGTAAAAAAGTTTCCGCACGCTCCCGCCCTTTTCGGCGAGGGGCATGATGGCAAGAATCCTGTCCGCGGGTTTTCCAAAGAGAAAGGCCGTGAGCGCCCGTGTGGGGCCCACGAGGAGTTCCTCATTGGTGAAAACTTCCCCGTTAAGAAGGCCCATGAGCATGGAGGAAATGCCGACGGCGACAAGCGGCGACGCGTATTTCCTGAAGGAAGAAAACGCCTTGGGCCCCCTGCGCCCGGCGAGAAGCCCGGCAAGAAAAAGCACGAAGCCCTGCCCCAAATCACCGAACATGATGCCGAAAAGCACGGTAAAAAAGAAGGCCACAAAAGGAGTGGGATCGACGGTTCCGTAGAGGGGCGCGCCGTAGGAAAACACGACGCCCTCAAAGCCCTTTACAAAGGCGCCGTGCTTGAGGGACACGGGGACCTTTTCCCTTCCTTCCTTTACCTCCGTCATTTCGTCGGGATTATAGGTCCTTACCGCGACACGCCCGTCTGTGAGCTTTTCGAGGCCGGCAACCACGGAGGCAATCTCGTCCCTGGGCGTCCAGCCAGAAAGGAGGTAAACGTTCTTTGTGGCGGTAAGTTTCACCTTTAGTCCTTCCACCGCGGCGGACATGAGGTAAGAGGCGGTAAGCCTCCTCAAGCTGGGCCCCAGCTCTTTTTGCATAAGCTGCTTTTCCCGGTCTATTTCCAGGAGATCCGCGTCCGTCTTTTCGAGCTTTTCCTCAAGGCCCGAAAGAAGTTCTCCCGGAACACCCTGATACCCCTCGGGGATCGCGATAGGCGCGAACGACACTTTCCTGAGTTCCGAATCAAGGGCGAAACGGCCCTTGCGCGAAGCCGCCGCGAGAATGCGGCTGCCCTGCCCGCCGTCTTCCCCTTCTCCCAGGGGGATGATCACGGCCCTGTCTCCAAGGCGTTCCCGCAGATCTTCCTGCCGTGCGGGATCGAGGCGGCCGACACGGAGGGTAAGATAGGAGAGCTGATCCAGATCGGAAAAAGGCGCGCTGAGATTGGCGAAGGCCTTTGCCTCGTTAAGGGTCTCCTCCACTTTCCGCTTTTCCCCTCTTTCCTTCTGCTCCTTTTCCCGCAGCACCGAAACGACGCCGCAGATCTTCTCCGCCATGATTTCTTCTTCTTCCCCCGGAAGAACGCTGTCCTCCTCCGGCTCGAAGGGAAGCTCCACACCAAGCCAGGCGGCGCCGGTCTTGAGTTTTTCAATGGTTTCCTTGACGTGGGTGTGGGCGGCCTCTTCAAGGGCGTGAACGGATTCGTCGGCCGGGGGAATGCCCTCGCGGTCCGCGGAAAAATGCATTACCCCCCGCCTTCCCAAATACTCAATGACCGCGTCGGCGTCCCGGCTGAGGACGGTAAGCTCAAGACGCTTCATCCTGCGGGGGCGGATCACGCCTGTACCTCCATGACGGAAAATACGTCGCGGATCGACATTCCAAGCCCTATGCCTTCGGCGGCGCTGGTGAGGAGATCTTCTTCAAACTGTTTGAGTTTAATGAAGCAGAAAATGGCGTCCATTGAAAAGGGCCGCAGCCTGAGGCTGTGAAGGGCCATGGCATAAAGGCGCTTTGCGGCGGCGTTCTGAAAATACCTCGGGTCCGCCGTCCATTCGCCGTTCCCGGCGGGGTTAAGCAGCTGTTCCCAGCGCCAGCCTTTCCATTCGGCGCGGCTGTCGAGGGGAAGATCCAGCGGGGCGTCTTCCGGGGAAATGACGGGGCGGCCCTTTCCGCCGGCGCTTACAAGATGCGTTTTTATCTCTTCCTTCTGCATGCGGTAATAGGTCCTGAGCCTCAAGGTCCAGGCGGCGTTTCGGAGGGAAATTTCACCGGCGAGGATCTTCCCGGTTTCGCGCCTGTCGGAACGGGGCAGATCAAAGAGCGCCTTCCAGAGCTTTTGGTAGTAAAAGCGATCAAGGGCGGTCTCCAGGGAAATGCCGCCTGTATCCCTTGAAGAGGCGTCCGTCCCGGGGCTGAACCCTTCGCCTTCAAAAAAGGACTCGAATTCCGTTCCCTTTACCATTGCCGCCAGATCCGGCCACGCGCCGAAATTGACGGTCTGGAAACGGCCCAGACGCGTAAAGGACGGAGAGGCGCCGGAGCCGCCCGGACGGGAGCCTGAGAGAACGGAAAGGGCGCTTTTAAGATCGGCGTATTCGTAGGCGCGGAGAAGCAGCACAAGAAATTCGGGGGGACGGGGAAAACATTCGACAATGGCGCTTATGGACGCGGCGGCCCGTTCGGTAAAGCGCCTTTCCATGTCGGGGAGCAGTTCGCGCTCGGGCAGTTCGCGGTCTGAACCGGGGAACACCAGCCTGTTCAGTTCCGAAAGACGGCCGGCCGCCGCCAAACGGGGGACGCGTCTGCCTACAAAAGACTTGCCGATAATTCCGCAGGCCTTGGCGTAGGCATAGGCGCGTTGGCCCGCATTAGGCAGCCTCATCTAATCCCCTTTGTTTTCTTTCAGAAACGACTCTACCATGGCCTTAAAACCATTCCGGTCCGCGGTAATGGCGGCAAGGCTTTTGCGGTAAGAAGCAAGCTGTTCTTCATACTGTTCCCTGACATTCCTGACTCCGTTCTGATAGGCCGCTTCCATTTCCGCGGCTTCCCGGCCGTACCATTCCTCGCAGCGGAGACGGTTCCGTTTTTCACTTTCGGCGGTGCGCCGGTCCGCCTCCGCTTGGGCGCGGGCCACAAGCGCGGACGCCTCCGCCTCTATGCCCAGAAGATGCTCCAGTACGTTTCCGTTTTCAGGCCCGGCGGCGGCGTTTTCCACGGGCCTAATCCAGGGCTATGAGCACATCCTCGTATTTTTTGATGATCCGGTGTGCGCCCTGGGGCTCCTTTTGTGACTGAAGTTCGGTGTAAAACTGGGGATTTTCCAGCAGTTCCGCCAAACGCTTGAGGATACGCAGATGTTTTTCCGAATCCTTCTGGGGGGCCAAAACCATAAACAGAAGGTACACAGGCTGCCCGTCCAGGGCGTCGTAATCCACCCCCTTGCGGGAAATTCCCAGCACTCCCTGCACGTTTTCCACCGCGTTGGTTTTTCCATGGGGAATGGCTATGCCCTTGTGTATGCCCGTGGACATCTTCGCTTCCCGCGCGCGGAGGGCGTCCAGTATTTCTTCCCTGGCCTTGGATTTTTTGACCTGGCAGAAATGATCCACCAGTTCCTCAAAGACTTCGTCTTTGTCCTCCGCCTCCACGCCAACCTTGATGAATTCGGGTTTGAACAATTCGTGCAGAAACATATACCGCCTCCGGTCCTACCGCTCCGTCTCCGCGGGTTCCGCGGTTTCTTCCGGCTCCGCTTCGGAAGCCGCGCCGGGAGAAGCCGGCACAAGAACGCTGGGTGTCTCAAAAACACCGGAAGGAGGGGATTCAAAAGAGGCGTCTTCCCCGTTCCCCCCTGAATCAAGCGCCTCATCGACCCAGTTGGGCCCTTCGGATCTGTTCAAGAGTTCACGGCCCGCGTCTTCCACGCCCCTTCCCACGGGAATGCGGCTGGAAAGGGCCAGTCCAAGGCTCAAAACAAGAAAAAGGGCGCCCAAAATGCTCGTCGTTCTGGTCAGTACGTTTCCCGACCGTGAGCCAAAGGCCGAGGAGCTTCCCCCGGCAAAAATACCGCCCAAACTGTCGCCTTCTTCATTCTGAATCAATACAATGAGGATCAACAGAACCGCGACAACAACAAAAAAAACCAACAGCACAATACTGAGCACACTCATTTAAAAAACTCCATATTAAACCCAAGCATACCGTTTTTGCGCATTTCAGTCCAGCGGCCCGCCCGGTCCCCGCGTCAGGCGTCCCCCAAGTACCGGTGCATCGTCGACATCAGCTCATCGATGTCAAGGGGTTTCCCCACGTGGCTGTCCATACCGGCGTTGATGCACTTTTCAACGTCTTCCCTGAACACGTTGGCGGTCATGGCGACTATAGGGACCCTCCTCTGTGAGTCCTGAAATTCCGGGGGCCGCGCGGAGGCTTCCCGCTCGAGCCTTTCACGTTCAAATTCACGAATGTTCCCGGTTGCCTCGTAACCGTCCATTTCGGGCATTTGAACATCCATGAAGATCATGTCGTAGACATCAGGATTTTCCCTGAAAAGCCGGCACGCCTCCGCGCCGTTTTCGGCGCAGTCCACCCTGACGCCTGTGGGTTCAAGCAGGGTAAGCACAATTTCGCGGTTTATTTCCATATCTTCCGCGAGCAGGATACGCTTGCCGTCAAAACGTTCCTCTTTTTTTTCTTTCCCGGCGGAAACGGGAAGCTGTCCTATGCCAAGAACCTGGCTGATGGAATCCGCAATGGACGAGGGGAAAAGGGGCTTGGAGAGGAAACTGTCTACCCCCGCCTTTCTGGCTTCGTCTTCTATGACGTTCCACTCCGCCGCGGAGATCATGATGATAACCGCCTTGGCGCCGGCCTTTTTCTTGATCCACCGGGAAAGTTCTACGCCGTCAAGACCGGGCATCTTCCAGTCCACAAAGTAAACGTCGTAGGGGCCGTTCTTCTCTATTACCGAGACGGCTTCACCGCCGTCCGCCGCGGTTTCGCAAAAAAAGCCCAGCCTTTCGGATATGTCGGCAAAGTAGTCCCTGACCCCCTTGTCATCATCCACCGCAAGGACCCGTATGTCTTTCCAGCCGGCAAGATCCCGCCCCGGCTCCTTTTTTTCCTCCGCCTCTTTCAACTGTACGGTGAACGTAAAGACCGAACCCTTCCCCGGCTCCGATTCCACGCCTATGGAACCGCCCATCATTCCAACGATGCTTTTTGAAATCGCAAGTCCAAGACCTGTACCGCCGAATTTGCGGGACGTACCCGAATCGGCCTGTTCAAACGAATTGAAAAGGCGCTTTTGCTGGTCCCCGCTGATACCTATGCCGGAATCCCTTACGCTTACCTTTACGGTACAGACATCGTTTTCCTTTTTTTCAAGTTCCGCGTCCAGATTCAGGATTCCGAACTCCGGGGTAAACTTTACCGCGTTGGAAAGCAGGTTCGTAATAACCTGGGCAAGGCGCTGATCATCCCCGTTGAGAAAGGCCGGAATGTTCCGGTCTATATGCACTGTAAAATTCTGGCGCTTTTCTTCCACCCTGAAGTTGATAACGCCGACAATCTTCTGAAGCAGGCGTTCAAAGCAGAAATCGCCGGGCGAAAGTTCAAATTTTTTGGCCTCTATCTTCGACATGTCAAGGATGTCGTTAATGACGCCCAGAAGGTGCGAGGAGGCGTCTTCGATTTTCCTGAGGCAGTATTCCTTTTTTTCGGCGCTGCCGGAATTTTTCGCTATGGAGATCATGCCTATGATCGCGTTCATGGGGGTCCGCATCTCGTGGCTCATGTTGGCAAGAAAATCACTCTTTGCCTTGCTGGCCCGCTTGGCCTGTTTCAGCGCGGCATCCCTGTCTTTTTCACGGAGATCGCGGTCAAGGGCGCCGGCGATAACGCTGCTCACAGTACTTACCAGCTGGCGGTCGCCTTCCGGCCAGTTCCGCAGGGTAAACTGTTCTATGCTCAGCATGCCCCAGAACAGTCCGCCGACATAGAGGGGCGCCATGACAAACGACTTGACCCCCGCGCTCTCCATGATTTCATAGCGGCTATTCTCGCGGATGTCATTGCAGAAAAGGACGGGAATGACGCCGGGCTGTTCTCTGGGGAAACTGTCTGTCATAAAGGCGCCCATTTTTTCCTTGGAAGGAACGGTGACAACATCATCCCGGGCGCACCAGAAATAAACGGCGCTGGCGGCCGTACCGGCGTCTCCGTAGGGCTGCGCTATGAGCATACGGTCAACCCTCATAAACTCGCCTGTAATCCTGAGGATCTCGTTTATCATCACCGAGCTGTCCCCGGAGGAAATAAAATTTCCCGCGATTTCGGACATCAGCGCCTGCTGCTTTACCCTTCTTAAAAAAGCCCCCTGGTTCTTTTTGTTGATTAGAAAACTCAGGCAGCCGCTTGAGATCACCACTAACGAGGAAACAAGAATGATGACCACAAGAAGAATGATACGGTTTCTGGTTTCAAGAATGTAGTCGTCGGCAATGTCGACCCCCGCCAGCGCGATCACCCTGCCGGCCCTGTCGAATATGGGAGAATAGGAGCTTATAAGCCCGTTATAGCCTGCCGAATAGATCCCAAGCCTGCTTGCGACGGTGCGGCCTTTAAGGGCTTCCACCGGGGCCGGTTCGCCCGCTATGGGGGGCTTCGAAAGGTCCACCGTTCCGCTTGTAGTGTCGTTGTCGGCGATAAACTGAAACATATCCCCTTCTACGGGACGCAGAAAATACACAAACAGGACATTGTATTCCCCTGCAAAGGTAAAAAGCCGGTTCCTGATTTTGGCAAAGAGGGGTTTTTTCATGTCTTCGGGAACGGTAAGCTGGGCCAGTTCTTCCGCGGTAACAAGGCGCGCGGCCGCCCGGCTTGCATAACACAGCCTCTCCTCCACGCTGAACAGGAAAGACGATGAAAGCGAAGAAATCAAAATACTTGTATAAATCGAAATCACCAGTACCATTAGACCGGCGATAAAAAAAAGTACGACGACAAAATTGTCATACAAGTATTTTTTTATCATTCTTTATCTTCCGCGCCTGCGCGCGCCTGGACCCGCCTTGTACCGGCGGCGGAACCGTTTCCGTATGCCGGACAAACACCCGGAAGCGGCGGCCGCGTACCCGCCGGCATGCGGCTTCCGGGGTTTTTCAGTTAAACGCGGCGATGGGTACGAAGGTATCGGCCTTGAGGGCCGCGCCGCCCACAAGCGCGCCGTCTATGTTCTCCTTTGCCATGAGCTGGGCGGCGTTATCCGGCTTGACCGATCCGCCGTACTGTATGATGATCTTCTCCGCCGCGCCGCCGCCGTAAAGCCTTCCTATGACCCCGCGCACCCAGGCGTGAATCGCGTCGGCGTCTTCCGGTGTGGCGGTTTTGCCGGTACCTATGGCCCAGACAGGCTCATAGGCAATAACAATGCCGGAAAGATCCCCGGGGGAAACGCCTTCAAGGCCCTTTACGGTCTGGGTCTCGCAGACCGCCTCCGCCCTGCCCGCTTCCCGTTCCTCAAGCAGTTCCCCTACGCAGAGGATAACCTCAAGGCCGTGCTTCAGGGCAAGTTTCACCTTTTTGTTGATGAGGGCGTCGTCTTCCTTGTACACATGGCGCCGTTCGCTGTGGCCAAGGATCACGGTCTGTACGCCAAGATCCTTGAGCTGCAACACGGAAACTTCCCCGGTGTGGGCTCCCTGTTCTTCCGCCGCCATGTTCTGCGCGCCCAGAGCGATATTGGTTCCCCTGATAATGGGACCCACGGTTTCAAGGCTCGTGAAACTGGGCGCCACAAGGTATTTATGCTTCCCGTTCCTGAGCCCGGCAACCAGCGCCCCAGCCAATTCCGCCGCCTCGGCGCGGGTCTTGTGCATTTTCCAGTTTCCGGCGATGTAATATGTACGATTTGCCATTGTTTCCTCCATACTATAAAGCGGCGATAAAGCGGCGCCGGTTTATCCGCGTCCGAATGAATCGCGCTTCCCTAGATCCTGCAGACTTCGATGCCCGGCAGTTTTTTGCCTTCAAGCAGCTCCAGCGAAGCTCCGCCGCCCGTAGAAACGTGGCTCATTTTTGAGGCAAGGTTGAATTTGTTCACCGCCGCGACGGAATCGCCGCCGCCGACAACGGTAACCGCTCCCCTGCCGGTGGCTTCCGCCACAAGTTTCGCTACTTCTTCGGTGCCTTTGGCAAAGGCGTCAAATTCAAAGACTCCCACAGGACCGTTCCACACAATGGTTTTTGCCCCGGCAAGCACGTCCCTGTATTGGGCTATGGTTTTGGGCCCCACATCAAGACCCATGAGATTATCCGGCAGATCCGCGCCGTCAACCGGAACGGGTTTCGCGGCGGCGTCGAAGGTTTCCGCGGCAACATGATCTACGGGAAGGACGATCTTCGCGCCCGCCGTCCGCGCCGCCTCAAGGATCTTCTTTGCCGTGTCAATCTGATCATCCTCTACAAGCGATTTTCCCGTTTTCCGGCCCTGGGCCTTGAGGAAGGTATAGGCCATGCCGCCGCCTATTACGAGGGCCGAGGCGTTTTTGAGGAGGCTTTCGAGGACCGCGATCTTTGAGCTTACCTTGGCCCCGCCTATGACGGCAACAAGGGGCTTCGCCGGATTTGTGACGATGGGCTCGAGGTAATTCACCTCTTTTTCCATGAGGAAACCCGCCGCCGACTCAGGCGCGAATTTGGCGATTGACGCGGTAGACGCGTGATCGCGGTGGGCGGTGCCGAAGGCGTCGTTTACAAAAATGTCGCCGTAGGAGGCCAGCTCTTTGGCAAGCTTGTCCCGTTCGGCGGGATCTTTGCTGGTCTCTTCCTTGTGGAAACGGGTATTTTCCAGCATGATCACCGTTCCGTCTTTCTGACCGGCTATAAAGGACTTCTTGCCGTAACAGCCGTCTTCCCCGGCAAAGACCACGGGCCGCCCGAGTTTCTTTTCAAGCCAGGCCGCAACCGGGGCCATGCGGTGTTTGCCCCTGATGTAGGCTTCCTCGTCGAAGGGCCTGCCGTCTTTTTCGGCCTTTTCCTTCGCCTTTTTGGCGTCCTTGGAAGGGTCCCCCAGATGGCTCATCAGGGTCAGCGTCTTTACCCCTTCGTCAAGGATGTACTTGATCGTGGGAATCGCCGCGGTAATACGGGTATCATCCTGCACAACTCCGTCTTTCATGGGCACGTTAAAATCGACCCGCATGATGACCCGTTTGCCCTTGAGATCGACGGATTTGACTGTCTTTATCGCCATAACTGCCTCCGAATCGCCAGCCTTTGAAGCTGTTCCAAAACTTCAGTTTTTGGAACAGCTTCTTACCCCGGAGAAAATTGCATGAGAGGCAAATGCCTGCCTTACAAAAAATTGGCAATTTTCTCCAAGAGCTTGTTTCAAAACCGGCCGGATTTTGAAACCGCCCAAACCATCAAAAAAAGCCCCGGCCCGGAAAGAGGCCCGGAGCTTCCTTGCACACAAGAGGAGGAAACAATGCCTTCCCTTAAAAGGGCCTTTCCCCCGTACAGAAAAACCGCCGGGCCTACTTTTTGCCGTCGATAAACTTCAGAAGATCGACGACTTTGTTCGAGTAACCCCATTCGTTGTCATACCATGAGACAACCTTGAAGAAACGCTTCTCGCCGGGAAGGTTGTTCTGAAGGGTTGCCAGGCTGTCGTAGATCGAAGTATTGGTGTTGTGGATGATGTCGGTAGACACAATCTCGTCTTCCTGGAATTCAAGAATACCCTTGAGGTAGCTGCCGGAGGCCTTTTTGAAGGCCGCGTTGATTTCTTCTATAGAAGTATCTTTGACCGAACGGAAGGTCAGGTCAACCACGGAACCTGTGGGCGTGGGAACACGGAAGCTCATGCCGGTAAGCTTGCCCTTGGTTTCGGGAAGCACTTCGCCTACCGCCTTGGCGGCGCCGGTGGTGGAAGGGATAATGTTGACGGCCGCGGCCCGGCCGCCGCGCCAGTCCTTCTTGGAAGGGCCGTCTACGGTTTTCTGGGTCGCCGTGTAGGAGTGAATCGTCGTCATAAGACCGGTCTCGATACCGAACCCTTCCTTGAGGAGCACATACACAATGGGCGCAAGACAGTTGGTGGTGCAGCTTGCGTTGGAAATGACATGGTCGGCGGAGGGATTGTACTTGTCGTTATTGACGCCCATGACAAAGGTGGGGATCTTCTTCTCCTTGCCCTTGGCCGGAGCGGAAATAATGACCTTTTTGGCCCCGGCTTCCAGATGGCCGAAGGCGTTGTCGCCGGTGAAAAGACCGGTGGATTCTATTACATATTCAACCCCGAGTTTACCCCAAGGGAGATTTTTAAGTTCTTTTTCGGCCATTACACACTGAATTTCGTGCCCGTTTACCACCAGAATATCGTCTTCGGCGGCGCCTGAGCTCTTTTTGGTGCTGATCTGGGCGGCCATTTTACCCTGGGTAGAGTCGTATTTAAGCTGATAGGCAAAATACTTCGCGTCGGTGGTAATATCGGTAACCGCCGTCACGTCAATCTTGTTCTTGCCCAAAAGCCCCTGCCCCACAATGGACTGAAAAACCAGACGGCCGATGCGCCCGAACCCATTAATCGCTACTTTCATAAAAACCCCCAATTCGATATATGTATATCCAAAAGAATAGAGAAAAATCAAAAAATATACAAGTGCTTCGGTTAGATTTTTCAATGAGGCATTATGGAGGGGACAGAGAATAAACAGCCCCCAAGGCTGTGATCAAGAGAATATAACACACGCCCAGCGCTCGGAGAATACCGCTATGACCAGTAATTACAGCCCGGTTTCAGCCAGTTACTCCTTCGCCGACTTCAATGCGATCCGGTAAAGAGAATCGGAAATATAACAGGATGAATGAAGCAGTAAATCCAGAAAAGGTTTGACTTCGCCAATCAATCCTTTGTTTTTCGCTGCAACCAATATACCGGCTATGCCTATTATCTTTATACCGTTTTGGGCGGCTATTCTTCTTCCCTTGCGTTCATCAACAAAGCGGCATCCCCGGGTTCATCAATTTTTCCCTGGGCCCATGTTATCATTTTCGCGGATTCCGGTTTTCCTGAAACCGAAAACTCACGGTACACCTGCACAGGAATAGAGACTTCCTCGAAAAGACGGTCAATAATATCCAGCTTATCGCATTTTGCCAAAGCGATGAGCAGTGAACTGTCACAGATAATGAGCATAGCTACTTAAAATACGTCAATTCTTTTTCCAAATCTTCCGCTTCCGAATCCGCCGCCGGTACACCCGCTCCGGCCAGCGCATCAAGGAAATCGAAGATGTTCATTCCACACAAATTGGCCGATTGTGTCATGGTTAGCCTGCCTTCCGCGAACATTTTGACCGCATAGTCCCGGCTCATAGCCGCGGCCATTTCATCTTTGCTCATGTTTGCTGCGGAGAGGATATCCTCTGATACCTGTATCGTCATGGTCTCCATAGTTCCGATCATAGGCGGTACCATCGCCTTTTTCAAGGGGGAGGCACGGGGACCGTCCTTTCAGGACAGTCCCCGTGCCCTTAGAATGTTAAAGGATCTCCAAGCGGCGAAGTCTGCCAGGGCAGCGCCGGGTAGTCGTAACCGGACAGGAACTTCCAGTCCCCGGTTACGGGAGTGAAGTTCCAGTTGAGGCTGCCGGAAGCGTACACCGCTCCCGCCGATGGTCCCTTAAAAGCGGAGCGGGCATAGGTCTCCCCGTCCTTGCCGGCCGTACCCGGGTCAAGCGCCGGTGTTGGATTACCGGAAAGTACCACATCTGAGGCGGCGAAGTTGTTGCTGAGGTCCGCCCCATTCCCTTTAATGCGGCGGACTTTGTCTGAATCGTTTGACGTTACCATCGTATTCAGGGCCGCGCAGTTCGCAACAAACTCGCCACTGAACACGGTTTCTCCGATGATGCCCCCTGAGTAACAATAGGGGTGGCTGCCGTTTCCGCCCGCGCTGACCGTACCCAGGGCATAGCATTGCGAAATGGATCCTCCCTGCCCTGAAATCCCTCCCGCGGCAACGGTTAACGAATTATTACTATTAGATGCGGATACAACGGCCCACGCATAACAGCGGGTAATACTGCCGCCTCCATCTCCCGTTATACCCCCCGCCTGAGCATAGGCGGCGGCCCCGCCAAGCGCCGTAACCTTGCAGGAAGTGTAACATTCCGCAATATTGCCGTAGCTGCTCCCAACTATGCCGCCTGCCACGGCGCCGCCGCCGCTGCTTTCACTCTTTCCCCAAAGAGTCCCGGTAAAAGAACTTTTCTGGATAGTTGTTGTTGTAGCCTGTCCGGCAATCCCGCCGCAGGCCATATAGGGAAGACCGGTAACGCCGATGGACCCGGAAACGGTAATGTTATTAAATTCCGAACCTTCGGCATAACCGGCAAGAGCGCCAATATAGACGAGGCCTGTTTCGGCAAGATTCAGCGGGGAGACGCCGGTCCCCAAATTACACTGTATCTTAAGGTTCTTTATCGCCGCCCCGTCGGTATAGCCGAAAAGCCCCAGGTATGAGGCGGAAAGATCCGCGAAGGAATTAATAGTGATACTATGGCCGTGCCCGTCAAACACCGCCCTGAAATGATCACCGCCATTGCCTATAGGCGTCCAGGGCCGGGTCAGGGTTATGTCGTTTTCCAGGTGAAAGGCTATTGAACCATCAATGGCAAAATCCGTTCCTATTCTGCGCAGTTCATTTTCATTGTGAATATAAATATCCGCAAGAGACGCTTCGTAGGCGGCGTCGACAACCATCCTGACGCTTATGAAAGCCGGTTGTCCCGGAACGACGGCTGCCGTTTCACTTCCCGTTCCGGCCAGGACGCCGGCGGAATCCCAGGCCCTTACCGTAACGGTCCATACCCCCGGCCGCACGAAGACGGTAACGCTTCCTCCCGCCGCGTCCCGTTCAATGATTTCCCCCGGCCCCGCCAGCGTTATACGGTAACGCAGGGTTGAAGTAAAACCATTTGAAAGAACAGAACGGGCCGCGCCGTTCCGGCTTTCGCCGGGAAGAACCACCGTGAGGCTGCCTTCCCCGTTTCCCGCCGCCTAGGGAAAATCGCAGGAACATACAAACAGGACAACGGCAAAAAGGGCGCTTGTTCTTAACAGGGAAACCATTCCGCCTGAAACAGGCCGGGAGATCTTTTTTGCCATACGTTTCTCCTCATGGAGTTTTTCCCAAAAAAATAAATTTACGGGAAAACTTCCATAGTGAAAATTTATTGGCAAATAATTTATCTGTCACCTAGCAAAGTGTCAGGTGCAATTTTTGAGACGGCTCATCTGTCCAATTCCAGGTCCAGACCGGCAAGCTCCCGTTTTGAATGGATGTCGAGCTTCATGTAGATGGAACTGAGGGCGGTACGTATGGTCCGGCCGGTGGTGCCCATTGCTTCGGCGATTTCCCCGCCGCTGAGGCGCTTCTGGGCAAGGAGGGCGATTTTCCGTTCCCAGGGGGTAAGGGGCGGTATGGACAGGGGCTTTTTCTTTTTGCGGCGTTCCCGGTACAGGGCCGCCAGTTCCCGGCCCTGCTTCAGGTGGAGTTCAAGGCGTTTGAGCAGTATTTCTTTGACAAAAGGTTTGGTAATATAATCCACCGCCCCCAGTTCCAGGCCCCGGAGTTCCGCCGCCGTTTCATTCACGCCGGTAAGAAACATGACGGGAACGCCCGCCGCGCTGTCGAGGGTGCGTATGTTCCGCAGTGTTTCGTAGCCGTTCATATCCGGCATGAATACGTCAAGGAGAATGAGGTCAGGCGTGTAATCCCCGGCAAGGAGTTCCAGCGCCCCGCGGCCGGAAGCGGCAAGAGATGTCTCGTAGTCTCCTTCGAGAAATGATTCGGTCATTTCAAGAAAATCCTCGTCGTCATCAATGATGAGGATACGGCCTTTTGGTACACTGCTGTCTGCCATTCCCTTTTGAATATACAGGACGGTTCCTTTTCCGTCACCTGTCATTTTGACAGGCAGGAGAATTCTCCCGCCTTCCGATCTGCACGCTGCATTGACAAGGGGGTGTTTCTGTAGTAAACTTGGGATATGTTACATGAATTAACGATAACCGTTGATGATACTGTCTATCAAACCTTGAAACCCATGGTCGAGCAGCAAACTATTGGAGC
>JAISAQ010000086.1 GCA_031266775.1 Treponema sp.
TTGAAAAAAATTATCGAGGTCATCTGCGGCAGGGTAATATGGAGAAACTGCCTGAAGGATCCCGCGCCGTCAATGGAAGCGGCCTCGTAATAGGTTACCGGTATCTGGCGCAGGCCCGCGAGGAAGATCAACATTGAGGAGCCGAACTGCCACACCGCGAGAATTATGAGCGTCCAGATGGCGGTATCGGGCCGGCCTATCCAACTGACGGTTGAATTGATACCGACAGCCTGCAGGGCGGCGTTGAGGGCGCCGTCGGTCATAAAAAGCCTCCGCCACATCACCGCGACGGCGATGCTTCCTCCGACTATAGACGGGAGGTAATAGACCGCCTGGTAGAGGCGTATCATCTTGGAAGCCCTGCGGAAGATAAGGGCCACGAAAAACGCGAAGACGAGCCGTGCCGGAACCGAGACAAAGGCGTAATAAAAAGTCACCCCCAGGGATTTCCAAAAAAGCTCGTCTCCAATCATGCGCCTGAAGTTTTTTAACCCCGCGAAGACAGGGGTCGCTAAAATGTCATAGTCCGTAAAGGAGTAATAAAGGGAGATGAGTATGGGAAATACCGCAAAAGCGAAGAAACCCACAAGCCAGGGGCTGATAAAAGCATAGCCCGAAATCGTTTCGTGAAGGCGCCGTTTCGCCGTGGTATAGATCATGCTTCCCCCTAACGAAGATCCGAAGCCGGCACGGTGTCCATATCGTCAAAAAGCTGATTCTCCCCTGCCATGGCCCAGATAAAGGTATATGAAGCGGTACCCGCCCCCGCATGAATCGACCATGACGGGGAGATAACCGAATCCTCATTGCGAAGTACCAGGTGTCTTGTTTCCTGCGGCGCGCCATGTATATGGAAAACAACAGCGCCGGGATCAATATCAAAATAGAAATAAACTTCCATGCGCCGCTCGTGGGTATGGCAGGGCATGGTATTCCATACGGAACCTTTTTCCAGAATGGTCATTCCCATGACAAGCTGGCAGCTTTGGCAGACAAGGGGGTGCACGTACTGGTAAATGGTGCGTACATTCACATTGGCCTGGTCGCCGAGTTTCCGGGGGTTTGCCTTTTCAATGGGGATGAACACGGCGGGGTAGGCCGTATGCGCGGGGGCGCTCGCCATATAAAACTTAGGCGGGTTCTCCGCGTCATCGGCAGCGAAGGATACATCCGCCGTCCCTTTGCCTATGTAGAGACCGTCGCCTTTTTTCATTTCGTATACCGTTCCCCCCGCCTTTACCTTTCCTTTCCCGGCTATGCAGATGATCCCGATTTCCCGGCGATCCAGGAAAACATCGCTCCCGAAATCCTTCCCGCCCACAAGGGCAAGCTCTTTTTTTACCGGCGCGGCCCCGCCGAAGACAACCCTGTCGGCATGGGTATAGCAAAGGCTTATCTCGTCGGGAATAAAAACCTTGTCAAAAAGAAAGTGAGAACGCAGTGCCGCGGTATCGTAGTGTTTTACATCCTCAGGATGACCGGCGTAACGTTTTTCCAAAATCATGATCCTCTCCTTGTTTTAAGCATCCCTGCCGCTGCTTTCAAAGTAGCCTGCATATTCGTTATAAATACGTTTTCCCAGCCGTTTAATACCGCCGTTAAAATGATTGGTCAAAAAAGGTTCAACTTCACCTTTCTTTTTGTTCTCTATTATTGAAAAGAGTTTTTCATGTTCCTTTACGATGGCGTTGAAGTTCCGTACACCAACGATGTCCAGCATCCTGAAACGGGTATAGTGAACCTGGGCATGCTGAATTTTTCGCCAGAGAAAATCCATGTCCATGGCGCTGAACCAGATTCGGTGAAAAGCCGAATCCTCATTGTAAAAATCCCGCGGGGTAAAATCGGTCTTTAGAAGTACAATCTGTTTGCGCAGCAAATAACGCAGTTTTTCCATCAACAGGGTGTCGCCGAGATCGATAAAATCCCGCACTACCTTTGACTCAATGGCGGTACGCATATAGATCATCTGTTTGATTTGATGAAGGTTTATAAGAGTGACTCTGGTCTCTTTATACGGTATTATCTTAATAAGCCTTATGTCCGAAAGACGCTGAAAAACGCTGCGTACCGGCGTCCGGGAAACGGAAAACCTGCCGCAGATTTCGCTTTCCGAGATGATCGTCCCCGGCGGGATGGTCAGGTTAAGGATCTCATTTTTGAGAGCCGTATATATGTTCTTGACATTGTCCTGCTGCTGAACGGCATTCGGTATAAGATCAGTCATGTTTTCCTCTGTATACAAACCTGAAATCTGTATACATTCTATATCCCTTTCTTCTTTTTGTCAACGATCTCCGCGGTTAATTTCCGGAGAAACGCGATTATTCCCATACCGGTAGAAGGGCCGCTGTTTTCAAGGAGAAGATCGACGCCGGGTTTTTTCTCCATTAAAAGCCGCAGGAGGCCGAACCAGTCCAGTTCCCCTGTTCCAACCGGAAGATCCCCTTCTTTTTTCCCATCCTTCATTCGGAAGTCCTTGAGGTGGACCGCCGCGATCCTGCTCCCAAGGCGATCCAGCGCGTCTTTGAAGAACGCCTCCTGGCCGCAGGAAAGGCCCCTGTCAGGTATAAGGTTCACCGGATCGTAAATGACAGCCAGCGCGGGGGACGGGAATTTTGCTATCAGCTTTTCCATCAGCGCGATTGACGAAATGGTATGACGGTCCGCCACCGCTTCTATCCCGGCCATGGAACCGCACTTCTCGGCGGTATGCAGGATCCTTTCTATGGAAAAACAGAGCGTGTCAAACGTTTCGTCCTTTGCCGTATCGGGGTGATATGAGCAGTCGGGACTGCGGGAGCCTGTTTCCGTCCCCACAACGGAGCAGCCGAAATCCCCGGCGAAACGGAGATGCTCTTCAAAGAGCTTAAGGCCCCTCTCCCTTTCGTCCCTGTCCGGGTGTACCGGGTTAATGTAACAGCCGAGGACGGCTATGCCTATGCCTTTTGCCTCAAATGCCCCGCGTATGGTCCTGGCATAACCGGGACTGAGGGAACCTGCCGCCGGAGCGCCGGAAAGGGCCTTTGCCAGGGCAAGCTGCACCGAATCAACGCCGTAAGACGCGATCCGGGCGGCCAGATCCTCCGGCGGGAGGCAGCCGTAATCGTGGGCCCGAAGGCCTATCCTAATCATAAGACCAGTATAAACCATCGTTAAAAAAAAGTAAATATTTTTTTGAATTTTTGTTGACAGATTGGATAAACAAGAATATAATGTATTTGAAATCGTCTATTGTATACAAACTTTGTTTTTGTATACTCATTCTAATAACCGTGGAAGCGGTAAAATTTGGAGGAAAACTATGAAAAAAATCGTTTCGGTATTGGCGGCTCTGCTCTTTCCGGTACTGGCCTTCGCCGGGGCCGGCAGGGAATCGGGGGGCGGCGCTCAAAACAACTACATGCGTCTCGCGTGGTGGGGCAATACGGTCCGCGATGAGAGGACCATCAAGACGGTGGAACTGTACCAGTCCCAAAACCCCGGGATTACCGTGGAGACTGAAACCACCGGCTGGGCAGGGTACTGGGATAAGCTGAATACCCAGGCTGCGGCGGGGAACCTCCCCGACCTCATTCAGCAGGATTACGCCTATATACTCCAATGGGCGGGGAGGAACCAGCTCAAGGATCTCACCCCCTATACCCAGAACGGTACTATCGACGTTTCCAAAATTCCCGAATCTGTTCTGGCGGGGGGAAAACTTGACGGTAAACTCTACGCCATAAGCCTCGGGACCAACGCCTTTGGTATCAGCTACGACCCGGCGGTTCTCGCCAGGGCCGGCGTCACTTTTGATTCAACCAAATGGACCCTGCGGGAATTTGAAAATATCGCCCTGACGGTGTACCAGAGGACCGGCGTAAAAACCCTGCCGTTCTCCACGACCGACCCCAAGGTGAGTTTTGATAACTTCATCCGTCAGACCGGCCAGGCTTTCTATTCGGCGGACGGCAGGAGCCTTGGCTTCACCGATACTGCCCCGCTCAAGGAATTCTGGGATCTGCAGACGCGCCTCCTTGACGCCGGCGCTCTGATTCCCCCGGAAGAGGCTTTCATAACCGTGAGTGTGGAAGAAGATCCTTTTTCCAAGGGACAGTCGTGGTGTCAGTTTATCTGGAGCAATCAGTTCGTGGCTACCGCTAACGGCGCCGGCCGGCCTATTGAATTGGCGCTTTTCCCCGTCATTCCCAACGCGGTGCGGGAGGGAACTTTCCTCAAGCCCTCAATGTTTTTCAGTATAACCGCCAATGCCGAAAATCCGGATCTGGCGGCTAAAGTTTTCAACTTCTTCCTGAACGACAAAAGCGCCAATGATATACTCCTGGCTGAACGGGGCGTACCGGTTCCGGAGGATGTGCGCGATTACCTCGCGCCCAAAGTCAACGCGACCGACCAGAAGATATTCGCTTTCATCACTTTGGCGGCGTCTCATTCGAGCGCCATTGATCCCCCTGATCCCGCGGCGTCCGGTGAGATTCTCGCTTTGTTCAGGGACACCACAGTACAAGTGCTCAACAAAAGTGTTTCTTCATCCGATGCGGTGACCCGTTTTATGACCAGGGCCAATCAAATTCTCAGCGGTAACTAAGTTACGGGAAACAATGTGGGCATTCTGGATTTATTTAAGTTAGACGGGAAGACCGCCATAGTCACCGGCTGCGGCCGGGGGCTGGGTCTCGGTATCGCCCGGGGGCTTGCCGAAGCCGGCGCCGATATTCTCGGCGTCGGCCGCGCTCTTGAAGCGTCCGAGTGTGAAAAAGCGGTTGAATCCTGCGGCAGGAAATTCCATTATATGGAAGCGGATCTCAAGTCCCAAAAGTGCATCCCTGAAATAATCGAAAAGGCGGTGGCCGCTTTTGGCAGACTGGACATTCTGGTGAACAACGCGGGAATCATCAGGCGGGCGGATAGTTTGGACTTCACCGGGGAAGACTGGGACGAGGTGATGGATGTGAACCTCAAAAGTCTTTTCTTTCTCAGCCAGGCGGCGGCGAAACAGTTTATCAAGCAGGGATCAGGCGGGAAACTCATCCATATTGCCTCCCTGCTTTCATTTCAGGGGGGAGTACGTATACCGTCCTACACTGCGGCAAAAAGCGGCGTCCGGGGTCTCACCATGCTCATGGCCAATGAATGGGCGCGGTACGGCATCAACGCGAATGCCATAGCTCCGGGGTATTTTGAAACCGACAACACCCAGGCGCTCAGGGCGGACGCGGCGCGGAATGCCGAAATCACCGGACGTATACCCGCCGGCCGTTGGGGCGTTCCCCGGGATCTCGCGGGTACGGCGGTTTTCCTCGCTTCGGCGGCGTCGGATTATCTCAATGGTTTTACTATCGCCGTGGACGGCGGGTGGCTCGGCAGGTAAGCCCGCGCTCAAAAAATTTCCCGCGCCGCCAATGCTCTGGCCTTTTCCTGCGCATAATGAAAGGAAAGCGCGATGAGCGCGACAAAGAGGACGCGGAACTGTTTCAATCCCCGTTTCCCGCCCCTGGCCCGGTAAGCGCGGTTGAGTTTGCTCCATAGCTCAAACAACGCGGGCACAAAATTCATCATGAGCGCCGCGCTGGTCCCGAGCTTCGCCTTTGGGGAAATTGTTTTCGCAAAGGGGAGTCTCCGTATCCCCGCGCGGATACCTGTTTCCCCGGCGCAGACAGCCTCTTTTATTTCGATTGACGTTGTTGTGCGAAAGAGGAGAGCGGAAAGCTGCATGACAAGGAACAGCCGGACTATATAAAAGCCATAATCGTAATCGGGATAAAAGATCGCGGCGGTTTCCCCAGGTTCCAAATCACCGGAAAAAACAGAATACAAACCGGTACAAATACTTATCATATATAGAAAGAAGGCATAGAACAAAACAGGTTTTATATCCGTAAACTGTTCCTTTGGAGTGAAGCCGCATAAAAGGGCGAAAATCGCCAGCAGTCCAATCCCCGCGCACGCGGCGTATAAAGGCAGCAGCATTGCTGTTGCGGCGAGAACCGGAAGGGACAGCAGTTTCACCGGAGCGGGTATTTTGTACAAAAAGCAGTTTCCCTTCCTGTACCGGAATACGACCGTTCTTTCCTTCATAGCCAGATCAATTCCTCAAGCCGGGAAGAGCCGCGCAGGGGATGGTGAATGCCCCAGTCTTCGAGGGGAGTCTTCAAACTCTCCGCCGGTGTGCCGTCAAACACAAGCTTTCCCTCAAACAACACGGCGAACCGCTTTGCCAGGGCAAGGCATTTTTCAAGTTCATGGGTCAGGATGACGACGGTTTTGTTTTTTGCCGGTAAATCCCTGATCAGGGTGTTCACCTGTACGATGCCCGGATAATCAAGATTCGCGTAAGGCTCGTCAAAGATGATGATGCCCGCGTTCATGGCAAGAACCCCGGCGACGGAAAGGCGGCGCTTTTCCCCGCCCGAAAGAAAACGGGAGGGGAAATCCGCCCGTGAAAGCAGGCCCGTATCCCGGAGGGACGCTTCCACAAGGGGCGGTATTTCCGCTTTCCGCGCAAAAGGCTTCCCCCTGATCCCTATCGCCACATCCTCCCTGGGCGTCTCGCCCAGGATCTGGCTGTCCGCGTCCTGAAAAACCAGGCCCGTCTTTTCCCGGACCTCCACCGTGCCGGAATCAGGCTCCTCAAGACCGGCGATTATGGACATGAGAAGGCTCTTCCCCGAACCGTTGGCCCCGGCTATAACCGTACAAACCCCGCGTTCAATATCCAGGGAAATCCCGTCCAGGGCGTAGAAGAACCCGCCCCGTATGCGGCCGCCCTCCGCTTCTTCATCCAGCACACGGAATGTTTTGGTGATCCCCTCAAGATGGACCGCAGCCGTCATGCTTTCCTGTTTGTGTAACGCGCCGCTATGGGCCGCAGGGTAAAGGCGAGAGGTACGGACAGGATAAATTTGATCGTATCCGCCGGGATGAACGGCACGATTCCCCCCAAAAAGACGCCTGTCATCGGCCTGGGTGTTTCACTTTTGGCGTTCAAATACACAAGCCAAAGCGCGCCGCAGAGGAGGATGAGGAGAAATCCCGCCAGCAAAGCGGCAACGAGCCGTATACTGTAGAAAACCGGCCGCTTTTTGTCTTCGATGCGGGGAGGCCCGGCAATGAGACCCGCGGCAAGGGCGCCCAGGACATAGCCTGTCATGTAGCCTCCCGCGGGGGACAGAAAAGCCGCTATGCCGCCTGCGTTGGCGAAGACGGGGAGCCCCAGAACGCCGGCAAGGAGAAACAG
>JAISAQ010000106.1 GCA_031266775.1 Treponema sp.
GGAATATCATTGTTCTAACCAATGTATTTGAAAAGCACAGCGATGCCGTTCCCGAATCTGAAATACTGTTGGCCAAAACATATCGTACTGATTTTATTGCCAGATATTCAGAGAAAAACCTTGAGGAGGAGACAAATGGAAAGTTATAGGGATCATCTTAATGAACAGCTTGTTAATCCCCGGTTCAAAAAATTATATGAAGATGAAAAATATCTGCTGGAACTGGGGTTACGAATAGCGGAAACGCGGCAGCAGCTTGGGATTTCTCAACAGGAATTGGCAAAAAAAAGTCATATAACCCAGCAGCAACTGTCAAAGATAGAAAATGGTTATAATTGCAACTTGTTGACATTTATCAAAGTGTTATCCACCTTGGGACTTTCGGTTAGTCTTTCGGCATGACAGTAAGCCCATGGAGATGGAATTCATCTTTCGTGATACAGCCTTTAAGCACGGGCTTGAAGAAGCGGATATTCGCCGTGCTAACGTCATGACTGATATGGAAACGAAAACCGGAAGGCACTGTGGAAATGCGCTTCAATAATTCCGAATTCAAAACAACCACAGACAGACACAGACCAGCACGGACAACATATACATTTAAAACCAAAAGTCCGTTCTGTCCGTGTGGTCTGTGGTTACATTCTTGCATTTTTTAATACGCAAAGGCGCCATGCGCCGTTTTGATTAATCCGCCGTAAAGACCGTTCCCTGTTGCGTTCCTTCGGCAAGCCCCTGGAGCGCCTGTTTCCTTCCGCCGTGGGCCAGTATCATGGGAATGCCGTAGGCGGCGGCGCGTTCGGCCGCTTCCAGCTTGGTAACAATACCGCCCGTGCCAAAATCACCGGCGCTTCCCGCGCCGATGTTTTTCCGCGCCGAGGCAAGATCGCGGACCACTTTCACAAGTTCCGCATCAGGATGCTCCCTGGGGTTCCTGTCGTAAAGGCCGTCTATATCGCTGAACAATATAAGGAGATCGGCGCTCCAGAGTATGGCGGACTGCGCGGCAAGGTTGTCGTTGTCGCCTATCTTTATTTCTTCCACGCTGACCGTGTCGTTCTCGTTGATAATGGGAACTATCCCCTCGTCAACCAGGGTAAAGAGGGTATTCCGCATGTTGAGGGTTCTGTTGTTGTCGCCGAAGTCGTCGCGGGTAAGGAGGATCTGCGCTATGCGTATGCCGAAACGCTCAAAGGCGCGGCGCCAGGCCCCCATCAGCTCCACCTGCCCCACGGCGCAGAGGGCCTGCCGGTAATGCAGGTCGCGTTTGCGGGCCCATTTGTCCATGGTCGAAAGGCCGGCGACCTGCGCGCCTGAGGAAACGATCACTATCTGTTTTCCCGCCTTGATGAGCGCCGAAACCTGGCCGGCAAATTCGTCCAAAAAAGCCGCGTTGATCTTTCCCGTTTCGCCGGCAAGGGTAGCGGACCCAATCTTGATGACTATTTTCCGGGCGTTTTGTATGAGTTCTTTTGTCATATGTTCCGTATCTGTCCGTCGCCCGATACAAGGTACTTTACCGAGGTCAGGGCTTGTGCGCCCATGGGGCCGCGCGCGTGGAATTTCTGCGTACTGATCCCAAGTTCGGCGCCGAATCCGAATTCCCCGCCGTCGGTAAAACGGATGGACGCGTTGACATACACGCAGGCCGCATCCACGAGGCTCTGGAAACGTTCCGCGGCCTTCATGTCGTTGGTAAGGATGGCCTCGGAATGTTTCGTCCCGTATGTGTTGATATGATCTATGGCCTCGTCAACGGAGGCGACGGTCTTTACCGCGAGAATATAATCGAGAAATTCCGTTTCCCAGTCTTCCTGTACGGCGTCCCTGAGCACAAGGCCTGGGGGAAGCGTTTCCCCGCAGGCGGCCTTTGCCTCCCCGTCGCAGCGGAGTTCCGCCCTGCCGGCAAGACGGGAAGCAAGACGGGGCATGAGGGATGAAAGGGCCCCCCTGTGCACAAGGAGCGTCTCGACGGCGTTGCACGCGCCGGGTTTCTGGAGCTTGGCGTTTGCGATAATCTCGACGGCGTTCTCCGTACCGGCGCTTTCCTCAACATAGATGTGGCAGTTCCCTTCTCCCGTTTCTATAACGGGAACGCGGGCGCCATTTACCACACGGCGTATCAATTCCCTTCCGCCCCGGGGAAGAACCACGTCGATAAAGCCCCGCGCGGCGAGGATCTCATCCACCTCGTCACGGCTTCCCGAATCCGCCAGTTCCACCGCGCCGCTTACCCCGCCGCCGTCCAGAAGCCCCTTCTTGACGGCCTTTACGATGGCGCGGTTTGATTCCAGCGCCGAAGAAGATCCCCGCAGCAGTATGGCGCAGCCCGCCTTGTAGGCAAGGCAAAAGGCGTCGGCGGTTACGTTGGGCCGCGATTCGTAGATGATAGCCGCGACCCCAAGGGGAACCGTTACCTGTTCGATAAAAAGGCCGTTGGGCATTTTCCATCCGGCGCGCACCACGCCCACAGGATCTGCCTGTAGCGCCACTTTTTCAATGCCGCCGACAATACCGTCTATACGCTTTCCGTCAAGCAGGAGCCGGTCCGCCAGCGCGTCCCTCATGCCGGCGGAGCGGGCCTTCTGTATGTCGCGGCTGTTGGCGGCAAGTATGGCCTGGCGGGAAGCGTCCACGGAGCGGGCCGCGGCCCGGAGCGCCCTGTCTTTCGACTCGCGATCCATGGGGGCAAGGGCGGCCTGGGCCTTTTTAAGCGAAACAAAAACATCCTCGAGGGCCATGTTATACTCCTGGCTGCCGCGCCCGCATGTTTTTGCACCGCGAAAACCGCGATCTGCGGGCCGCCCTGGTCAAACATACCACGCGGCAGGGCGGCTGTAAATGACACTCTGGCGCGGGGATAGGAAAAAGCCCGTCTTGCCGTTACAGTAACGTTATTATGGAAAAAAACGTCATTCTAATTTCCCTTTATTTTAACCGCGGCTTTTCCGGGCTGCGCGAACGCGTCGAGGCCGCCGGGGACGGAAGGGAGGTTGTCATTACGAACGACAGGGCCGTAATGGAAACGCTGCTTCCCCGGGTGGAGATCTGCATGGGGGACGTTCCCTTCGATTTATATTCCCGCATGCCCAGGCTGAAGTGGGTACAGCTCTGGTCGGCCGGGGCGGACAGGCTCGGGAAGCACCCCGAACTTCAAGGCCTTCCTGTTCAGATTACCAGCACGTCGGGCATACACGGCCGGCAGATCACCGAGCATCTTTTCGGCCTGCTCCTCGCCTGGAGCCGCCGCCTTCCCGCGGCCTTTGAGGCTCAAAAGGAACACCGGTGGCTCAAGTTTAATGATCATGAAATATCGGTGCTTGCCGGAAAGACCATGCTGATTCTGGGCTACGGCGCCATAGGGGCTGTAACCGCCGGGACGGCGCTGGGTTTCGGCATGAAGGTTATAGGGTTAAGGCGCACTCCCGAAAAGGGAGGGGCTCTTGCGGGCGTAAGGCTTGAAAGCTCAGGCGCGCTGCGTGAATTCCTGCCCCTTGCCGATTATGTTGTCAACATCCTTCCCGCCACAAGGGATACCGCCGGCATGTTCGGCGCGGCCGAATTCGGCCTCATGAAAAAAACCGCCCTGTACATTAATGTCGGCCGGGGGATCACCACGGACGAGGCGGCTCTTATCGAAGCCCTCGAAAAGGGGAGCATTGCCGGGGCGCTTCTGGATGTCGCCGAAACGGAACCGCTTCCCGGCGATTCGCCCCTGTGGGACCTTCCCACCGTGCTCCTTACGGGCCACTACGGAGGTATGCATCCCGGATACGCCCAAATGGCGCTGGATGTAGCGCTTCTTAACCTTGGCCGCTATATACGGGGCGAACCGCTTAAAAATCTGGTGGATAAAAGCGCCGGATACTGACCGGAAAGCCGCCTCGAGGCCCGTCTTCCCCGGTTCCGTACCAGGCCGGGCGGGAAGAACGAAAAAGCGGGTCTTCATTTGTAATCAATTCCGGTTATGTTGACAAAGGGCTTTTTTTTGTTTATGTTGATAGTAGGAGCTTTTTTACAAAAACCCGGAATGATGTGATTTAAAAATCAGGTATTTCGAAATCGCCTCAATTGAGCCAATCTCAAAACAGGCAGGAGGTCTTATTTTGGAGAAAAGAAAGCTTGGATTGATTTTTATCGGGGTCGCGGTTATGCTGCTCCTGGTTCTTGGAATACTGGTAGGATGTACCGCCTGCAATAACGCGCGGGAGGCGGCCCGCCTTGCCGAGGAAGCGCGTCTTGCCGAAGAGGCCCGGCTCGCCGAGGAGGCGCGCCTTGCCGGGGAGGAAGCCCGCCTCAGGGCGGAAGAAGAAGCCCGCCTCAGAGCCGCGGAAGAAGAGGAAGCCCGCCGCCGCGCAGCCGAGGAAGCGGCGCGCCGCAGGGCCCAAAACCAGGCGGTACGGACCAATGTAACGCCCGCCGATCCAAGGAACCCCATAATCGGAGTCTGGGCCAACGCCACCGGAACCATCGTGTTTCAGTTCGGCGCGGACGGAACCATCAGGGTAAGGAAATTTGCCGTAACGGACCAGTTTGTGGAGGTGTATTTCAGGGCCAACCGGGCGCTTTCGGGGGGAGGTTTCAACGACATACGGAACCCCAAGGATTACGAAAGTGAATACACGGGAAACGGTACCTACAAAGTTACCAACAACACCCTCGAAATACAGCTTTCCCTGCAAAACAGCGACGGAGTAACCAAGAACATCAGGCACAGCACTCCCTTCGAGTTCCTGGAAAACCAGAGCCAGATAAATCTTACCCGCGGAATAGCCAGAAAGTACATCGTGGATCAGGCGACACGGAGGCCGGCTTCCGAATCAAATTACAACCAAAAGCCCGACCGTTCCGATTTTGTGACGCGGTTTTACCGCCAGTGACGCCCGTTATCACTGGTACATGATGATATAGGGCCGGGGATTGAGGGTGTAGACTTCCTGCGGCGTAAGAAGCGGATTGTCGTAGCCCGCCCCGGGAATGTCGAAGTTGTAAAACAGTTTGAATCCCTTGATGGGTATGTTTGAGGCCAGCGCATTGTCGGCGTAGGACGATCTTTTAAGATTGGGCGGGCCGAATCCGTCCGCGCAGTGAACAAGCCGTACCTTCGCGAAACCGCTCTGTACCTGGCTCCGGTTTGAAATCATCCGCCTGTTAAACTGGTGAATTACCAGCATCCGCTCTCCGGGAAGCCTGTTTTCCACCATGTAGTTTTCCATTACCCGCTGGGCCTCGTTTAATTCCTCCGCCGTTACCGTTCCTATTTCCTGCATGGGTTTGGTAGTCCGCCACTCCGGGTCAAGCGCCAGATGAACATTGGGGTATTTCAGATAGGGCAGCATACGCTTAAGCGAATCAACCGGATGGTACTTCCCGATTTGATGATCAAGGAAAACGAGTATACCGCGCTCCCGGGCGTATTCAATGTAGTTAAGAAGAACATCTTCCCTCAAGATCCCTATGTCGCCTCCGGGCCACACGGTTCCGTAAATAATGTAGAAGGCCCGCCTGATCTCCCGCCCGCCGCTGGAGGCCGCGTATTCTTCCGCAAGCTCTCTGAGTTTCCCGTCCAGTTCTTCGGGCGAAAAACGGCCCAGAATCCCCATGTTTTTCGAGAGCGGATGGCCGTAAAAGGCGAGTATGTCGTTATTAAGGAGCATGGAAAGGCTGCCGTTGTACAGGGCGGTCCTGGCGCTGTGTTCGGCTTCCGTAGGCGCCCAATAGAGCCGGGAGGCTTCCCGCGCCGCGGCCGTGTTGATGGTATCGGTAAAATAGGACGCGGGAAAAAGCCGGCCCGGCCATGACATTTCTCCCGGGGCCGCTTCCAGGCCGTTTTCCGGCGGCTGTATGTTCGGCGTTTCGGCCCCGGCTGTCAGAGGAAGAACAAAGAGCGCCACCAGCGACAGGATCACTATCAGCAGCAGAATAAAAGACAAAGGGGTTCTGTTGATTTCACGGCGGTGTGGGGTACGGGACATGTTATTCATTATCGGCAGACAGGGCGGATTCAATAAGCTGCAAAAGGAACAATTTCGGTCACCTGAACCCTGAATTTGGCGTTCGCCGCCCATCTGCCGTCGTCCATAAAAAAAACCGGAAAGGAGGCAAGGCTGACAAAACCCTCCGCCTCCCTGGGGCGGTTCCGTTCGCTGCCCCGCAGCATGGCCCGCACCGCCGCCCTGGCCGCGTCTTCAAGGGCGGAACGTTTTATGGACATCCAGTCGTCCATTTCCACAGGCCCGCCGGGGGGGCCGTGTCCTATCGCCTGGGCGTTTCTTACGGTCCCCGAACGCCACATCGCCATGCGCCGCATTTGGACCTCCGTAAGCCGGTAATCGGTCCACAACAGAAACTGCATGTCTTCCAGCTTCGCGTCTGTGGCGCGGAGGGCCGGGTCTCCCCAGGGAATGCTGCCCAGAGGCACAAGCTCAAAATTCTCCGCTATGCCCCTGGCCCGCTCTCCTATTTCATAATGAAAGGACCACCCGTAGATCATGGCGGAATAAAACACCGCCGCCTCTTCCAGCGCCCGCCGCCGTACCGTCACGGCGTCAAGCGGATAGTCCTCTTCAACATAAAAACCGTAAACCGGCTCAAGGGCTACCTTTACCCTTCCCCGCAGCATCTCCGCTCCGCCGCCGGGCAGTATCCACTGGGCGTACAGCGCGGGACCGGACAGTGCAAGACAGAACAGAAGAAAAGCGCGCATACTTCAATATCGGCTGTACATGGCCCCGGCCTGAAATTCCTTCCGTCCTGTAATCCGATCCGATCCGTTCACCTTCCCGTAAGCCTCTTCCACGGGCTCATGCTGAAACGGAGCAGGAAGTAAACCCACGCAACGGCGAAACCGGCAAGATGGGTCATGTGGGCCACGTTTCCCCCCATGCCGGTTACCATTAAAAAAATTTCAAGTCCGGTAAAACCCAGCACCATCACCGGGGCTTTGAGGGGAAGCAGGCCCCACAAATAAATAACGGAATGGGGAAAGAACACCGCGTAGGCAAGCTGCACCGCGAAAACGGCCCCGCTTGCCCCTATAAGGGTTACCCTCCCGGCGCCCATGAAGAGATACACCAGAAAAGAAAAAAAGCCCGCCAAAATTCCCGTGGTAAAATAAAAGAGGATAAATTCCGGGCTTCCCGTCTGCCGTTCCACCGGAAGGCCAAAGACAAAAAGGGCGAGCATATTAAAGAGGATATGGCTTACCCCGCCGTGGACAAACATGTAGGTAACAAAAGTCCAGATCCAGCCGTGCCTTACAAGATTGGGGGTCATGCCCAGAAAGAAATTCACAAGCGGCTGTCCCAGAGCCATTCCGCCCAAAAACACGAGGATATTAACCCCTATGATCCAAAAAACCGCGCCGTACTGCCGGTAGCGGAGTGGCTTTTTCAGTATATTCATTGTTGTTCCTTCTTTGAATTATATTTCCATACCCGCATCATGAAATACCTGCCGGTATTCCGCAATAGTCCCCGCGTGAACCAGGCGGTTCCGCAGGGCGGCCCCTCCGGGAATGCCGCCTTCGTCCGGGCCGCCTTTGGTACAGGCGCAGAACTGCTTGCGCATCATGAGGCAGGCGCTCCTTTCCCCCGCCTCCTGTGCGAGCAGATCAAGCTGGCGGAAAACGCACCGTATTTTGTCTTCCGGGGCGGCGGGCCGCCAGGCGCCTGAAACAAGCAGGGACCGCGTCTGGGAAAAAACAAAAGGATTCGCCACCGCCCCGCGGGCAAACATCACGGCGGCGCAGCCTGTTTCCCGGAGCATGCGCCCGGCATCCTCCGGCGTATAAAGATCCCCCGAGCCTGTTACCGGCACACAGAGGCGGGAAACAAGATCGGCAATATGGGACCAGTCGCTTTTGCCGCCGTAACCCTGGGCGCGGGTTCTTGGATGGAGGCTTATCATGGCGGCCCCGGCCGCGGCCGCGATACGGGCGCACTCGGCGTAGTTCACCGAAGACGAATCCCAGCCGGAACGCATTTTGACGGTTACAGGCGCGCCCCCCAAGCGCTCCCGCGAGGCCCTGACCGTCTCTTCCACCATGCGTCCCAAGACGGACGGGTTCCGCATCAGCGCCGCCCCGGCCCCCGTCTTGATAACCTTGGGAACAGGGCATCCGGCGTTGATATCCACCGCGTCGGGGCACCAGGGGGCAAGAAGCGCCGCCGCCTCCCCTACACGGAGGGGATCGGAACCGAAGAGCTGCACGGCATAACGCCGTTCGTTGCCGCCTCTGCGGAGCAGGGTCTTCACGGGGCCCGCCGGGTTCCGTATCAGGCTTTCGGCGGAGACAAGTTCCGTATAACTGAAATCCGCCCCCTCCTCGACGCAGATCATGCGGAAGGCCCGGCCCGAAAAACCTGCCACCGGGGCGAGAAACAGATTCCCGGGAAGCTCAAGCGGGCCTATGGAAACAGGCCGGTAAAGATTCATCCTCCTTATAAATATAACACATACCCCGGAAAAAGGGGAACCGCGCGGAGCCCGGCAATTCCGAATTCAACCACAGACATTCACGGACAGAACGGACTTTTTAGTTTCAAACATATATGTTGTCCGTATTGGTCTGTATCTGTCCGCGGTCCACTTGTCCGGCTTTTTCCCTTCCAGTATACTTGTTCTATGGGAAAGGAAAACAGAGGGGGCGCGGAAGAAAAAACGGCGTACCACTGGGCCGATGAAACCGCGCTTAAAATAATACGCGAAAAAGGCGGGAAAGACCTCTACACCTGTGCCGCGGGAATTACCCCGTCGGGCACGGTGCACATAGGCAATTTCCGCGAGATCATGTCGGTGGATCTTGTGGTGCGGGCGCTGCGGGACCAGGACAGGAAGGTGCGTTTTATCTACTCATGGGACGATTACGACGTGTTCCGCAAGATCCCCAAAAACATGCCCGGCCAGGAGGAGCTTGAAAAGTACCTCCGCTTTCCCATTACCATGGTGCCCGATCCCTGGAGGCGTGACGAAAGCTACGCCAGACATCATGAAATTGACGTGGAAAGCATGATGCCCGTTATGGGAATATACCCGGAGTACCTCTACCAGGCCAAAAGATACCGCGCCTCGGCCTATGCCGCAGGAATAAGGCGGGCCCTTGAAAAGCGGGAAGAACTGCGGGCCATCCTCGATGAGTACCGCGACGACGGGCACAAGATTCAGGGAGAGTGGTGGCCTGTAAGCGTGTTCTGCGATTCATGCGGCAAAGATGAAACCGCCGTGGACGGATGGGACGGCGAATGGGGCCTTTCCTACCGGTGCGAAGCCTGCGGCCACAGCGAAACGGCGGACATACGCACGGCGAAGGGGGTAAAGCTCAACTGGCGGGTTGACTGGCCCATGCGCTGGGAATACGAAAAGGTGGACTTTGAGCCGGCCGGCAAGGATCACCACAGCCGGGGCGGTTCCTTCGACACCGCCCGCCATATATGCGGGGAAGTGTACGGCAGGGAGCCTCCTGTTACCTTTGCCTATGACTTTATCGGCATCAAGGGACTTGGGGGGAAAATTTCCAGTTCCACAGGCGTGGTAATCGACCTGGCGGACGTTCTGGAGGTGTATACCCCCGAGGTGGCCCGCTACCTCTTTGCCGGAACCAGGCCCAACACCGAATTCACCATCTCCTTTGATCTTGACGTCATCAAAACTTATGAAGATTACGACAGAACGGAGCGCATAGCGTGGAAGACGGAAGACGCCAAAAACGAAGCGGCGTACCGGCGCGAACGGCGCATCTATGAGCTTTCGCAGACCGCCGTTTCCCCGGAAGGCAAAACGCTCATGCCGCCCGTCATGCCCTGGCAGGCGCCGTTCCGCCACCTCTGCAGCCTGATCCAGATTTCAGGCGGCGACACGGAGCGGACCATTGCCGCCCTCAAAAAATCCGCCGGGGGGAAAAAAGAGGACGGGCCTCGGGAGGAGCAGATTCCCGCCCTCAGGGAAAGGATACTCCGGGCGAAATACTGGGTGAAAAACCACGCCCCCGGCGAGTTTCGTTTCAGCCTGCGGCCGCCGGGTGAAAGGGCGGAACTCCCGGCCGGCCTGGCCCTTGGCGTGCGGGTGCTGCGGGATACCGTCGTCGCGGACATCGAACGTTTTCCCGACGATGCATCGTGCGCCGGGGCAATCTACAGGGCGGCCGAACAGGCGGGCCTTGAGACAAAGGCCCTTTTCAGGGCAAGTTACCAGGCGCTCATAGGCCGGGATCAGGGCCCCCGGCTAGCGGGCTTCCTGCGGTCAATCGGCAGGAAACGCCTCATGGAAATTCTTTCGGCGTATTAAAAAAAACGCGGACCGGCCGGGAAGCAGCCGCTTTCCCGGCCGGCTCCCGGTATGGAGGAAAATATGATAACAAGCATCGTCATTTTCGCGCTGTACATGATTATTCTGATTTTCATCGGCATTTTTTTCTTCAAAAAAACGCCAAGCCTGCCCGACTATTTTCTGGGCGGAAGACGGCTTGGCGCCCCTGTCGCCGCCTTCTCCACCCACGCCGGCGACATGTCAGGCTGGCTCATGCTCAGTTTCACAGGCGCCATATACGCCTCTGGAATGGGCCAAATATGGATAGCCGCCGGCCTGGCGCTGGGAACTTGCCTTAACTGGATCTTCGTGGCAAAACGGCTTCGCCGTTACAGCGTCATGGCGGGTTCCTCAATCACCATACCCGAATTTTTCGAAAACCGCTTCGGCGATTCCTTGCACCTTCTGCGTTTTGTTTCGGCGGCTTTTATCCTGATCTTTTTCACCGTGTATACCGCTTCGGGTTTTATTGCCTGCGGCACGCTTTTTTCGGCGGTATTCGGCATCGATTACCAGATAGCCATGCTTACAGGAGCTGCCGTCATACTCATCTACACCTTTCTGGGCGGATTCCGCGCGATCTCCTGGACAGACCTTGTCCATGATTTGATGCTCCTTGCCGCCATAATCGGCGTTCCCATCGTCATGCTGCACCTTACGGGGGGATTTACAGGACTCGCCCGGAACGCCGGGCCCGGTTTTTTTAACGTCATGCTGGATAAAACGGGAAAGCCGCTTCCCGCGGCATCGATCATTTCCGGACTGTCCTGGGGGCTCGGCTACTTCGGCATGCCCCACATCCTCATCCGTTTCATGGCGGTAAAAAAAGAAAAAACAATACTGCCGGCGGCCGTTATTTCGGGGGTTGTCATCGTCGTCTCCCTGGGGTTTGCCGCCCTCGCGGGCGCGGCGGGGGCCGTCCTTGTCCCCGGCGGCGATACGCCTGAATACATGTTCGTAACGGCGATCAATAAAATATTCATGAACGGTTCCGTTTTGCTGGCTATCCCCGGAAGCATATTTTTATGCGGCGTTCTTGCGGCAATCATGTCGACGGCCGATTCCCACATCATGGTAACGGCTTCGGCAATAGCAAACGACATTTACCGTGGCCTTGTTCATACCGAACATTCGGACAAATATTTTCTCCGCCTCGGCCGCGTTTCGGTTGTGATCATCGCCTTTATCGCCTATATCATAGCGACGGACAGAAATTCAAGCGTCATGTCCCTGACATCCGTTGCGTGGTCAGGGTTCGGTTCCTGTTTCGGCGCGCTCATGCTGCTTTCCCTCTACTGGAAACGGATCAACCTTCCGGGAGCCGCGGCGGGGATCATATCGGGCGGCTTTACGGTAATAATCTGGGAATACCTGATCTGCGTCCCCGGCGCTTCCGGCTGGATCACTCCGCGCGAGGCTACGGGGCTCTACTCACTGGCGCCGGCCTTTATCATTTCCCTTTTCTTTATTGTCACGGTAAGCCTCGCAACCAAAGCGCCGCCGCGGGAAGTAACGGAGAAATTTGAACAGGCCGCCTCCCCGCCCATCTTTGAGGAATGAGAAGGAACCCCAGGGGGAAGCCGTACACAACAAACCGGCCGCCGCGGAAATTTACCTGATAGAGGTGTTCAATAACTTCAGTTATTGAACACCTTCCGCTTAAGAACGCGATTTTGTAAGGCTAAAGCCATGCTTTAGCCTGAAAAATCGCAAGGACATGTTTAGTAACCAACCAGGTTACTAAACATGTCCGATGTCGTATACGCTTCTCAGCTTCAGGGCGGCGGGCTTCCCGCTTATAATCTTCACCTTTTTTGTCCCCGCGTTCATGTCAAAGTAATTGTCGTCAAGAACAAGGTCTTCGTTCCCGTTGAGGATCTCAACGCTCTTCGCGTAGGAAGAGGCCTTTACGGTGATGGTATCCCCGTCTATGGAGCAGGAAAGTTCAGGATCGGCCCAATGGAAAAATTTCGGCAGCGAGAAGATCACCGTTCCTTCGGAAACGATCTCTTTACCGTCGTATAGGTGATAACTGACGTATTCATCGTCGGGCCTTATGTCCGCAACATCCACCTTGCCGAGCCACACCGACGACAACGCGGGAACCTTTACCGGAACCGTCTTCTCCCTTATGACTTTGGCGTCCCTGTCCCGCAGTTCCCACCGCACGGTGAATTTCCTGTCCGTCATGGTTTCGTTTGCCACCGAAAGGCGGAAACTCTTTTCGATTTTTTCCTTCACCTCAGGCTGGTGGTTCGCGTTGGGATTCTGGGTAAGAATGCCTTCCTCGTGGCAGGAGATCATCACGGGCCGGAAGAAACGCTTCGCGTAATAGTGCAGGGCCTTCCAGCGGAAATAATAGTCTATGGACGACCAGGAAGCCACCGGCCAAATGTCGTTGAGCTGCCAGTAGACGGCCCCCATACAGCGGCCGCGGTTCCGGCGGAAATGCTCAACGCCGTATTTGATCGCCTCCGCCTGGAGCAGCTGGGATGCGTAAAGCATGATCCCAAAACCGGAGGGATAAAGGAAGGTCTGGTACATGTAGTTCATGATCTTCCCGTTTGCGGCGTTGTTCCGCTGGTGCCGTTCCATTACGTAGGAAAAAATATTTCTATCCTGCGGAAGCGTAAAGGCTTCCACGGTTTTAAGCGCGGGAAAAGACTGAAAGCCGAATTCCGACGCGTAACGGAAGTAGTAGTTGCGGTAATCCGAAAAAGGTTTGTTCCCGTGCCATACATCCCAGTAATGCACGTCGCCCCGGTCAGGATCGTTGGGCTTGTCAAAGCTCCCCCCCGACGACGGGCTCGCCGGCCAGTAGAAAGAAGCCGGGTCCAGTTTCCTGAACAGCGAAGGAAAGATGTACTCGTACATCTTGATGTAGTCCGCCTTCTGCCTGAGCGTACTGACCCAGGTGAGCGTATCAACGAACATTTCCATTTCGTTGTTGCCGCACCAGAGCCCCAGCGACGCGTGATGCCTTAAGCGTTTGATATTGTCGGCAAGCTCAGCCCGTATGTTGGCGTCAAATTCTTCGGTAAGATCGTAAACCGCGCAGGCGAACATGCAGTCCTGCCATACGACAAGCCCCAGTTCGTCGCAGATGTCGTAAAAGAAATCGTCCGGATAATAACCGCCGCCCCATACCCGCACCGTGTTGAAGTTGGCGGCGGTACACTGCTCAAGGAGCTTCCGCGTCCGCTCAGGGGTAATGCGGCTGCGTATGTTGTCTTCGGGGATGTAATCGGCCCCCATGGCGAAGATCGCCACTCCGTTGACTTCATGAGCAAAACTTTCACCCCACTTGTCCTTTTTCCTGCGCATGGTCATGGTCCTGAGCCCGTAACGCCGCTGCCAGCTGTCAATCTCCTTTCCCCGGTAATAAAGGACAATCTTTATGCCGTAAAGCCTCTGCGCGCCAAAACCGTTGGGCCACCAGAGTTCCGGCCTGAGTATGGTGATTTTTTTCGGCGAATTTTCATGCCGCGTTGTTTTTCCCTTTGGATCGGTAACAGCGACGGTCCAGGAAAAGCCGGCCCTGCCCCCGGCGCCGGGCCCGCCCGCCGCAAGGGGCGCCTCTGCCCCCGTGTCCAGCTCCATCTTTATGGACAGATCCACAGCGCCCTTTTTGTGTTTCTGGGTTATGTAGACATTGTCGATACGGGCGGCGCCCACGCCGACAAGCTTGATGTCCCGCCAGATCCCCGCGTCGGGAAGCCGGGCGCCCCAGTCCCAGCCGAACATGCAGTGGGCCTTGCGGAGCTGCGGAAAACCGTCGAGGCAGTCGCTTGAACCGTCGGTCCTGTTTTTTTTGTACGCCTCCCTGACAAATTTATTGGGAGAATGAAACACGATGCGCAGGATATTTTCGCCTTTTTTAAGCGCCTTCTTTACGTCAAATTCCCAGATACGGTGCATATTGCAGGCGCTGCCCAAAGCCGCGCCGTTGAGGTACACATCCGCCAGGGTATCAAGCCCTTCACAGCGGAGCAGCACGCGCTTTTCCGCAAAAACGGCAGGATCGGGCTTAAAGGTTCCTATATACTCAAAATCATTTTCCATGAGGGCAAAAGCCTTGTCCTCGTTGTCCCGCCAATAGGGATCTTCCATCCTGTCATTCGCCAGCAGATCGCTGTAAACGGATCCGGGAACTTTCGCGGGAAGATATTCCCTGTCGGGGATCTTCCTCATTTTCCAGTTATCATGAAGCGGCTGTGTGATCATGGTATTTCTCCTTTCGAATAATGGCGTACATACCAGAGTATATCATATATTATTAAAGAAAATATATCATTCCTTTATGCCCTGCGGCAAGCCGCAGGGCATGGACCCGCTTGCGAATCAAACCGGCGCCAATTCCGCATGAGTTTGCCTGAGCTGTTCACGGATCTTTAGTTTCTGAGGGCATTTCTTTTCACAAAGGCCGCAATCAATACAGGCTGCCGCATCTTTATACTGCCGCTCTTCTGTATGCCCAATCAGGGCATATTGTTCCTGCGCATATCCAGCAAGCTTATAAACCCGGTGATAATTCATCAACTTGAAAATCTCGGGAATGTGTAACCCTTTGGGACATGGCATGATGCAGCAGCCTGACGCTCTCATCATGATCCCACACCATAGCGCCTTTCCGCCCGCATTTGGGGAAACGCATGCACCCAAACCCAAGCCGCGATACACATGCGCCTGATTTACCAAATTCCGCATATTGCATGCTGCCTCCTTTTGCCAAATACAGAGTTATCCTTTTACCGCCCCTGCCGTAAGACCCTGAACCAAATATTTCTGCATGACAAAGCCAAGAATGATAATGGGAACCATGGTAATACTGGCAGCGGCGCTACTCTTGCCCCAGTCCACGGCAACTGTTCCAACAAACCGGGCAATAGCAACTGTCAGGGTATAGGTATTAATTTTGGTAAGCTGAACAGCAAACAAATATTCATTCCAGGAGTATTGAGCCGCCAGAATAACCGCTGCCCCAAGAGCCGGTGAGAGCAAAGGAAACACAACACGCCAAAAAACACCCATCCGGGAACAGCCATCAATCCTGCCGGCTTCAAGAAGTTCTTTTGGCAATTCCCGCATGAAACCCAGAAGCATCCAGATGACAAACGGGATATTAATGGCTGAGTGGGCAAGAATGGGACCAGGATACCCGCCCGCCAAATTAAGAGTACTCAAGATAAGGTAAAAGGGGATCAACACGGTTATGGGCATAACCATTTTACTCAAAAGAAGGATATCGGTTATTTTCCCTATCCACCGGGCTTTACTGATTAAAAACCCATATCCCGCAAGAGCGCTGAAAAATATCGTAACGCTCGTACTTATTCCCGTGATGACAAAAGAATTTCTGAAATAAACCGTAAAATCATCCTGTAAAAAAATCTTGGCATAATGAGTTAATACCGGCCTAAAAAAAACCGCGGGAGGGACAATGGAAATATCCAAAGAACGCTTCAGTGAATTGGTTACCACAAGCCATACCGGAACAAGCGCAATCAGGGACGCGGAAAAAAGAATTACAAACTTAAGCAGAAAAGCAGACAATCTTCCAAAAAAAGCCCTGTCCTTTACAGTCATATCAATATTCCTCCGTTTCCTTCTGATTAAACCGGGAAAAGGTTATACCAAATACCAGAAAAGAAACCACCATGGCAAGAATGCCAATAGACATGGCATATCCCATTTCCGGAGTGATAAAAGCCCTGCGAAACGCATACATTGTTACAGAAAGCGTCGCGTTATTCGGCCCCCCGCCGGTAAGAGAAACGATAATATCATACACCTTTATGGTATCCACTCCCGCAGTTATAATTACCACCATATATAAATGGCGCAGATGGGGCAGAGTAATACGGAAAAAAGTATTCATAAAACCGGAACCGTCAATTCGGGCAGCTTCATAAAGTTCATTGGGAATAGCGGCAAGTCCTGCGGAAATTACAATAATCACAAAAGGCGCCACCTGCCACCAATGGGCCATGGCGGTACAGAAAAGCGCCGTAGAAGCCCCTGACAGGCCGGGAAACCGGGCGACCCCTACTCCAAACAGACCCAAAAACCAATAAATAATTCCGGACAGAGGATCAAGCATGTACCGCCAGATCAGACCTATAATAATCGGAGATATAAGCAGAGGGATGGTGATAATCGGCCGCAAGAACTTTCCGGATCGATTTCCACTACTATGTAAACCCAGAGATACGATTGTTCCAAGAATCACATCTCCGCCTATAGCCATCACGGTAAATTCAAGGGCAACCAGCAAGCTTCGCCACACAAGAGGATCCTGTACCATGCGAATGTAATTACCCAAACCGACGAAATCCCGAGTCAGATTAATCTTTCCGAAATTATAATTTAACAGGCTGATGAATAATCCATACCCAATTGGAATAATCTGAACAAACGCAACCACCGCCAATGCGGGCAGAATCAATAGAAAGGAAAGCAACTCCCCTTTTTCAAACGTCTGATTCTTGATTATTAGCCGCATAAAAACTCCGTTGTTAATACGAAAAAGGCGTATCGGAAGCGTTTCCGGTACGCCCTCGTCACGTTATCACGTCCCGTGCTTACTGCCGCAAATCAACTCCGGCATATTCGGCCTGGACCTCGGCTAAAACAGTTTCAGGATCTCTACTGGTAGTAGCAATCTCATTAAGCGCAGCCTGAAGACGCTGAACCATTTCGGCACCCTTGATAGAAGTCGGCATGGTCTTTATCCGTTGCATGGATTCCTTAACCGCACTAAAGAAGGGATATTTGGCAGCAATATCAGGATCATTGAGGGTCGTATTGATAGCCGTAGTTTGTCCATTCATCATGGATTGCTTTTTCTCAGTCTCCGGACTGACAAGCCAGGCAAGAAAATCAAAAGCCTCCTGAGGATGCGGGGTATTGGCTGCAATACCCCATCCCCAGTAACTGGCGCAGGATACAATTGGCCTTCTGGTGGGTATGGGCCTATATGCTACTTTACCAACAATTGCCGATTGATCCTGATACCCATTCAACATGGCAAGTCCCGCCGCAGTGAATCCAAACGGAGCTTTCGCTTCACGGGTAGCCTGCGATGCCTGATCGGTATGCCATGTGGGAGAACCAACAATAGCATATTTACACAATTCACCCCACATTCGCACAGCATATTTCGCGGCAGCACTATCAAGCATCAGTCTGCCGGTAGCAGGATCAATGTAATCTCCGCCTTCGGAAAATAAAAAGGTTGAAAAAATATCGGTTGAAGGATCATTTTGCATTGCAGGCAAAGCAACACCGGTTCCCTGTTCCTTGTAATACCTGGCCAAGGCAATGACTTCTTCCATGGTAGCAGGAATTGATTTTCCATCTCTGGCAAGCCATTCAGTGTTGTAGGTCATAATCTGGACTTCCGGCCTGGCCGGAAATGCATAGAGTTTACCATTCCTGCTTTCTTTGGCAAGAAAATCCTGGCTATACACGCTCATGTCGATACCAGCCCTGGCAACATAATCATCCAGGGGCAGAACATAACCATTTGAAATGTACTCATCAGTCCATACGCCAAACACAAATATCAAATCGTATTGGCCTCGGCCTACAGGCTGCTGAATACTCGTTATCTGCTTCTGTTTCATGCCCAAATAATCAATATCATCCATAATTACATTAATGTCTGGATGAGCTGCCATATAATCTCTAAGGACTACCTTTTGATCATCCGCATGCGGACCTGCCCAGCGGGACATGGTCAAGGATGTTTTCCCCGAAGACTGTTGACCGGGCCCGGCAAATACCGATATGGTCAATCCGGCCATCATCACCATCAAGGTGATTTTTACAAAACGTTTCATTCGATTCTCCTTGCAAAAAATATATTTTTCCGCCCAAGCCGGGACGGATAAAACCCTCAATTCATTTTCCCTGAAAATTGAGGTTCTCCTATGCCCTGGGTTTGATATTCAAATTAACCCCGAGAGTATCTTCGGAATCCACAATGGTCCAGCTGCTTCCGGGGTAGTAGCCAATGGTACGCATTTCATATCCTTTTTCCTCCAGTTCCGCGACAACCGCGTCCCGCTGTTCACCCATCTGAAATCCCAGATGGTGAACTCCCTGTCCATGTTTGTCAAGGAATTCCTTGAAGGTGCTGTCCCCTTCGCCTGGCTCATGGAGTTCAATAACAAAGCCGCGATCCTTGGCGTTGATCACCGCAAGTTTCAGGCCGTAGTTAGACTCTTTACCCCGGTAGGTAATATTTGAACGGGGACATTTTTCATCAACCATTATTTCCGGCACCGGAACATTAAACAGTTCAGCCCAGGCGCGGGCCGCTTTTTCAATATCCCTTACAATAATGGCAACCTGAATAAAACCGTTAAAATCAATGGGTGTTTTCATCGTAGTACTCCTGAAAAACTTTTATAAAAGTTGTTAAACAACTTCCGGTATGAAACGCGATTTTGCAAGGCTAAAGCCCTGCTTTGGCCTGAAAAATCACAAGACTTGCAAGCCAGCCGAAGATTAGCAAGTAACCAGCCGGGTTACTAAACAAGTCCATACAACTTTTTATGGAAATACCGCTTTTCATATCATCATCCCTTCACGGCTCCCGCCGTAAGGCCGCGAACCAGATATTTTTGCATGGCAAAACCCAGGATAATGACCGGTATCATAGTAACGCACGCCGCAGCGCTACTTTTTCCCCAGTCTACCGCAACCGCTCCAACATATTTTGCAATAGCAACTGTAAGCGTATAGGTACTTACTTTGGTAAGCTGAATGCTGAACAAGAGTTCATTCCATGAATACTGTCCGGCAAGAATAATGGCAGCTCCAACAGCAGGAGTAAGCAGAGGCAGCAATATTTTCCAGAGCGCGGCCGGCCGTGTACATCCATCAATGCGGCTTGCCTCAATGAGTTCCTTGGGCAGTTCTCTCATAAACCCAAGAAAAAGCCAAATAACAAATGGAATGTTTATCGCGGCATGGGCAACAACTGGGCCAAAGTAGCTGCCAATGAGCCCCATTGCATTCAAAATAATATAAAGCGGTATTAATACAGTAATAGGCATTACCATCTTACTCAATAAAAGCAGATCGGTAATTTTTCCAAACCATTTTGATTTGGTTATAAGAAAACCGTAAGCCGCCATAAGGCTGAATATGACGGAACCTGTTGTGCTGGCCGCCGCAACAACAACTGAATTTTTAAAATAAGAAAGAAAATCATCATTGGCAAACATTTTATTGTAGTGGGTCAATACCGGCCTAAACAGAAATTTTGGAGGCATTACAGAGATTTCCACCGAACGTTTCAGAGAATTGGTAATCATAAGCCAGACCGGAAGAAGTGAAAGCATCGCTACAAGAGCCAAAAATCCACATTTAAAGAGACTATAAAAAATTTTACCCTGACTTATTCTGTGAGACATACCGTCAATACTCCCTGGCTTCTCTCTGGTTATATCTGGAAAAAGCGATTCCAAATATCAGAAAGGATACTGCCATTGAAAGACAAGATATTGCCATGGCATAACCCATTTCCGGTCTCACAAAGGCCCGTCTGAATGCATACATCGTAAGAGAAAGTGTAGAATCAAAAGGCCCGCCTCCGGTCATGGAAAAGACAATATCGTACACTTTTAGGGTATCTACTCCGGCGGTCACCATTACTACCATATAGATGTTCCTCAAGTGGGGAAGGGTAACCTTAAAAAACATCTGGATAAAATTGGCGCCGTCTATACGGCCTGCTTCATAATATTCAACAGGAATAGAAACGAGACCCGCGGAAACAACTATGATAACAAAAGGAGCTACCTGCCACCAATGAGCCATGGCAACACACAAGAGCGCGGTAGATGCCCCAGCAATACCGGGAAATATGGTTGAGTCAATGCCAAAGAACCCCAAAAACCAATAAACAATGCCAGAGAGAGGATCCAGCATATAACGCCACACAAGACCGACAATAATCGGCGAAACAAGCAAGGGGACAGTGATAATTGGGCGTAATATCCGGGAAACACCAAAACTGATACTGTGCAAAACAAGAGAGACTGCCGTTCCTATTAAAACATCTCCGCCTATTGCCATAACCGTAAAGGCGATGACATTAAACAAAGCCCTCCATACGGAACTATCCCCTATCATGCGTGCATAATTATCCAGTCCCGTAAAATCACGGGTAATATTAAGCCTTGACAGATCATAATTAAAAAAACTGATGAATATCCCATAAAATATAGGAATTACCTGAACAAATAAAACTATCAACAATGCGGGTAAAACATATATAAATGATAATAAATTACCCTTTTCCAGGGTCAGGTTGATCTCTTTTAACCGCATGTCCATTCCCCATAAAAATCAAGGAAGCGTATATTATGGATACATATATACGCTTCCACTCTCAAATTCTTACTGTCGCATGTCCACGCTTGCAAATTCAGACTGAATCCTGGCAAGAACCGTCTCCGGTGAAACATTGGTTGAAGCTACCTCAGAAAGACCAACCATCAGCCGTTCCAGCATTTTTACACAATTGGGAGATGATGGCATAGTTCTGATGTCCTGAAGAGATTCAGCAACTGCCCCAAAAAACGGGTATTTTGCCGCAATTTCAGAATCGTTACCGTTGGCTGTTACACAGGAAAACTGACCGTTCATGAGTGACTGCCTCTTTTCTATTGCCGGGCTGACAAGCCATGTCAGAAAATCAAAAGCCTCTGCCTTATGGGGCGAATTGGCAGCAATGGCCCAGCCAAAGAAACCGAGAGGCGTAACAACCTTGTTTCTGCCGGGAACAGGAGCATAAACAGCTTTACCAACAATGACCGACTGATCCGGATCTGCATCAAGCATTGCCAAACCGGGAACAGTAAACCCAAAAGGCGCTTTGCCTTCACGGACAGCGGCGTTTGATTCATCTACATGCCAGGTAAGAGAGCCGGTTATCGCATTTTGCGTTAATTGATCATAGAGATTTATCGCGAATTTGGCGGGCTCACTGTCCAGCGTAATTCTACCGGTATTCTGATCATAAAAATCGCCGCCTGCTGAATATAATAAAGCGGCATAAACTTCGTAAGAAGCATTTCCCTGACGGGCCGGCATTGCAATCCCTGTACCCTTCGCTTTATAGAATCTGGCCAACTCAAGCAGTTCAGCTGTATTTTTGGGAATTGATTTACCATCGTTTCTTAACTGTTCGCCGTTAAATGTCATAAACATTCCTTCAGGACGGGTCGGGAATGCGTAAAGCTTACCATCAAAAGTCTCTTGTTGAATAAACGCCTGATTATAAATGCCCATATCAAGACCTGTACGCTTAATATGATCGTCCAAGGGTTCCAGATATCCATTCCGTACATATTCATCGGTCCACGGGTTAAAGACAAAAAAAAGATCTATTGTTCCGACCCGGGATCTGGCACTCAGGATTTGTTTTTGCCGTGCATTATCATTATCTGTGTCATCCATTACAATATTGACATTCGGATGAGCAGCCATATAGTCCCTGATTACCGCTTTCTGATCGTCAGCATGCGGACCCGCCCAGCGGGACATGGTCAATGTAATTTTTTCACCGGACCCGCCTCCGTCACGGCCGGGACCCGCGCACACCGGCAACGTTATTGCCGCAAACAATATAACAATAACGCCGGTTTTAAGAATTTTTCTCATCTTCCTTCCTCCATTTTATAAAAACATCAAAATATATAACAACCCTTTACAAGGGCGTTGAATCCGGAATAATAATACCGGAATACCGACTCTCTATGCGCACACATACGCCCCGTCTACAATGATGTCGCTTCCCGATGTATACCCCGAACTGTCCGCGGCAAGGTACAAAACCGCGCCTATAAGCTCTTCGGGCTTGCCCATGCGGTGAAACGGGATAAGGGGCATCCAGGCGTCCTTGAGTTCCTGCGGCGTGTCGACGCTCATGGGCGTGGCGATGTAACCGGGGGAAAGGCTGTTGACCCGTATGCCGTGAGGCGCCCATTCAACGGCAAGGGAGCGCGTCATGTGTATGATGCCGGCCTTGGACGCGTTGTACGACGCCTGCCACTGGGGCACGTTTACAACGGAGCCTGACATGGAGGCCATGTTGATGATGCTTCCCTTTATTTTCCGCTCAATCATGACGCGGCCGGCGGCCCGCGCCACGATGTATTCGCCTGTGAGGTTTATGTCCAGCACTTCGCGCCATTCGTCTATGCCGGCTTCAAGGGTGTCCTTGTGTATGCAGATACCCGCGTTGTTAAACACGATGTCAAGGGAGCGCGAACGGGACAGTATCCCGGCCAGCGCCGCGTCGACGGCTTTTTCGCTGGTGACATCGGCAATGAGGCTGTAGGCGCGGCCGCCTTCGGCCTGTATTTTTTTGACGGTCTCATCCGCCCCGGTGCGGGAAACAACGGCGACTTCCGCCCCGGCTTTGGCAAGGCCCGCCGCGACAACCTGGCCTATGCCCCGGCCGCCGCCCGTAACGAGGGCAACCTTGCCCTTCAAACCAAACAATTCATCCAGATAACTCATGGCTGCTCCCCGTCATACGGCTGGTTTATATCATAAGTTTATATAAACTTATTTAGAAAGATTGTAACCAAGATCCACAATAATGTCAACATATTTTTTTCTTGACGCATAAAAAAGCACTTGTTAAACAGGATACTAAGGCCGTTCCGGATAAAGCACGATAATTTCTTATCAGCTATTGAAATACTTAATAAAGTAGTTTATATAAGTAATGGAGCATGTTTCAAAACCCGGCCGGCTTTGGAACGGCCTCAATGGATTTGTTCAATACCTTTAGTTTTGCGGAGAAAAAAATGATCAGCCGCGCGCAGGTTCCCATTGAAAACAAACAAACAACCCGTAACCGCATCTACCAGCTTGTGTACCAGAAAGGACAGATTTCCAAGCCGGAGATCGCCAGCCAGCTGGGGATAAGCCTGCCGACGGCCATACAGAACGTCAAAAACCTGCGGGCCGAGGGGCTTCTTAAAGAAGGAGATGTTCTGGATTCAACAGGGGGGCGCAAGGCGGTGTCCATTGTCTGTGAAAAAAACGCGAAATTCGCCATTGGAACGGACATAACCCGCAACCATGTCAGCATAGTCCTTATCAACCTCGCGACCGAAATTATCGAAAGCGCCCGTTTCGAGATACCCTATAACAATACGCCGGCCTATTATCAGGAAGTGGCAAGCCGTATCGGAGAGCTTGTTGCCGTTTCGGGGATCAAGGCCGGACACATACTGGGGGCGGGGTTTTCCGTTCCGGGGGTCCTTACCAGGGACGGGCAGATGATCATTTACTCCCACGTTTTGCAGGTTTCAGCCCTGCCCTGTTCCACTATCAGCCGGGGGCTCGGCTTTCCTTCGGTACTGTGCAACGACGCCAACGCGGCGGGTTTCGCGGAGATGTGGAAGCACAAATACCGTACCGACGCCGTCTTCCTTTCCTTAAGCGATACGGTTGGGGGGGCCATACTTCTTCACAATGAACTTTACCTGGGGGAAAACCAGCGGGGCGGGGAATTCGGCCACATGACACTGGTACAGGACGGGCTTCCCTGTTACTGCGGGCAAAAGGGGTGCATGGACGCCTATTGTTCCGCGCTGGTACTTTCCCGTCATACAGGCGGCAGCCTGGAACTTTTTTTCAAAAAACTTGCCGAAGGGGACAAGGCGCTTCTTGCCGTGTGGGAACAGTACCTTTCCTTTCTTACCATGGCGGTGAACAACCTCCTTGTTTCCTTTGACTGCAGCCTGATTCTGGGAGGTTATCTGGGAGAGTACCTTGAGGGATACATAGACGACCTCCGCAAGTCAACGATGAAAATATCAACTTTTACAGGCAACGAGGATTACATTACCGCCTGCAGTTACAGGAAGGAGGCCGCCGCGGTGGGGGCGGCGCTTTTCTTTGTCCGGCCTTTTATCAAGCAGCTGTAGGATATATACTAAAACGGTTTAAGCGGGAGCGTTATTGTGACCAGGAAAACAGAGAACGCGGGCATCATCAACGCCGGCGCATGCAGAAAGTGCCTGCAGTCCATATCGGTAGATTCCATGATCCGCTTCGCCAAACTTGTACATCCGGAATATAGCATCTACCGCCGCCTTGGCCTTACCGAAGGAATGCCTGTGTCAAACCAGAACGCGGCGGAACGCATCGTGGCGGACATGATACAGGACGGTTTCTACATCGATTTTGTGGAAGCCCTGGTACGAGCCGATGCCGAAGGCTACATGGGCCGGCGCTACGCCCTCCGGGGGCTTAACGACGTGGTCTCCGGGGTTATCCAGGCCGGTTACAACTACGACAAGGTGTCGGGCCGGTTTTTCGAAAATCAGCGCGAGCGCGTCACGGAAAACTGGGGCCGCCTGCAGGAAGGGGACGAACGGCGCATGACGGTGCTTCGCTTTGATATTGCGGGCAACTCGCTTCTTGTAAGAAAAAATTCACGGGAAAAAATAAACCGGGCCTACAGGGATCTCAGGGCCATTGTCGAAAGGACCGTTACAAAACGCCTGGGGCGGCTTTGGTCCTGGGAAGGCGACGGGGCCCTGGGGGCCTTTATGTTCGGGACCATAGAGCAAATGGCCGTTTACGCCGGCATGGAGATCCTGCACGAACTGTTCTTTTACAACAGGCTGGAGAACCCGCTGGAAAGTCCCATTGCCGTAAGGACTGCCGTTCACATAGGAGACATCCGCTATTCACACAACCCGGTTGAACGGCTCAAAAACGAAACCATCAGGCAGGTGGTCGAACTGGAATCGCGGGCGGCCGCTTCCGATTCCATGGCGGTTTCCTTCAACCTTTTCATGTCCATGGATCAGGGCATTACGGATCTGTTTACGCGGGAAAAATCACAGGCGGGAATCAAGTTCCGCCTGTACCGCATTGGAGCGGAGCCATGAATTTTATTTTTACCTTTAGAAAAAATCCGGGCGGGCTTTTGCCTGATACAAAGACCGCGGCGCTTTTTCAGATCCTGCCCGCCGAATCGCTGGGGAACCATTCCCCTTCCGCCTGTGACATGAGCTATCTGGACATTTCAGGCCTTGGCCCGGCCGAAATCAAAAAGGCCGCCCTTCTCCTTAAAAAAAGATGCGCCGCTTCCCCCTGGGGGATCTTTGATCCCAGGGGCCTCCATGAAGATCCCGCGTCTTTCTTTTTTGAAGGTGCCTCGGATTATCTGGGAAAAACGGCGTCCGGGGGCCTTTCCAAAAAGCGGCTCAACGCCGCCGCTTCCTGGCGCGGGACCCCGCCTGACGGCAAGGCGGCTCCTCCCCGGACGGGAGCCGCAAAAGCACCCGCAATTCCGCCGAAAAAATCCGTGAAACTTTCTCCGGGAAAATTTGAAGGATGGAAGAGCATCAGGACCGGAACGGTTGCCCCTTTCCTTTTTCTGTATATCGCCCTTTCACTAAAGGGAAGCGATAATCCCGGATCGCGCCTTGGCGAAAAGGCTTTTACCCTTATCCGCGGCCGTCTGCGGGAATTGCTTCAGCAGCGGCTCGCCGGCACTTCGGCCCTCCTTTGGATAGAAAGCGAATCGAACTTCCTCTTCCTGATTCCCCCCTACACGGCCCCGGCAAGGGCCGCCCTGACGGCGGGCCTTAAACTCGTCCTTGCCGCCCCCCTTGCCGGCATTGAAAACCTCGGCCTTTCGGAGCCGGTGGATTTTACCGCCGCCCTGCATTACGGAAAGACCGCCTTTCAGGCGCCGGGCACAACCGGGACCGTAATTTCGGACGCGGTGAATTTTGTGTTTCACCTCGGCTCGAAGTACGCCGAACCGGGCCGGCTTACCGTGTCGGAAGATGTCCCCGCCGGAGCCGTGCCCCCGGGCCTTGCCGGTCTTTTTATTCCCGCAGGAGAATACGAGGGATTTGCCGTCAGGCATTCAAGGCGCTTTACCCGCGCCGCGGAATGAACGCGGCTAAAACACCGTGACGGAGAACCTCATCCTGAAAAGGCCCGGCCGTACGCGGTATTCCTGCCTTGTATCCGGGCCGCAGGTGGCCGTTCCCACTCCCCGCCGGGCGCAGTCTATGTCAAGCAGGAAGTACCCCTGTTCCCCGGCCGAAACATCGGCAAGATCGGGGGTGTGAAGGGCCTCCGTCATGTTGCAGGCGGTATGTTTCCGCACGCTGAAATACACAGGCTCGGCAAAACGGACGATAAGCGCGCCGGGCTTTCCCCCGGAAACCTTTTCCCCGGAAAGCGAAAGCCAGCGGACGCCGCTTCTCCCGCCGTTTTCCTGCGGCACAACATAGGGCGTTCCCATATCCGCCGCCTTCGCGGTGTAACGGCCGGGGAAGGCCCCGGCAAGGCGGTCGGGATACGTCTCATGCGGGCCGAGTCCGAACCAGGTAACGGTGTCGTAACAGGCGGGGAAGGGAACGGTGACGCCCACGCCGGGGAGTTCCGGCAGGGACGGGTCAAGGTCGAACGTACTGTCCATGATAAAGGGCCGGCCGCCGGCGGCGGGAACGGTGACGCAGGTGTACACGCCGAGTTTTCTGTCCCTGTATTCAGGCGCGGCGTTTTTGCCCGAAAGAAGGGATCCGGTAAAACGGTTCGCGGGGAAGCCTTCCCAGATTATCGTTTCGTTTTTTTCACCGCCTGTCCGCATGTGAAGAAGATCCAGATCCAGCCAGTAGTACATGGGCTTGCCAAGGTAATAGAACTGCGCCTGGGGATCTCCCCTCAGATGCATGACGGTTTTAAGGCCGTCGTTCTGGGTGGGGACGCGGTAGAGGTTCGGCGCAAAAGCGCCGGTAAATCCGCCCGGCGCGGCAGGCCCTGACGGAACAGGCGCCCCCTGAGCTCCGGTTTCCACTATACCTGAGGAAAGGACCGTTCCCGGATCTTTGATGACGCGCCCGCCGCGGCCTACGACATGGCCCGCCTTTGCCCAGGGCGCATCGTTCTTCAAAACAAACTCGGCGTGTATGTAGAGGGCGCCTTCGTACAGCGAAGAATCAAAGCCCGAAGGTGCGGGGAACAGTATTTCCGCCTCTCCGCCGGCCGGGACGGCGGGAAGATCGCGCTCTTCGCGCGCCAGTACCTTTTCACACGGTATGCGCGCCGTTCCCGGAGGCGGCGCTTCGCAGGCGCGGAGTTCCCACCGGAGGGCTATATGTTCCAGCGTGGAAAAATCATGGCGGTTTTCGACGGTAAAGGCAAAGGGCCTTTCCAGGGCAGGCACAAGCCGCACCGGGGAAAACACCTGGCGGCATTCTTCCATGACAGGCTTGGGCGTCCTGTCGGGGAAGAGCAGGCCGTCGCAGCAGAAGTCATAATCGGAAGGCTCGTCGCCGAAGTCGCCGCCGTATTTCCAGTATTTTTTTCCATCGGGCGAAAGGGCGGCAAAGCCGTGATCCATCCACTCCCAGATAAATCCCCCCTGCAATCCGTGATGCGCCTCTATGGCCTTCCAGTAATCGGCAAGGCCTCCGTTTGAATTACCCATCGCGTGGGAATATTCGATCATGATGAGCGGCCTGTAATCATCGCGGTATTTGACAAACCCGGTGACAAGCTCAAGTTCAGGGTACATGGGCCCTATGATGTCCGTAACCGTGCGGCCCTGCGCAAGGGAATCAAGGTCGGACTTCTCCTGCCCTCTCCGCCCGGGACGCACCGCGCCCTCGTAATTAAGGGGCCGCGACGGGTCCCACGAACGCAGCCAGGCCGCGCCCGCTTCATGGTTAAAACCGTAACCGCTTTCATTGCCAAGAGACCAGATGATAACGGAGGGGTGGTTCTTGTCACGCTCCGCCATGCGGGAAATGCGGGAAATATAGGCGTACGTCCACACCGAATCGCTGCACAGCTGATCGTAGAAGCAGTGGTGTTCTATATTGGCTTCATCGACAAGGTAGATGCCGTAACGGTCGCAGAGATCGTACCAGCGTTCATCGTCGGGATAATGACAGGTCCTTACCGCGTTAAAGTTGTATGTTTTAAGCAGCCTGACATCTTCCATCATGGCTTCCGTGGACATCGTCTTGCCCGAATATTCATCATGTTCGTGGCGGTTCACCCCTTTGACGGGCACGGCCCTGCCGTTGATGCGCAGTTCCCTGTCCGCTATTTCAAGATTGCGGAAGCCCGTACAGAAGGCGGCGCTTTCAATGTGTTTTCCGTCACGCAGGAGGCTTACCCCCAGAATGTACAGCGCCGGTTTTTCGTGGGACCAGACCGCGGGATTTTCAAGGACAATTCCGGTTTCCGCGGTATTGGCGTTAAGGCGGTAATTGCAAAAAAGGGAAAGTTCCCCCGAAAGAAGGGGGGCCGTTTCCGCCGCAATTCGTTCCGCCTCCGCCGCGCTTCGAGGAAGCGTAAAGGGGTACAGCGCGTATGTAATGGTAAAGGGGCTTTCGTCCCTGTTGACCGTAGCGGCCTCGTTCCCCATGCTGCGGCCTTCAGGCAGATCCCCGCCAAGCGTAACGGACAGGGCAAGCTTCCCTTGAGCCGGGCCGTTTTCCGTATATTCAACCCGGCCGGGGATCGCCTTTATATCCTTTATGAAGGACTTTTCCGTGGCATAAAGGTACACGCTCCGGTGTATGCCCCCCAGCCACCATTGATCCTGATCTTCTATATAACTCGCGTCGGAATAGCGGACAACCTTGACGCACAGAACGTTTTCGCCGTCTTTCAAAAAGGGCGTAACATCGTATTCCGACGGAAGCCGCGTGTCCTTTCCCGCGCCGGCAAAAACGCCGTTAACATACACAAGGGAAACGCTTTCGGCGGAACCTATGTGAAGCACCACCCGTTTTCCCTTCCATTCAGGAGGAAGGACAAAATTCCGGCGGTAAAGCCCCGTGGGATTTTTTTCGGGCGGACGGGGGGGCGTTCCCTGAAAGGGCATTTGAACGTTGGTATAATGCGGCTTGTCAAAGGTACGCACGCCGGGCGCGAAATCCCTGTCCGTCAAATTTCCGCCGGGCGGATTCTGGGGGCTCTGCCGCGTCCAGGTGCCGGGCACCCTTATACGGGACCAGCCTTCCGCCTTAAAAGAAGGCGCCGTCCATCCGGGGATCTCCCCCGAAGGCCCGTCGCGGGCGGGATCATCGATGAGGGAAAAATCCCACACGCCGTCAAGGACCATACACAGGCCGCCTGAGCCCGCCTCCCGGAACTCGGGACCGGCCAGGGCCCAGGCGACCGCCGCCTCCGGGCCGGCGAAGGGCAAAAGAGGGCTGCGCATGGGCAGACGGTTGATCTCCTGTATTTCAGGGTTTTCCCAAATAGGCGGAATAACGGATGATTTCATACTATAAATAATAAGAAGAGCGAATTTGTATTGTCAATAGAGGCTGTTTTAAAACCAGGACAAATCCGCCCTCTCAGGCGGTCTTCCGGCCAACAGACAGGCCGGAGGACTCTGCCGCGGGCGGGAAACCCTATTTCACCGATCCCAGAATACCGGCTACAAACTTCTTCTGCTGGGTAAAGAAAAGGATCAGCGTAGGCAGGGTACATACACTGACGGCCAGCATCAGCACGCCGTAATCGGTGACATACAGGGTAATGATCCTTGTAATCAACAGGGGCATGGTCCGGCTGGCCTCGCTTTTCATGATGATGAGGGGCCACAGGTAACTGTTCCAGCCGTTCATGAAGGTAACGATGGCCGCGGCGGCAAAAGTGGGAGACATGATGGGGAAATAAACCCGCAGGTATATGCCGAATTCCCCGACGCCGTCAACACGGGCGGCCTGAACAATCTCTATGGGAAAGGACATGGAACTTTGCCTGAAGAAGAAGATCAGGAAAGCAGTCGAGATTGACGGAAGGATGAAGCCCATCGTCGAATCAAGGATCCTCATGGAGCTGAACATTTTGAAAAGGGGTATTACAATCGACGCAAAGGGCACCATCATCGACAGGAGCAGCACGGTCATCAGCCTGTCTTTTGCCCTGTTACGGTAGATAACAAAACCATACCCTGCCATCGAACAGATAAAGAGGCTGGTCAGCATAAGCGCCACGGCGTTCCGCAGAGAGTTGAAGAAGGTCTGAACAGGATTGTAATCCTGCATGATCCTTGTAATATTTCCGAACAGGTAAGCCCCCGGATAATATCTTCCCGCAATAACATCAATGCTCCTGTTGGTAGAAGCCGAGACCATAAAATAAAAAGGATAGACCGAAATAAAGCACACAACTATCAGCAGGAAATACATAATAATTGAGGGAAGTCCTCTTCGTATATTCATGTTCTGTCTCCTGTGGCCTTTATCTGGATCAGCGACAGAACCGCCACGATTAAAAGAATCATGTAGGAGACGGCCGCCGCGTAGCCGAATTGCGGATTATAGACAAACGACAATTTATATATCCGCAGCGATATAGTTTCAGTCGCCAGACCGGGGCCCCCGTTGGTGATGTTGAACGGCTCGTCAAACATCTGGAGGGTTCCGTTGGTAGACATGATTGTGGTCAGAAGAATAACCGGTTTCAGGAGCGGAATGGTAATCCTGAAAAACTGCTGAACCGGAGAAGCTCCGTCAATGCGGGCAGCTTCATATATGGAATGGTCTATGTTTTGAAGACCGGCAAGGTAAAAAATCGTATTGTACCCTGTCCAGCGCCAGAGGCATACGGTGACAATAATGATCTTTGCCCAGACGGGATGGGTAAGAAAACTTATCGGGGTGTTGATGGCGTGTGATTTCAAAAGGAGAAAATTGACAATACCGTCAAGATTGAAAAACGATTTGAAAATAATGGCCGCGGAGACCAGAGAGGTGGCGCAGGGGAGGAATATCATCGTCCTGAATACGCCTTTTACTTTGAGCCGGTCCTGATTGAGGATAGCCGCCAGTACCAGAGCCATGAAAAGCTGGAGGGGCACTTCGGCGGCAAGATAAAAAAAGGCATTCCCGACCGCCGCGATGAATTCCTGATCCCTCATCAGCCGCAGATAATTCCGTACTCCCGTGAAATGCAGATTATTTCCAATGCCGGACTGAAGCGACAGAATAAACGCCTGAATCATGGGGAGAAAGGAAAATACGAAAATCAACAGTGACGCGGGAGCCACAAAAAACCAGCCCCACCGGTTATATTTTTTTTCCAGCCGTAAATGTGCCATAAAACGTTCTCCTGTACACTCAGCCTGTCCGCAACCGCGGCGCCCTTCAGAAAAACCGGAAACCCCCTCCATTAGGGGATTCCCGGTTTATCTTGAGGGTTTAAGGTCTGTCCGGGAAACCGGCCGCTCCCCGTCCGGCCCTCGCATGTGCTCCCGTTCTATTGATTAACGAGGAATTCCACGGAGCGCTGGGCTTCGTCAAGGGCCGACTGGAGATCGGTGCCGTTGATGGTGTTCATGAAGGCCTTGACCAGAGCGTCACGGGCTTCGTAGTTGTAGATACCCATTTTGATCATGGGAACCGAGGCGGAATATTCCATGATCTTCTGGAAAACAGGCTCTCCGCCAAAGAATTCGCTGGGCTGCTTGTATTCGGGGGCCTCGGCGCCGGGAAGCCAAGTGCCTATTGTTCCGGTATGAACAATGCCGCCGTAGACTTCCACGCTGCCGGCAAAGGTCTTGTCCAGGAAATCCATGGCCGCGTCGGGATTTTTGGAATTGGCCAGTACCATCCAGCCGGAGCCGCCCTGGCTTGAGAAGTTAACCGAATTCAGCGCGGAATCGGCAAAACGGGGCGTATGTACCACCCTCCACAGACCCGACTGCGCGGGATTCGACTGGATAATACCCATGACCCAGCAGCCCTGTACCGTAGCGGCAGCCTGCCCGTTGTTGATGCTGGCGACATACCCGTTCCAGTCCGGCGCCAGAATCAGGGTGCCGTCCTTGTACATCTGGATAAGGACTTCCATGGTTCGTTTCAGCACGGGGCTCTTGTTAAGATAAGGCTGCCCGTTTTGATCATAAAAGTACACTCCGGCGCTCTGAAGCATAAGGGAGAAAAAATCGGGACCGGTCGCGTCGGTGGAGAACAGGGCGATTCCCGTCTTGTCCTTTACAATCCTGCCCAGTTCTATGAACCGTTCCCACGTCTCGTTGTCAAACTGTTCAACGGTAAGACCGGCTTTCTCTATAATATCCTTGCGGATAAAAGTAGCGGTTGTGCCGTTGTCGCCGGGAACAGCGTAATTCTTGCCCTGATAGTCGGCCAGAGCCACCTTGAAGCGGGCAAATTTGCTCAGATCAACCTTGCCATCAACGGGAAGCAGATATTTTTCATAGTTGATGATGGTTTTCTGCATGGAATTGTCCTGCATGTAGGTGATGTCGGGGAGCCCGTCGGTCTGTCCCGAGGTAAACCCGGTGATAAGTTTCTGCTGAACGTCGTTCCAGGGAACGTCAACCACCTCTACCTTTACAGTGGGATGATCCTTCATGTAAATATCCCCGGCCAGCCTTGCCCAGGGGATAATGGTAGAAGCGTCCCATGCCCATACGGTTACGGTAACCGGGGCGTTCGGATCAGCCTGCGCCGCTTTTTTCTGGCAGCCGGCCAGTACAAGAACCAGACCCAGCGCCGCCAGTACCAATACCTTTCTTTTCATATAACCTCCAAAGAAATACGTTGTCTCAGGATACAGCAAAATGTACATTACGGAAAGTTACAAAAATACTTTTTTTTCAAAGAAACGGTATTTTTGTACTATACGATATGCCGTCATCTTCCGTCACTATATTAAACGGACCCGGATCTGTTTGCAAGCCGTATGATCTCGAAGCGATCCTTGACGCCGAGCTTTGAATAGATCGTGCTGACCTGATTGCGCACCGTCTGGACGGCGAGGTTGAGTTTTTCGGCGATTCCCTCGTTGTCGTAGCCGGTTACGATGAGGGTGAAGATTTCCCGCTCGCGGTTGGTAAGATCGGCAAGCCATTCAAAAATCCTGTCTTCCTTGTTCGGCGGGGGGGGGGGGGGGGGGGGGGGGGGGGGGGGGGGGGGGGGGGGGGGGGGGGGGG
>JAISAQ010000028.1 GCA_031266775.1 Treponema sp.
ACCATGGCCGCTACCGCCCCGACCAGTTTTCTCGTATCCCCCCGTTTGTCCAGCTGTTCCCGTACCTTCCCTATCCTCTTTATGTGATCGTCCACGTCTTCCGCCGTCAGTTCCGACTTTACTTCCACCGGCATCGCGTAGTCGCCGTTTTCAAGCAGCACGTCCACCTGGGCGGCGACACGGCCCCCTTCCCAGAACTTGTGCGGCCCGCCGTGGGTAAAGGTATACCCGATGGCCCTGAACTTTTCCCAGAGCTTCGCGGAAACCATTTCTTCCGCCCATTTGCCGAAGGCGTTGTTAAGCCCCCCTATGTTTTTGGACAGCTCCTTAATCTGCTTGCCGGTTTCCTGAATCTTTTTGTCAGTTTCCTGGAACTTTTTGTCGGTCTCCTGGAACATTGCCCAGACCTTTTCAAAAGTAAGTCCCGCGTATTCGGGCGGACGAGAGGCGGCTTCGTTTTGCCTGGCCATACAAACACCCTTAATAAAATAATCCCGTCATCAAAAGATGGCGCACTAATAGTTACGCGAGGCTGTTCCAAAACCAGCCGGGTTTTGGAACAATCCCACTTAACAAAGATAAAGTATGCATCACAGACAGTCAAGCAGAAAGATAAGGCCCGGACTATTCCCTTCCCGTCTTCCATCCGTTATACTGGGGCTTGTGACTATTTTTTCCTGGAATGTTAACGGTATACGGGCCGCGGAGAAGAAGGGCTTCGCAGGCTGGATCTCCGGCAGCGGGGCGGACCTGATCTGTCTGCAGGAGACCAAGGCCTCTTCCGGACAGCTTTCGGAAGAACTCATTGCCCCTCCGGCCGGGAAAAAGGGAAAATACCTGAGTTTTTGGGCAAGCGCGAAAAGGCCCGGTTATTCGGGAGTCGCCATTTACAGCAGGACGCGGCCCCTCGACGTAAAGCCCCTGGGCATAAAGGAATTTGATGATGAGGGAAGGGTTCTGCAGGCCGAATTCAGGGATTTTACCCTTATCTCCGCCTATTTCCCCAATTCACAGGACTCAGGCGCCAGGCTGCCCTATAAACTTGACTTCTGCGCCGCCATTCTGGAACTCTGCGGCGGGTACGCCGCCCGGGAGCGGCACTTTGTGCTTTCCGGCGATTACAATATCGCCCATACTCCCATCGATCTTGCCCGGCCAAAGGAAAACGAGGGGAACGCCGGTTATCTGCCGGAGGAGCGCGCCTGGATGGACACGTTTACCGCGGCGGGCCATGTGGACACCTTCCGCCGTTTTCATCCCGGAGAGCCGGGCCATTACAGCTGGTGGTCTTACCGGGGCGGCGCGCGGGAACGTAATGTAGGGTGGCGGCTGGATTACCATTGCGTGGACGGCGCCTTGCTGCCGCGGGTGCGTTCATCGCGTATATGGAGCAATATTGAAGGCTCCGATCATTGCCCTGTGGAACTGGAACTGGATCTGAAGCCTTAGGGCGGCGCGGATTAGCCTGTGCGTTACGGATAAATACCGGCTCCGGCCGGCCTCCTCCGGACGCGAAAACGGAGGCGGGAATTACCGATGCGGCTTAAATACAACGCGCCTGTGGTGCTTACCTTTACCTTTTTGTGCGCCGCCGTACTGATCCTTTCCCAGACGGCGCTAAAGGATCTTAACAGGGCGTGGTTCATGGTTCCGGGGAGGGGCGGTTTTCACGCGGGAGATTTCCGCTCCTGGGTCACCGTGCTTACCCACGTAATGGGCCACGCCAGCTGGACCCACCTCCTTTCCAATTTTTCGTTTATTCTCCTCATAGGCCCCATCCTTGAAGAAAATTACGGATCGCCGGCCCTGCTCCTTATGATGGCGGTTACCGCCCTTGTTACGGGCCTTATCAACGCGTTTCTTTTCAGAGCCGGCCTTATGGGCGCGTCCGGGGTGGCCTTTATGATGATCCTCCTTATATCCTTTACGAATTTTTCCAGGGAAGAAATTCCCCTGACCTTTATTCTGGTGCTCGTTCTCTACCTGGGACGGGAACTGGTTAATTCATTCAGCTCCAACAACGTGTCCGAATTTGCCCACATCGCGGGCGGTTTCTGCGGATGCCTTTTTGGTTTTTTGCGGCCCGTCAAAAAAATAAAAAAAGGCAGATGAGCTTGTTTCAAAACCCGGTTGGTTTTGTACCAGGCTTTTGGAGAAAATTGCCAATTTCTTGCAAGGCAGGCATTTGCCTCTCATGCAATTTTCTCCGGGGTAAGAAGCTGTTCCAAAAACTGAAGTTTTGGAACAGCCTCAGGTGACAGGGATCTTCAAAAATCCCGGCCCCGTTGTTGTTCTCTTTTTTTTGTGTTACAGTAAAAACATGAAGAAGGAATTTCTTCCCTACGATACGGTCCGCAACGACGCGCTGAAACTTGCGCACCGGATCTGCCGTGACAATTTTATTCCCGACGTGATCTACGTGTCCCTGCGCGGCGGCGCTTATCTGGGCAACGTGATAAGCGAATATTTCAAGGCGGTACGAAAAGGCGGCCGGCCCGTTTATTACGCCGCGGTGGTCGCGAGGTCCTACTCGGGCGTCCGCAAATCGGAAGAAGTCAAGGTGGAAGGCTGGACCTATGCGCCCGATTATCTGCGCATCGGGGACAAGGTGCTTCTTGTGGACGACATTTTCGATTCGGGGAGGACCGTCAATCATCTTGCGAAAATCATTCTGGAAAAGGGCATACCCCGGCAGGATCTCAAGGTAGCCGTTCACGATTACAAATATTTTTACGACAAGGAAGATCAGTATGCGGTACAGCCCGATTACTGGTGCCGGAAGCACGAACTTTCGGTAAAGGACGATGATGTCTGGATACACTATTTGAGCCACGAACTTGTGGGCTTAAGTCCCGGCGAACTGGAAGAGTACTACTACAGGCAGGACCCGGAACTGCGTGAACCGCTGGGCGGGTTCCTGGATTCCGGCGAAGGAATCAGGAGCGGCAATGGGGCCCGTCCTTAAAAAATCTCCGCGGGTAAAGCGGGCGGAAAAGGCGGAAGGAGGTTTCCGGCGCCGGGCCGGGGGAGGCCGCGGCTTTCCGCTTGTTGTATGTTCAGTCTTGTCCGCCTTGTCCGTTTTTTTTCCGTCCGGCCTTGCGGCGCAAAGCCGTTTGGGGGCGGAAGGCATTGAAACCAACGCCAGGGAAGGACAGTTCGCCTCGGATCAGACGTTCTGGTTTTCCGTTCCCGCCGGGGAAAGGCTTCGCCTTCTCCTTGACGGTGCCGAGCGGTATTCCGGCGGAACTTCCGCTTCCCTTGAGCTGGGCGCGGGGAACGGAGAGGAGCGCAGCTTTCTTGTTACCGCAGAACGGCGTTCTCCGCCTCCCCTTGACAGCCTCCTTGAGACAAGAAGTTTCAGCGTTACAATAGACAGGCGGCCTCCCCAGGCGTTAACGCGGGAAAACGGGGATGTCTTCTTCCGGGAAGAGGGAATTACCGTCGCGGCGCTGGCCGAAGCGGGAGACGAACTTGTCTATTTCCCCGATCTGTCGTCCGCCGTCCTTCCTCCTTTTCCCGTTAACGCCCTCCTGTGGGCATCGGACGCCGCGGGCAACACATCCGTTCCTGTTCCTTACACCTTTGATTTTCCCGGCGTCAGCGTGGAAAATCCCGTTCCCGGCGTCTGGGCAAACCCCCAGCGGCTCGTCATTTCAGGCGCGGGCGGCGGGGAGGTTTTCTGGACCGACGACGGGAGCGATCCGCTGGGGCCCGGCGGAAAACGCTACCGGGGTCCGGTGCTGATAGACCGCGCCGGCGGCGTTACCCTCCGCGTCGCCTCCCCGGGCTTTCCCTTTGAAAAAAGAATAGACTACAGCGTAACGGCGCGGCGGGCGGACGGCGGGGCGGAACGGATCTTCGCCCGGCTGCGTTCCCTTGAGGAAGATGGAATCCGTGAGGCGGTTTCCCTTCCCGTTCCCCCGGATTTTCTCTGGTCTTCAGGCGGAACGCCCGATCAGATCCCTTCACAGCCCTTCGAAGGAGGGGCCTTTTCCCAGGCGGCGAAGGGGCCCGTCTTAAGGCCCCAAAGCGGGGCGTACAGAACGGCGGCCCTGCACCTTGCCGGGGAAGGGGGGATTATATGGCGTTTTGTGTTTACTCTTGACGGAAGCGGCGGGCCGCCGCCCCCGCAAAGGCCGCCCTTTGCCCCAAAAGGGGAACGCGTTCCCGTATATGCCGCCGTTTCAGGCGGCGGCATGGTTCCTTCTTCACAGGCCGGAAGTCCCCGTCTTGTCTACCACGGGCGCAGCCGCGCCGTCTTCTGGGACTCAGGCGTCCGTGTCCGTTATACTTGGGATGAAGGGGAAGGCGAATCGTCCTGGTTTGACGCGGACGCCCCCGTGCCCGTTTCCCCTGAAGGGGGGAACCTCCGCTGGATTGTCGACAGAAACGGCGTTGTGGAGGGCCCCTTCCTCCTTGACTGCGAGGCGGTTCCCCGTGCGCCAGGCGGATACGGCCCGGACGGGGTGGAAGGCGGAGCCCCCGGCTGTTTTGCCTTCCGCCGTTATTCGCCCCGCAATGTTCTTCCGGGCGCCGGATACAGGGATGAATGGCAGCCCGCGTCGGGGTTGTACGGCGCGGGAAACGCTTTTTCCTTTCCCCCGGTTGACGCCTGTGACGGGGAGGATCTCCAGTGGTGTTTTCTTACCGCGAAAGGGCCTCTTGAGATCCGCCGCGCCGACCGTCTTGCCCCCCTCTCTCCCGGACTGTCCGTGCCGGGCGGGTGGAGCAGGGAGCCTGTGCTCCTGCGGCCGGAAATACAGGACGAGGACGAGGACACCGTTGTCCGCATAAAGGCGCGCCTTGACTATGAGTCGGGAATAACCGAAACAAAAACCGGAACAGGCTCTCTTTTGCTGGGCTCCGAACGGCGGGAATACGCGGAAGTGTCCGCTGCCGCCTTTCTTGAAGATCCGGCGGGAAACCGGGGGCCCCTGGCGGTCTTCGATTTTGTTATCGATCCCTTTTCGGTGTACCTTTCGGTCCGGGGAACGGGGCGGCTGTCCGCGGAAAAGGAAACAGGCGGAAGAGACGCTCCCTTCCGTTCACTGGAACGCGCCCTGGAATTCTCCCTTAAAGAAGGCCGGAGGCGGATCTGCGTTAACGGCAGCTTTCCCCTTGCAAAAAGCGTCTTTGTAACAGGCGATCTTCTTGTCGACGGATCGTTCGACGAAAACTGGCGGCGCGGCGGATCTTCTTCCGTTATGGTTGCTCCCGGCGTGTCCGTTACGGTACGCGGGGGACGCCTTGTTCTCCGGGGCCTTTTGGTGGAACGGCGGGAAGGCTCTTCCCCGCTCTTTACCGCCCTGGAAAGCCGCCTTGAAATTGAGGAGTCGGAAATTACCCACACGGGCCCCCTTGTCAGCGCCTCCGGGGGCAGATGCGCTTTCGATAATGTCCGCGTGCGTTCAATTGTCGCGGGGCAGACGCGGCTTCCCGTTCTTGACATACGCGGCGGCGGGCTCGCGGTTAGAGGAAGCGTTTTCAGCGCCGAAGGAATGCACGGCCTCCTTCTTGACATGAACGGGGGAACCCTTGAAGTTCTGGACAGCTCTTTCGGCCTTGACGGCGGGCGGACCGGAACGCTTTTCAGGCTGGAGGGGTCCAGCGGCAATCTTCGCGAAATTTCCGCCGGCGTATCGGCCGCCGATTATTCGGCCGTTCTGGATCTTGAAACGTCGGCGCTTGTCATGGAAGGGGGAAGGATAGCCGCCGCCGCAAGGGACGCCCTGGCGGTGCTCGCGGACAATTCGGACTGTTTTTTTCTGCGGGCCGCTGTCGGCATAAGGGGATCTTTTGTCGCGCGGGCCATGGAGATACGGGGGCGGTTTCCCCGTGTAACAGAGTGCGGTTTTGTTTTTTCAGGCACGGCAAAACGGGCCGAAGTATTTTCCGCCGGCAATTCACCTGACGGGCCGTTCCCCGAAGAGGGGACTATTGCTTCCAACGCGTTTCAGTCTTTTACCCATATTCTGGACGACGCGTATCCGGCGGAAAGCATCGCCGGCTTTAACCGCCGTTTTGCCCCTCCTTCGCGGCCAAACGCCGTCGTCGGGCATTCCGCGGGGGATCTCAGGTGATATGCGGGATCGACGAGGCGGGAAGGGGCCCCCTTGCCGGGCCCGTCGCCGCCGCGGCGGTGGCGCTGCCGGGGGACTTTCCCTTCGGTATTCTTGACGACTCAAAAAAACTCGGCGCGAAAAAGCGGGAACAGGCGCGTCTTGTCATCTGCAGCCGGGCCGCGGCCTGGGGCGTAGGCTGGGCTTCCGCCGTGGAAATCGACGAGCTTAACATCCTCAAGGCAAGCCTTCTTGCGATGAAGCGGGCCTTCAAGGCAATGATCCTTAACTGGCGCCTTTGCGCCCCGCAAGAGCTTTCGGCCGTGGTAGACGGCCTTCATGTTCCCGCCCTTCCTGTTTCCTGTTCCGCCATGGTCAAGGCCGACGCCGCCGTTCCCGAAGTCATGGCCGCGTCCATTCTCGCGAAAACCGCCCGTGACAGGATGATGGAAAGGTACTCCTGGTTTTACCCCGAATACGGCTACGAACGGCACAAGGGGTATCCCACAAGGGAACACCGCGCCCTCATCGCGCGGTACGGCCCTTCCCCCATACAGCGGGCAAGTTTCAGGGTAAGGTAAAGGAACGCGCGGTTTTGAGGTAATTATTATACAGAAATACAGTTTTATTTTTCACTTTTACAGGTGTCCTGTGAAGGATATTTTAACGTTTCCCGCGTTTTGTGGCGCGGTTCAGCGCTCGAGTTTGGCTGTCATTTCGATATTCTGCCTGAAGTTGCCGAAATTTTCCCCAAAGAGGTTTATGCCTCCCGCGTATTCGGCGTCTTCCCTGATCCCTATCTTGAACGAAATGTAATTGCCTTCCCTCACACGGAGGGTTTCCAGGTTGCATTCCGAGGTTTTCCGTCCGTCCCCAAAGCAGCCTTCGCGGCTTATTTCAAGCCGGTGCAGTTCCCCGTACTGGGTGGAGTTGTCGGGCCACCACGCCGGATTGTACAGGCCCCGCGTTCCGCCGTAATCCCCGGCGCTGCGGAAGGTGAACGTTTGGACGCCGTTAATCCAGACCGTAATGTCGCTGGGCCAGTCGTTGTTGTAGCCGGGCGCTTCCGAACATGCCTCAAAGGAAAACCGCAGCTCAAGGATATTTTCCGTTTTAAGAAAATAATTTGAAAAACGGTATTCAAGAAAACCCGTTCTGAACCAGATGAGCTGGGCGTGTACGCGGTTCGCGCTGTAAAACGACGATTCGGAATCCTCGACGCCTATGTAGGATCTTTTTCCGGCAATTCCGCAGGGCTTTGACACCACGCAGTCAAAATAGTTTCCCAGCGGCATGCTGTACCCGACATCCTTGGCCGGCTTCCCGCTGTTGTTCCTGTGATACAGGTTCAGGTAAACATCTTCGGCGTCAATGGCGCATATCTTCTGCGCGCCCCGCAGCCCCGGTTTTTCTTCGGTAAAGATCAGCGACGCCTTTTCCAGCACCCTGACATGAAGCGCCGCCGACGACAGGGGAAGGGCAAAGCGTTCGGCCAGCTCGCTGATATTCATGCCGGTGGATTTTTCCACGAGGTACTGCAGCATGCGCAGGCGGATGGGGGAGGAAAGCGCCCTGAAAACGGCCGCGGATGTTTCAGGCTGGGCAAGATCAAGGTTGATTCGGTTTTTCACAACGTCCTTTTGGCCGCCTGTTAACGCGCGGTTAAGAGGCGGCGTTTTTCCAAGCGGTTTTTTACAGCCGGTACAGGCTGCTGACTTTCCGCTCGTTGATCTCCTTTAGAATTCCAGGCTCAATCTTGAAATTGCGGTCCGCGTCCATGAGGCCGTTTATTTCCTGCTGAACGTCGGTTACCTGCGTGTAGCAGTACCCGCAGACGGCGCCCGTTTTTTTAATGGCCGTTGTTATAGCGTCAAAGCGCCTTATAAATTCTTCCTTTGTATTTACCTTGTTGCCGTAACCCCACCCCGGATCTCCGTTGTTAAAGGCGATGCCGCCGAATTCGCTGATGAGGACAGGCTGCCCGCGGTATGTAAAGCCGTCCGCGAACGCGGATCTGGTGGTGCTGTGGTAAATGAGGTTGTCGAGTATTTCCTCAAGGTACTCCCCGTACCTTTCAAGAAAATCTTCTCCCTTTTCCTCGTAATCGTGAAGGGTGATAATGTCGGAAACCGTATGTTCCCACCCGTCGTTCACGATAACGGGGCGGTATTTGTCGTAGGACTTTGTAAGGTGGTAGACAGCCTCGGTAAAGTGCTGCTGCTGCCTGTCCGTTTTTATTTTCGGGACGCCCCACGATTCGTTAAAGGGCGTCCATGTAATAATGGAAGGATGATTGTAATTCTGCCTGACAATTTCCATCCATTCGCGGGTAAACATTGTTACCGCGTCGTCGCCGTATGTATAGGAAGCGGCCATTTCGCTCCACACAAGAAGCCCTTTTACATCCGCCCAGTAAAGAAATTTTTCATCTTCGGTTTTCTGGTGTTTCCTCACGCCGTTGTAGCCCATTGCCATGATCCCGTCTATGTCTTTTACAAGGGCTTCTTCATCCGGGGGGGTAAGGTGGCTTTCTTTCCAGTACCCCTGATCAAGGATGAGGCGCTGGTAAAGGGGAGTGCCGTTAAGGAGGACATTCGAGCCGTCTATCCGTATTTCACGCATGCCGAAGTAGGAACGTACTTCGTCAATCACCTTTCCGTTTTCAAGGAGGCGGAAGACGATGTCGTAGAGATGGGGATGCGCGGGCGTCCAGGTGAAGATTCCCCATTCGTACACGCCGGGAGCCGAAAGATTCACGCCCGTCTTTACGCGGCGGGCGGAGACGGGAACGGAGACGGAGGCGATCTTTGTATCCCCAAAGGAAATTTCCGCCGCAAGTTCAAGGCCGCTTCCACACGGCGCGTCGACAAGGAATTCGAGGCCGACTTTTTCTTCCCTTAGAAGGGGAGTGATCTTTACCGAATCGATGTGCTTCTCGGGAACGAATTCCAGCCACACCGTTTTCCAGATTCCCGTGGTCTGTACGTACCAGCAGTCGAAGTTTTCGCCCTTCCACCGCTGTTTGCCCCTGGGCTGCGCGGTGTCAAAGGAATCTTCCGCGCGGACGACGATCTCGTTTTGCCCGTCTTTAAGAAGGGAACCAATATCGAAGGTAAAACGGGCGTAGGCGCCGTCGTGGGAACCGGCGAAGATCCCGTTGACCCAGAGGCGGGTATTGTAATCGCAGCCCTCAAAGTGGATAAGGACGCGCCTTTTCTTCGCGGCCACGGCGATCTCCCGCCTGTACCACACGACATCATGCCGGGAAGGGTCCCCTATGCCGCTTGCCGGGGTTTCAGGGGTAAAGGGAAGGCGGATTTTTTTCCCCAGGGGAAAGGAACGGAACCACGCCGCGCCGGTTCCTTCGTTTTTATCGTCAAAGGCAAAATCCCAGGAGCCGTTGAGGTTTTCCCAGGAATTCTTGTCCCGTACAAACTGGGGACGGGGGTATTGAGGCTGATAACACTTCATGGCGACCTTCCCGCGGCCGTCTTTACGGCGGCGTATATGATGATAGTTACATAAAAAATGTAATTATTACCGAATAGTAACGGTGAAAGCGGCCTTTTGTCAAGAAAAATAAATGAAAATTCCGAAAGATTTTCGTTGACAGGGTGTAAAATCTGTATTATTCTTTCCAAATCAAGGATAATGGTACATAATTATTGTAATTAATTCAGAATTTATGTAGCATTATCACTATCATTTTTCACGGAGGATCATATGAAATTCAAAGTTCTGTTTGCGGTTATGCTGGCCGCGCTTCTTGCTCCGTCCGGCCTTTTTGCCGGACCCGGTCAGCAGGGGGGGGGGGCGGCGTCGGGCGCGGCGGTTAGCGTCAACGAGGACGGCACCGTCAACAACCCGGAAGATGTGGCTGTCGATAGAAATAAACTGGTGTTTTGGTCTCTCTTTTCGGGCGGGGACGGCGCGTGGATGGACAGGATCATCGCCAATTACAACGCCACCGGCCCGTCGAAACAGGTCCAGTCCATCATGCTTGTATGGGCGGATTATTACACCAAATTCGGCACCGCCGTCGCCGCCCGCCGCGGGCCGGATGTAGGGGTTTCCCATATTTCCCGCCTTCCCGAGCTTGTGGAGCAGGGAATGGTTATCGCCATTGACGATTACGCCTCCGCCGCCGGGATCAGGTGGGGCGACTACACCCCCGCCATGGTCGAAGGCATTACCTTCAACGGCAAAAAATACGCTATGCCTCTGGATACCCACGCGGAAATCATGTACGTCAACGTTGACAAGCTGCGGGCCGCCGGGGTCCCCCTGCAGAACAACCAGATACAGGTGGGCAGCGCCGCGGAATTCAAGGCTATACTGGACAAGATCAAACCGACCCTTAAACCGGGTGAAACGGCGATTTCCCTTCCCCAGAAGGGCGACGATCCCTACCGGTTCTGGTGGGCCTCCTATTTCCAGATGGGCGGAACCCCGCTTGTAAACGCCGCGGGGACCCAGGTAACCTTTGACAGAGCCATCGCCGTCAGGGCCATGGATTATGTCAAGAGCCTGTGGACCGACGGCTACATTCTTCCGGGCATTGAGGATCATCAGAGGTTTTTCCAGGGCGGAAGCGCGGCGCTCGTCGTTACCGGCACTTGGGCAACCGGGGTGTTAAGCACCACGCAGGGCCTTTCCATCGGCGCCCAGCCTTTCCCCAGGCTCTTCGGTACCAATGACGCCCAGTGGGCCGACGCGCATGTCTTTACCATTCCCGCGAAGCAGTCCCGCTCGGCCGCTGACACGCAGGCGGCGGTTAATTTCATCAACTGGGCCGCGACTTCCGGTGCGGCGACCTGGGCCGAATCGGGCCAGATTCCCTCGAACCTTCCTGTTCTGCAAAGCCCCGCGTTTACCGCGCTTGCCCACAGAAGCGATTACGCCAGGGCCGCGTCCACCGCGGTGCTTCCTTCCAAGAACGTTCATTTCGGAAGCTTCAAGGATTCGATGATCAAGAACCTTGACCTTGTGTGGAACAATCAGGCGTCTTCTTCAACGGCGGCCCAGAATATCTTCGACGAGATTCAGTCGGCGATCAATAACTAACAGGCAGATTGGCCGTCCAGAAGGCCCATGCCTTTTGGACGGTTTTTTCCGGGGGAAAACGCGCATGAAAGGCAAGAATAGGCGCCTGGGCGGCGGAACGGCGGCGGCTTTTGTTTTTTTGGCTCCGTTTCTGATTCTTTACACCCTGTTTATCATCTGGCCCGTGATACAGGGAATTTACGTCAGCCTGCACAGGTGGGGTCTCATGGGGAAGATCCGTTTTCTGGGTTTTTCCAATTATACCCGTTTTCTTACCGACAAATTTTTCTGGGGATCCCTGTGGAATACGACATGGTTCGTCATCATTTCCGTTCCCCTGCTCATCGCGGGCGCGCTTGTGCTGGCGCTCTTTGCAAACCGGAAAACGCCGCTGCAAAAGTTCCTCAGGATAGCGTACTACGTTCCCAACGTGCTTTCCGTTTCGGTTATCTCCTGGATGTTCAGGATCATGGCGTCCCCCTATCAGGGGTTTTTCAGCACGCTGTTCCATACCCTTGGCATACTCAAACCGGATCAGGAGATCATGTGGCTTACCGAACCTGATTTGATCTGGGTAATAGTTACGTCGGCCACCGTGTGGTGGACAACCGGGTTCAGCATGATGCTGTACATTTCCGCCTTGCAGGACATTCCCCTTCAGGTATACGAGGCGGCGGATATAGACGGGGCGTCAAGGGGGCTTCAGCTGTGGAAAATAACGCTGCCCCTCCTTAAGCCCACCACCTACCTTGTACTCCTCCTCCAGATCATAGCGTCCTTTAAAATATTCGGGCAGATATTCATGATTTCAGGAGGCGGCCCCGGCAATCTTACCCGTCCTTTGATCCAGTATGTTTACGAGTCGGCCTTTGCCAAAAACGAAATGGGCTACGCGTCGGCCATGTCGTATGCGCTGTTCTTTATCCTGGTTGTCCTTTCGTTTATTCAGATACAATTCCAGAACAGGAGGGAGAAGGCATGACACGTTTGTCGCGGAAGGGTTCTCTGCCCGGCAGTGTTTTGTTGACGTTCATTTCCGTTGTCATAGCGGTTGTTTTTCTTACTCCGGTTATATGGACCCTTGTCGTTTCGTTTAAGTTCGAAGGCGCTCCCATCAGGTCCGGTTTCGACTGGTTCAAGCCCCCCTACACGCTTGAAAATTATCCTTCCATCATCTTTCGAAGCAAAGTGCCCGTGTGGTTTTTTAACAGCGTGATCATCGCCGTTGCCGCGACAATCCTCTGCGTGTTTCTTTCGGCGCTGGCCGCGTATCCGCTTGCCAAGATGAAATTTGCCGGAAGGGACAAGATCTTTTTTTATTTTCTCATGGGGCTCATGGTGCCCACCGAGGCGACCATTGTTCCCCTTTTTATTACGGCCAATTCCCTTTACCTTATCGACAATTACGCGGGGATGATACTCCCTATTATCGCGGGTTCCATGAACCTTATCATCATGGTGGGGTTCTTCAGGGGCATACCCCATGATCTTGTCGAAAGCGCCCAGATAGACGGGGCGCGGCATTTTACGATTTTTTCCCGCATCATCATGCCCCTTTCAAAAACCGTGCTGGTAACGGTGAGCATCTTCGCCTTCATGGGAAGCTGGAACAATTACCTGTGGCCCCTTTTGTGCGCCATGAGCGAGCGGATGTTTACCCTGCCTGTGGGCATTCCCACGCTGATGAACACCTACGTTCAGGATTATGTCATTCCCTGTACCGCGAACATGGTCGCCTCGATCCCGGCCATACTTGTATTCCTGATCTTCGAGCGGCAGATTACCCAGGGCATCGCCATGTCGGGGATCAAGGGGTAACGGGGGCGCCTCCGCTTTCTTCTTTTCCCCCTTCTTCCGTTCCGAACTGCGCCCGGTAAAGCTCCGCGTACATGCCCCCGGCGGCAAGAAGCTCCTCGTGCCGTCCTGTTTCGCGTATTCCCACATCGTCAATGACGATGATCTTGCCGGCGTTCCGCACGGTTGAAAGCCGGTGGGCAATAACGAGCGTTGTCCTTCCCCGTGAAAGCTCTTCAAGGGCTTTCTGTATTTTAAGTTCGGTGGCCGAATCCAGCGCGCTTGTGGCCTCGTCGAGTATGAGTATGGGCGGGTTCTTGAGGAAGATCCTCGCTATGGCGATTCTCTGTTTCTGCCCGCCTGAAAGGGTGACGCCCCGTTCCCCCGCTATGGTGTCGTAGCCGTCTTTCATGCGGATTATTTCTTCATGTATTTCGGCCTTTTTCGCCGCCTCAAGTATCTCTTCTTCCGCCGCGTCTATTTTTCCGTACGCTATGTTTTCCCGTATGGTTCCCGCAAAGAGGAACACGTCTTGCTGCACAATGCCTATGCCGCGCCGCAGCGCCTCAAGCCGCATGTTCCGTATGTCAATGCCGTCTATGGTGATGCTTCCGTCCCGTATTTCGTAGAACCGGGGAAGAAGGTGGCAGAGGCTTGTCTTGCCGCCGCCTGAGGGGCCCACGAGCGCGCAGACCGATCCCGCGGGAATGTCGAAACTTATGTTCCTTAAAACGGTGACGCCGTTGTTGTAGGCGAAGCTCACGTTCCTGTACGATATGTCCCCGCGTATGGTTTCGGGGTTTACCGCGCCGGGGGCGTCGGTAATGCCGGGCTTTATGTTCATGATTTCAAGGAAACGGCCGAATCCCGCCATGCCGGTGGTGTACTGTTCGACGAAATTCTGGAGCCGCCTTACCGGCATAAGAAAGGCCGCGATGAAAAGGTTGCATGTGACAAGTTCAGGAAGCGTCATTCTTCCCTTCATGATAAGAAAACCTCCTGCGGCTATGACGATGACATTGAGCAGGTGGATGAGGAATTCGAACTTTGCCTGGAAAGTCGCCATGGAAAAATAGTAGTTTTTTTTCGCGCTCTTGAAATTTTCATTGCCCCCGCGGAATTTTCTTTTTTCGTAGGATTCGTTGGTAAACGCCTTTGACACCCTTGCCCCTGAAATGCTCGATTCAAGGGACGCGTTTATTTCCGCCGTGCGTTCCTTTACCTTCCGCGACGCCTTCATAAGGCCGCTTCTGGAACGCAGAATGTGGAAGATCACAAGCGGCATGACGATGACAAATATCAGCGCTATTTCCCATCGTATAAAAAAGATGAGGGTTATGGCCCCAAGAAGCGTAAGGACGGAAATAAAAAGATCCTCAGGCCCGTGGTGGGAAAGTTCCGTTATCTCGAAAAGATCCGTGGTGACGCGGGACATGATCTGCCCGGTCCGGTTTGTGTCGTAAAACGAAAAGGAAAGTTTTTGCAGGTGGTTAAAGAGATCCCTCCGCATATCGGCTTCTATATAAGCGCCCACGGTGTGTCCCCAGTAGGTGACAAACCAGGTAAGGCCCATGCGGAGGAGGTACAGGAGCACCATGGAGGCGGCCATGATAAAAAACGCCCGGAAAAGCCCGCCGGGAAGGAGCTTTTCAATGGTGAATTTGGTCATCATGGGAAAGGCCAGATCCGCGCCGGCCGTAAGGGAGGCGCATACCATGTCGGCGGCAAACAGTTTCCAGTGGGGCCTGTAATATGACGCGAAAATACGGAGCGTACTTTGCGCCGCGCGCGCGGAACGCGGCGCGTTCTTAACAAAAGCCGTTTTTTGTGTCATTCTTTGTTAGTGTACCCGAATTGGAGGAAATCATGAAGACCCTTATCATCTATTATTCCCTGGACGGCAATACCGCCCTTGTCGCCTCTGAGCTTTCAGGGCTCCTTGGCGCAGATCTCCTTGAGCTTGAACTTGCCGGAGAGAAAAAACGGACGGGGATTGCCAAATACTTCTGGGGCGGAAAGATGGTGTTTTCCCGGGGGAAACCCGCCCTCAGGCCCTATGCCGCCGATCTTTCCGCCTACGATCTTGTCGTTCTTGGCGGGCCCGTCTGGGCGGGATCTCCCTCTCCCGCGCTGGTTTCGTTTTTGTCGGAAACAGGGATGACCGGAAAGAAGGCGGCGATCTTTTGCTGCCACGGGGGAGGAAAGGGGAAGGCCCTGGGAAAATTAAAGGCCCTGCTTGCGGGAAACGAAATTGCCGGGGAGGCGGATTTCAGAAGCCCGCTTGAAAGCGCTCCTGAAACCTGGAAATCAAAGGCGGCCGCCTGGGCAAAGCAGATCTCCTTAAGATAAGCGCCTGTCAGGCGGGATCTATTGTTCCTCCGCCTATCACGTATTCACCGTCGTAGAGCACCGCCGCCTGTCCGGGGGTAAGGGCCCGTTCCGGTTCGTCCAGCTCGACACGCAGTGAATTATCGCCCGTCTGCTCCGCGACGGCCCCGGCCTCTTTTGAAAGGTAGCGTGTCTTTACCGTGACGCGCATGGGCCTTTCGATGCGGTTTACCGCGATAAGGTTTATGTCCGACGCGGTGAACGCCTTTGAGTAAAGGGAAGATTCAGGTCCCAGCGTCACGGTGTTGCGTTCCGCCGATTTGGCGCATACATACGCCGGGTAATTCAGGGCTACGCCGAGCCTCCGCCTCTGGCCTATGGTATAACGGACGATTCCCCGGTGGCTTCCCAGAACCTTCCCCCCGGCATCCACGATGTCTCCCCGCGGGTATTTCTTCCCTGTGTACGTTTCGATAAAGGTTCCGTAGCCGCCCCCTGAAACAAAACAGATGTCCTGGCTGTCTTCTTTTTTTGCGTTGACAAAGTTTTTTTCAAGGGCTATTTTTCTTGCTTCTTCCTTTGTCATGTCCCCAAGGGGAAAGACGGTATGCGCCAGTTCTTCCTGGGTAAGGGCGTAGAGCACGTAGGTCTGATCCTTTTTGGGATCTTTTGACCGGCGCAGCAGCGCGCGGCCGTTTCCGTCTTTTTCGACGCGGGCGTAATGGCCTGTCGCGATTGAGTCAAAATCAAGCTGCCGCGAACGGAGGAGCAGCGCCTTCCATTTGATGTAGCGGTTGCAGTCTATGCAGGGGTTGGGCGTTCCTCCCGATTCATAAACGCCGATAAAACGGCGTATGACTTCGTTCTCAAAAGCTTCGGTAAAGTTAAGCGTGTAGTGGGGAATGCCCAGCCTGTGCGCGGTATCTTTGGCGTCGTTTACGTCTTTAAGGGAACAACAGCGGCTTCCTTCGCCGTAAAGTTTCAGCGTAACGCCTATGCACGTACATCCCCTTTCAAGCATCAGGGCCGCCGCCACAGAGCTGTCCACCCCTCCTGACATGGCGATTACCGCTTTCACGGGAACAGGGGCCGCCCTACCAGGACCGCGCGTTCATGAACGCGTTGACGCTTTCCTCGCAGGAACGCATGGCGAGGATTGTCTTTTCGATAAGAACGTCAAGTTCCCATCCCAGCATGGCCGCTCCCTTTTCGATGACTTCCCGGGAGCAGCCCGCCGCGAAATTGAGGGCCCTGAATTTTTTCTTTACGGATTTGACTTCCATGTCCTGTACGCTCTTCGACGGCCTTATGATGGCGGCGGCCCAGATGAGGCCGGTAAGTTCATCGGAGGCGTAGAGGACTTTTTCCATGACGTGTTCCGGTTTTATGTCCACCGCAAGTTCATAGCCGTGGCTGCATACCGCGCGGATCAGATCCTTCCCCGCGCCGCCTGATTCAAGAAGTTCGGCCGCCTTGACGCAGTGCTCGCCGGGATATTCTTCAAAGTCAATGTCGTGAAGCAGGCCGGCGTTTCCCCAGAATGCTTCCTCGTCCGGAAACCCCAGTTCCCGGGCGTACCACTTCATGACCCCTTCCACCGTCAGGGCGTGCTGCAGATGAAAGGGATCCTTGTTGTATGTGGTTAGAAGCGCCCACGCTTCTTCGCGGGAAAGGGATGATTCCATTTTGTCAGTAATTTTCCGCCCTGATCTGGAAATAGGATTTGGGATGCTTGCAGACGGGGCAGAGTTCCGGCGCTTTTTTCCCGATAACAATATGCCCGCAGTTCGAGCACTGCCAGACCTGATCCCCGTCGCGCGAGAATACAATGCCCCCTTCAATGTTGGAAAGGAGTTTTTTGTACCGTTCTTCGTGTTCCTTTTCGATTTTCCCGACAAGCTCAAAGAGGGCGGCGATCTGGGTAAACCCTTCTTCCCTGGCTTCCCTGGCGAAACCGGGGTACATTTCGGTCCACTCGTAATGCTCGCCTTTGGCGGCGTCTTTCAGGTTCGGCTGGGTGTCAGGCACCGTGTCCCCGTGGAGGATCTTGAACCAGATTTTCGCGTGTTCCTTTTCGTTTCCCGCCGTTTCCCTGAAGATGGCGCCAAGCTGCTGGTAACCGTCCTTTTCGGCCTTTGACGCGTAATAAAGGTATTTGGTGTGCGCCTGCGATTCCCCGGCAAAAGCCGCCTCGAGGTTCTTTTCGGTCTTTGAGCCTTTGAGTTCCATAATGTTCTCCTTGCTTTTTTCCAAAAAAACACTGGTTTATTCGAACGCGAATAAACCGGCGTTCTTCCAAGTATAACCGAACGGGACGCCATAGTAAACCTTTTCCGTCCACCGAGCCGTTTTAGCAAAGAATTTTTTCATATTTTACATAGTAATATCATATTAAATATATGTAATATGGAAAAGGGGGATTCCGCGCGGGATCTTGTGAAACAAATAATCAAATGATATAGTGGGCTTGGTTAGTAACCCGGCTGGTTTTGGAACAGCCTCCGTATCGGGAGCGTAAAATTTTACATAAAAGTTAGCAAAAACTAATATATTTCAGTATATTTGATAATGGAGGTTGTATAACTGATGCCTTTACTGTTATCCGTCCGGGGAAAACAAAACGTAATCAGGCGTGTCGGCGGCCCGGAGGATGTAAAAAAGCGGCTTGAGGCTCTGGGATTTACCGTGGGCTGCAAGATAACGGTGGTGTCGGAATTGGCGGGCGATCTTATTGTCAAAGTAAAGGACAGCCGTATCGCCCTTGGCAGGGAACTGGCGAATAGAATATTCGTTTAGGGGAGACACATGCGTACGTTAAAAGAGATAAAACCCGGCCAAACTGTCAGAGTTGTCAAAATCCACGGGCAGGGGCCGGTTAAGCGGCGGATCATGGACATGGGGATCACCGGAAATACGGAAATTCTGGTGCGCAAGGCCGCTCCCCTGGGCGATCCTGTTCAGGTCAGTGTCCGGGGTTATGAGCTTACCCTCAGAAAGGCGGACATAGACATTATTGAGGTTATATGAGCAGGGACCCCTGCAAAACGCGGATTTTCTGTCTGCCGCCGGCAGCGCCGGGGTCTTTGCGGGAGGAGTCGTGGATATCAAGATAGCCCTTGCGGGAAACCCCAACAGCGGAAAGACAACCCTTTTTAACGCCCTTACCGGGGCGAATCAATTTGTCGGCAACTGGCCCGGGGTTACGGTCGAAAAAAAGGAAGGCCGTCTCAAGGGACGCAAAGACGTACAGGTTACGGACCTGCCGGGAATCTATTCCCTTTCGCCCTATTCCCTTGAGGAAGTTATAGCCCGGAATTACCTGCTCGGCGAAAAGCCCGGCGCGATACTTAACATTATTGACGGGACCAACCTGGAACGGAACCTCTTCCTTACCACCCAGCTTCTGGAACTCGGCATCCCGGTGGTTGCCGCGATCAACATGATAGACGCGGTGGAAAAGTCGGGGGAAGAAATAGACCTTGAAAAACTGGAAAAACGCCTGGGCTGTCCTGTAGCGGCGATTTCCGCCCTTAAAGGCACGGGAATCAAGGCGGCCCTTGAGAAGGTTCTTGCCGCCGCGGGGGAAAAGGCCGAAGCCCGCCGGGCGGTTACATTTTCAGGACCCGTGGAGACGGCCGTTTCGGAACTTTCGGCGGCAATGTCCGGCGTGGAAGAATCCCGGCGGCGTTTTTACGCACTCAAGATACTTGAACGGGACGCCAAATTTGCCGAAAAATACAAACTTGACGGCGCGGAGGCTGTTGTCAGGGCCGCGGAGGAACAAAGCGGCGGCGATATTGAAAGCAAAATTTCCGAAGAACGGTACGAATTCATTACCGCCCTGGTTTCGGAATGTTACAAAAAGCGGAACAAAAACAGGGTAAGCGTATCGGACAGGATTGACGGCGTGGTTACCAACCGCCTCCTTGCCCTGCCTGTTTTCGCGGCGGTTATCTTTCTTGTCTATTTTGTTTCGATAACCACCGTCGGCGCCTGGGTTACCGGCTGGACGAACGACGGCCTTTTTGGCGAAAGCTGGAATTTTTTCGGCCTGGAGGTGCCGGGCGTTCCGGTGATCCTCGGCGGCCTTCTTGAGGCGGCGGGCACGGCGGACTGGCTTAGGGGGCTGATCCTCGACGGCATTGTGGCCGGGGTCGGCGCGGTGCTTGGGTTTGTTCCCCAGATGCTGGTGCTGTTCCTGTTTCTCGCGGTTCTGGAAGCCTGCGGCTATATGGCCCGGATCGCCTTTATCCTGGACAGGGTCTTCCGGCGTTTCGGCCTTTCGGGAAAGAGCTTTATCCCCATGCTTATAGGAACCGGCTGCGGCATTCCCGGAGTCATGGCTTCCCGGACCATCGAAAACGAACACGACCGCCGTCTTACGGTAATGGTTACCACCTTTATGCCCTGCGGGGCAAAACTCCCGGTTATCGCCCTCATTTCAGGCGCGGCGTTCGGTGGCGCCTGGTGGGTCGCGCCCAGCGCCTACTTTTTGGGCATTGCGCTGGTGATCATTTCCGGCGTTATCCTGAAAAAGACCAGGCCCTTTATGGGGGACGTTTCTCCATTTGTAATGGAACTTCCCGCCTATCACGCCCCCGGCGTAATGAACGTCCTCCGTAGTATGTGGGAACGGAGCTGGTCCTTTATCAGGAAGGCGGGGTCCGTTATTCTGGTTTCCGCGGTGGCGGTTTGGTTCCTTTCCGGTTTCGGCTTTACCGAAAACGGATTCGGCATGGTTGAGGATCTGGGCGGCGGCCTCCTTGCGGGCATCGGTTCGGCCATTGCCTTTATCTTTGCGCCCCTGGGTTTCGGAACCTGGGAGGCGGCGGTGGCAACCATTACCGGCCTTGTAGCAAAAGAAAATGTAGTCGGAACCATGGGGGTGCTCTACGGCCTTGCGGAGGTAAGCGAAAAAGGGGAAGAAATCTGGAGCGCCTTCGCGTCACACTTTACGGCCTCAGGCGCTTATGCGTTTCTGGTTTTTAACCTGTACTGCCCTCCCTGTTTTGCCGCCATCGGCGCCATCAAACGGGAAATGAACAATGCCAAATGGACGGCCTTTGCCGTGGCGTACCAGCTGGTAACCGGATATACCGTCGCCCTGATCGTATACCAGCTGGGAACCTTCTTTTCAGGCGGCGGTTTCGGCGCCGGAACCGCGGCGGCCCTGGCGGTCCTGGCTTTCCTCGTTTATCTCGTGGTGCGCAGGCCTTCGGAAAGACGAAAGCCCCTGCCCAGAGAGTTTCACAGTGCGGCCTGACAGGACGCGGGAGAAAGAGCCGTGGAATTTTTGAAAGCCAACGCCGGAACCATCGTAACAGGTTTCATTGTTTTCGCCGTGCTGGCCCTTGTCGTGGCGCGGCTTGTTATCAACTTCCGCAAGGGCAAAACCGCCTGCGGGTGCGGCTGCTGCCCCGGCTGCTGTCCTGGACAGCAGCCACCGGCCGCTACCCAAGTTCCCCCAGATCGTAAGGCGTTTCCTGATACACGTAGTTGAGCCAGTTGGAAAAGAAGAGGTGCGCGTGGGCCCTCCAGCGGACTACGGGGGCCTTTGAAGGATCGCCTGCGGGATAGTAGTCCCGGGGAATGTCTATGGGAAGCCCCCGCGAAAGATCGCGGCGGTATTCCCTGTCAAGGGTAAGGGGATCGTACTCAAGGTGGCCTGTGACATAGATCTCGCGGCCTTCACGGGCGGTGACGATAAAGATACCCGTCTCCTCCGTTTCGGACTGTATGGTAAGCCTGGCGTCGGCGGCGGCCGCGTCCCTGTCGACCGTGGTATGGCGCGACTGGGGGGCAAGGAATTCATCGTCAAAGCCCCGGAAAAGGGTTGTGTGCCGCTCGTTTATTCTGTGGGGAAAGATGCCGAAGAGCTTTCGTTCAAGCGTTTTTTTTTGAATGCCGTAGCGCCGGTACAGTCCCGCCTGCGCGCCCCAGCAAATGTGCATTACCGACCATACGTTCCGGACTGAATAGTCTATCATGCCGGCAAGTTCATCCCAGTAGTCCACCTCTTCAAAGGGAAGCGTTTCCACGGGCGCGCCCGTGATGATAAGGCCGTCGAAGCGCACGTTGTCCCTGATAATCTCCTGGGAATCATGGTAGAATTTCTCAAGGTGCCCCGGCGGCGCGTTTTTTGATTCGTGGCTTCCCATGCGGAGGAAGCTGAGATCCACCTGAAGGGGGCTGTTCCCCAGAAGCCGCAGCAGCTGTATTTCCGTATCCACCGTCGTGGGCATGAGGTTGACTATGCCCACCTTGAGGGGCCGTATGTCCTGGTGTTCGGCCCTGGACTCGGTTATGACAAAGACATTTTCCCCTCTGAGGATATCGCAGGCGGGCAGATCCGCCGGAATTGTTATGGGCATGAACGCTCCGCTTACAGTTTTACGCCGGAAGGAAAACGGGGCGCGTTTGTTTCCCCCAGAAAAGCCGCGCAGACGTCAACAAGAACGGCGTGATCCTCAAGATGGGGCAGTCCCGAAACCGTAAAAACCGCGATGAGGCCCGAATCTTTTATGCGGATGGGAAAACCGCCGCCGCCCCATACATAGCGGCGGGGATCAAGCCCCCGCGACTCGAGCGTTTCCTTCCGTTTTACAAGGCGCAGGGTACAGAGCAGCGTGCTTTCCTCAAGATCCCTTACCGTGTTGAATTTTTTGGTCATCCAGCCTTCGTTATCGCTTGTGGTTCCCTCTGCCATGTACTGAAAGATAGTGAGGCCGCTTATGAGCCGTATACTTACCGAAAGGGGATATCCGTTTTCGAGGATAATGCCGGCCGCCCCGTTCCCCAGCTTCCAGGCGTCTTCCCGGCTGAAACGGGGAAAACACAGCAATTCTTCCTGCTTTTCCGCTATGGCGATTAATTTATCAATTTTCATCCTGACTCCTCTGGCGCACCCGTGCCTTTCTGTATTACTATAGCACAGATCTGTATGTGTTGAAAATACGGCAAGGAGGCAGCATGAACAGGGAAGAACGCATCAAGGATTTGATTTCCAGGATGACCCTCGAAGAAAAAGTATCCCAGTTAAGCTATACAAGCCGGGCAATACCGCGCCTTGGAATACCGGAATACAACTGGTGGAACGAATGCCTGCACGGGGTGGCGCGGGCGGGCGTCGCCACGGTTTTTCCCCAGGCCATAGCGCTGGCGGCTACGTTCGACGACGCCTTTGTGCAGAAAGTGGCGGAGGCCATTTCGGACGAAGGCCGGGCAAAGTACAACGAGGCTGTAAAACGGGGCAACCGGGGACAATACTGGGGGCTTACCTTCTGGACGCCGAATATCAACATCTTCCGCGATCCCCGCTGGGGAAGGGGGCAGGAAACCTACGGGGAAGATCCGTTCCTTACAAGCCGCATAGGCGCCGCCTTTGTCCGCGGGTTGCAGGGTCCCGATCCCGAACACCTCAAGGCCGCCGCCTGCGCCAAACACTACGCGGTCCATTCGGGGCCCGAACGGCTGCGCCATACCTTTGACGCGGTGGTGTCGAAAAAAGATCTCTTTGAAACCTACCTTCCCGCCTTCAGGGTCCTGGTGGACGAAGGGGTTGAGGCGGTAATGGGCGCCTATAACAGAACTTTGGGCGAACCCTGCGGCGGCAGCACCTATTTGTTAAAAGAGATACTCCGGGGTACATGGGGCTTCAAGGGCCATGTAACGTCCGACTGCTGGGCCATACGGGATTTCCACGAACATCACAAGGTTACCAAAACCCCCGAGGAATCGGCGGCCATGGCCCTTAACGCCGGCTGCGATCTTAACTGCGGCTGCACCTTTCCAGAGCTTACCGTTTCTTTCAAAAAGGGCCTTGTTACCGAGGAAGCCATTAACACCGCCCTTGCGCGGCTTTTGCGGACCCGTTTCAAGCTTGGAATGTTCGATCCTCCCGAAGACGATCCCTATTCCGGGCTTAAGGGGGATGTGATCAACTGCGAAAAACACCAAAAGCTGGCGCGCGAGGCGGCGGAAAAATCCATCGTGCTTCTTAAAAACGACAGGGGAATTCTTCCCCTTGACGACAGCGCCAAACGCATAACCATACTTGGCCCAAGCGCCGCCAATCCCCTGACGCTTTTCGGCAACTACTACGGAATCAGTCCCCGCTTTGTCACCTTCCTTGAAGGGCTGGGGATGAAGGTGCGGGACAAGTACGCCGTCAGTCTTGAATACCGGCCGGGCTGCCTCCAGTACGAAGAGAGCCATCCTGCCCGCTTCGGTTCCCAGACGGGCTTCTTCACCGGCGCGGATACAGACCTTTTCATCGCGGTTATGGGCCTTGACGGTTCCATGGAAGGGGAAGAGGGGGACGCCATTGCCTCCGACTCAAACGGCGACCGGGATTCCATAGAGCTTCCCCCCTGGCAGCTTAAATTCCTCCGTTCCCTTAAGGGCACAGGAAAGCCCGTGATTCTTGTTCTTACCGGGGGAAGCCCCATCGCCATTCCCGAAGATATCGCCGACGCCGTTATCTTCGCGTGGTATCCGGGCGAAAAGGGCGGGGAAGCCCTCGCGGACATCATCTTTGGCGATGTTGTTCCCTCAGGCAGACTGCCCATTACCTTTCCCGCTTCCACAAGCCAGCTTCCCCCCTATGAGGATTACTCCCTCAAGGGAAGAACCTACCGTTACATGACGGAAAAGCCCCTGTACCCCTTTGGGTTCGGCCTTTCCTATACATCGTTCCGTTTCGATTCCCTTGAACTTTCCTCTTCTTCCATATCGAAAGACGGCCTCCTAAAGGCGTCGGTGAAGATCAGCAATACGGGAAAACGCGGCGGCGAAGAGGTGATACAGATCTACATTTCCAAAGACGACCGCCTCTCCTCTGATCCGTTCTTTTCGCTGCGGGCGTTCCGCCGTGTCTTTTGCCCGGCGGGAGAAACGGTGAGCGCCGAATTTGAACTTCCCGCCTCGGCCTTTGAATCGGTGAACGCGGCCGGGGAGAGCGTCCTTGTTCCCGGTTCCTGTACGGTAACGGCCGCCGGCGCCGCTCCCGTTCCCGCCGCCCTTGAAAAGGGAGCGGCCGAACCGGCGCGCGCGGTCATAACGGTAAAGTAAGGCCCCGGCCGAAAACGAAACGAAGTTTTGCTTTCGGCACTTGTTTTGGCCGTTGAATGATTCTATACTGGACATGCACAAGGAGAATAAAAGTGAAAAAATACGTATTTTTATTGACGATGACGGTGTTCGCCGCAGGCCTGTGGGCCAGGGCGGGCGGGGAACGCATACGCATGGCGACCGGGGGAAATACGGGGACCTATTACGCGTTCGGTTCGGCCGTAGGCCAGATCATTACCGCGAAAACCGGCATACCCGTTGTCATACAGTCCACAGGGGCGTCGAAGGCCAACATACAGCTCGTGGCCGCGGGGGAAGTGGAACTGGCGATTGTCCAGAACGATGTCATGGATTACGCCTACCGGGGAACGGATCTCTTTACCGGCGAGCAGACCCAGGCGTTTTCCACCATGGCGGCCCTCTACGCCGAGGTATGCCAGGTGGTGGCGAATCCCGCGTCGGGAATAAAAACCATCGCGGATCTTAAAGGCAGGAATGTTTCTGTCGGCGACGCCGGAAGCGGCACCGAATTCAACGCCCGCCAGATTCTTGAAACCTACGGAGTTACCTTTAACGACATCAACAAGCAGAACCTGAGCTTCGGCGCGTCGGCGGACGCGCTGCGGGACAACAAGATAGACGCTTTTTTCTGCGTCGCCGGCGCGCCGACCATGGCCATCGTTGATCTTGCGATGGGAAAAGACATTACCGTGCTTGAAATAGACGACGCCCATGCCGCCGCCCTTATTGAAAGATATCCGTTTTACACCCAGTACCCCATAGCCGAAGGAAGCTACCGGGGCGTTTCCGGCGCGGTCAAAACTGTGGCGGTCAAGGCGACCTTTATTGTGAGCAATAAACTTTCGGACGATACGGTGTACCGGCTTACAAAAACGCTGATGGAAAACAGCGCCGAAATCGCGGCGGCCCACTCCAAGGGCGCGGAGCTTTCTTCCTCATACGCGGTCAGCGGAATTTCCGTGCCGTTTCACCCCGGAGCCAGGCGGTACTTCCGGGAAACAGGCGTGATGCAGTAGTTGAACAGGCGCTTCCTCCTTATCGCAGATCTGTTCCTTGCCTCTCTTGCCGCGGCGGGAGGGGCGTCCGCGAAAAGCCGCGCGGAAACCGTTCCCGGCGTTCCTTTTTTTCTTGTTCTTTCCGATGAAAAGACGGGAAAGACCTACGGTGAATGGGAAGCTCCCGAAGGAAAGGAATTTGCCGTCGAATTTATCCATTCGGTGAACAACAGCCCGGTGCGTGAAATGTTCACGGTGGAAGGCGGCGTGATACGCGGCAGGGCCGTCCGTTTTTTTTCCTTTGGCGCGGGCATGCAAAGTACGCTGGAAGAAGGGGAGCGTTTCTTCCGCGACGGCGAAGGCATGATCATAACGGGAACCGGGCGGGTCTGGGAGAAATTGCGTTATATAGTGGGAACCGTCTCGGATCATGTTCTTTTTATCGGGGATGAATGTGTCGGGTTGAGGGATCTCTGCGGAAGAAACGCCCAGGTTGTTTTTAAAATACGGAAAGGAGGCGGAAAATGACGGGCCGGGATGATTCTTTTCACGCCTTGAGCGAAAGCGAAACCGAAGATCTTATTGCCGGCATAGACCGTGAATCGAATGTGCGCAGGTTCTCCGGGTTTCCTTCGTATATTGTCACTTTCTTTTTGCTGCTCTTTGCAGCGTACATATTCTGGATAACCCTTTTCGCCTCCCTTCCCGAACAGGTCAGGCGCAGCGTCTTTTTGGGTTTTCTTGTTTTTAACGGTTACCTCCTGTACCCCCCGCGCCGTACAAAAGAGAGGAAGATCAACTATATCCCCTGGTACGATATAGCGCTTGGCATTACAGGGAGCGCCGCGTTTTTCTATTACGCGTTTAATTTTAACGCGATAATTTCCCGCGCCGTTCTTTTGCTGCCGGTTGATATTGCCGCGGGAATTGTGGGAATGGTAGTTCTCGCGGAACTGTGCCGGCGGGTTGTGGGGCTTCCCATACTGGTTGTCGCCGCCGCCTTTATTGTGTATGCGGCGGTGTCGGGTTTTTCCCTGCGCCGCGTCGTGCATCAGCTCTTCTATACCACCGACGGCATCATCGGGACCCCGACGGGCGTCTGTTCAACCTTTATTGTTCTTTTTATTTTTCTTGCCTCTTTTCTTGAAAAGTCCGGCATTGCCGCTTTTTTTATTGATCTTGCCAATTCGATAGCCGGTTTCGCGTCGGGGGGGCCCGCAAAGGTGGCGGTTATCGCGAGCGCGCTTGAAGGCATGTACTCCGGAAGTTCCGTCGCCAATACGGTTGGTTCCGGCAGCGTGACCATTCCGGTCATGAAGAAGACGGGCTACAGGCCGGAGTTCGCCGCGGCGGTGGAAGCGGCCGCCTCAACAGGCGGGCAGATCATGCCTCCCATCATGGGGGCCGCCGCCTTTCTTATGGCGGAGCTGACCGGCGTTCCCTATCCCCTGATAGCGGTGTCGGCGGTACTTCCCGCGGCGCTTTATTTTACGGGGATCTTCCTCATGATCCATTTCGAGGCGAAGAAACTCGGCCTTAAGGGGCTGCCCCGCGAGTCCATTCCCCGCTTCGGAAAACTCCTTGCAAGCCGGGGTTACCTCTTTCTTCCCGTTGTAGTGCTGATTGCGTTTATGGGCGCGGGCTTTACACCGGCCTACGCCGCCTGCATCGCGATAGCGGCGGCCATTATCGCCAGCTTTTTCAGAAAGGACACGCGCTTTACCCCCGCGTCCTTTATCGGCGCCCTTTCAGGCGGTTCACGGAACACCATCGGCGTCGCCATGGCCTGCGCCATGGCCGGCATTGTCGTCGGCATTGTTTCACTGTCCGGCCTGGGACAGGTGCTTATCGCCGCGCTGCTTGTCGTGGCGGAAAACAACCTTCTTCTTGCCCTTTTTCTTACGATGATAGCCTGCCTTGTTCTTGGCATGGGAATTCCCACTACGGCAAATTATGTGATCATGGCAACCATAACCGCGCCCATCGTGGTACGCATGGGCGTTCCTGTTATGGCGGCCCACATGTTTGTGTTTTACTTCGGCATAGTGGCCGACATAACGCCGCCCGTTGCCCTTGCCGCCTATGCGGGAGCGGCCATAGCCGGCTCCAACCCCATAAAGACAGGCCTCATCGCGACCCGGCTCGCCATTACAGCCTTTATTATTCCCTATATCTTCGTGTTCAGCCCGGCCATGCTTCTTATCGACACCACTCCTCTTGAAGTGATCCGTATCGTGCTGACTTCCTGCGTAGGAATGTTCGGCCTTGCCGCGGGCCTTGAAGGTTATATGCTGAAAAAAGTCTCCCTGCCCCTGCGCCTGGCCGGCGTGGCGGGGGGCCTCTTGCTGATTGATCCGGGATTCTACTCCGATCTTGCCGGATTCGGCCTCATCGCCTTTGTGACGCTGTCCCAGATTATCGGAACAAGGCGGAAACCGGGGGCGTAGGCCAGGGGCGCCGGTGAACGGAACGGCGTTCTTCCGGATCCTGTCAAACAGGTAATTCTATCTGGCTGGATATTTTTATCCTTTTATCGTTCCATATTTGAATAAGATTTGTTTTCAGAATCAACTGGGTCGGGATGTAGAAAAAGGGGGATTCCTGAATGGCCTGGGGAATGCTGCCGTCAATGAGCTGGCGTATCAATTTTACGGCGTAATATCCCTGGCTAAAGGGAGACTGAAAAAGAATCCCGTACAGAATATTTTCGCGGATACATGTTTCAATTTCTTCATTAAAATCGTAGCCAATCATGAAAGGCCTTTTTTCCGGGCTCAATTCGCCCGCCGCGCGGGCCATGCCGATGGTTCCCATCATGCTGTTACAGAAAATGCCCTTTGCCCTGGTGGTAAGTAAAATCTGTTTTGAAATTTCATGGGCATTCCCGATGTTATCATAAAAATCATATATCCCCAGAATATTTATTTTTTTCTGTTCCGACACATAGTCCATAAAACCGGTGATCCGGTCGTGCAGTCCTTCGGCGGATACCAAACTGCGCATCAGGGCGATGTGGGAGCCTTCATCCATTAAATCACAGTATATCTGTGCCGCCATGTGTCCTGACATGTAGCTGTTTTCGCCGACATAACAGCTCCGGCTGGTATTGCCCAGGTCGTTGTTAACGGTAATGACCGGTTTGCCTCCGGCTATAAATTTTTCCACGATTGGATTCAGGAGCAGGGTATGTGTCGGGGATATAGCAACCGCGTCATAGCCGCCGTCCTCAAGAACGCGGATCAATTGTTCCGTCTGTTTATGGGGACTGTAATCTTCGGTCAGAATAAAATCAGTGGAAATTCCGATATGCCGGTATTCTTCCATGGCAGCCTTTATGCCTTCGATTATTTCAGAGTAAAAAAAATTATCCGGACTTGAAAAAGCGATCCGTATGTTTTTTTTTGAAGACAGGGTTCTGGCAACCAGATTGGGCCTGTAATTCATTTTTTTCGCAAGTTCAAGTATTTTTTCCCTGGTTTCCTTATTGATGCGGCCCCTGTTGGTAAGGGCGCGGTGAACGGTAGCGACGGAGACGCCCAATTCCGCCGCCATATCGGACATTGTTATTTTATCGGCCATTTTTTCTTTTATCCTTCTTCCCGCAGTTCCCACCATTTTACTTCGTTTTTATGGCGTATGATGATTTTTGAAAGCAGGGATACTGCCTTTTCAAGTCCTTCTTCGCGGCTCATAAGGGCGTCTTCATGTTCGATGCTGATAACCCCGTTGTATCCTGTTTCCGCCAGTGTACTGATCATGACCTTCCACACATGGGCGTCATGGCCGTATCCCACGGTACGGAAATTCCATGCCCGGCCGGAAAATTCTCTATAGGGTTTTGCGTCCAGTACCCCGTTGAGCCTTTGCAGGCCGGTATTAATAAAACAGTCCTTTGCGTGGACATGATAAATACACCCGCCCATGGCGCGGATAGCCGCCGCCGGATCAATTCCCTGCCAGAATAGATGGCTTGGATCGAAATTCGCGCCGATATTGGGATGAGCCAGGTTTTTTAATTTTAAGAGAGTTTCGGTATTATAAACACAAAACCCCGGATGAGGTTCAACTGCCAGTTTTGTTACCCCGTGCTCCAGGGCCAGTTCGGCGGTTTTACGCCAATAGGGCAAAAGAACATCGTTCCACTGGTAAGCCAGCGCCCTCGAATAATCTTCGGGCCAGGGACACGTTATCCAATTCGGCGTACGATCCCCGGGACCGCCCCCCGGACATCCGGAAAGAAGCAGCAGGGTATCGACTTCCAGGAGTTCCGCAAGACGCAGCGTGTCCAGAATATCTTTCCGGTACCGCGCCGCCTGTTCCGGATCCGGATGTACGGGATTTCCCTGTGCTCCCAGGCCGCTAATCCTGAGTCCCCGTTCTTCAAGGAGCAGCCGCAGGCGGTTCAGGCTTTCCGGTTCGTCCAGTAACTGCCGGAGAGGCGCGTGGCGGGAACGGGAATAGCCGCCGCAGCCAAGTTCTACCGCTTTCAAGCCAAGTTCCGCGGCTTTGGTAAAACATTCTTCCGGAGGAAGATCGTTAAACAGAATGGTAAAAACACCGAGTTCCATATTTTTCCTTCGCCATACCATGTTGCGGTAAATATTACGCAAAGTATACCATGAATACAGAGGAGCCGCAAGCCCGGAATTTGCGGCAAATTGTATAAAACAGGAAAAAAAGACGAATTTCAAAGGAAAAATGTATAAAAAAAGCGAAAAAAGAATTTGACAGATAAAAATAAGATGGTATACAATGGAAAAATAAAAACGTTAACGCAAAAACGGCTATTGATCTGTGTAATTTTTGAGGAGTTTTACGCATGAAGAACATAAAAATAGGTTTGGCGCCTACAAGACGATTCTGTTTTTCAGTCGAGGACGCACTTAAATATAAACGTCTTGTCGAAGAGAAGCTGGACGACTGGCGGGTGGACTATGTTACCATTGATTCTATTAACCCTGAAGGGCTTCTTTTAACCATGGCCGACGCCAGGAAAACGGTCGATTTTTTCAGGAAAGAACGGGTGGATGCGGTATTTGCCCCCCATGTAAATTTTGGGACCGAGGAAGCGGTTGCCTATGTTGCCCGGGAAACGGGGAAACCCTTCCTGCTCTGGGGGCCCCGGGACGAAAATCCCCTTCCCAACGGGGTCCATCTCAGGGATACCCAATGCGGACTTTTCGCTACCAGCAACGTACTCAATAAATACGGCGTTCCTTTTTCCTACATTGTCAACTCACGGGTCGACTCGGAAGTTTTCCGGCGGGGTTTTTCCGCTTTTGCCGCCGCCGCCCGGACCGCGAAAAATTTCATCGGCGCCCGGATAGGCCAGATTGGCAGCCGTCCCTCAAATTTTTATACCGTGATCGTTAACGAACAGGAGCTGTTGAGCCGCTGGAAGATTGAGACTGTACCCATAAGCCTTTTGCAGGTTGAGAAGGGTATTACCGCCATGATACGGGAGGGCAAGCGGGTACGGGACGCGGCGGCGGATATCCGCGGCCGTATGCCTCTTCGGGATGTGGACGAAAAGGATCTTGAAAAAATTGCCGCTCTCAAACTCTTTTTACTGGATTGGGCGGAGGCGGAAGGGCTGGGCGCCATTGCGATCAAGTGCCATGATGATCTGCCCAATGCGACGCGGTTCTATTCCTGTTTTTCAAACGGCGAAGTTACCGATGCGGGCATACCTGTTGCCTGCGAAACGGACATCCACGGCGCACTGTCTTCCATTTTGCTGCAGAGCGCCAAGAGTGACGGGAAACCGGTTTTTCTCGCGGATATGACGCAGAGGAGCCCCGATAATCCCAACGCGGAACTCCTCTGGCATTGTGGTAATTTTCCCTATTCGATGTGCGGCCCTGAGTGTGAACGTTTTCTTGGACGGCACAGTAATATTGTTCCCCCCCTGCCCGGTACGGGTAATTTCGAAATTATTATGCCTGAAATTACCGTCGCCAGATTTGACGGCATGAATGGGGTATATTCCCTGTTTTTGGGTCAGGGGCGGCAGACCACGGGGCCAAAAAGTCTTGGAACCTATGTATGGATGGAGGTGGAAAATTGGCCCGTCTGGGAAGAAAAGCTGATATACGGCCCGTATATTCATCATGTTGCAGGAGGAAGCGGACACTGCGCCGGGGTGCTGTACGAGGCCTGTAAATATATTCCCGGCCTGAAACCGGATCCGGTGCATCCCACTGATGCGGAAATTCGCTCCTGGTTGCGGGGAGATGATCTGAGGGAATGAAAAAAGGAATGAAGCTCGCCGGCTTTGGAACCATTATTATGGATATGTTTCCCGGGACTCCCTGCCGGGGAATAGCCGGGCAGGAATCCTTTATTCCGTCTCCTGGAGGCGCCTGCGCAAATGTGGCGGTAGGGGCCGCACGGCTGGGTGTGGAAGCGGCCTTTATGGGCAAGGCAGGAGATGATGCCTTTGGCCGGTATTTAAAGAGCGTGCTGGAAAATAACGGCGTTGATACCCGTGCGCTGGTATTTGACAGGAAGCACCGCACCACCTTGAATTTTCACGCGGGGCTTGAGACCGGAGAAATTGAATATCTCTTTTACCGGAATCCGGGAGCCGATGAGCTCCTTGAATTTCCGGAGCTTGATTTGGAATTACTTAAGGAAGTACAAATATTTCATTTTGATTCTCTGTGTTTGACGGCGCCGGTCCTGCGCGGGACCACGATGCGGGTACTTGAACTGTTCGCCGGTTCGGACACCCTTGTTTCATTTGATGTCAATTACCGGGACGCCATGTGGACGCCCGGGGAATGTGCAAGAGAGGTGTACAAGGTGTGGCCATATCTGGACATTATCAAAATGAACGAAACTGAACACGAGCTTCTTTTTGATACCGGAAAGGCAAGCCGGGGGATCGTGCCTGTTCTTTCAAAAAACAGCCTTCTGGGACTGCTCACTCTCGGAAAAAAGGGAAGCCTGTTAATACGGAACGGCGGAATTCTCAGGCAGCCGGCGATGGATATTGAGCCGGTTGATCCCATAGGATGCGGAGACGCCTTTATTGCCGCGTTCCTCAGTTATCTCATGGAACATGGGCTTGGCGGCAGATCCGCTTTCAGGAACCTCAAGACCACGGACCTGGCCGGGGCCCTCACGTACGCCGATACCGCGGCGTCCCTTGCTGCCACCAAAAGGGGAGCCATGCCCGCACTGCCCGGAAAAGCCGAAGTTGAATTTTTTTTCAATAAAAGGACAGGGCAGAAGGAGTATACCGGTGATATCTTTTCGTGATTTGGGAATAGCCGATCAGAGGGCGCTGCTTCAGGAAGCCTCTCGGGGAGGTTATGCGGTCCCGGCGTTTAATTTTGTTTTTATGGAACAATTACTTTCCATTGTGGATGCGTGTATTGAACGGCGGAGTCCTTTTATTTTGCAGTCCTCATCAAATACCTGCAAGAATCTCGGGATTGCCTATATACGCGCCCTTGCCGCGGCAAGCGCGGAACGGATCAAACAGGAAACCGGTTCTGCCATGATGGCTCTTAATCTGGATCACGGTTTGAATTATGAAGAATGTGTACAATGCGTCGATAACGGGTTTTCCGCCGTCATGATAGACGGTTCCATGCTGCCCTTCGAAGAAAACGCCGCCTTGACTAAAAGGGTAGTTGATTACGCTCACCGGTATGGGGTTGCCGTGGAAGGAGAATTGGGGGCAATCCCCGGGACGGAAGCTGAAGAGGAACATGGGAATGTGGGTGTTTCCTCCTGTTATACTGATCCCGCTCTGGCCCAAAGTTTTGTGGAAGAAACAAAGATAGACTGTCTGGCGGTATCAATCGGAACTTCCCATGGGCTGGTAAAAATCAGGCCGGATAAAAACGGCAACCTCCCGGATCTTCGGTTTGATATTCTTGCCGAAATAGAAAGGCGTCTCCCTGGCTTTCCGGTTGTACTTCATGGTTCTTCCTGCATATACCCAGAGTATGTGCGGATGATCAATGCCAATGGCGGCAGCCTGGAATGCGTACAAGGTATACCCGAAGAATCCGTCCGCCGGGCCTCAAGGACAAACGTCTGCAAGATAAACGTTGCCTCCGATGGGTGGATTGCGGCTTTTGCGGCTACGCGGAAGGCTTTGGCGGAAAATACGGCCGCCATAGATCCCAGAATTTTTTTGCGCCCCGCCAGAAAAGCGATGAAGGATCTTTATATCCGTAAAATAGACACCATCATGGGAAGCGCGGGAAAAGGAGAACAGAGTGGCTAAGGTTGGCATTCAGCTTTATACAGTACGGGATCTTTTGGCAGAAGATTATGAGGGTACCATTGTCCGTATGAAAGAATTGGGTTATGAAGGGGTTGAATTCCCCGGAGGGCTCATGGAAAAAATGAACGCTTCGGATCTGAAGAAACTTCTGGGAAGCGCCGGGCTTGAATTGGCGGGCATTACCTTTACCCATGATGATTACACAAGGCGTATGGACAAGATCCTCCGGTACAGCCGGGAATGCGGATGTACTACTGTGGTGTATCCGTGGATTCCTGAAGAACTGCGAAAAACCGCGGACGATTATCGTGAAATTATCAGGATGATGAACAATTGGGGAAGTGTTTTTAAAAAAAAAGGAATACGGTTTTTGTACCACCTCCACGGATATGAATTGGATAAAAACAGGGAAGATGACGGTTTTTCTCTCATGGTAAAATACTTTGACTGGGATGTGGTGCAATTCGAGATAGACCTGTACTGGGTGGAATACGCCGGATTTGACGCAATGGAAATTATGGAAAAATACGGACAATACAGTCCCTCCGTGCATTTTAAGGATTATAGGGATGACGGAAACTGGACGGATACGGAGGTCGGTGAAGGCGTTATCGACATGGAAAAAGCGGCCCGGCTCGGCCTCCAGCGGGGAGCGTCCTGGTTTATTGTTGAACAGGAAAAATTTAACATGCCAAGCATTGAATCGGCGGCGGTCAGCGCGAAAAATTTACTTCGTATCCGCAGTACGGCGGAAAAAAGCCTCGGCGGCAATTGGCGGGTATGAATATGAAGGGGAAGGAACTGCGGGTAGGTCTTATTGGGCATAAATTCATGGGAAAAGCCCACAGTAATGCGTATCGTAAAATCCCTATGTTTTTTCAGCCTGAAAGCCGGATTTGTCTGGATACCCTTTGCGGAATTGGGGAGGACCTTGAGGAGACAGCCCGCAGATACGGCTTTTCCCGGTTTTGCACCGACTGGCGGCGGGTTGTTGAGGATCCAAAAATTGATATTGTTGATATTTGTACTCCCGATAACTTTCACAGGGAAATCGCCGTTGCCGCGGCCGGGGCAGGCAAGCATGTAGTCTGCGAAAAACCACTGGCCCTTTCTTACGCCGAGGCAAGGGAAATGACCGGGGCGGTAACCAGGGCAGGAGTTAAAAATCTTTGTAATTTTACCTACCGCGGCGTTCCCGCGTTGATGCTGGCCCGAAAAATCATCAAGGATGGCGGTATCGGCCGGGTGCTCCAGCTGGATATGCGTTATTTGCAGGATTTTGCCCTTTCACCAGATACTCCCTTTGGGTGGCGCATGGATACAGTCCAGGCCGGTCCCGGTATTGCAGGTGACAAGGGCGCCCATGTAATTGATCTGGCCCGGTTTCTGGCCGATGAACCCGTGGAAGTATGCGGCTGTTCCTCTCTCTATGTTCATGAAAGGCCGGTCTCCGGTACTTCCGAACGGAAAGAAGTAACAACTCCGGACGCGGTATTTTTTCTGATTAATTTTCACAAAGGCGCAAAGGGTGTTTTTACAGTCAGCAACGCCAGCGCGGGAAGAAAAAATGCCCTGCTGCTTGAAATATACGGAGACCGGGGGGCGATCCGTTTTGATTTGGAGCGGATAAATGAACTGGAAGTGTACATTGAAAAAAAGGAAGATGCCCTTAACGGATTCAGGACTGTCAATGTGACGGAATCCTTTCACCCTATGATGTACGCGTGGTGGCCCAGCGGTCATGTGCTGGGGTGGGAACACGCCTTTGTCCATCAGCTATATGGATTTATAAGGGCAATTGAAACAGACGGCCGGAATGAATCGGCATTTGAAGACGGTATGCTGGCTCAGCGGGTTATTGACGCGGTTGGAAAGTCCATCGTTGAAAACAGATGGATAAGAGTAGACACAATACATTAAGGGGGAACGAGAAATGGCAAATCCGCGGTTTCGCAGGCAGGTAATCGGTGAATTCAAAAACGATACGGGGATAGCCCGGATGAATACCCTTTCCTGTACCGGAGATTTCAATAGGGACGGGAAAATGGATTTTGCCGTATGCGGACGGAACGGTAAAATGGCGTGGTTTGAAAATACCGGCGACAGGACGGAATGGATTTATCATCCCGTCGCCGAAGTTAAAAACCAGGAGTGTGGAGGCAGGGCGATTGATCTTACGGGGAACGGATACCCCGATATTATAAACGGCAGCGACGCCTGGGCTGATGAAATGAGCTGGTGGGAAAATCCGGGACCAAAGGGAGGCGAGTGGAAAAGGCATATCATTGCAAAAACAGGCAAAGTACAGCAGCATGATACCCTTGTTGCTCCCGTAAAAAATGACGGGATCAATTATCTTCTGTTTACCAATCAGGAACGGGGAACAACCCTGTACGCGCTGCCTGTACCGTCAAATCCTTTTTTGAGTCCCTGGCCTGATTTGGAAATTATCGCTGATGATATGAAATTACCCAATCCCCATGCCAAAACCGGTTTTCAGCCCGAAGAGGGAGTGGCTGCAGGTGATCTGGATAATGACGGCATGCTGGAGGTGGTCAGCGGCGTTTCCTGGTTCAAATGGACGGGAAATCACTGGCAGGCAAGCAAATTCACCGAAGAAAATTATATTACGAACAAGATTGCCATAGCGGATATTGATGGTGATGGTAAAAACGAAATATTGCTTGCCGAAGGCGACGCCTGTATTTATGGTAAAAAAGAAGGCGGAAAAGCTGCCTGGTTCAAGCCTGTTGCCGGCAATGTATGGGGTATGTGGGAAGAACATATCATTGATACCGGACTTCTGGATGCCCATTCTATCGCGGTAGCCGATCTGTGCGGAAACGGGTTTAATGATATTTTCCTGGGAGAAATCGGCGTGACCAGGGGGGACAGTGAGGAATATCATCTGCGTCCCCCCAGACTCTATATTTATGAAAATGACGGAAGGGGCAATTTTCCTGTCAGACATATCATTGATAATAAAACAGGCGTCCATGAAGCCGTAGTAACAGATCTCAATGGGGATGGAAAACTCGATATCATCGGAAAACCGCTTCATGGTCCTGAAAAATGGAAATTGCACGCCTGGTTCCGGGAATAAATGGAGTTGTTCAATAACTTCGGTTGTTGAACAACTCCCGCCGTAAAACGCGATTGCGGGTTTTCTTGAGAAAAATGTCCAGATCTTGTTCTGGATATTTTAATTTTTATTGAAATCGGAGGAAGAAATGAAAAACCGGCGTGTTGTAGTGTTATTGTTGATGTCCTGTTTGTTTTTTCTGTTTGCCGCCTGTACGGATACATCCCGGACGGGATCCGGTCAGAAAAAAACAAAAATTACCATGATGAATATGTATACCAGAGAATCGCCGTTTACGCCAATTTTCGAAAGGCTGGTTAACGGGTATCTGGCGGATTACCCCGATGTTGAATTTGAATACGAAAGCATGAGCGGAACCGAAGAATACAGCACGAAATTCAACGTGTATATAGCGGCCCGTACTCTGCCGGACATTTTTTTGACCAGGGACGATTTGACCCCTGATTTGGTGCGGCAGAATATACTGCGTCCCCTGGATGATATACTGGACAGGGAATGGAAGGATAATTTTATTCCGATGTGGAGTGAAGAAACTGTTGACGGAAAAATCTATGGAATACCCTTTCAGTTCATTACAAATCAGGCGGTTTATTACAACAAAAACATTCTGGCAGAAGCAGGATACACCGGTTTTCCGAAAACGTGGGAAGACTGGATGTCCCTTTGTGAAAAACTAAAGCGGGCCGGGTATATACCGATTGCCTTGGGAGATGTCGAAGGATGGCCGCTGTGGTCCTTTATTGGAGAGCCTCTTACCCAATTTATGTGCGGCAACGAATGGGTGGTTAACTGCGGGTTGTTTAACGGAAAAACAAGCTACAATGATCCTGATTTTGTAAAAACGATGAATATGATCAATGACATCATGAAGAACGGATATTTCAACAGTGATGTTGTCGCGGCTAATGGAACCGATGTGAGCGCCTATTATTTTACCGGAAAGGCCGCGATGCTGATGTCCGGTTCCTGGACCGCCGGAGGCATGCTGATAGACGCCCCTGAGGAAATATACCGGGTAACCGGCGTTGCTCCCCTGCCGAGGCCTGCTGCAGCCAAACCGGAAGTTGAGTATGGCATGTATACCGGCGGTTCAGGCTGGGCTTACGCGCTTAATCCCGGAGTAGACGGGGAAGGCAAACTGGATCTGTGTACTGGAATTCTCAGGGCGCTTTTGGGGAATGAATCCGCTTTGGGATCACTTGAGGTTGGAAATATGCCGGCCTGGACCATTGATACTATTACGGGTATCGAACGGGTCAATATTTCTCCCCTGCTCAGGGCCTTTCTTGACAGTGTAGCCGAAGCTCCCGCGGTTTATCCATTGAATCGCCAGCAAAACGGACCCGCGATGACCCAGATCATATACGCCAAGACTCAGGAAATGCTTTCGGGAACCGTTACCCCGGCAGATGCTTGCAGAGCCATACAGGCGGTATTTGAAGAATACAGCAAAATCAGGTAAGGGGCATGCGGTAATTTTACCATTGATACGGCATGAAAAATACCATGCCGTATCATAATTGCAAAGGGGCAATTGTAATGACAAGGGTCAAAAGAAATAAAGGACTTTATGAGATCTCTCTGTTGAAACTGGTTCCCTATGTTTTTGTTCCTGTTATTCTTTATTTACTGGTGGTTGTTTTTCCGATAATCAACGCCGGATATTACAGCCTGCATAATACCATGAATTGGCAGCATATTTTCGCCGGTTTCTATAATTACCGAAAACTGGTTACCGACAGCATTTTTTGGCTTGCCTTGCGCAATAATTTTTTCTTTATGTTTGTATCAATAATCTTCCAGCTTGGAACGGCATTACTTGTCTGTGTCTGTTTTGTTCAAAAAAAAGTCATTGGACCGAAATTTGTACGGGGTGTTTTTTTCTTTCCCTCTATCATTTCTTCCATAGTAATATCTTATATATGGAAAATTCTGTATAATAACCAGTTTGGGCTGGTTAACGGGTTTTTTACCGCCGTTGGCTTTTCATTTATGCGGCAGGATTGGCTTGCGAATCCGCATATTGTTCTTGTGTCTATCGGAATTCCACTGGCCTGGCAGTTTATAGGATTCTATCTCGTTATACTTCTTGCCGGGGTAACAAACATAGACCCGGAAATATTCGATGTCGCAATGATGGATGGGGCCACAGGGATGAGGCTGTTTCTGTTTATTGTACTTCCCCTGCTCAGAAACACGATAAATGTTTCACTTATAATATGCATATCCGGAAGCATAAAGATTTTTGATGTAGTATATGGCATGACCCTGGGAGGTCCGGGATACGCGTCTACGGTGCTTGCGCAATATGCCTATTCCGTATCCTTTGAACAGGCAAATTATGGGTATGGGGCGACTGTTTCAATCGCGATGCTGATTATCAGTACCGTATTGGTGACCTGGTTTAATTCATTGAGCAGGAGCAGATCCAATGCTGAATAAGAACGGTGAATGTATGGCCGGTGCAGGCGAACGTGATTTTGGAAGAAATTTTATTACCGGCAGGATAATAAAGATCGTCATAAATTTTTTCCTGTATATTTTTTGTATGAGTTATATTTTCCCCTTTGTCTGGCTGGGTTACAATTCCCTGAAAGACAGAAGGCAATTTAACGCAAGCCATATTGCCCTGCCGTCAAACCCGGGTTTTGATAATTACCTCACGATTTTTTCAGGTAATGATGTTTGGGTAGCTGTTCGTAACAGTGTCTTTTATACGATCTTTTCCATTTTCTTTTCGTTGATCATATCGTTTTTACTGGCATACTTTATTTCCCGCTATAATTTCAGGGGGAGGAAATTTTTATATATGTTTTTTCTTATGGGAATGCTTGTTCCCATTCACGCTCTCTTAATACCAATATATATCCAGTTTTCAAATATGGGCCTGTTAAACCGTTATTTTACCCTGCTTATACCCTATGTTACGTTTGCGCTGCCCAGGGACATCTACTTGTTTGACAGTTATATGAAAGGGATACCCAGATCCATTGAAGAAGCGGCTTTTATCGACGGCGCCACGGTTAATCAAATTATGCTGAAAATCATTTTTCCAATTTGTATGCCAATAACAGGAACCATTGTAATCCTCGATTTTGTAGGGACCTGGAATGAATTTATATTTGCCCTTATTCTGAACAGTAAAAACGCCCTGAAAACAATACCGGTATGGCTTTCGACTTACCAGAGCCAGTATTCCTCAAATCTGCCGGTAAGGATGACCGCCATATTAATTGCCATGCTGCCTATTATAATTATCTATCTCTTTTTCAGCGAACGAATGATAAGGGGAATGGTCGCCGGAGCGGTAAAGGGATAAGTTCCCTGTGGATTTTACCCCGCAGGGTAAACGGCGGCAAGCGGCCTCCCCCAGGTAAAACACGTACGGTTCAAACAACACAACATTCACAAAAATTCAGTATTTGGAGGAAACAGACTGGAGAATAGGGGATTCGAACCCCTGGCCTGTAGATTGCGAACCTACCGCTCTACCAACTGAGCTAATTCCCCTTTCGGGCGCAACGGATCGTGCCTGAAGCCCCACGTGTATGGGGCTGTCCCAAAACCGGCCGGGTTTTGGAACAATCTCGTATTACTATAACAATTCTGGTACAATTGATCAATATGGTTTTGCTGCTGTTTAACATTTTCCGTTTTGCCTTTGCCGCGGCCTTTGTTACCCTGCACGCCGCCCTCATGGCGGGGTTTGTCCGGGAACGGGCGCGGGACAGGAGGGCCGCCGGGAAGATCCCGGAACGGGCCTCTTTGCCCAGGGTGTCGGTGATCGTTCCCTTTCGCAACGAAAGCCTCCGGATAGGAGGGCTCCTGCGGACCCTTGGCAACCAGGATTATCCCGGGGCCGAGTATATTTTTATCGACGACTGTTCTACCGACGACAGTCCTTTGATGCTTGCCCGTTTCACGGAGGGGAGGAAGGACTGCCGCGTCATTACCCTTGCCGGGAATCCGGGGCCCAATCACAAACAGTACGCCATCGGCCGGGGCATAGAAGCCGCCGGAGGCAGCCTGCTTCTTTTTACGGACGCCGACTGTGAGGTGCCCCCCGGCTGGATTGCGGCCATGGCCGGACGCATGGCGGATGAACGGGTTGGGGTAGTCATAGGGCCGGTTTTCAAAAAATACGGCAGGGGCTTTTTTTGCTTCTGCCAGTGTATCGATCACGCGATGCGGTACATGTACCTTGCCGCTTCCACGGGACTGGGCGCCGCCGGGGGCGGTTTCGGAAACAACCTGATCCTCCGCCGGGAATGTCTTGACCTCATAGGCGGCTATGAATCGGTGCCGCCTTCGCCTACCGAGGACGCCGCGCTTGTATCCCGTATCCGCTCCATTTCGGGGTGTGAGGTCCGTTCGGCCGTTGGAAAAGATACCCATGTGTTTACCCGGCCGGAAGATTCCTGGGCCGCTTTTCTTAACCAGACGCTTCGCTGGAACAACGGCGGGCTCTTCAGCGCCGATCCTCTGACCCGGACAGGTTTCGGCGGCCTCATGATCTCCATATCAATGGGGATCATCGCCCTTCCGCTCCTGCCCTTCTTCCCCGGCCTGTGGCCGCTGCCGGCGGCGGTTCTGTGCTCCATGATTATGAACACCGCCGCCGTCCTTGTCATGGGAAGCGTTCCCCCCGGAAATGCGGCGGGTTATGCCGTTCAGCTTCTTTTTACCCCCGCCTGGATGACGCTACTTACTATACTGGGTTTTCTGGGTTTCAGGACGGACTGGAAAGGAAGCCGTTTCGGGGACGGGCCTGTTATGTGACGCTTTTCATCCAGCCTTTGGCATCCGGAAGGGTTCCGTACTGGATTCCCTTGAGGGTATCCCGTATATACGCGGTAAGTTCCCCGGTTTTGCCGCCGTTAAAAACCGCCTTTTTTCCCTCATGGCTAAGGGACTCGATGGGGGTTGCCCCGGCGGCAGTCCCGCTGACAAAGCATTCCCTTGTTTCATCAAGCGCTTCCTCAATATCTATCTTCCGCTCGCTGACTTTTATGCCCTTGTCCCGGGCCAGTTCTATAATGCTGGCCCTTGTTATCCCCGGAAGTATGGTATCTCCCAGTTCGGGCGTTGCCAGCTCCCCGGATTTAAGGTAGAAGAAGATGTTGCAGGATGAACCTTCTTCCACATATTTGCGGTGTACCGCGTCAAGAAAAACGCATTCCATGTATCCCGATTCGGCGGCTTCGTGTTTTGCAAGGGCGGCTATTACATAGTTGGAACAGGCCTTGATCCAGCCTGTTCCCCCGGGCGTTGCCCTGATCCGGCCGGTAACGACGGCGTCAAAAGTACCCGAAGAAAAATAGGAGCTTACCGGCGTACAGATAACCAGTACCCAGGGCTCGCGGCATGTATTTACCCCTATGCCCCCTTCGGCATAGGTAAAGGGCCGCACGTAAACCGAATCTGCGGTCATAAAGGAATCTTTTTCCCACTCCGTTTTATAGTACGGCCTGAAACCCAATCCGGCGTTCCGGCGCACCGTTTCGGCGCAGGCCCTGACAAAAATGTCTTCGGGAAAAGGCGGCATGAAAAGCCCCTTCATTGACTTGTAAAAACGGGACGCGTTCCGGTCCGGCCTGAAAAGCGAAAGCCCGCCGTTTCTCTGGGGCATTGCCTTGAGTCCCTCGAAACAGCCAAGCCCGTACTGGGTGGTGTAGTTTACCAGCGGCATGTCGCCGAAAAAATTCCGGGAATCGCCAAGTTTTTCAAGCTCGTCTTTGGACAGGGCCGCCTCTTCTTCCGGCTTCATGTGGGGTTTTTCCAGGTACTCTTCTTTCCAGGTTCCGTTTGTATATTTTGCCCGGAATACTACGGGATAACTGTTTAACGCAAAGGCCACTGTATTTCTCCTGTCTGCCTGATCGCCTGCGGCGCGGATACCGCGCGTCAGGCGGTTTCAGGATACCATGTTGAAGATTTCCTTTCAAGCGCCGCCTGTTACGGTACGTTGCATTCGGGGGGCGTTCTGTGGGATTATAGAACATGGCTCTAAACTGCGGCATTGTGGGGCTTCCCAATGTGGGCAAGTCCACTATTTTTTCGGCGCTGAGTTCCGCCCGCGCCGAGGCGGCGAATTATCCCTTCTGTACCATCAACCCCAATGTGGGCGTGGTCGATGTTCCCGATTCGAGGCTTTCGAAATTAACGGAGATTTTCAGGCCCGCGCGTACCGTGCCGGCGTCCGTGGAATTTGTCGATATCGCGGGCCTTGTCAGGGGGGCGTCAAAGGGCGAAGGGCTGGGAAACCAGTTTCTTTCCCACATACGCGAAGTGGGCGTCATAGCGCATGTGGTGCGCTGTTTTGAAGATCCCGGTATTATTCATGTAAATAACCGCGTTGATCCGGAAGACGACATGGAAACCGTCAATATAGAGCTGGCCCTGGCCGATCTCCAGACGCTTGCCAAAAGGCGGGAACGGGCGGAGAGGTCCCTCAAGGTTCAGGGGAAGGATGAAAAGAAAAACGCCGAAACGGTTCTTTCCGCACTGGACGCGATAGCCCCCGCGCTGGAACAGGGAAAACCCGCCCGTTCCGTCCCGCTTTCGGCCGAACAGGAAGAGGCGGTGTACGACTGTCACTTCATCACCATGAAAAAACAGCTTTACGTCTGTAACATTGACGAACAGACGGCGCGGGACGGAAACGCCCGTTCGGCGCTGGCCGGTGCGGTGCGGAAACGGGCCGCCGCCGAAGGGGCGGAGACGGTGTGCATCTGTGGAAAATTCGAGGCGGAGCTTGCCGATATCACGGACGATGCGGAAAAACGCGCCTTTCTTTCCGAATTGGGCCTGGGGGAATCAGGCCTTTCCGCCCTGATACACGCGGCGTACCGGCTTTTGGGACTGTACACCTTTTTTACCGCCGGCGCGGATGAATGCCGGGCCTGGACCATTCATTCAGGCGACAGCGCCCCGCGGGCCGCGGGGGTAATACATACGGACTTTGAAAAGGGCTTTATCAAGGCGGAAGTGTATTCTTTTGACGATATTGTACAATACGGAACCGAAGCGAAAATAAGGGAAGCGGGGAAATACCGCGTCGAGGGAAAAGACTATGTCGTCCGCGACGGGGACGTGATGTTCTTCAAATTCAACGTGTAGAATTCAAGCGCGCCCTGGCGGCCGGCCCGGAGGGGGTTACGGCGCAGCCGCCCGGCCCGTGGCGGGCGCCGCTAATTGCTTTTCCGGGGAACCACAATCATGTCCGGTCGGCGGAGGGAGCCAAGCAATTCCGCCGACGGATAGTACCGGTTCCGGCCCATCATGCTGATGTCGTCCCCATAGCGGAAGCTGTTCGACCCCCAGTCGCCGGGAATGGGATCGTAGATGACAAAGTATTCGCCGTCAAGCGAATAGCCCTTGATCACGATGTAGTGTCCCACCGAATCGTTGTAGTATTTACCGAAGAGATCCTGGGCAGGGTCCTGGCGGGTGGTTTTGACGCCGTTGGTATGGAAGAGCACAATGGCTATGCCTCCCGAATCGATCACGTCCTTTACCTGCTGTACGGTTCTTACCGGGGAAATGGCCGCGGGAACCTCGTTTTTCTTTATGACGGCGAACAGTTCTTCAAGACTGGTTCCGCCTTCCCCCTGCCACCCCACGGATTCGCGCACCGAAGAAACGGGAAAGTACTTTCCTATAGACCAGCCTATGGCCATGGAGGCCGAAGCCGGGCCGCAGTTTGAGGTTGTGCCGGTGTTGAACTGGGTGCGGTACCAGTTGAAATTTTCCTGGGCGGCGGCGTGCATGGTGGGGACGGGGCTTACGAAAATGGAGTAGTACTGTTCAGGGTGGCTTGCCTCGCGCACGGTAACCCCGTAGAAACCGGGCTTTGTAAACCTGACCTTGGTAAGGTACTGATCCGATTCGCTGAAATCCAGAGGCGCCGCGCCGACGGACGGATAGCGGGCCACGGCGGTGATGATCCCGTTTACCACGAAAAAATCGTCCGGCGAAGAAAGCGTTATGAATTTGGTTGTGCTGTATTCGGCCGCCGATTCCGGGTGGGGCACGTCTATATAGACGGAATTGGAACGGTAAATGATCCCCGAAGCGTCACGGGCGGTAAGCCGGGCCACATAGGTCTTGGGCACGGTGTACTCGTATATGGGATCGGGCCTGAACCCGCGTTTTCCGTCGCCGAAATCCCACTCAAAGGACTGCAGGGTTTCCGCCGGAGGGTCCACAATGGAGAAGTGCACCGTAATGCCTGAACCCGCCAAGTCCCCGCTGGCCCTTGTCTCATAGGAAATGCGCGCCTGACGCGTCCCCGCCTGGGCGGCGGTATTCCGCCGGGGCTGGCGCGCCATCTGCCCGGAGGCCGCCTTTTCATTGTCGTAGGAAGGAATTTTGATGACCGTTCCTGTCCGTATCCTGTTGGGATTGGCGATGCGGTTATAATAGGCCAGAACATCAAGGGGAATGGAATACGCATAGGCGATTTCGGAAAGGGTTTCCTCAGGCCTGACGCGGTACTCGAAATCGGCGGAACGGTCCGTTTCCGAGGTTCCCGCCCCGGTCCGCTCCTCACTGCCGTCCCAGGCGGAAAGCGCCGCCCAGTCCTGATCCTCGGGGGGCAGTATCAGTATGTCCCCGGGGGACCCTTCCGGTACGGACGCCGCCGCGCCGTTCAGCACGGCGACCATGCTGTCCGGGGGCAGTTCCGGGGATATGAGCGCGAACGAAACAAGGAAAACCGCTCCGGCCCCCAGCAGGGCGGCGCATGAGACAAAAACGGCCTTTGGCATAAACGGATTGCTGCATACGGCGCGGACCAAGCCGCCCGGCAGATCCCCAATGGCCCTTAAACAGCCTGCGGCGATCCCCGGCAATTTCCAAACCGGAAATGTAATGTGTAATTTCATGCGGCGCCGCAGTATACGCGGCAGGCGCCGGCGCTTTGCCGGTTTCTGGTTCAGTAACAACCCCTCCATTGTAAATAATGCTCCTCATTGCATTATCGGAACAAAAAAAAGAATTCTTATACGCGAATTCCCGAAACGTTTTACAACGAAAGTTTTTCAATAACTAAAATCATTGAAAAACTTTAACACATAAAACATACTATATCACGGAAAAACGCGCTTGTCCACAATATGCGGAAACTCTTTTAAAATTAACGGGGCGTTATACCGTTAGCCGCCGCGATTGCGGCCGCCTTATTCTTCTTCCTGGACGGCCCTGTAGGAACTGCCCGCCTCATTGCGGAAAGGAATAAATTTAACGCCCATTCCGTTGTAGACATCCCGGCGGCTTATGACGATGGCCCCTTCTTCGGTGACTTCCTTTTTAACTTCCATGATATACTGCCGGCTTGGGGGGCCCAGGGGCAGCACCATGATTCCCCCCGGTTTAAGCTGCCTGAGAAGGGGAGGGGGTATGTGATCGATGGAACAGGTGACGATGATTTTGTCAAAGGGGGCGTATTTTTCCCATCCGTAGTACCCGTCGTCCAGTTTGCGGTTTATGGAACCGTAGGAGGGAAAGGATTTTTCGAAATCCCGGTAGAGCTGATCCGTTTCTATAAAGAGCGGTTTGATGATTTCTATTGTGTATACTTCGGTTGTCAGGTAGGAAAGTATGGCCGATTGATACCCGGAGCCGGTGCCAATTTCCAGGACCTTGTCGCCGGGCTGGACGTTCAGCGTGGTGGTCATCATGGCGACAACGTCGGGATCGGTAATGGTCGCGCCGTAACCTATGGGCAGCCATGTGTCGGCGTATTCGAAACCCCGGTTCGCCGCGCGGACAAAATGCTCGCGGGGAACAAGGAGAAAGGCGCGCAGATCTTCGGTCCGCTTTAATTCTTTTGAATTTTTGACGAAATTTTCCGCCAGTTCCCATCTTTTTTCAAGGAATTCGGGGGAATCGCTCCTGTTGGCCTGCATCCAGGAAAGCCAGGACTCCCTGGTTTCTATGGACATGGACTGGGCGAAGGCCGGACCGTTGTATTTTTTGCTTCCGGGGAGCGTTTCATAGGCAAGACCGTACTCCGGGCTGTCTTTTCCCTTTTCGGCGGCTATCTTGGTAACTTCCTCCACCGCCAGCTGCGCCGCCACTTCTTCGTACGCCGCAACCCGTTCCGATTTTGCGGAAACCGCGAGGGGAAGGAAGAGGCCGAACAGGAAACCCAGCATGAGGCCGCTTACCATAATAACAACGCTGAAGACGGACACGGGCCGTCTGAAAAAGGAAAACATAACTTTATACTGTATCATAGGTTTTCACGGAATGAATGTCAACATTGCGCGGCAAAAGGATCTTTACGCCCGCCGTGGTTGTGGTTTGTCAAATTCCCCGTTATACTGTTTTTGGTTAACGGAAGGGCCATGTTAAGGGCGCCGTTTTTGGCGGTCTTCCCGCTGTTGATCTTTGGAGTACCTTATTTATGAAGAACGCAAAACTGGTTGCCCTGTTTCTGGTTTCCGTCGCGGGAATATCCTATGAATTGTGCGTCATGCGGATCTTTTCGGTCGGAGGCTGGTCAAGTTTCGGTTCGCTGGTTATTTCCACCGCTCTTTTGGGCATAGGCCTTTCGGGGATCATCCTTTCTTTTATAGACGAATGGGTAAGGGAATACGCGGATATAATCCTGGCCGTTATCGCCGCCGTTCTTCCCCTGCTTATGGCGCTGGGGGTTATTACCGCCCAGATGGTTCCTTTCAACCCCCTTCTTTTGGCCTCCGATCCGCGCCAGCTCTGGTTTATCGGCGCCTATTATATTATTTACGGCGTTCCCTTCTTCGCCGTCGCCGCCTTTACCGGCGTCGCGTTTATCGCCCTGCGTGAACGCATCATGCGCGTGTATTTCTGGAACATGATAGGTTCCGGCGCGGGGGGGCTTTTCATTGTTCTTTTTATGTTCGCCCTTCCTCCCCGGTATCTTGTCCTTCCCATTCTGGTCCTTACCATTGCCGCCGCCCTCTTCGCCTGCGCGGGGGACAGCGGCGAGTTTCCCGTGCCGGGCCTTTTGGCCCTGATAGTAACCGGCCTTGGGTCAATCTGCCTTGTTTTTTTCAAGGGAGACATACGGGTCTCGGATTTCAAGGATGTAAGCGGGGTGCGGAAATTCGAGGATACCAAACTGGTTCACCATTCCTACGGGCCCGGAGGCGAATACCACGTCTACGCGTCCCGGTATTTTCATTTTGCCCCCGGCCTTTCCGATAACGCGGACAGCGAAAGTGCCGGCGCGTCTTTTCAGCCCTATTGGGGGCTCTTTATTGACGGCGGGGGGCCCATAGGAATAATGGGAAGCCCCCGTGAAAATAACCAGGTTTACATGGACTACCTTCCCATGGCCGCTCCCTACACCATACTCACAAAGCCCGATGTCCTGCTTGTCAACCTGAGCGGCGGCATCAACGCCCAGCTTGCCCGGTACAAGGAGGCCGGAAAAATCGACATTGTGGAGCCTTCCGCCGAGATGATACGTTTGATGCGGGACGATCCGAATGTTTCCCGGTTCAACGGGGATCTTCTCAGGTCGGGAAACATCAACATCATGCAGGGGGAAGCCAGATCCTTCTGCGCGGATCACGGAAACGCCTATGATCTGATAGAAATAAGCCTTGTGGATTCGGTGGGTTTTTCCAGTTCCGTAGGATACCCCATTCATGAAGATTTCAAGTTCACCGCGGAGGCGTTCACCGAGTATTTCGGGGCGCTCAGGGAAGGCGGGGTGCTTTCGGTAACTGTCTGGGACAGCCTTACCCCTCCCCGGAATGTACCCAGGCTCCTTAACACCATTATTACCGCCATGAAGGAATCGGGCCTTTCCGCGCCGGAGCAAAGCCTTTACGCGTTCAGCCTCCTCAGGTCTACTTCGACCATACTTGTCAAGAAAGGACCCTTTACCGAGGTGGATCTGTATTATCTGGACAATTTTGTAAGGACCCGTTCCTTCGAATTTCTGTATGTTCCCGGCATGGAGCTTCCCCTGCGCAATATCAACATCCTCATGGGAGTCTACCGCAGCCATTTTGAGGGCCGCGAGGCGGATGTGGAAAGCTATTCCAACGCCGACATGTACCGGGCGGTGATTCCGGGGTTTTTCGCGGGCAGGGGAGAGGAAATTGAAAGGGAATATATTTTTGACATCAGGCCCATGCGGGATTCCCGGCCCTACTACACAGGGTACCTCAAACTTGAAAATCTTTCGATGTACATGGACAGGAGAGAGGACATTTCCGAGGAATGGGGCCACCTTCTTCTTCTGGCCCTTCTTGTGCAGTCCTGTATCTTCGGCTTTATCGTCATTGTCATTCCCCTTATAGGCCACAGGAAGGAACTCTTCCGCAGCGGGGTGGACATAGGCAGCACCATTGGGGTGATCTTCTACTACGCCGGGCTGGGAATGGGCTACATGCTTATTGAAATTTACCTGATTCAGCGGCTGGCGGTCTTTCTTTCCAATCCCACCTATTCGGCCAGCATCGTCATTACCGTCATGCTGATATTTTCCGCCCTGGGGAACCTGGCGTCAGGCCTTGTTAAACGGTTCCGTATTTTTGTGGTTCCCGCGGCCTGTGCCCTTGCGGCCCTTGTCTTTTTGTTTTACATTTTCGGCCTTGACGGTTTTCTCGGCTATTTCCGTTCGTCTTCCCTTTTTGTCCGCGTGCTGGTATCCGCGCTGATCATAGCCCCGTCGGCTTTCTTTATGGGGGCGCCCTACCCGAACGGCCTGGACAGCCTCCAGGAAAACAAAAGCAATCTTATGCCGTGGGCCTGGGGGATGAACGGCGGCCTTTCGCTTGTAGGAAGCGCCCTGGCCCGCGTCCTTGCGGTGTCAAGCGGGTTTCCGGTTCTTCTGGGCGTGGGGATCTTTGTGTACGTCATGGTAGGCGCCCTTTTTCCGGTTAATTTAAGAAGGGGGTGACAAGGGGGTGTTATGATAGAACCAGGCGCGTTGCAACGGTATTCGCTTTTCGGCGGGATTGCCGAAGAACAGATGCGGAAGATCCTTCCGCTTATGGAGCACGAATCCTATGAGGCGGGGGACGACATCATTGTCGAAGGCCAGCGGAACGACAGGATACGCTTTATTGCGGAAGGCAGGACGGCGGCGGTAAAAAAAGGGATCGTCCTTTCCGAATTCAAGGAAGGGGACGCCTTTGGAGAAATGGAGGTCCTTGACGTGATGCCTTCCGCGGCCACCATCAAGGCCCTTTCCGGCGTCCGTGTAATGTCCATGTCCAACAGGTCCCTGCGGGAAATTTACCGGCTCGATATTAAGGCTTTTTCCATCATTATCATGAATCTTGCGCGGGACCTTTCCCGCCGCCTGCGCAAAATGGATGAAAAGGCGGCCGGACCGGAATGGGATCTGAACTAGAGCTCGTACACGATTGTAACAGTGGATATATGAAGAATTGTATAAACCGCGAAGATACTATGATTTGAATTATCGGGAGCAAGTGGTATTCTGGTCCGACGGGGCCGGAGATGTCAGCCCCTTGCGGGGCTAATGTAAAGAGGTGGCAGGTTGGTTTTTGACGTGAGGAAATCCGGAAATTCCCGGAGGAACCTCGGCGCGAAGATGAATTCAAACCTTTCTTATGCTGCGCAAGCAGCTTCCCTGCCGTAAAACAAGATGCGGCTGCCAGCCACGCCGGCAGACCGCGAATAGGAGTACGGTGCATCACACCCGATAAAAGCTCCTGGTCCTTATTTTATCCTAAGGAGCGGAACAATGAAAAGTGAGAAACGACGGTATGTGGGAATCGACCTGGGGAAACGGACCTATACGGTGGTGGTGATAGGGAAGACGGGGAAGGTAAGCCTCAGCAACGGGAGGACGGACGGCGGGGGACGGGCGGCGTTGTACGGGAAACTGGAGAAGGGCGACAAGGTCGCGCGGGAAGCGGGGAACCTGGCGTTCATAATGGCGAAGGAAATCATAGAGCAGGTCGGGTGCGAAGTGGTGGTCCTGAACGCGGGAAAGCTGGCGTTGATCTACGGGTCGATGAAAAAGACGGACAAAGAGGACGCGCTGAAATTGGCACGGATAGTGGAGCAGTTTCGGGAAGAGCAGTTACCGGTGGTACCGTTGCCGAGTGAGCGGGAGATGAGGCGGCGGAAGCTCAT
>JAISAQ010000034.1 GCA_031266775.1 Treponema sp.
TCTCCAGCATGGTCCTGGAACTTTCTTCGGAAACCACCGGCGTAAGGCCCAGCTCCGCGAAAAAGGTTTCAAAAAAGCGAGGGTACAGATAATAGGCGAATCCCCGGGGAATTCCTATTTTGCTGATCCCTTGCCCTTCACCGATCACCGTATTTCCCTGCCCGGGGGCCCGAAAAGGACCTCTTTTATCTCGTCGTTCATAAGTTTCACCCCGGCGTTATAGGAAAAGGAAAGGTATCGTTCCGGCGAAATCTCGTCCAGCAGGGTAAGCTCGTACCGGTACGGCCCGGTGTGGTTAAAGGCGGTCCAGGGATCCTTCTTCCCCAGGCCCCATTTATCGCCGCCCCCTATGCGCACGGGCGCCACGGGCCTGCCGGAGAGCAGGGAAATCCGGGCGGCCCCTTTCCGCACTTTAACAGGACCGGAACGCCTCGTTCTTGTTCCCTCGGGAAAAATCAGCAGGCAGTTTCCCCGTTCCAGGGATTCGGCGCAGAGCGACGAGAGGGTGGCAAAGTCGAGGGTATTGGGGATGTAAAGCTGCCTGATGATGCCCCGGACTATGCTGTTGAGCAGGACGCCGTTCACGATACAATCCGCGTTGGGGATAAGGGAGATGAGCATGACCACGTCCAGCAGGGAAGGGTGGTTGGCCACCAGGATTCTCCCCTCAAGCCGGGCGAAGGAACGGCGATCCGCCGTTTCAAGTTTCACAATACCGATAAGATCCATGAAGACCGTAAAGATTCTGAATGAAAGGGACACGGTTTTGCGGGCGCGCGCCTGAAAGCGGATCCTCCCGGGGATGAAGAGCCGCATCAGGGGAAAAACCATCAATACCAGCAGAAGGGTTCCGAGACCGAAAACAAAAAACGCCAGCCATTTACCGAAAACCCGCCAGAGGTAAAGGAGGTGGTTTTTAACAGGCGGCATTTCACCGGACACAGGGCTTCTCCGCTCCAAGGCAGTATCGTATAAAATTTTCAGGGGATTCCAGGGGCCCCGGATCAAGGTCCCCGCCGCCCGCGGAGAGGGGGAGGGCGCGTCCTTCGGGTTCGGCCCCCAGCAGGGCCGCGAAAGCCAGGGGCGGGGAGGGCGCGGGATCGAGGCCGCCGTATTCCGGGGGACAGGTTTCGTCGGCATAGGCCAGGGCGACGCGCTCCGCCCCGCCCGCCAGGACGGGCGCCGCCGCGGCGAGCAGCCCCTCCCGGAAACAGGCGGGATAGAGCGCCGTGTATCCCGCCTTAAGCCCCAGGGCGATGGAAGTCTGGGCCGGCGGGGTATTGAACACGGAAAGGGAAAAGAGGGCGGGTTTAATTTCCCCCTCCTCAATAAGGGATTTATTGATCCGGTACTGGGCGGCGATCTCCCCCCGCAGGGACACAAAGACCAGCTTGGTCTCTTCCCCCAGGGGCATAAGGCCGTGGACCGTTTTTATGGTCATCCTGGTAAGCTGGCTCAGGCGCCGGTAAAAAAGGGGCGGGAGAAAATCCAGCGCGGGGTTTTCCCCGGTCCCGGAAATCTCCCGCGTTCCCGCAGCCCACTCCTTCCATTGGGCTTCCCCCTCGACGCCCGGCGCCCAGGCTGAAAACCGCCGGATATAGAGGGGCCTCATCCGGGCCGTTTCCTGAAACGCAGCAGGGAATAGGCGTTGCTGCCCAGATTGTGGTGGGCCTCGGCCAGAACAAGACCGCCCTTTTCTATGGCCTCCTTTAATTCGCCATAGCGGTACATCTTGCTGCACCCGTTGGCCATGCAGGTAAAGTAGAGGGAGATCGCCTGGAGGGAATAGGCCGAGGCCTCAAAACGCTGCATGTCCCAGAGAGGCTCCAGGACAAACACGTCGGTTTCCGGCCCAGCGGCGGCGGCGGCCTTTTCCGCGATACCGCTGTCCTGTTCCAGGGAGACACAGTCCTGGAACTGGCTCTTCCACAGGGCGTCCGCGCCGGAAGGAAAGGACAGGTCCCTGTCCAGGACATTGCCGGGATACATTCTGATGCGGTCCGCGAAGCCCGCGGCGGCGGCGTTCTTTTCCGCCAGGGCGGTCTGGCCGGGAAGATCCACGATGGTAAGGGAAACTTCCGGGCTGTAGGCACAGCAGGCTATGGCCCATTTCGCGGTATTGCCCCCGATGTCGATAATGGATTTCGGCCCGGAGGCGAAGACCAGGGGCAGGGCTTCGGGAAAGGCTATATCCGAATAAAAATGATCAAAGTCAAACCAGCTTTTTTTTACCCCCTCCGGCAGCGAGGAGAGGGCTTCGTAGATGGTCTTCCATTCGCCGCCGAATACGGAAAGCCCCGCGGGCCTTCCTTCCCGCAGGGAGGTTCCCAGTTCCCAGGCTCCCCGGTAACAGACATCGTTTACAAAATTAAAATTTACCCCGGTCATCTCGTCTTCCAGAAAGAACCAGCCTATTTTCCCCAGGGTAAAGCGTTCCTCCCCTCCCTCTTCCCCCGAAGAAGCGGCCCGGCGGAGCAGTCGCAGCCCCAGCCCCATTTCGGCAAGCGCCCCGGCGCCGTATTCCGAAATCCGCGCTTTCCGGGCTATTTCCCCCCGGCTCAGTCCCCTTTCCCCGGCGTCGCCGACACCGCGCAGGACACCGAGATCCAGCATGGCCCGGACCGCCTGAAAGGCCAGGGGAGAAAAGGCGATCTTTTGGGCCTCGTACTTGGCGTCCACGGCGCGGATGGAATCGGCGGTATAATCAATCATATCAATCCAAGCTCCCGGAGAAAATTGCTGATTTTTTGTGAGGCAGGCATTTAGGGCTCATGCAATTCTCTCTGGGGTAAGAAGCCCGCCAAGCGAAGCCTGGTGTCCAAAAAATGAAGTTTTGGAACAGCCTCTCCTGATTATGATTATTTAAGGAAATTATTGTCAAGTGAGGCTGTTTCATCGAACCAAAGGTTCGCAACCGAAGGTTCGCACCAACCGGGTTTTGGAACAAGCTCCCCTCACCTTCCCTTTCGCAGAAGAAACATGACCTCGTCACGGGAAACGGCGTTTATCATGGCTTCCCGCGTTTCCCCGTCCTGAAGCAGGGCGGCAACGGCAGAAAGAAACTGGACGTGGGGACCGCTGGTTTTTTTGGGCGAAACGGTAAGGACAAAGAGTCGCGATTTTTCGCCGTCGAGGGCGTCAAAATCGACGCCGTCTTTTTTTATGCCGACCGCCACGGCTATATCGCTTACCCCGCCGGTTTTGGCGTGGGGCAGCGCGATACCGTGCTCCATGCCGGTGCTCATGGTTTTTTCGCGCTGCAGCACGTCTTCAAGGACTATGTTCCTGTCGATGAGTTTTCCGTTCCTGTCCAGAAGATCCACCAGTTCGGCGATGATCTCCTCCTTGGTGTTTCCCGCAAGAGCGGTAATTATCGCATCTTCGGTTATTAAGGAAAGCGCGCCGTCCCTGGCGCGGCCTTCCATGCCGGCGAGCTCCCGCTTCAGCTTTTTGGGATCGGAAGATTCCCCGAGCCTGGCAAGGGATTCGTTGAGGGAAAGGATAACCTCGTACACCGCGGTTTTGACAAAAGGAAGATCTTCCCCGGCGGTTTCTACGGAAAGGACGTTTCCCGTTTCGTTTATCGAAAGGGCAATGTCGTCCTTGCGGGCGTGGCTGATCCCGCTGCTTACGTTCATCATCTGAACATAGAAGCCTTCGGCCCTGAGATCCCTTAGAAGAAAATTCATAACAAGATCCGCGACTTCATCCGACGGGAATTCCCAGCGGGCCGTGGCGGTGTCTTCTCCCTTTACGGGTTTCCGCGTGCCGTTTCCCTTTACCCTGAGGGCCGAATTCAAAAGCGGCGGAGCGGCAAGCGTCGTAACAAGCGTCATGAGAATGACGGCCGAAAAGAGCTTCGTATCAAGTATTCCCGACGCAAGTCCTATACCGGCAATAATAAGGGCCACTTCTCCACGGGGCACCATCCCGGCGCCGATGCGGAGCGCCCCGCGGCGGTTAAAGCCCAAAAGCAGGGCGGGCCCGCCGCAGCCTATGACCTTGGCGCATATGGCGGCGGCGGTGTAGATGACGCCAAAAACAAGCACGCCGGTGGAAAAGAATTCCCTCACATTGACCATCATGCCCATTACCGCGAAAAAAACAGGGACAAAGAACGCATAGAGCCCGTGTATCCTCTCCTGTATAACCGTGGCAATATCGGTCTTTGAAAGCGAAAGACCGGCTATGTAGGCGCCTATGATCATCGCAAGCCCCTGCTTCTCAAAGAAACCGGCAAGGATCAGGGCTATGCCGAGCGCGAGAATGGAAAAATCAAAACTGTGCCTGAAGAGCTTGAGGAAGCGGGCAAGCTGTTTTGAAAAAATGAGCCCCAGCGCGGTAAAACCGAGCCAGATGCCGAAAGCCTTGCCGGCTATGCCCAGCACGGCGGAGACCGGCAGGGCGTCTCCCGGATTGCCCGAAAGGAGGGCGATGATCCCAAGGACTACCGCAAGGGCGATGATCCCAAGTACATCGTCAAAAACCGCGGCGGCAAGGATAGTGACGCCTTCCGGAGAATCCATTTTCTTTTGATCGGAAAGTATGCGCGCGGTTATTCCCACCGACGTGGCAGTTGAAAGAATGCCAAGAAAGAGACACCGGGGATCAAACAGGGGAATGTCAAGAAGAACCGCGCCCGAAAAGGCGCCCAGAACAAAGGAGAAGATCACCCCTCCCATTCCTATGACGCCGCCCGCTATTGAGTAACGGAGGAAGAGCCCAAGATCCGTTTCGAGTCCCGATGAAAAAAGCAGGATGATAGACGCCACCGTCGCAAAGGCATACAGCTCGGAGCTTACCGCGAGCCCTTCCCCCAAGGGAAATATGCCGTGCGGAAAACCGGGAAAAGCAATGCCGCCCAGCGCGTAAGGCCCCACAGCCACGCCCGAAAGAAGTTCCCCCAGCACGGGCGGAATTCCCAGCCGTTTGACCAGAGCGCCGCCAAGCCGCACGGCAAAAAGAACGATCCCCAGTTGAAGAACCAGAACCGACATTGCATCACTCATACACACCCCGCATCCGCAATATGGTTCCGGCTATTTCCGCGAAACCTTCACCGTATTCCTTTGTGGAGACAAATCCGGGAAGCTCCCCTATAAGCCCTTCATAGCGCCGTATGTTGGCGACCGCGCAGGAAAGGGGAAAACGCGCGAACATGGGCTCGTCGTTGGGCGAGTCCCCGGCAAACACGACTTCCCCGCCCCCGGCGCCTTCGGGCCGCCAGCCGAAACGGCTGCCCAGGAAACGTTCGGCCATTGAAAGTTTGTCGTAATCTCCCATCCAGATGTTTACATGAATGGACGATATTTTCGCCACGGCCCCTTCCTCTTCCGCTATGGCCCTGACCCTTTCGGCGGCGCTCAGGGGAAGAACGGGATCTTCCTCGGCGAAATCAAGGGCAATGTCGAAGAGGCGGGCAAACTGATCCTTCGCGTCACGCAGTCCCGGCACTTCGGCAAGGGCGCGCTCCCTGACGCGGACAAGAACAGGGTGATTGTTCCGCACCGCGCCGGGGTGGTATTCGGCCATGAGGACAGGAAGACGCGGCGCGGGCCCGCCCTCCGCGGCCCGCCCTTCGCCGTGAACATGGCCGCCCCCTTCGCGCGGCCGCGGTTCTTCCCAAAACACAAAGGCCCCGTTTTCACCAACCACGCCGTCCACGGGCCATTCGCGGGCAATGAGATCGCACCAGCCCGCGGGACGGCCGGTAACGGGTATCACCTTGAGGCCGGCGTCGTGGAGCTTCCAAAGGGCGCTGTAGGAAGACAGAGGGAGTTTTCCGTTCCTGGTAATGGTGTCGTCAATGTCCATTAACACATAGCGGACGCCGGAAGCCTCCCCGGCGGTCATTTCGGAAATGTTCTTCACGCGGCCGCCTCCTTTTCCGTCTTCTCTTTGCCGTGATCCGTATACGCAGACGCCTTCATGCTTCCTCCAAAAAATCACATGATCTGTTCATCAATGGGCGTTCCGCCGGGAACCATGGGAAACACCCGTTCGTCCCTGTCGATAACCGCCTCAACGAGCACGGGCTTTCCGTCCGGCAGTTCCGCGAAGGCGCTGTCCAGGGCTTCCCCAAGGGATTTTTCACAGACGGCGCGGTACGCCTTAACGCCGTATGCGGCGGCAAGTTTTACAAAATCCGGCTCTGCGGGAAGATCCGTTTCCGAATAACGCCCCCCGTAAAAAAATTCCTGCCACTGCCTGACCATCCCCAGTACGCCGTTGTTGAAGAGGACAATAAGAACGGGAATGCCAAAAGAAACAAGTGTCGCCATTTCCGCGCTGTTCATTCTGAAACAGCCGTCGCCGGTAAAAAGAACAACGGGGCGGCCGGGATTGGCGATCTTCGCGCCCGCCGCGGCGCCAAGCCCAAAACCCATGGCGCCAAGCCCCCCTGATGTAAGAAAGGAACGGGGGCGCGAAAAGGGATAGAACTGCGCGGTCCACATCTGATGCTGGCCGACATCGGCGGTGACTATCGCCCCGTCCCCAAGCCTCCGCGCGGTTTCAAGGATCACGCGGCGGGGATGCAGGGCCGCTTGCCGGTGGTAATCTTTGGGTACAATGGCCTTCCATCTTTCTATTTCGCCGTTCCAGGCCGAAGCGCCCCGGCCCCCGGGGGGAATTATCTCAAGCAGCCGGGAAAGCACCTCCCTGACATCTCCGATGACAGAGGCGTCGGCGTGTACGTTCTTGTTGACTTCGGCCGGATCGATGTCGATGTGAAGGATGCGGGCGTTTTTGGCAAAGAGATCCGTCCTGCTGGTGACCCGGTCCGAAAAACGGACGCCTATGGCGGCAAGCAGATCCGCCTTCTGCACCGCCTTGTTTGAGGCGGCCGTTCCGTGCATGCCGACAAGCCCGGTGCAAAGTCTGTGATCCGAAGGAACGGCCCCCATTCCCATGAGGCTCACGGCAACAGGCGCGTCAAGGCGTTCCGCAAGAGCGGCAAGCTCATTGTGGGCCGCGGAACTTATGACGCCGCCGCCCGCGTACAGTACCGGCCGTTTGGCGCCCGACAACATTCCGGCCGCGCGCTCTATATCCTCCCCGGTAAAAGTCCGCCGCCCGCTCCGCCCGGCAAGGCGGCGGGCGCGATCTTCCGCCCCGCTTGGGGGACTTCCCGCTCCGGCATACAACGGACACGCCCCGGCCGTCCATTCCGCCTCCGTCGCGGCGACATCCCGCGGTATGTCAATAAGAACGGGCCCCTTCCGGCCGCTTCCCGCGACGGCAAAGGCTTCCCTTACCGTTTCGGCAAGCTCACCGGGATCTTTTACAATCCAGTTGTGCTTTACCACGGGCATGGAGATTCCCGCTATGTCCACTTCCTGAAAACTGTCCTTGCCCAAAAGAGATGTCGCCACGTTTCCGGTGATCGCCACAAGAGGAGAGGAATCCATAAAGGCGGCGGCAATACCGGTAATAAGGTTTGTCGCGCCGGGACCCGATGTGGCGATACAGACCCCTGTCTTTCCTGTGGAGCGGGCGTACCCATCCGCGGCATGGGCGGCGTGCTGTTCATGGCTTGTAAGGATGTGGCGTATGCGGCCGCGCTGGCGGTAAAGTTCATCGTAAATATGCAGAACCGCCGCTCCGGGATAGCCGAAAACCGTATCGACGCCCTGTTCAACAAGAACCTCAATGAGAATGCGCGCGCCCGTGTACCGCATGATCCTGTACCCTACCGGCTTTTCCGCGCTGCGCCCGCCGCGCGGAAAAGCGTCCCGTATCTTTTCTTCACGATTATGCCCACGATCATGCCTGTTCCTCCAGTGCCTGTACCACCGCTTCCCCCATCTCCCTTGTCCCGGCAAGTCTTTCTTCCCCGCTGCGGCCTAAAATGTCCGCCGTGCGGTATCCTTTTTCAAGCACGGAGTTCACCGCGGCTTCTACGGCGGCGGCTTCCCTTTCAAGCCCAAAGGAATACCGGAGCATCATCGCCGCCGAAAGGACAGCCCCAAGCGGGTTGGCAATGTCCTTTCCCGCGATGTCCGGGGCGGAGCCGTGTATGGGCTCGTATATCCCCATGAGCCTGTGGGCCGGGCCGGGCCTTCCTCCGGGAACACCGGCGAGGCTTGCCGAGGGAAGCATCCCTATTGAACCTGTGAGCGCCGACGCCTCGTCGGAAAGAATATCGCCGAACATATTGGAAGTGACAATAACGTCAAAAGATCCGGGGGCGCGTATCAGCTGCATGGCGGCGTTGTCCACATAGAGGAAGGACGTTTCAATGCCGGGATAGCTCCCGGACATGCGGAGAGCGGTCTCGCGCCAGAGCCGGGAAGATTCAAGTATGTTCGCCTTGTCAACGACGCACACTTTTTTCCGCCGTTCCGCCGCCGCGGCATAGGCCGCCTCAAGAACGCGCTCTATCTCGGGACGCGAATAACTTTCCGTGTCCCAGGCCGAAGATCCGTCTTCGCTTCTGCCGCTGGCGCCGAAATAAATTCCTCCTGTAAGTTCACGGACAATAAGAAAATCAAAGACGGGCTTCCCGCCGGGACCTCCGGCGGAAAGGATTTCATCCTTCAGGGGACAAACGGAACGGAGCGGGGCGGCAAGGGACGCGGGCCGCAGGTTGACAAAAACCCCCAGTTCCCTCCTGATGTCAAGGAGGGCCCGCTCCGGCCGCAGGTTCACGGGAAGACTATCCCACTTTGGCCCCCCCACGGCCCCAAGGAAGACGGCGTCGCACCGTTTTGCCTCCTCCAGCGTTTCGGGGGGCAGCGGAACGCCGGTTTCATCGACGGCCCTGCCGCCCGCCGGAAGCTCCGCGCGGTGAAAAACATGTCCAAACAGATCCCCCGCGGCGTCAAGTACGGCGGCAGCCGGAGCGGCCACTTCGGGCCCTATTCCGTCTCCAGGAATAAACGCGATGTTACCATTCATATATCTTCCCCATGATATACCAAGAAAAGCGGACGGATAAGCCCCGGACCGCCTCCGCGCGGAGGCTCCTGTCATACAGAACAATGCAGCGAATCTGCTTGACTATTCCCGTATTATCGAATATGTTGTATGAATTGTGAGCAAGAGGCTGGGTGTCTGTCTTCAGTCTATGTTCTATGCCGGTAAAAAATACTCTTCTACGGTAGTTCCAGATCAGCTGTCTTACACAAGAGGTACAATATGAAGTTACGTGTCAAACTGAGTATTATCGTCATTGCTATTTTGATAGTCGTTGTCGCCGCCATATCCGTTATACTTCTTCTTCAGGCTTCAAAGCTTGCGCTTGACCTTTCAAGGGAAAGTACGGACAGGCTTGCCGAACAGCAGGCTTCGTTCTGGCAGGGCCGTGAAGAAGGGTATCTAAGGGTCGCCCAGGTAGCGGCGGGTTATATGGCGGGTTACCGTTCCATTGAACCGGAAGAGCGGCGCGCCCGGTTTAGCCAGTTCCTGGAATCGGTTCTTGTTTCGGAACCGAACATTGTGGGAATTTTTGCCGTTTTTAGGCCCAACGCCCTTGACGGCCTGGACAGCCGGTATGCCGGAACCTTGGGCAGCACGGAGGAAGGCATTTACGCCCCCTGGTTTACCCAGCGGACCGGAAAAATGGAATTCTTTACGTACGACGCCGTTCCCATCGTACTGGATTACATGAACGGGCCGGACGGGCGCAAGTCCGTCATGCGGGACCCGTCGCCCCAAAAGGTACAGGACAGGGACACGTATGTCTTCAACATGGCCGCGCCGGTTACCGATCCCCAAACCGGTGATGTACTGGGTTTTGTGGGAGTCACCGTTACCATTGACGCCGTACAGCCCATAATTGAACAGATCATTGGGGAACACGAAGGCATAGGCGCCATGGCCATTTATTCGGGGGACGGTACCATTCTGGGAAGCTACATGAAAGACCGGATAGGCAAAAAGATCCGGGAGGCGGACGCCAGCCTTTACGAACCCTATCTTGACGAGGCGGCCGCCGCCGTAGAAGAAGGAAAAAACATCCCGCTGGTTCTCTATTCGCCGGCGCTGGGAACCAATCTGGATGTTTCCATCGTTTCATTTTCCATAGGAGAAGCCGGTTCCTGGGCCGTCATGCTGGGCGCCCCCGAGGCGATTATCCTGAGGGACATCAACGAGCTTACGATATTTACCATCATCTGCGCGGCCGTTTCAAGCGTATTGACCGCCATCATCATTTTCTTTGTGGCCACAGGCGTTACCAGGCCCATCGTCAACGTGTCGCTTACCCTCAAGGACATATCCGAAGGCGAAGGGGATCTTACCAAATCAATAGCGCTTAAATCGAAGAACGAAGTCGGCGATCTCGCGCACTTCTTTAACAAGACCCTGGAAAAAATCAAAAACCTCGTCGTCGTCATAAAGAGGCAGGCGGTAACCCTCTTTGACATAGGCAACGAACTGGCAAGCAACATGACGGAAACCGCGGCGGCCATCAACGAGATAACGTCCAACATCCAGAGCATAAAGGGCCGGGTAATAAACCAGAGCGCCTCGGTAACGGAAACAAACGCCACGATGGAGCAGATCACCGTTAACATCGACAAGCTCAACGAAGATATCGAAAGCCAGAGCGCGAGCGTGTCCGAATCGTCTTCCGCCATAGAGGAAATGCTCGCCAACATCCAGTCGGTAACGCAGGTCCTTGTAAAGAACGCCGGCAATGTCAAGGATCTGGCCGACGCGTCCGAAGTGGGCCGCTCGGGACTGCAGGAAGTAGCGACGGACATACAGGGAATAGCACGGGAATCGGAAGGGCTCCTGGAAATTAACGCGGTAATGGAAAACATCGCCAGCCAAACCAACCTTCTTTCCATGAACGCCGCCATAGAGGCGGCCCATGCCGGGGAGGCGGGAAAGGGCTTTGCCGTTGTGGCCGACGAAATCCGCAAGCTGGCCGAATCTTCAGGCGAGCAGTCCAAAACCATCAGCACGGTGCTGAAAAAGATCAAGGATTCCATAGACAAGATCACCCATTCCACCGACGGGGTCCTTAATAAATTCGAAGCAATAGATTCCGGAGTAAAGATCGTTTCGGAACAGGAAGAGAACATACGGAACGCCATGGAAGAGCAGAACGAAGGAAGCAAGCAGATTCTGCAGGCTATCGCGCAGCTTAACACCATTACCCAGCGGGTAAAAGACGGCTCCGTTCAGATGCTCGAGGGAAGCAGGGAAGTCATTCAGGAAGGCAAGAACCTTGAGCTTGTAACCCAGGAGATCACCAACGGCATGAACGAAATGGCGACGGGGGCGGATCAGATCAACGTCGCCGTGAGCCGGGTGAATACCATCAGCGGGGATAACAAGGAAAACATCGACATTCTTGTCAAGGAAGTTTCCAAATTCAAGGTTGAATGAAGAACCCCGCCGCAAGGCGGCCTTCTGGGCAGCCCCGTTTTACAGGGGGCTACAGGTAAGTCCTGAAACGCCGTTCTATATCCCCTATGAGTTTATACTCAATGGAATCGGTAAGGGCGGCGCGGCTTGCGTCTATGATATCCGTGGAAACCCCGACTGTCCCCCAGCGCAGGCTGCCGTCGGTTGATTCAATAAGGACCCTGACCCTGGCGGCGGTAGCGTCTTTTCCGTCTATGACCCGCACCTTGTAATCGTCAAGGCGTACTTTTTTAAGCTCAGGGTAAAAACGGGTCAAGGCCCGGCGGAGGGCGCCGTCCAAAGCGTTCACAGGCCCGTCCCCCTCCGCGGCGGCTATTTCGTGCTGATCCTCCACCAGCACCTTTACCCATGCGTGGGAACAGGCAATGGCGGAGCCTGTAGGATGTTCGCTTACGACACGGTACGCTTCTATAAAGAAGAGGGGCCTGTAGCGGCCCAGTTCACGGCGGACAAGCAGTTCAAAACTGGCGTCGGCCCCTTCAAAAGCCCATCCTTCGGCTTCAAGCGATTTGAGTTTTCCGGCAAGCACAGAGACAAGCGGATGTTCCCTTGTGATGTCAGGATCAACCTTTCTGGCCCGTTCCGCAACGGCCGAACGGCCCCCCATTTCACTCACAAGCAGATGCCGGTCGTTCCCCACCATGGCGGGATCAACATGCTCAAAGGTCCGGCTGTTTTTGAGCACGCCGTCCGTGTGCATGCCCGCCTTGTGGGAAAAGGCGTGGCCCCCCACATAGGGCATATCGCCGCTGAGCGACACATTGGCAATCTCCGCCACCCGCCTGGTAAGGGCCGATATCATGGGAAGATTTCCTTCGGGAAGGCAGCGGATATTCATCTTGAGTTCCAGGCTGGGGATAAGGGAGGCAAGGCAGGCGTTGCCGCAGCGTTCTCCGAATCCGGCGAGGGTTCCCTGAACATGGCGGCAGCCCGCCTCTACCGCCGCGATTGAACAGGCGACGGCAAGGCCGGAATCATTGTGGGTGTGAATGCCTATCAGGGGAGAAGAGGACTTCTTTCTTTCCTCCACCGTCCTGATTGCCGCCTTTACCCCTTCCGCGACAAGACCGGGAAAATTTCCGCCGTTGGTATCGCAGAGGATAATGCGGCCGGCGCCCGCATCGGCCGCCGCCGTAACCGCGGCAAGGGCGTAGGCAGGGTTGGCCTTCCAGCCGTCAAAAAAATGTTCGGCATCGTAAAACACCTCGCGGCCTTCGGCCTTGAGAAAGGCGATGGTTTCGGCGATCATGGCAATGTTCTCTTCGGGGCTCACCCGGAGGACCTCGGTAACCTGAAGATCCCAGCTTTTGCCGAAAATGACGATCCCCCCGGCGCCGGAATCAAGAAGGCTCCTTATCATGGGATCGCGGGCCGGCGCGGCGTCCTTCTTCCGGGTGGGGCCAAAGGCGCAGAGCTTCGCGTTCTTAAGCTTCAATTCCCCGGCGTGCATAAAAAATTCCATGTCCTTGGGATTACTGCCGGGATTTCCCGCCTCTATCCAGCTTACTCCAAGCTCGTCCAGGGCCTCCGCCACCGCGAGTTTGTCCCTGAGGGAAAAATTGATCCCTTCCCCCTGCGCGCCGTCACGAAGTGTAGTATCAAGTATTTCGATCCTGTTTTCCCTTTCCATTGATTTTTTTCCCCCATTGGAGTTGTTCAATAACGGTTACTAAACGTGTCCATTATCTTTTCCCGCGGAAAGTTCCCATTCCATCGCGTTGACGGCCGAAAGATACGCCTTTATCGAAGATTCAACGACATCGGTGGAAACCCCCCGGCCGTTCCAGTGGCGGCCTTCCCAGGCTATTTTCACCATGGTTTCCCCCTGCGAGGCGGACCCCCCGGTAATGGCCCCCAGTTCGTACAGCTCAAGTTCAGGATCTTTTCCTATGATACAGTTAATGGCCTTGAAGATCGAATCGATGGGGCCGTCCCCCATTGACACGAGCTTTTCGGAACGGCCGTCCCTGTGGAGCAGTCTGACGGTTCCGCTTGCGCCCAGCGCCGAACCGGTATTTACCGCCCAGTGATCGAGCTTCCAGGTTTCAGGCGCCGCCGCCGAAACGCCCATTACAAGCGCCTCTATGTCGCGGTCGCTCACCGTTTTTTTCTTGTCGGCAAGATCCTTGAACTGGGCAAAAACAAGTTCCAGCGTATCCTTGCCGGCCTGCAGCCCCAGATCCTTAAGCCTGTCTTCAAACGCGTGCCGGCCCGAGTGTTTGCCAAGGATCATGCGGGTGCGGGGTATCCCTATTGATTCGGGGGTCATGATCTCGTATGTTTCACGATTGGCAAGGACGCCGTGCTGATGTATGCCCGCCTCGTGGGCAAAGGCGTTGTCTCCGACAATTGCCTTGTTGGGCTGAACCTTTACCCCCGTTACCTGCGAAACAAGGCGGCTTGTACTGTAGATTTTGGTGGAATCGATGCGGGTATCGACGCCAAAGTGATCTTTTCTTACCCGTATGCCCATGACCACCTCTTCCAGCGAGGCGTTCCCCGCGCGTTCCCCTATGCCGTTGACGGTACACTCCACCTGATTCGCCCCGGCGCCTACCGCCGCCATGCTGTTTGCCACGGCAAGCCCCAGATCGTCGTGACAGTGTACCGAAAGAAACGCCTTTTCGATGTGCGGGGTATGTTCCCTGATGTACCGTATGCGCGCGGCAAATTCATCGGGCATGGCATAGCCCACCGTGTCGGGGAAATTCACCGTAAGGGCCCCTGCCTCAATGACGGCGCCGAAAACCTTGCAGACAAAACCGGGATCGCTTCGAAAGGCATCCTCGGCGGAGAATTCCACATCGGCGCAGAATTTTTTCGCGTAACGCACCGATGAAACCGCCTGTTCCAGCACCTGTTCCGGCGTCATCCTGAGCTTGAATTCCATGTGTATGGGGGAAGTGGCAAGAAAAATATGAATGCGGGGACTTGCCGCCTGTGCAAGGGCTTCCCGGCCGCTGTCTATATCCTTTTCCAGGGATCTGCAGAGCCCCGCCACGGTACAGTCCCTGATAATTCCCGCGATAGCCTTGACCGACGCAAGATCGCCGGGGCTTGAGGCGGGAAAACCGGCCTCCATGACATCCACGCCGAGTGTTTCAAGCCGCTTTGCCACTTCGATTTTTTCCTGAAGGTTCATACTGCATCCGGGAGCCTGTTCGCCGTCCCGCAGGGTGGTATCAAAGATCCTGACGGTTCCGGCCTGCTGACTGTCTGACATGAAATTCCTCCTTGACAACGCCGCCTTTCCCGGCGGCGAAAAATCTGTAACACTATTCATTCCCGGCTGAATAAATCAGTGCGTCCTGAGAATCCGGTAATTGTTTTCGTTCAGGAAAACCCGGCCGCGGCCTGGTCCCGAACCGTACAATTCCGGCTAACCGGTAATGTGTAGTAATTCGGACGGAGGGGGTACTGAAAGCACCCGGGAACCCCGCTCCAGGGCAACAAGGCCGGTGCGGGCAAGTTCAAGAACCCCGTAGGGCTGCAAAAGAAGCAGAAGACCGTTGAGCTTTTCAATGTTCCCCGTAGCCTCTATGGTTATGGTTGAAGGGGAAACATCGATAACGCGGGAACGGAAAATACCGGCTATTTCTATTACCGCGGGGCGGGTTTCTTCCCCGGCCCCTATCTTGACCAGCATGATCTCCCGGCGCAAGCAGGAAGAAGCGTCCAGCTCCCGTACCGCGATAACATCGACAAGTTTTTCCAGCTGTTTGACTATCTGTTCAAGCGCCGCGCCGTCTCCTGAAACCGCAATCGTCATGCGGGAAACGGAGGCGTCTACGGTCTCCCCAACGGTGAGGCTGTCTATGTTAAAACCCCGGCGGCTGAAGAGGCCGGAAACCCGGCTCAAGGTACCCGCCCGGTTTTCCACCAGGGCGGAAACCACATGCTGCTTCATGCGTTCCTCCGCATGAATAATCGTTGACACAAGAGGGGCTTTTCGTCAAGGGACGCTTTGCTTCGCAAAGGGCAAACGCAGGGGTTCAGCCCTTTACGCTGCCGACCACCAAACCGGTGGTAAAGTATTTTTGCAGGAAGGGATACACTACCAGTATGGGCACAAGGCCAAGGAACAGCTGGGCCGCCCTGCCCGTCTGTTCGTTCATCCGCCTGAGCAGTTCATAATAATTCGAACCCGACTGGCGCAGCATTTCCCTGAAATTAACGAGAAGGGTTTGAAGATACGTTTGCAGGGGGTAGTTTTCGGGGGAATGCATGAACAACATTCCGGTAAACCAGTCGTTCCAGTGGTATACAAACGCGAAAAGCCCCACCGTGGCCAGAGCCGGTTTTAGAACCGGGAGGTATATTGAAAAAAGCGTCCTGAAGTGGCCCGCGCCGTCTATCATGGCCGCTTCCTCAAGTTCGGCGGGCAGGCTCCTCATAAAGTTCATCAGAATAACCATGGAATATACCGGAACGGACAACGGCAATACCAGGGCCCAAATGGTGTTCATGAGCCCCAGCTGGGTAACGAGGATGTAATACGGGATCAAGCCGCCGCCGAAAAGCATCGTAAAAATATAAAAGCCCGTGTAAAAATTTCTTGCTTTAAAGCGGCTTGCGGGTTTGGAAAGAGGGTAGGCTGTCGTTACCATCATGAACAGGTTGATGGATACGCCCAGAACACAGCGCAGTATGGAAACCTGAAAGGCGCGAAGGAATTTGCCGTTTTTAATGGCGAAATCATAGGACATGGTTGTAAAGCCCTTGGGCCAGAAATACACTTTGCCGGACGCCACAAAAGACGGCGAACTGAAAGACACCGCCAGGGTATTTAACAGAGGCAAAAAACAGGTCAGGCATATTGCGATAACAAAAATATAATTAAAAACATTAAATATCTTCTGCCCTCTTGTTCTGAAAATCATGATCCCGCCTTTCTAAAAAACCTTGTAATTCGCCACCTTGTCGGCAATGAACAGGGACAGCGAAATGAGTATGCAGGCAACAACGGATTTGAACAGGCCTACGGCCGTACCTATCGAGTATTTGCCGTTCTGAAGCCCCAGCCGGTACACAAAGGTGTCGATAATATCCCCGGAAACATACACCGCGGGGGAATACAGGTTGTACACCTGGTCGAAACCGGCGTTCAGCACATTTCCCAGGGCCAGCACCGTCATAAGAACGATGATGGGACCCAGGCTTGGCAATGTGATATGAAGAATCTGCCTGAACCGGCCCGCGCCGTCGATAACGGCGGACTCGTAGAGACCGGGATCAATGGAGGTGATGGTGGCAAGGTACACCACCGTGCCGAAACCAAAGGTTTTCCAGACATCGCTTATGATAATGGTCCAGCGGAAAACCCGGGGATTCGATAAAAACTGAAGCGGCTTGATGCCAAAGAAACCAAGGAACAGATTGAGGGGGCCGTCGGCAGCCAGAATATTAAACAAAATACCGGCCATTATGACCCAGGATATGAAGTTGGGAATATACACGACAGTCTGGAACACCCTTTTGTTGAAGTTGGAAGGAATTTCGTTAAGAAGCAGGGCAAAAATCACGGAAGAAAAAATGCCGATGGCGATTTTGAATACGGATATAAAAAGGGTATTAAAAATCGTGTTCCGAAACTGGACCTGGGAAAAAACCATTCTGAAATTTTCAAAGCCCGTCCAGGGAGATCTGAAAAATCCCAGACCCGGGTTGTAATCTTCAAAGGCCATGATAAGCCCGTAAATAGGCATATAGGAAAAAATAAACGTCAGAACAACGCCGGGAAGAAGCAGTATATGTAAAGGCAGTTCTTTTTTAAAACGTTCAAGCATCCGGGACCCCCGCTGAAAAACACAGGCGGCGCCTGTACACGCCGCCTGTATCTTCAAAAAAGCGCTTACTTGTTGTAGTCCCGGTTCACGGCGTCTTCCATAATTTGACCGCCGTTGGCGTACCAGTCGGCAATGATCTGGTCGTAGGAACTCACCGGCTCCTGGCCCAGAATGATCTTGGTAAAGCCCTGTATCACCACGTCAAAGGCGTTTACCGTTTTGTCAAAGTCTTCCGGCGGGGCGCCCCACATATCGGTCCTGACAATGAAATTGTTGTCCAGCAGGAACTTGCTGCGGTCATAGGCGCAGCCGTCAAAACCCTGCTGCAGATACGCGCCAAGGCCTCCCGAATCCCGGTTGGTCAGCCAGGCGATGGAATCGCTGTACTTCTTCTTCATGCCGGAGGTAAAGAGCTCACTGGTATCCCCGGTCTTTAAGGCGTGAAGCACATGCACAAACTGGAGCATATCCGCGCTGGGATCGATAATCTCGAAAGGCTGCGGCACATGCTCGCGCTGGCCGTCGGTATAGGCCCGGAATTCCTCTTCGGTAAGCACGGTGTTGGGGTCGAACATGATTTTGTCCGTGTAACTAAGGAGCTTCATAACCGCCGCGGGGTTCGCGCAGTTCTTGTTGACCACAAACAGGAAGGTGTTGGGGAAGCCTACCTGCCCCATTACCTGGGAGCCGTCCACGGTGGGGAACGGAAGGGGAATCATATAGGCGTTGTCGCTGTCCTGGGCGGCCACAAGGTTCGGCCCCGCATGCCAGCCCTGCCACTGCCAGTACGGTTCCATGCCGGTTTTACCGATGACAATGTCTTCGATCATTTTGTTGTAATCCGTGCTGGCAAAATCGGGACTCAAAATACCTTCTTTATACCATTTGGCCCAATAGGTAAGGGCGATCTTCGCTTCAGGATGGGAAATCCCCGCCTTGATGCGTCCCGACGCGTCCTTGTACCAGAAATCGTTATTGGCGGAAGGGTTGCTCAGGTACACGTTGAACATGGGACCGGTCATAAAAAGCTCTTCCAGCGTATTGCTGGTAGCAATGCCGTAGCCGCCGTACTTGCCCATAAAGGTTTTGGCCAGTCTTTCAAAATCCGCTACGGTTTTTACCGCCGGCTGGCCTTCCGCTTCGTACCAGTCCTTGCGCACCCACAGGTCCCGGGGCTGGTCTATGACGCCGTAATAATAATTAGGTACGCCGTAGATTCTGCCATTTACCATGGCGGTCTTGATCGTGTCGGGGTCCGTCTTTTCATAGTCCCGGACACGCTGGGAAGTGTACGTTTGGTACGCTTCGGTAATGTCCTGCAAAAGACCGGCCTGCATCAGCTGGCGGAACTGGTTGTAGTTGCACCGGAAAACATCAGGAAGGGTTCCCGACGCGACGGCCATATTCAGCCTGGTATCGTATTCGGCCTGGTTGCCCGCAACGTTCCAGTCGTAGGTAACATTGATGTTCAGTTTCTCTTTCCAGGCCCTTGTCCAGGGGTTGTTGGTGTAGCTGTCTCCACCCTCATAAACAATATCGTTGCCTTCCAGCTTGACGGCGGTAAGATGCACCGTTGCGGCGTAGGGCTGCTCCCAATCCCCCGAGGGGACGGGCTGGGTTTCCCGCGATCCGGCCGTGTTCGAGGCGGCGGAAGACTTGCCGCCGCATGCCGCCGTCAACATAACGGTGCACACGGCGAGCAGCAGGAACATAAACTGTTTGCAATGAATTTTCATGGTTTACTCCTCTTTCAAAAATATCAACATACCGCGCGGCAGAGCCGCGGAGTATTAAACCCTCGCCAGGAATAAAACGCGGAAACGCGCTTGAAATGCGTGTGTTGAGACGGAATGTATTGTTTACACTGTTTATCCGGTGTGTTAAAAATGGGGGGGGGGGGGGGTAAATATAAAAAAACTATAAAAATTTGTAACAATATTAACTGCCCCTTTCACCGGCAAAGAAAATTTTTGATAAACCCCGCTATTCTGTTTTGGCAAGTT
>JAISAQ010000011.1 GCA_031266775.1 Treponema sp.
CTGAAACATTATGAAAATATAGCGAATACATTTGATCCGGGGAAGAAACCAAAACAGGAAGCATTGGAAGAAGGATTTATAAAAATAATAGAATATGCGGAAAAGACCCGTTTGCCGCCTATGGCGAACGGGCAAGAAAAAAAATGCATAACAGGCATGTCTCCGCTTCACCGCCCGTTGAACGGCTCAGCCTCCAGAACGTTATGTGCAGTTTTTACTTTTCTTCTTTTATAATTTGTTCTAACAACCATTTTTCATTTTCGGGCATTTGATCCATTGCTATTTGTTCTGTGTTAATATTTCCTGTAATGTCATAATTATTATATTTTCCAAAAAAATCTATCCACTCGTTGTTTTTAAAACAATATCCATTTCTTTTGAAAATATAATTCCGAAAGATTGATAACTCTTCCTTGTTAAAATATCTTAACGCATCTGGCCATCCAATGATGTGTTTTGTATTGGAATCATATTCTTCTGTAAATAATTCACCATAAATAATTATTCCCTGGTCGTCTTGGGTTATATTTTTACTTTCTATTTTTAGCCGAATGGTTCCATCATATTCATTTAAATATTCATAATTCCAGTTAACCAGTCTGACATTTTCCATTTCATATCCTATTTTATAAGAATCCATTCCAGGATGATTCCATAAACAGGAATGCTTATCCAGGTTATCATTATAATCAGAATAGAATACTAAATCATGTAATGACAATGTATTAATGCCTAATCCATTGACATACAAAGAAGCACTGTCTTCATACCCGCCGGGAAAAATTGTACGTTCGTTATAAAAATAACATCCTGTTTTATCGTTAATTGAGCACGTATTAAAACCAAAAGAAACAAAATCCAACTGTATGTTTTTGACATCCTGGGCATATAAATTGGAAAATCCCGCGAACAATATAACTACTAATAGTTTTTTTCTGTTCATTCCATGATTCTACAGAGAAAATTTATTTTTGCCAAGTCATTAATTGTATTCCTGTTAAAATACCGCCTAACAGTCTGCCGCGTCATTATGCCTAACGTTCCGGCTGTTTAGAGGACGCTGCCTTCGCAGCAATCAGAAAGCTTGCGCGGCAATCAGAAAGCGGGAATGGATCGCGACGGAATGACCTGGGCAAACCGCAGTCCGAGCCGCCTACTGACCCGGCAAGGCCTGCAGGGCAAAAAAGCGTAAACAGTCTTGTTCTGCGGCGTAAAATCTACTACAAGACCGTCTTCCACCATTCGTCAATAATCTGGATTAATTACCAACGACATTATTAAGGTCGGTACGCAAGGTTTCTATAGCCCTTGTGTCATACCCGCTCACCCATCCGCCTTTCACACGATACTCTGCCTCTGCTTTTACTATTAACTGAGTCCGGGCAGGATTAAAGTTGCAAATAATACGCACCCTGTACGCATCAATAGTTGTGGTACTATCCCAGCTACTCCAGCGAGTGCGTATATAACCGACCTCTGGCTGTATCGTCTCCGTTTCAAAGCCGTGCCTGTTAAGAAGAAAGGCAACTTCACGAAAAGCCAGATCAAAGTCTATGCCATTACGAAGTAAAACAGTAGTATCGCCGACACTGCCTTTTATAAAGCTTTTTGGAGTACTGGAGCACCCAAGAACCGTCATTCCGAGTACCAGAACTATTACCAGTACTCCCAACCAGACCCTTTTGTTTACCATTGTTTTCACAGTGGCCCCCTTGATTGACGCCTTCATGTATCTTTTTTTATACAACATATACAAAAAAGCCTCAAATTTGATATAAATTCCGGTAAAACCAAAATTATATCAAATATAATACATAAGTATATCATATTTGTCAATAAATATTCAGATTTTATATCAATAATAATATAACAATGTACTTGGAACGGCTTGTTATAGATAACATTAAGCGTATACGCAAAGAAAAAGGTATTTCACAAGAAAAACTGGCTGAAGCCTGTAATACGGCTACCAGCTATATTGGGCTCATGGAAATTTATAAAAATGTCCCAAAATTATCCACAATCGAAAGAATAGCCAATGCTCTTGATGTCGATCCTTTAGATTTTTTTAAAGATAAAAATAAATTCCCCCTGGAACAGGAGGCAAAAATACAGACCAAAAAGAAATCAATTTTGCTGCTTATCGAAAAAGAATTGGATACTATTTTACACAATTAATAGAGGCTGTTCCAAAACTTCAGTTTTTGGAACAGCTTCTTGCCCCGGAGAAAATTGCATGAGAGGCAAATGCCTGCTTTACAAGAAATTGGCAATTTTCTCCAAGAGCTTGTTTCAAAACCAACCGGGTTTTGGAACAAGCTCAATAATATTATGATTTTGGATTTTATGCCGCCTGACAGCCTGCCGGGTCATTGCGCCTAACGTTTTTAAGCGGAAGTTGTTCAATAACTTCAGTTATTGAACAACCATGGCATTGACGAACCCATTCGGCGGTTCCGGATTTAACCGGCGGCCCGGGCGCTCTTTTCTATTTTCCCGAGGCGATCTTTTCCCGCTCCGCTTCAACGGGGGTGCTTTTTCCGCCGTCAAAAGATTCGTCCGCAACTCCGCGGGAAAGGGCGCCTTGCGCGGGGGGATCTTCCGGAGCGGATTTTGAAACCTCAGGCGCGCCTGTCGCGGTAAAGCGCCGGTTGCGGCTTCCGGCCCTGTCGACAAGGCCGGAAAGATCGCCTCCCCCCCTGAAGCGGAGCACGTTCACCATGAAGATATTAAGCTTGTTTACAATATTGGGGGGAAGCAGGTTGCCGTCGACTTCCACCGACAATATGGGGTAGTTGCGTTCGCGGGCCCAGGGGGTAAAGAGCCCCTCGATGACGCGGCCTATGAGGCAGGCGAAGGGGCTGATGTTGACGATGCCCGAATAGCCGTGCTCCATGGCGGCCGCGGCGGAGCCGGAAGAGACGGCGATTTCCGAATTGAGTTCCAGGTTCACAAAGTGTTCCTGGGTGTACTTCATGATCTCGCGCATGTCGTGGGGCGTTTCGGGAATAAGGGCCGTGGGCTCCAAAATTGAAAGCACCTTTTCTTCAACCGAATGCTTCCACCATTCCTCTATATTCAGCTTTTTAAGATCCCGCCAGGGCTTTGAGAAAAGCCGCCTTCCGGGCCCCCGGAGCTTTATCAGTTTTTTAAGGGCGTATTCACGCACAAAATCAAGGTAGTGAATCCACTCGGAAATGCCGGCTACCTTGACGGCGATGCCCCGTTCGCTCATGAGGTCTATGAGTTCTCCTACGGCAAAATCATCGCGCCTTACGTAGATCTCCCCGACAATAAGAACGCGGGGGCAGGAGGCAAGCGTCCTTTTAAGCGGTATCTTCTTTACATCGTCCGCGACTTTTTGCAGCCCCTTCCACAGATCCCCGGGATTATGTTCCACCACGTCCATGAGACCCCGCCAGGATTTTTCATAACCGGCAAGGGCCTGTACAGGATCGGAAGCGACGGCCTTGAGGCTGGTCTGTATGTCCTTGAGATAATCCGAAAGGACCACCCCCTTCCACATCTGCTTCGCGAAATCAGGACCAAGTTCCGTGTAGGAATTGTCCGCGGAAAGGATAAAGACCACCACGTTTTCAAGGCGCATGTCGCGGAAAAGATTTTCGTAGTACACATAGTACTGACCGGTACGGCAGGGACCTGTGGTAATGGGCACGAAGAGCAGATAGAGTTCATCCTTGCGGTATTTTTCGCTCATAAAAAACTGCAGGGCGCTTCCAAGCACCAGATGGCTTGGCACGCACTCCTTGCCCGACGCGTGCGCCCGCGCCACCTGTATGGTTTTGGCGGTCGCCACGGGCATGGCCTCGGCATTGACCCCTATGGAGCGCACCGCGGCCGCCATGTACTCGGTGGCAATGGCCCCCATGTTGGAAAGGAGCACCTTTACCCGGCTATTCCCCGCGACGGGAACCTTCTCGCCCGTCTTGAGGTTGTCGATGCGCAGATCAAAACCGCCGCCGCTCTTTTTCTCGCTGACGAATTTCCAGCCGTTGTCGTAGCGCTCCCCTTCAATGGCGGACTTCTTTGCGCGGTAGCCGTCAATGATGTCAAGAAAAGCCTCCACCCGCGTATCGACGCCGGCGTCGGCGGAATGGGAATCGAGCTCCAGCACAAGGAAAGGCTTTTGCCCCATCATCCATTTAATGTAATGAAGAATAAAGGAATCAGGCGCGCATGAAAAATTGGTGATGTAGGTAACGTAGACGTTCTCCTCGTTTTTGAGGAACTTCGCCGACTTGACATCCTGCTGGCCGTAGTACCAGTACATGTTGGGAAATATCTGTTCGCCGTCAAAGGGAAGTATGTCGAAGGGCACAATGGAGTAGCCCCGGCTTGTAAATTTCCGGGGAATGCCCATGTTGGCTTCCGGGGTAAAGGCGTTGTAGGGCCGGCCAAGAATCGCGATCACGGGCCTGTCCGCCCTGCGGGCATCCTCAATGGCCGCCTCTCCGAGTTCCTTTGCCGCCCTGAAATATCCGGTTTGTTTTGCAAGCGCCTTTTCAAAGGCCGCCCTTGTTTCCGCGGGATCTATTCCAAGCCTTGAAGTCATGACGGTAAAAAGCTCAAGCGCCTTTTCATTGCCGAATTTAAAACTTACCACAAGCGGAAGAAAACGGTTCTTTCCGGTTTCGGGAAACGCCTTTTCAATATAGTAGGGAAGGCTCTGGGTAATGGGGCAGAAGTTGGCGTGGACATCTTCCTCGTAACTGGGCATGTCGCGGAAATGGGCAAGAAGCACGTAATCCGCGCCTTTGTCAAGGCAGTCCTGCACCGCCCCATGCGCTATTTCCGCGGGGAAGCAGTAGGTCGATTCGGCCCGCGCCACCCCCGCGTGGACCACTTCGTCCGAAAGGAAGGTCTTTATCCCCAGTTCATAAAAGAACCACGAATAAAGGGGATACAGGGTATGCGTTGAAAAACAGCGGGGAATGCCGACGACATAATCGTGTTTTCGCGCCGCGGGTTCGCAAGGCGCGGCGTATTCTTCAAACATGAGCTTCTGCCGCTTTTCGACATAATCGAAAACGGGCACGTCCTTTACCTGTTTTCTCATGTTGGTGTATTTATTGCAGCGGCCCCCGAACATGTACTTGTGCCCGTTGACAGTGAGCACCTGTATGGGGCAGCGGTTATCGCAGGCATTGCAGGTAAAGACCCTTTCATAACCTATTTCGCGGTTCAAAAGATCGTCTATTACCACGGCCCTTTCCTCAAGAAGCCCGTCTGAGTGTTTGCGCTTTGCCAGCAGCGCCACGCCGAAACAGCCCATGAGCTCAGGCGAAGGGGGAACAAGGATCTCCTTGTCAAGCATCATGGCAAAGGCAAGGGGCACCGCGGGGTTCTTTGCCACGCCGCCCTGAAGGAATATCTTCCCGCCTATGGTGCGGTTCCCGACTACGCGGTTAAGGTAATTGGCGACAATGGAACAGGCAATGCCCGCCGTGATGTTTTCCCGCGTGGCTCCCTGCTGAACCGCCTTTCGTATGTCCGAATTGATAAAGGCCGAACAGTGCTCGCCGAATTTGAGCGGGGCATCCGCGCCGAGCGCTATGGGGCCAATGTCCTTTGCCGAATGAATCGAAAGATCGCCGGAGGCCGATTCCTCAAGAAACGAACCTGTCCCCGCCGAACACGCCTCGTTCATTGCGTAATCAATGGGAACGCCGTTTTTAAGCAGCACATATTTGGCGTCCTGCCCGCCTATTTCAAAGATCGTTTCAACTTCCGAATCAAAGAACGTGGTTCCCGCCGAATGAGCGATGATCTCGTTGTACACGCCGGGGGTTTCAAGAAACACGCCGAGTATTTCCCGTGAAGATCCGGTGGTGGAAACAAGGCGTATGTCTATTTCCTTTCCGCCCGTATCGGCAACAACCTGTTCCTGTATTATGGCAAGACATTCCTTGAGCGCCTTGACAGGATCGCCGTGCGTGCGCCCGTAATGGTTTGCCGTAATTTCGTCGGTTTCCATGTCCACAAGGCATGCCTTGGTAGTGGTGGAACCGCCGTCCACACCGAGTATGTAGGCGCGGCCGGCCTTGACCTTCCCGCCGGGCTTCTCGAAACTCTTTACCTTGTGCCGCCAGTCCCGCAGCGCGGAAAGCGCGCCGAAACGTATCTCGTTGGGCTTAAGAAGCCGCGCGACGGGGGGAAGCGGGCTTCCCGATCCGGGGGCCAGCACCGCGGCGCCCAGCGCCTCAAAAACCGGGGCCTCCTCCGGAATGATAAACTCGATATGCGGGGCTTTCTCCCTGATAAAACGGATGATATGGCGGTTCAGCGTTATTCCCCCCGTCAAAACGACCCGGCCCGAAGAAATTTTCGCCCTTTTAAGGAAGTCAATAACCTTGACGGCCATTACGTCGGAAAGGGAAAGGACTATGTCGTTTTTGGTCGCCTCCCGTTTGTTGAGCCGGTGGGTACAATCACTCTTCATGAATACCGAACAGCGGGTTGAAAGGGGGTACACCTTCGCGTCGTCGGGCACCTTGTCTATGTCCTCAAGAGTCATGTCCATGCGGGCAAGCTGCTGTTTAAGAAATTCCCCCGTACCCGAGGCGCATTTATTACCGGAAAAGTTGTTGATTATCTTCCCCGACGAGTCAAGCGAATAAACGACAAGATCCTCGCCGCCCATGCTGACAACCGCGTCCGCCCGCATATCCAGCGCCCTGAGGGCCGCCTCCACGCAGAGAGGTTCAAGGGTGCCGGCCGCGTTAAACATGAACCGGCCTTCATTGCCGGTAACAAGGACCGGAATGCCTTCCGAAACGCGGCCCTCGGAAAGGAGTTTGCGTACCGCCGCGCCGAAATCCCCCTCGTGGGGGACCGAAGCGGACCACCGCGTCTTTCCGTCTTCCGCCACAACCATCTTCAAGCTGGTAGATCCGATATTGATTCCTAATGACTGCATCCAGTACCTCTGCGTTTCAAGTTGGTCACATGAGCCGGCTCGGAAACCACAGCCCCCAAGGCTTTCAGAAAGCCCGGGCTGCCGGATTTCGGAACCGCCTCTCATGATAACAGGCGCCGCCGTATGGTTCAAGCGCCGTTCCGCCATCCAAAAATTTTCAATTTTTTTCAAAAAACACTTGACATAATAATAATAACTATTATTATTATAGTATGTCAACAGGGAAATTATCAAGGAAACACAGCGGCAAACGGGACGCCATTCTCGAGGCCATAAAGACCACGGATGAACATCCCAGCGCCCAGCGGGTGTATGAGAGGCTCAAACCCCGCATTCCCGGCCTTTCCCTGGGTACGGTGTACCGCAATATCGGCGTTTTCAGGGACGAAGGGAACGTTGTTTCGGTCGGCGTGGTAAACAGGGAAGAACGTTTCGACGGTAAAACCGCGCCTCATCCCCACCTGGTCTGCGGGCGCTGCGGCGCCATTGTCGATCTTCCCTGTCCGGACGAAGGCGCCCTGCGGCGCACCGGGGAAAAAATTGCCGATCCGGTTTCCCGCGCCGGTTTTGTCATTGATTACCGTAAAACGGTGTTTTACGGCCTGTGCGAAGCATGCGCGGAACATTCCGGCGCGGCGCTCCAGGAAGGCGGAGAGGCGCCTTCCAATAATACAGCATGATTCGGCGTCTGCCGGATAATATATCTTCAGATCACGAATGGAGGATTGTATGAAGAAATGGGTATGTTCAGTGTGCGGTTATGTATACACCGGGGATAAGCCTCCGGAAGCCTGCCCGCAGTGCAAGGCGCCGGCCGCCAAATTCAAGGAACAAACGTCGGGCGGAGGCTTTGCCGCCGAACACGTCGTTGGAGTTGCCAAGGGCGCCGAACAGGATATTCTTGAGGATCTCAGGGCCCACTTCAACGGCGAATGTTCCGAAGTCGGCATGTACCTTGCCATGAGCCGGGTCGCCGAGAGGGAGGGGTATCCCGAAGTCGCCGAGGCCTACAAACGCTACGCGTTTGAAGAGGCGGAGCACGCGGCGAAATTTGCCGAACTTCTGGGGGAAGTGATAACCGACAGCACAAAGAAAAACCTTGAAATGCGCATCGAAGCCGAACACGGCGCCTGCGCCGGCAAGACCGACATTGCCAAAAGGGCCAAGGAACGCGGCTACGACGCCATTCACGACACCGTCCACGAAATGGCCCGCGACGAGGCCCGTCACTGCTGCGGTTTCAAGGGACTGCACAAAAGGTTCTTTGAGTAACCGCGCGGTTTACCACAGCCTTTTGTCCGGGGCGCCGGCCGGTTAGCCGCACGTTAACCGGCGGCGCCCCAAAGGGTCCTGCGGAACCCGCGGGACCTCCCCTTCTTCCCGCGGCCCGGCGATGATTGCCGCTCTGGAGTTTTATCGCAACCTTTCATATACTTGTAATAATGAACATAAGAATGGATCAGCTTATCCGGGCGATAGCGGCGGCCCTTGACATTGTAGAAGGGAATCTATTGGGGGCAAGTACGCACCACGGCAAACGCATCTCGGCGCTCTGCGCGGCTATGGGGCGGACCTTCGGCATGAACGAAGAGGAACTTTCGGCATTGACTACCTGCGCCCTGCTCCACGATTCGGCCCTTACCGAATACATACGGGCCGAAAAACAGGGGGAACAGGTGGCCCTTCCCCTGCACTGCGGCTACGGCCAGCGCAACGCCGAAAGCCTCCTCTCGGGCCGGGACATACAGGGTTTTATTCAGTACCACCACGAATGGGCCGACGGCACAGGCCCCTTTGGGAAAAAAGAAGGGGAATTTCCCCTGGGAGCGGAGCTTATCGCGATTGCCGACATGCTTGACGTTCATCATCACCTTGAAACGCTGAACCCCGATTACCTTCCCGTATTGAGGAACGAGATACAGGAGGCGGCGGGAAAGCAGTACACCAAACGGGCCTCAGGCGCGATGCTCGCCATTCTTGACGAAGACATGCTTGAAAGCCTTGGGAGCGGCCGTATCATCGACTCGGCGGAAAAGGCCATTCCGTCCTGGTACGCCGATATAGACGATGAGGTGATCTTCCGGGTTGCCCGCATGGCGATGCGCATTATCGACTATAAATCGGCCTTTACCCGCAGCCATACGTCGCAGATTGCCAACAGGAGCTGGCTCATGGCAAAACACTACCATTACGGCCCGGCCGAATGTGCGGAGATCTACCTCGCGGCGGCGCTTCACGACATAGGCAAGCTTGCCGTTCCTGATGAGATACTTGAAAAACCGGGAAAACTTGACAAAGAGGAATTCCGCATCATTCAGAATCATGTAAGAGATACCGACGTGATCCTTCAGAATATCGAAGGCTTCGATCATATATGCCGGTGGGCGGCCAGCCACCATGAAAAACTCGACGGTTCAGGATACCACCGGGGGAAAAAAGCGGACGAGCTTGATTTTAATTCGCGCCTTTTGGCCTGCATAGACATCTACCAGGCGGTAAGCGAAGAGCGCCCGTACCATCCCCGGCGCAGCCACGGGGAAACCCTCCCCATACTCTACGACATGGCGGATCACGGGCTTATCGACGCGGGAATAGTAAGGGATCTCGATGAAGTAATGTTCCCCTTTTCAAATCAGGATCTGCCTTTTCCCGAACAGGCCGGAGAAGCGCCGGCCCGGTAGGAAACGTTCCTCCGGCCGCGCCCCTCCGGCGTGCGGGTTTACGAAACGGCGGGCAGCGAAGCGAAGCTCTTTTCCAGATCCGCGTCGGTGGGAATATAATCGCTCATGGTCTTCGCGTTATAGTCCATGTAAGCCGACAGATCGAAATAGCCGGTTCCGGTCAATCCGAAAAGTATCACCTTTTTTTCTCCCGTGCGTTTACATTCAAGCGCCTCGTCAATGGCCGCCTTTATCGCGTGGGCCGATTCGGGCGCGGGCAGTATGCCTTCCGCCTTCATGAAACGGACCGCGGCGTCAAAGACCCCCGTCTGTACTTCGGCCCTTGCCTCAATGTACCCGTCCCTGTACAGCTTTGACAGAACCGAATTCATCCCGTGGTAACGGAGCCCTCCGGCGTGATTCGCGGACGGAATGAAACTGTTGCCCAGCGTGCACATCTTGATAAGGGGCGTGGTCTTCGCTGTATCGCCGAAATCGTAGGCATAGCGGCCCCGTGTAAAGGAAGGGCAGGAGGCGGGCTCAACGGCGATAAAACGGGTCTTTGATTTTCCCGCCAGCTTTTCGCCCATGAACGGCGCGATAAGGCCGCCGAAATTTGATCCCCCTCCGGCGCAGCCGATGATGATGTCGGGCGTCACGCCGTACTTGTCCAGCGCCGCCTTTGCCTCCTGTCCTATAACGGACTGGTGAAGCAGCACGTGGTTGAGCACGCTTCCCAAAACATAACGGCACTTGTCCGTCTTCACGGCCTTTTCAATGGCCTCCGAAATGGCGCACCCCAGGGAACCGCCGGTACCGGGATCATTCTCAAGGATCTTCTTCCCCGATTCGGTGGTTGTTGAAGGCGAAGGGACAAGACGCGCCCCGTAGGTTTCGATAAGCGCCTTGCGGCCGGGTTTCTGCACGGAACTGACTTTCACCATAAAAACCGTCAGGTCAAGGCCGTAAAAGGCACAGGCCATGGCCATGGCGGTGCCCCACTGCCCCGCCCCGGTCTCCGTGGTAAGGTTCGTGAGCCCTTCCTCTTTGGCGTAGAAAGCCTGGGCGGCCGCGGAATTGAGCTTGTGGCTCCCCGACGTATTGGTCCCCTCGAATTTATAGTAAATCTCCGCCTGAGTCCCCAGGGCTTTTTCCAGAAAATAGGCCCGGACAAGCGGCGCCGGCCTGTAGGCCCGGTAAAATTCCCCTATACCGTCCGGAATGGGAATGAGGCGGGTAGCGTCGTCCAGTTCCTGCCTTACAGGCTCCCTGCAAAAAACGGCTTCCAGATCCGCCGCCGCCACGGGTTTAAGGGTTCCCGGATGAAGCATGGGGTCCGGTTTTTCCTTCATATCGGCCCGTATGTTGTACCAGTACCTGGGGATCTCGTCTTCGGAAAGATACAAACGGGCCGGAATTTTCGCTGCCATGATGCGCTCCTTGTAAAAACATTCGTTGTCCGCGCGTATAACACACGCGGCGGCATACGTTTCTGTATATAGAAACATATGTTACTATCAATAGAAACACAAGCGGATAGTTTTGTCAAGGGAATTTGGGAAAAATGCGGTAATTTCGAATTCAGAAAAACCACGGACCACACGGACCAACGCGGACAAAATATACATTTGAAACTGAAACAGATTATGCCTGTCCGGTCCAAAACCCGGCCGGCTCTGCCTGTGAGGATTTCCGCATTTTTGAAATATAATCCCGCAATTTATAACAAACTCCCGTTCCTTTTACCCCGGACGATCAAGAATTTAATCCAGAGGAAGAAAAGTTCCGTAAACTGAAGTTTTTGGAATTTGGGATGTAAAAACACGGGGGACTGCCATGGCGGAGATCTTTCAATTCGAGTTATATGAAAACAGATTTTCAAGGAGAATCCGAAGGCTGTACAGAACGGCGGCCAAAGGTCTTGCCGGAATCAGAAAGCGCCTTCTGCATTTTCTTAAAGACTCTGGATCTGTCACGGCGGCCGCGGAAGAAAAAAAGATCATCAATTTCCACGCCACCTTCCGGTAAACGCATTGCAAGTTTATCTTCTATAATATACAACAATACCCATGAACCTCATCTTGATAGAGGAACATGAACTGGGAAAGACTTTGTCCCGGCGGGACGAAAGGACGGTTCATCTTGTCAAGGTACTGCACAAAAAAACAGGAGACACGTTTGACGCGGGGGTCGTAGGCGGCGGCCGGGGCAGGGGGCGCATTGAAAAGATCAACCTTGACGGATCGCTGCGCATTTCCCTGCGCCTTGATGAAGATGCCCCGGCGCGGCTGCCTTTGCGCGCGGCGGTGGGTTTTCCCAGGCCCATTCAGCTGAGGCGGCTCCTGCGGGATCTTTCCAGCCTGGGGATATGCGCGGTCGATCTTCTGGGGACAGACCTTGGGGATAAAAACTACCGCAATACAAGGCTCCTTGAGGACGGGGGCGCCAGGGCCGCGCTTGTCGAAGGCGCGTCGCAGTCGCGCGACACCACCATTCCGCCTGTCTCGTTTTTCGCGCCGCTTGACCAATGGCTCGCCGGGCGTCCCTGGGAAAAGGAGAACGCGGGGCCCGCCGCCCTTCCCCTGCTCATTGCCGCCGATAATGTCCGGCCCGAAGGAGCCGTGTCGCGGCTTACCCCCACAAGACGGCCTGTGGTACTGGCCGTAGGGCCGGAACGGGGCTGGTCGGACCGGGAGCGGGACATACTGGAAGACTCGGGCTTTCTGCGGCTGTCGCTGGGGGAACGCGCCCTGCGTACCGAAACTGCCTGTGTCGCCGCGGCGGTTTTGACGCTGGAAAAAATGGGCGAATTATAACAACCGGAGGTTTCCGTGATGAACCAGGATCAGGTAAAGGCAAAACTGCTTGCCATAGAAGACGCGCCGCTGGAATTTTCCCTTGTCTTCTCGGGCAAGTCAAGCAAAAAGGTCAACGGGCTTTACAAGCCCGAAAGCCGGGAGATCATCATACATAACAGAAATTTTATCTCCGGGGACGGACAGAACGAAAACCTGCTTCTCTACACGGCAATACACGAATACGCGCATCATCTTCACGCCTGTTCCCGGGGCGGAACGCTGCAGGCGCGGGCGCATACCTCGGAATTCTGGGCGATCTTTCACGGCCTCCTTGAAAAAGCCGAGTCGAAAAAAATCTACCGTGACGTTTTTCAGGGTTCACCTGAACTTGAAAAGCTGACTGAAATAATCAGGGAAAAATTCCTCCTTAGAAACGGCAGCATCGTCAAGGAAATGGGAAAAGAACTCCTCAAGGCGCACGATCTGTGCACGTCCCTGGGGGTCCGTTTCGAGGACTATGTGGACCGGGTACTGTGCATACCGCGCACGGCGGCGAACATGGCGATAAGGATGCACCAGTACGACCTTGAACCGGCGGTGGGGGCGGACAACATGCGCTTCCTTGCGGGAATCAGAAACGAAGGGGACAGGGAAGAGGCCGAAAAGGCGCTCCTTGCGGGAAAAAGCCCCGACACGGTAAAGACGGCCTTCCGCCTTAAAAACTCAGGAGAAGATCCGGGCGGATCTCCGGGCGGAGATTCCGCGAAACTCCGCCTCGAAAAGGAAAAGACCAGGCTGGAGCGGACCATTGAAACGCTGACAAAACGGCTTGCCGAAGTAAAAAAGGAACTTGCAGAGTAAAACGTTCTTTTCTATGGCTCGAGCCCGAAAAATTTATTCGAATTTTCCCACAGCTGGGCCGCAAGCTCTTCAAGGTCAACTTCCAGCATTTCGGCAAGAAAGGCCGCGGTCAGAGGCAGATACCTGGGCATGTTGCGCTTGCCCCGGTAATCCGCCGGCACCATGAAAGGACTTTCCGACTCAATAAGAATACGATCAAGGGGCAGCACGCCGGCCGTTTCGTGGAGGTTCCGGGCGTTGCGGTAGGTCAGATTTCCCGCAAAGGAAAAATAGATGTTAAGATCGAGGGCTTTTTTGGCATATTCGGCATTTTCCGAGTAGCAGTGAAAAACCCCTCCCCTGGGCGGCAGCCTGTCCCGCAGTATGTCCAGCACATCGTGCCCCGCGTCCCGGTTGTGGATAACAACAGGCAGGTTAAGTTTCGCCGCCATATCCAGCTGCGTTATAAAAAGTTCAATCTGGGACTTTTTGTCCCCGAATTTGCGGTAATAATCCAGGCCAATTTCCCCTATGGCAACAACACGGGGAAGCTGGACATTCCGTTCTATAATCCCCTGCCAGTCCCTGCCGGGATTTTGAACCTCCGACGGGCTTACCCCAATGGCGTGATACACGTTTACCGACGATTTCAGATTGTCATAGATCCTGCCAAAATCGTGAAGGCTGTTGCAAATAGAGACAATACGGTTCACCGAGGCCTGCCGGGCCTCCTGAATAACTATAAGCTGCTCGATAGGGTCATCAACTATGAGCCCTATATGGGCGTGAGTATCAAAATACTGCATGGCTTTGTCCACAAGGTTAGATAGTAACTTTTTCCAAACTGGATATGGTTAGTATAGCACAAAAAAAGACAGCCGTCAATCAAATATCCGGTAAATTATTTATGAATGAAATACCGCTTGACAGCGGGCATGTTTCGCCTGGATACTATCCTACATAGTATGATAGAAGGCAGCGCGGATATACGGCCCGCCGTAAAACTCCGTTACGGCATGGTCGGCGGAGGCCCGGGGGCGTTCATAGGCGACGTTCACCGTAAGGCCATAGCCCTCGACGGGCTGGCGGAAATTGTCTCGGGCTGTTTTTCCCGGTCGCCCGGTAATACCCTCGCGACGGGGCTTGCCCTTGGCATTCAGACGGACCGGCTCTATAAAACCTTTGAGGAAATGGCCGAAGAGGAGGCAAAACGCCCCGACCGCATTGATTTTGCGGTCATTGTAACGCCAAACGCCGGTCATTACCCCGCGGCAAAGGCCTTTTTAAGCCGGGGCATACCGGTTGTATGCGATAAACCGCTCTGTGTGGAAGAATCCGGCGCCGCTGAACTGGCCGGACTGGCAAAGCAAAAGGGGCTTCTCTTCGCGGTAACGTATACCTACACGGGAAATCCCGCCGTAAAGCACGCCAGGGAGCTTATCAGACAGGGCGAAATAGGAACAATTCACTTTATCAACGCCGAATATCCCCAGGAATGGCTTCTTGCCCCGGCGGAAAAACAGGGAAGCAGGCAGGCCGCCTGGCGCACCGATCCCGCGCTGGCGGGCAAGTCCAACAGCGTGGGCGATTTGGGTTCCCACATAGAACACATGATCTCCTATCTTACCGGGCTCAGGATGACGTCGCTGTGCGCCAGGCTGGATAAAATAGGGGAAGGCCGCGTCCTTGACGACAACGCCGTTATCCTCCTTGAATACGAAGGGGGCGCCAAAGGGGTGTTCTGGACCAGCCAGGTCGCTTCAGGCTATGACAACGCCTTCCGGGTGCGGATCTTCGGCAGCAAGGGTTCCATTGACTGGAACGAAGAAACCTGCAACTACCTTACCCTTTCCCGCTTCGGCCGGCCTACTGTGCAGCTTTCCCGCGGCAGGGACCCCTTTCATCCCCATGCCCAGGGGTTTTCCCGCATTCCTTCCGGCCATCCGGAAGGCTACTTCGAGGCCATGGCGAATATCTACAAAACCTACATAAACGCCCTTGTCAAACAGCGGAAAGGCGGGGCGCTTACCGAAGAAGACCTCGACTTCCCCAATGCCGCAGAAGGCGTCAACGGGGTCAGATTTATAGGCAAATGCGTTGAAAGCTCAAATAAAGGCGCGGCTTGGGTGAATTTTTAAGGAGGCTGGCATGTCACGACCTGTCACACTGTTTTCAGGACAATGGGCGGATCTTCCGTTTGATGAACTATGCGGAAAGGCGAAATCTTTCGGCTACGACGGCCTGGAAATCGCCTGTTGGGGCGGGCATCTGGACCTTAAAAAGGCGGCACTGGACCCTTCCTATGTTGAAGAACGCAAACAAATACTTGCCAAACACGGCCTTAAAACCTGGGCGCTGGGGACACACCTCATAGGCCAGTGCGTAGGGGATCTCTGGGACCCGCGCCTCGACGGGTTTGCACCGCCGGCGCTGGCCGGACAGCCCGAAAAGATCCGCGAATGGGCCATAGAATACATGAAGTACGCCCCCCGCGCCGCCAAAAACATGGGCGTCAAGGTGACGACGGGTTTCATGGGAAGCCCTGTGTGGAAATACTGGTATTCCTTTCCCCAGACCAGCGAGGAAATGATAGACGGCGCCTTTAAGGAGATCGTAAACCTGTGGACCCCCATCTTTGACGAATACGACAAATACGGAATCAAATTCGCCCTTGAGGTACACCCCACGGAAATAGCTTACGACTACTACACCGCCGGGCGGCTTCTTGAGGAATTCAATTTCAGGCCGGTTCTCGGCTTTAACTTCGATCCGTCGCATCTTATTTGGCAGGGCGTTACCCCGCACGTCTTCCTCCGGGATTTCGCCACACATATTTACCACGTCCACATGAAGGACGCCGCGGTAACGCTGGACGGCAAGGCGGGCATACTCGGATCGCACATTGCCTTCGGCGACACCCGCCGGGGGTGGAACTTCCGTTCCCTGGGCCACGGCAACGTCGATTTTGAAAACATCATCAGGGAACTCAACGCGGCCGGCTACGAAGGCCCCCTTTCGGTAGAATGGGAAGACTCCGGAATGGAGCGCGAATACGGCGCCAGGGAAGCCTGCGAATTTGTGCGGAAGATTGATTTTGCCCCTTCCGGCGTAGCCTTTGACGCCGCGCTGAAATCGGGCTGAGGGGCAGGAAGAGGCCGCACGCGCCAACCGGAAAGCTCCCTTACGCCTGTTTGGCGGCGGGTCCGAAATGAAGAACCCCGCTGTTCCCCGCAGGCGGCTCATTTCCCTGTTGCTCCCGCCCTGACAACAACGAAAGCCTCATACAACCGGTTTTTCGTGACGCAATGTCAGTCACTTTTTGCCTTTCCGCTTTGCCGTCTTCATTTTGTTGTATAGACGTAAGCTGTTGTTTGGTCTTCAGTTTTGAACCAAATATAAGCATTTACGCTGTCTGGAAGTCTCACAAAGTATACGGAATCCTTAAATGTAGAATATTTGTCCCTCTCTTTAACCGCGTCGCGGGCTTGCCGGGAGTAAGTAGTAAATTCTTCACCTTCGATCACGGTCCCTGATACTCCGGATAAAGCTTCTTCAAGAATTGAAGCAAATTTCTCTTGTGTTTCACAAGAAGCAGACACGACATTGATCTTAATATCGGAAAATGCATTCCGAATACCATTAACCGCAAGTCCGATAAGTCCAATAATAATCATAATTATGATAATCGGAATTGCAAGTTTAATTCCTCCGATGTTGTCTTTGAGATTGACAGAAGTACCGCGGCTTATAGGTGAAGCTCCACCGCTTGAAGACAAGCCTTGTGCTGCTCGCGATTTTCGCTCACATCCTGCTGAACAATAAAGAGTTCCGTTGGGAGCGCTAGATCTCGCCGTCTCATACGTTCTACCACACTCTCTACAAGTGTGCACCATTGTTTTCTCCTTTATTTTGACAACCAATGTTTTATGCGTATGTATTCATAAAGATTGCCTCCGCATACGCGGCACGCAAAAGTTTCGGCACAAGGCCGGTAACTTTCCATTCACGCCCTCACGCTTTCCAGTGCTTTTACGATTGCGATGATCCGATCCGCGGCTTCCTGCGGATGCCCGGCATAGAGCTTATACAGATGAAACTGGTACAAGTTGTCTTTGGCAAAACCAGGCCATGCGATGTCTCCGCTATACCACGCGAAGCCTTTTTGAGAAGACGGCCTCACCCCGAACAACTCGCTCGTCTTTTCGTAGAGAGCTTTCCCCTCGGCACCGGCGGCATCTGCGGCATTAGCAGCCTGTACACACGTTTTGTCCCAGAGGTAGTTCATCTCAAACCAATATCTGCCACCCTTGATGGGAACATTGAGGTAATACCATCCGTCTTCCTCAAGGTACTCGGTATCAGTACATGCTTTTCCCACCAGCGCCGTAATAGGGCCTTTGAAAGCCTCCCAAGCCCGTTTGTCAAAATCCGTGGCGCCGCTTATCGCCAGCGCCGCCCGCACTGCGTCATCGTCCCTGGCGACCAATTTAAAAATCGCGTCTTCCATCTCCACATCCTCAGATTTTCCGCACAGCGACTTTATCGCCGCGATGAGTTGTTTCAGGTTTTCCCGCACGGGGATAACCATTTCCGTTGCGTTCTCCCGCGCACACGCTTCAAGCCAGGCGAGAATATCCTGCTTGAAGGAGAGCAGAATGTAGTCGTTTTTGCCAACGCCGGCCTTCGAGAAGTCTGACGGCTCGTGCCCGTCAACGGTGAGGTAGAGTACCGGTATGTGAACGCCGTGATTTTTCGTTTGGACAAAGGCGAAGTAGTCGGCCACCTGTCTTGGCTGGTCTCCTGCCCAAATTTTTACCTCGATGGGCACAAAAACCTTGCCGTCTTCAAGGGCGATGTCAATGCGGCGGTTTTCGTCAAGGACATACTCCACTGTCACCTTCGTATGCTCAGCGTCAAGCGGGAGTTTCTCCGGCAATTTGGGAGCAATGGTTTCCCAAAACAGGCGGAGATAACGGCTACCCTGGCAGTGCTTGCCCTGCGGATTCATCAGATCCGCGAGCACACGGCACATTATTACCTCTTTGTGCGCGATGCCGGAGACCTTGAAGATGTTGTATTTCTCCCCGGTCTTTTGCCACCGCTCCTCGAAGTCTTTGATGATGCCCGTAACATAAGTCAATAACTGACCGGCATTTTTTTCCGGCGATTGGTTCATACCATCACCGTCTTGACCAAGCTCTTAAAGCCAATCATCTCATTCCTCCTGCTGATATTCGGATATAGCCGGTTTTTCCGATTGTCTCAGCGTCAATGTCATTGACGCTGACAATTTTCACCGTCATGTTGTCGGTAATGTCGTTGGCGTTGACATTCTTGAATGTAACTTTTACACGCTCAATATCTGTTAAGATATGATCATTACGAATGAGGCGGAAAACATCGCTACTACTATACTCTCTGTAACCTTTTTGGGGTAAATCTTTCCATGCTGTGTTAAAAAAACTGCTGTTATCAAACCTTGCTTTACTTATACAGATGATTGTTTCCGAAGCAAGCAATTTTCCTTTTTCGTTAAGCAAATCACAAGTAATACTTGTTTGTTTTGCGGACCTATCAGATCTATACAGTTGGCTACTCGCACTTGGATAATCAGCAAAAACCCTTGAGGTCAAAGGCCATCCTGTAAGCCCCCATTCATCTCGTTTTCCGGTTGCATCCAAACCGTCAATCAAGTTTTGGACAATTTTCCAGCCGTCTGTCGGGCGAACTTCAATAATAAAAGACATGTCCACTGTCTCACGCGAGTAATCCACTCTGCCTTGAGTTAACGTAGGGTAATAAACAATTTCCCAAGGAATATGTTTGCTGAAATAATCCTCGGCCTCGGTTAAGAGTTTCTGCCACTCTCTGCGACGCTGGATGTCATTCCGCACATCCGCGCCAATGTTGCCGCTGGAAATAGCGGCGCTCGTCACGCTGGCGCGGTTGGCCGCTTCAAGGAGCGATGAATCAAATGAAGCGGCTTGGTAATAGCAAGACAAGGCTTCCACCACAGTCCCGCCCTGCTGGGCGGTAATGCCCTGCGCCAAAGCAGTCTGGGCGTTCACATGATTCGCTGCCGCCGCTCCGGCAAGTTCCGTCTTTGTCCGCTCCGTGGGTTCCACACCCATCTTTTGAAGCAGGTCAAGCGTAGCCCGCCTGACCCCGGAGAGGTTGTCCAGTTCCGCGAAGGTGCAGGTTCCCGAATACGAGGCCGTCGTCATTTTATCGGCGGTTTTAGTAATCTGAATTTGCAAGGCGTAGCCCGTGGCGGTTTTGGTGATGTTCCCGCCCATGATGTAATCCGTGGGTGTGAGATGGCCCAAATCCATGCCCTTTTCCGCATTGTCATCATAGTAGCCGGAAAAAAGTTCGTCGTACTGGTTCTCCAGTTGTACCCTGTCCAATACGCTGATGGCGGAATAACCCGAAAAGTTGCTTACAAATTCGCCCTGTACAAGGGCGGGCAGGTAGTCCTGATTCGCCGCAAGCCCTTTGCCCTGCGGGGCAAGGATAGCAATACTCAAGCTCTTGCCGCCTTCTCCGGTGTAGTAGGGGTTCGGGGGCGGCGCGGCTTGGGCTTCCACCACCGTCTGCACCGCCTGAACCGGGGCCTCCGCCCCGTCCGAAACCGCCCCGCTTGGGGTCCCACATCCGCCTATGAGCAGGGTCAAGGCGGCCAAACCAATGAGGATATGTCTTTTTTTCATACCAAACTCGGTAAGCATAAAAAACTTACCCGCCTCCTTAATGAAAATACCGGCAACCAGTACCGTTTAGCATCGTTTTTTAGTAATAGAATATACCCATTGGAACAATCAAGATCGTTACTGGAAGTGGAGCCAAAAGAGCGGTTGGCGGTTTTATGCCAATACCTGTCCGGCCCGGAATACGCTTTATATGGGGTATACTCTGAAGAACCTATACTATATGCGGGGGGGGGTAACGGATAAAAACCTGAAAGCGGGACATGGAAAGAAGGCACCGGAGAAAGAAGAGGCATACTCTGCCCGGATACGTTCCCTGTCATGGCGTCAGGATATAGTCTGCCGGGAAAATATGCAAGGGGGCGCATTGAGCCACGTTAAATGAATTCCGCCAGCGCACCGGTATTCCGTCCGAGTCCTCTCCCCCTGTTATAAAAATCAGTACCAACAGAAACCACGGCACAACCGATGCTTCCGGCAATCATCTCCGGATAGCGCCTGGCCAGGCTGCACACCAACGGCGCCAGACAGTTTATTTAATCGCCGCCCCCGTTTCGGCATCGAAAAGATGGGTTTTTTCAGAATTAAATTCCAGGTGAATTATCTCGCCGCGCCTGAAAAACACCTCTTCCACAGTAGTAAGATTCAGATGTTCCTCTCCAACCCTGATACTGACCCGGCGTTCATCCCCAAAGTTCTCATAAACTGCCACAGGAACGGGTGTGCTGGAAGCCTTGCCGGTAATAAGGACATCTACCGGCCTAACGCCGAGGGTCAGCTTCATACCGTCGGAAACAGCATTATTGTACCGCTCGGGAACCCTTACCCGCAGATCGCTTCCAATAAAAGTAAAGAAGAAACCTTCCTGGGTTTTTGCGATAACTGAACAGAGCAGATTCATCGGCGGTTCCCCAATAAACCCCGCCACAAATTCGTTTACCGGATCATCGTAAACTTCAAGGGGAGTTCCCATTTGCTGCAATTCACCGTCCTTCATAATGACAATCGTATCCGCCAGGGACATGGCTTCGATCTGATCGTGGGTAACAATGATTGTGGTACATTCGATTTCCCGGTGCATACGCTTGATTTCCTGCCTCAGAGTCTGCCTCATCTTGCCGTCAAGATGCGAAAGGGGTTCGTCAAGCAGCAGGAGTCCCGGCTGCCGTATAATGGCCCGGGCAATGTTTACCCGCTGTTTTTGCCCGCCCGACAGGGCGCTCGGTTTCATGGCCAATAGTTCATCGACCTTGAGCAGGGGCGCTACCCGGTCTATGGACTTCTTTATGTCACCGGAGTGCATCCCCTTTGCTTTAAGATTAAACGCCAAGTTTTCATAAACCGAAAGGGGCGGATAAAGGGCGTAATCCTCAAAGGCCAGGCCAATATGCCGGTCTTTGGGCAAAAGTTCATTGATGCACACATCATCAATAAACATCTTCCCCGTGGTTATTTTTTCAAGACCCGCAATCATACGCAGGGTTGTTGATTTTCCGCAGCCTGAAGGACCCAGAATGCCGATGAACGAATGATCGCCGCACGCGAAAGAAAGATCCTTTACCGCGTAATCATTTACCTTTTGGGGTTTCCCAAATATTTTTTTGGTATTGTCTTCGTATCGTTTATAGATGTTTTGCAGGGTTAAACGCGCCACTCTTTTCTCCTTTGCGGGTTTCGCGTTTACGCGTACCGCTGTATGCCGCTCCGGGTTATAAACGCCTCTGTTTCCGCGTTGAAATACAGCGCGTTTTTCATGTTGAATTTGAGGTACACCGTCTGGTCAAGATCGGCGCTGATGTTGTTAGCGGCGGCGATCCGAATTCTTGAACCTTTTATATCAACGGTCATAATTACCTTGTTTCCGATTGGTTCAAAAGCATAAATATTCCCTTTAATCCAGTTTGAATCCTGAGAAGAAAAGTTAAAGGAAATATCGACACCCCGTATACCCATATCAACTTTTGTTATGTTTGCGTTTTTCAATGCTTCAGCCGCGTCCGCTTCGGGCATCAGCAATGTTTTCTGATCCTGAACACGCAGCTTTATCGTACCGCCTTCCGAAACAAGTTCCGCCGGAACAAGATTAATCTCAGGCTCGCCAAAAAGCCGGGCGACAAATTCATTTTTCGGCGTGTAGTACATTTGCAGCGAAGTTCCAAGCTGTTCGATTTTCCCCTTATTGAGGACCGCGATACGATCCGCCAAAGACATGGCTTCCATAAAATCATGGGTAACATAGATAGTCGTCGTGTTAAAAGCGCTTTGCATTTCCTTTAGTTCGCTGCGCATAAAATGCCGCAGTTTCGCGTCCAGGTGTGCAAGGGGTTCATCCATAAGAAATACCACCGGGTCCCGTACCAGACAACGGCCGATTGCTACCCGCTGCCTTTGGCCGTTGGAAAGCTGGCTTGGTTTCCGTTCATAGAGCCCGTCTATATGCAGCATTGTAACAACCTTTTCAACTGCCTGTTTTATATACGCCTCGTCCTTGCGGTACAGCTTGCTCCGCAGGGGAAAGGCGATATTGTCATAGACGCTCATGTGCGGATAAAGAGCATAATTTTCAAAAACCATCGACACATTACGGTACATAGGTTCTATAAGGTTGACAATGTTGCCGCCTATCTTTACGAGTCCTTCCTGGGGGAATTCAATACCCGCGATGATTTTAAGTGTTGTGGTCTTTCCCGCCCCGGCCTGGCCAAAGAGAACAAAAAACTCGTAGTCTTTTATATGCAGGCTCAATTTGTCTACCGCGACAGTATCTTTATACTTTTTGGTAATATCTATCAGTTCAATTTCCGCCATAGATCCTCCTGTTAACCTTTAACCGCACCGAAACTTAAGCCCCGAACCAAGTGCTTCTGAATAAAAAGACAAATGACTATTTCAGGCAGTACGGCAATAATCGCCGCTACCGCGACCTGCCCATAATGTACAGAATCGGACGCTAAAAACCTGAGAGACGTGATAGTAATGGTTTGTACATGAACGCCCGAAAGGATAAGCGGAAAAGTAAAACTGTTCCACGCAAAAATAAAGGCAAGCAGGCTCGCCGCCACCAGTCCCGGTTTGATGAGGGGAAGCAGGATTCTAAAAAAAACCTCATACCAGGCATATCCGTCAAGCTGGGCGGCTTGTTCTATTTCCACATTGATATCTTCGAAATAACCCCGTACAACCCAGATGAGCAGGGGCATGGTAATAAGCTGATACACCCATATAAGGCCAAAATACGTATCGTAAAGACCGATGCGCTGGAAAATCATAAATACCGGGAGTATTACTAAAATCTCCGGCGCAAATTTAAAAGAGAGAATCTGGAAGGCCCAGCCTTCCTTGTTTTTGAAATCATACCGGGCAAAGGCATAGGCCGCAGGCACTCCGGCAATCGCGGTTAAAAGGATAGCGCCGCCCGAAACAACAAAATTCTGGAAAAATGCCTTGATATAATTGGAATCCGGGCGGAAAAGCACTATTGAATAATTTGAAAGAGTCGGCGTAAATTTAAACACCGTACTTACTACTTCCGCATCGGACTTGAGGGAACAGATAAACATCCAGAACAAAGGAAAAACGGCAAATATCAGCCAAACGGTCAATACCAAATAGCGAAAGATATTTGCTACCCTGCCAATGGTTTTCTTTCTTTTTGTCGCCTTTTCCAACATGGTAATATTGTCCATACCCGCTCCTTACAGACCCGCCGCTTCTTTGGCGTACTTGCGCTGTTTTTTAACTATCCAGTTAGCTGTAATATTTACGACCAGCCAAAGTATCAAAAGATACGGCATGGCCCGGGCAAGCCTCTGATAGGTAAAGGCCGTCAGATAACTCGTAATCGATATGTTCATTAGGGTATTGCCGGGCCCGCCTTTTGTAGTTGCAAAGATAATGCCGAATTCCTGCAAAGAGGCCATTGCCCGGAACAGGACGGCGATATATATATAGGGCTTTAACATGGGAAGCGTTAATGTCTTAAAGGTAAACCATCCGCCTGCCCCGTCCACCTGCGCAGCCTCAAAAGGAGACTTTGGAAGGGACTGGATACCCGCAAGTACGAGGAGCATCATAAAAGGAGTGTTTACCCAGGCGTCTATAAACACAACGGTAAACATGGCGGTTTTTGGAGAAGCGGCCCAGGGAAAGTTGAAAATTCCCAGGATATTTAAAAATTTTTCCACAACGCCAACCGAGTTGGAGAGCATAAGCTGCCAGATAAGGACCGCTATGGCAGGGGCCACCATAAGGGGAAACATAAATACCACTTTAAGAATACGGCTGTACCGGTTGTCCTTCCGCAAAAGGAAAGCTATCCCCATCCCCAGGAGGAGTTCCGCCCCTGTGGAACTGCCCGCATAAACAAGGGTCACAAAAAACGCGTGATAAAATTCAGGATCCGTAAACATATTGATCCAGTTTCCCAGCCCAATAAGCCGCCACCGGTCCATCGGCAGCCTGTATGACGCATTGGTAAACGAAAGAATTATAGCGATAATAAAAGGGATCATGATCCCTATCAGAATAATCATCCCCGGCAGTATAATATAGTATGGCCGCATTCGTATCTTTTTGGGTAATTCGTTGTAGTTTATTGTTGCGGCGTCCGGTTTGCTTTTTCCCATGTAAATCCCCTTTAACAGGCCCGATAATAACGTTTTTTATAAGAGCCGGTTTTAAAACTCAGGCGAGTTTTAAAACCGGCTTAAGGAAACGCGATCTAAAAATTGACCTTTTCCACCCAATAATGATACCTTGAGGCTACAGCCGGGGCATCATCATTCTCTCTGGCTCTCAGCCATACAGAGAAAACTGATTTATTCCTGGACCATTCTGTCCTGAAGGACTTTCAAGGCGTCTAACCCATCCTTTACCGTTCGGTATTTACCGCCGGCCACAAGGTCCTGGAGGGTGGCGGCCCATTCATAGGTAGTCTGGAAAAAGGCCGGCTGCGGGGTGAACTGAATCGTGGTGTTGGGAACGGTCTTCTGCCACGCCTCGTACCAGCCCGGCAGCCTGGAGATTTTCGCCTGGAAGGCGGGATCGTTGTACACGGAGGTCCGGGTGGGATCCATGTTGTTTGAATCAACGGACGCGGAACGGAGAAACTCCTTGCTGCTGAAATACTGCAGGAAGAGCCATGCGGCGACTTTGTTCTTGGAATAGGAATTCATCGCCATCGACCAGATCCAGTAGTTGGAATTCAATTTGTCCCCCGGCCTTGCAACCGGTGAAGTAGCATAGGCGATATAAGGAGATTCAGGCATATTCTTCAGGACGGTCTGGGCCATGACGTTGGAAGCGTCCCAGAACATAGCGGCCTGCCCGTTCTCCAGATCGACTTCGCAGTCATACCAGTACTTGCTCGACCACTGGGAAGAACCGCCGCGTTTCACCAGATCGACAAAAAATTCGTTCATCCTCACCGACTCGGGGGAATTCACCCTGGATACCAGTTTTCCGCCTTCAGCGACAAAGTCTTTGGCGCCGAAACTTACGGAGGTACTCATATACGCGGGATGAATAGTTCCCCAGTCACGGGCGCCCCGGACGGCGATAGCATAGGAACCGGGCCCATTCCAGCCCTGGAGCTTGTCACAGGCGGCCAGAAGCTCGTTGTAGGTTTCGGGAACCTTGGTGATGCCGGCCTTCTCGAAGGCCCTTTTGTTGTACCCAAGCAGGTAAAGCTCCATCCCCAGAGGAATAGCCAGGTGTGCTCCGGAACCCACCGCATGACCGGCCACGCCGTCCCATTTCAGGGAATTAAAGGCGCTTTGCACGAAATCACCCGCGTCATAATTGCTGTTGGTAAGGGACGAATTGTTAAGGTAATTATCAAGCGGTTCGACATTGCCGGCAGTGTAATAGTCCCACAACTGATAGACCCCCGACATAAAGAGATCGGGCGTACCCGAGCGGCTGGACAGAGCATTGGAGACCTGATCAAAATAGTTGGCCTCCGGCGTAACCTGGGTGTTTACCTTGATACCGGTAAGGGTCTGGAAATCGTTGAGTTTCGCGACAATGGATTCCTGGGTGGGGTGCTGGACCATATATACGGTGATTTCCGCACCCGCCGCCCGTTTCCAGTCAAAAGCCCCCGTGGCTGAAACTGCCGCATTGCTGCCGCCGCTGCCCTGTCCTCCGCCGGCGGCAAACACTACGCCTGCCATAACCAGCAGAAGGAATCCGACCATCAATACTTTCTTCATCTTTTACCCCTTTGCCCGCTCTTTTTATTCCGCGGACTTACGAATAAATTTATGATAAACCTTCCCTTACAACCAAACAACTAAAATCTTTTTCTATTTTTTAGCTGTTTTTTTCAACCGGCGGAAAAAACGGGGAATAACGAAGGATATTTTTATAATTTTTTTCAATAATTTATCTGATTTAACAAAAACCAGAAAAAATTTACGAATTTCCGCAAATTTCTATTTTACCGGCTGATACCGCCGTACCGGAAAACGTAAATACGCTACGGTTTCCATACCGGTACCTCCAGAATATATCAAAGTAGCCTGATCCCCAAACTGGAGACGGATCCGTTCGCGGATATTGTTGATCCCTATGCTGCTAAAAGGCTTGTCCTGTTCCATACCCCGGTTTACCTTGTCCAGAGTTTCCCGGTCCATATAGTTGCCGTTGTTGATTACCTCAAGGCAAAGGATTTCTCCGTTTATAGCGGAACGAATAATTATTTTACCGCCGCTTTCTATATCGTCAAAACCGTGGATAAGACAGTTTTCCACCAGCGGCTGAAGAATAAAACGGGACACCTCGCAGTGTTCGGTTTCTTTTGTGATTTCGGTTTTGAATTCAAAAATATCGCCATAGCGGTATTTTTGTATACCCACATAGTTGCCGACGCTTTCAACTTCCTCGCCCAGAGTCGCCAGAGTGCTGGAAGACAAGTTGTACTTTAACAGGTTAATAAGCGAAGAACACATGGACGCAATATTATGTATTTCCTGAAGATTTGCGAGAAATTTTATGGAATCAAGGGTGTTATATAAAAAATGCGGGTTTATCTGGGAACGTAATATTTCAAGCTTTAGTTCATTCTGCCGTTTTTGCTCAATCAGTTCCCGCTCCAAATTGGCATTTATCTGATCCATGACCAGATTGAAGGTATGTCCAAGCTGTCCCATCTCATCATTTGTCCGGATGGCAACCCGGAAGGACAGATCCCCGCTTTCGATGCGTTTGCAGGCGTCAAAGAGGAGCTTTACCGGCTTGGTCAATATGTGCGACATAAAGATGCTGAATATAAGAATAATAATAATTGAGATGATAAAAACAATGGTAAAAAACCGCTGGGTTTTAAGGGTATCCGCGGTTATATATTTAGTATCCGCAATTTTAATAAAACGCCAGCTAACAACCCCGGATGTCTGGGAGACAATAAAACTATCGGTATCAAAAACTTTTCCCTCAATCACGATCTCGTCCGCGGTAATAAGCTCGGGATAATCGGCAAGTACGGAATCAAAGGATATAAACGCCGGATAATGATAAATGATCCTTCCTGATGGATCGATGAGAAGAATTTTTTCGTTATTACTGGTGGGCGTAAGGATAAACATCTCCTGAAACAGCGAATAATTAAGACCCATATAAAGTTGTCCAAGCAGCTTTTCTTCTTTAACATTATAGATTGGCCAGACACCGGTTAAAATGTCCCGGGGGGCATAGGGAGGGGAAAAATCGGAATCATAGGTATCAACAAAATAGCTTTTGTACATGCCGGAATTAAAATAGTGTTCGTAATTCCGGTAGAGATCCTCAAAAAAAACACGTTTAAGGGCAACATTGCTTGATTGGAACTGTCCTCCGTCCCCGGCAATGCTTATGTTTCCCAGAAACGGCTGGATCTCCTTTAAGGATTGAAGATATACGTTCATGGAAAAATCATCCCGGCCGGGCGGCGGTTGTTCGTCTGAGGTAAGCGCCTTAATAACCTCCGGCCTTGAACCAATAATTCTGGCAGTATCGTCGATAATGCCCATGATAAAGTCAAACTGCTCCCTAGTCCGGGTTGACGCCTGTATAAGAGAATTAATCTCGTTGCGTTTGAGGGAACTGGCGTAAGAAGTCATGACCACAATGGACATGATCATCAAAATCATGCTGCTTAGGGCAAGAAACCCTAAAAATATTTTATGACTTACCCTGCGTATTTGCATGTTTTCAACCTCCTGCCTGTATGATATACTGATTTCAGAAATTTTTCACCTTGTTTTTTATTCAATAGGGCCTAATACCCAAAGCCCGCTTATGCGGGAGAACCTCTTGACCGGTTCAATTCGTGCGCCGGCGACGGGGGCAGGAATTGAAAATTGAGGGGTAATTAAGGATGAAACATATTCTGATTGTTGATGATGAGTATCTGGTCCGCCTCGGGCTAAAGACCATAATTGATTGGACGGAATATGGCTATGTCATCGCCGGAGAGGCTTCTAACGGCAGGGAAGCCCTTGAATTGTTTAACCATACCGGCGCCGATGTCATCCTGACGGATATCAAGATGCCGGTTATGGACGGCCTTGAACTTATCCGGGCCGTCAAAGAAAAAAACAAAAAAGTCAAGATTATCATCCTCAGCCATTATGATGAGTTTTCTTACGCTCAGGAGGCAATAAACCTGGGCGCTTCCCGCTATATTCTGAAATCGGAGCTGACCAAGACAAACCTTCTTAATGTATTGAAATCGCTCTTTTATTCCGCGGGGGAAGAAGACGCCGCTTTAATGGAAGCCGGCGGGGCGGAAGATATAGCCATACAACGGGAACGTTATATAGAAAACTGTCTTTTTCCGTCTTTGCCCGATGTGAGCGCTCTGGGCCTGTGCCCTCAGTACCCCGAAGAAACCGGCGGCAAAAAAGAAAAACACATCGTTCTTTGCGCCGTATGCCGCCTTACAACACGCCTGCGTGAAGCGGGAAACATGTTTCCAAAAACGGTAAAAGTGCTTTTTATTGAATCTTTTGCCGATTCAGCAAATTTTGCAGGATACCATCACGAAAATTTTGAGTTTATCACGGTTTTATCCTTTACTGAAAACGATTTTCCGCCGGAAAATAAAATCGCCGAAGCCTGTATGCGCATTGTAAGAAATATCCATCAGTACTATGATGCCAATCTTTTTATCGGCATGAGCCCGGCCGGCGGCGCCGGCGACATGGCCCGGCTTTTTATCGAAGCGGTCCGGTCAGTTGATCTGTGTTTCTTCTCTGAAAAAAAATTTGTCTGTACTTATGACCGGAAAGCGCCGCAGCTTTCGGGATTACCGCCAAGGATCAGTTATGAAAAGCTCGGTTCCTTTATTGAGACAAATCAGGAAGGCGCGATGCTTGAATATATACAAAATATTTTTCTGAGGTTACGCGAGCTTGAAAATTACGCGGCAGTACATAATGCCTTTATAGATTTTCTTTCAAACGGGAAAGTTATCTGCGAAAAATACCACTTGAATGATAAAATGGTCCTGAACGAAAGTAAATTCGATTATCACATTTTTTATGATCTGCTTTTTATTGGCGATGTGGAGCTTTATATAAACAATCTTTTTCTTGAATTATTGTCGGGCAAACAGAGCGGCGGAATTACATATTCGTTTATCGTGAAAAAAAGCATTACATTTATTCAGCAAAATTATACAAAAAATATCACGCTGTCCGACGCGGCGGAAAACGCGGAGGTAAGCCATAGCTATCTGTCCTTTATTTTTAAGCAGGAAACCGGCATCAATTTTAACACATGGCTGTCCAAATACCGCGTCGAGGAGGCGAAAAAGCTGTTACAGGGAACAAACCTGCGGATTTATCAGGTAGCCGAAAGAGTCGGGTTTTCAAATCCTTATTATTTTAGTAAGGTTTTTAAGGAATTTGCGGGACAAAACTGCAAGGAATTCCGTAACACCATTTCGCCGGGGAACGGGCCGTAACCGCCAGGGTTTTCAGATCCTGCCGGTCCGGGAACTCCCATTGGTTCCAGGCCGGGGGTCAAGGCAATTCCCCGGCCCAATTTCTTCGCGGCCGCCAAAAAACCCAAAAGCAAACGCCAGTACCCCGTTAAAAACCATTGAAAAGCATCCCTTTTTCCAATAATCTGACAAAATGTCCCGTACCGGAAAAATTCCGTCAAAACCCCTTGTCAAGAAGACGGTTTCCTGTTATTGTATGATTATTATTCCTACGGTTTTTATATGTTATGGGACGGGAAGAAACAAAAGGAGCGTTCCATGATATCGCTTAAGGGAATATCGAAAACATACGGCGGGGTCCGCGCCCTTAAGGATGTGGACCTCACGGTTCCCGGGGGGAGCATTTACGGCATAATAGGGAAAAGCGGGGCGGGAAAATCGACGCTGCTCCGCATCATGAGCCTTCTTGAGGCCCCGGACGGGGGTACGGTACACTACCGGAACGAACGGGTGGATACCCTGCGCGGCGTGGAACTGCTTGAACAGCGGAGGAAAATGGGAATGATCTTTCAGAATTTCAACCTCTTTGCCTCACGAAACGCCGCGGGCAATATCGCCTATCCCCTGGAAATAGCGGGCATGCACCACAGACAAATCGAAAAAAGGGTGGACGAACTTCTGGAGATGGTGGACACCAGGGACAAGCGGAAGGCCCGCCTCAGGGAACTTTCGGGCGGGCAGAAACAGCGGGTCGCCATAGCCCGCGCGCTGGCGGCGGAGCCGGAGATCCTCTTCTGCGACGAGGCTACAAGCGCCCTTGATCCCCAGACGACAAGGTCCATCCTTTCCCTGATACGGGAACTGCACGACAGGCTCAAGTTTACCGTCGTGCTCATTACCCATCAAATGGAAGTAATCAGGGCGATTTGCGACGAGGTTGCCGTACTGAGCGAAGGAAGCGCCGCCGAAACGGGAACGGTAGGGAGCGTGTTTGAATCCCCCCGGACAGGGGCGGCCAGGGAGCTTTTGTATGTCAAGTGAAGATATAAACATTCTTCTGGTAAAACTTCCCTCGGCGGCGGCCGAGACGGCGTACATGATCTTCGCTTCCACGGTATTCGCCTGTGTCATGGGTTTTCCCCTTGGAGCCCTGCTCTACAGCGCGTCTCCGGCGGGACTCCGGCCCAGACGGATTTTTTACAACGTCATGTCGCGGGTGGTGAATCTTCTGCGTTCCCTTCCCTTTATCATCCTTATGATAATGATCATCCCCTTTACCCGTTTCCTTGTCCATACCAGCATAGGCCCCACCGCGGCCATTGTCCCCCTTTCCATCGCGGCGGCGCCCTTTGTGGCCCGCGTCGCCGAATCGGCCCTTTCGGAGGTGGACATGGGGGTAATTACCGCCGCGAAGGCCATGGGATCTTCGGTCCCGCAGATCATACTAAAAGTCCTTGTCCCCGAGGCCCTTCCTTCCCTTGTTTCGGGCCTCGCGCTCACCGTCATTAACCTCATCGGTTATTCCGCCATGGCGGGGGCCATAGGCGGCGGGGGGCTGGGGAGCCTTGCCATCAACTACGGCTACTACCGCTTCCACCCCTCGGTGATGCTGGCGGCGGTCCTGGTTATTCTGGCGCTGGTCGAGGCGGTCCAGCTTGCGGGAACGGCGTTAAGCCGCGGCCTGCTTTCAAAACGGTAGATCCCGCCGGGCGTTTCCGGCGGAGTCTTATACGGGGTTGCCCGCTAACGTATGTTACCGGACAACTTCCGCTTGAAATATTTGAGGTTCTTTGAGGAGGAATCATCATGAAGAAAATCATCGCGGCCCTGCTTGTCTCAGGCGCCCTGATTGCGGCCCGAAGCCCCGTCCTTTATGCCGGGGCGGCGCGGGAGGGCGCCAAAACCATTACCGTGGGAGCCACTCCGGTTCCCCACGCGGAACTCCTTAACCTGATAGCGGGGGATCTTGCCGCGGCGGGGTACACGCTGAAGGTGGTTGAGTACAACGACTATGTGCAGCCCAACGCCGCCCTTGCGGCGGGGGATCTTGACGCGAACTTCTTTCAGCATCTTCCCTATCTGGAATCCAACGCCGAATGGAAAAGCGCCCTTGCCGCCGTTACGGGCGTTCATGTGGAGCCCTTTGGCCTCTATTCAAACAGGCTGAAGAGTATCGCCGATCTTCCCAACGGGGCAACCATCGCCATTCCCAACGATCCTACCAACGGCGGCCGGGCCTTCCTGCTTCTACAGGCCAATGGGCTCCTTACCCTTAAACCGGGCACGGGCCTTGAAGCGACCACCCTGGACATAAGCGCGAATCCGAAAAATCTCCGTTTCCACGAGCTTGAGTCCGCCCAGCTTCCCCTGGCCCTGCCCGATGTGGACGCCGCGGCAATCAACGGAAACTACGCCCTTAGGGCGGGCCTTAATCCGGTGCGGGATTCCCTTATTATCGAAGGCGCCGATTCACCCTATGTGAATTATCTTGTCGTGAAGAAGGGAAGTGAAAACGATCCCCGCATACAGGCCCTTTCCCGCGCGCTTACGTCACAAAAGGTAAAGGACTATATTCTTTCCCATTACGACGGCGGAGTAGTCGCGGTATTTTAAGGCGGGCCCGGACGGCGGATTTTTAAGGCAACGCTGATTAACGTGGACGCCCCGTCCGGGGCTCAGGCCTGGCTCTGTCCCTTTTTCTTGTTTTTCTTCTCTTCCCGTTTTTCCTTCAGGGTTTTTTGCGGAACTTTTTTAGACTCTTTCTTGTACTGTACGTGCTCGCCCATATCTCCTCCCGGTTTTGACATACTTGGTACAAAACCAGCCAGGTTTTGGAACAAGCTCACTTCTTTTATCATAAAGCGGCGCGGGTTTTTCGTCAACGCAAAGGCTGTTGAATTGCCCGGCTCTTTGTGTTATTCTTAAAGTATGAATGGGGGAGACCTATGATTGTAGAGGAAGCGGTTAAATTGGTGGACGGACAGTTTTTTTCCGGGGAAAAGGAGGCCGGGCTGGAGATAATTTCCGCCTGCGGCGCGGATCTGATGAGCGACGTAATGGCCTTTGTCAAAGACCGCGTGCTTCTCCTTACGGGGCTGGTCAATCCCCAAGTCATACGGACGGCGGAACTATTGGACATACACTGCATTATCTTTGTCAGAGGAAAAACCCCCAGCCGGGATATGATAGACATGGCCGAAGAAGCCGGCATTATCCTCGCGGGGACAAAGCTCCCCATGTTTATTTCCTGCGGCAAACTGTACGAGGCGGGCCTTAAAGGCGGAGGCACGCGGCGTATCTAGGAGACAAAGAGAGCCTTAGGCGGCGCATAAAAAGCCGTCTTGCGGCCGTTTCCGCCGAAGAGTTTCGCGCCGGGGGGAAAAAGGCGCTGGAATCGCTTCTGGTTTCCCCGCTGTGGGCCTCTGTTGATACCCTTTTTCTTTTTCTTTCCATAAAAGATGAAATAGACACCCAGCCTTTTCTTGAGGCGGCTTTTTCCCTGGGGAAGAATGTCTTTGTTCCCCGCGTCGAAGGGAAGGAACTTGTCTTTTGCCGGCCGCCGTCTCCCGACGGTCCCTGGCGGCGCGGCCCTTTCGGTATACGGGAACCGGATCCGGCGGCGTTTCCTTTGGCGGCAGGGCTTCCTTCGGAGGCCGGGCTTCCCGCCGCGGACGGGCCTCCCGGCGCCCTTATCCTGGTTCCCGGCCTTGCCTTTGACCGCGGCGGGAGGCGGCTCGGGCGGGGCGGCGGCTATTACGACCGTTTTCTTTCAAAAAGAGGCAATCCGGCTTCCGGCGGAAAACGCGGAATGTACGCCGTGGGGCTCTGCATGGAGTGCCAGCTTGTAAAGCGCGTTCCCGCCGGAAGGGACGATCAGAACATGGACGGCGTGCTGACCGAAAAGGGCTTGCTGATTTTCGGGAATTTTCATTATACTGTGGACCATGGGACGAATTAAAAGCGCGCTTGAAATAGCACTGGAAAGGACCGAATCGGTCAAGAGCGACAAGGCCAGCATCGATTTGTACGGGGCGAAACAGCTTGGGAAAAAGCTGGCGAACGAATACCTGGGCGATTCCCGGAAGAACCTTGAAGGTGAACTTGCAAAAGCGCCGAAGGAACAGAGGGCAAGCCTTAAACAGGGGATCTTCGACGTGCTTGTCTCCCAGCTTACCCTTCCGCTTTCCGGGGACGACCAGGCGCGCATTGAGGCGGCGGGCCGGGGCCTTCAAACCGTGATAAACGATCCCCGCTTTTCCGCCGCGGTAAAGCAGCTGCGGGAGCTTGTTTCCCGTTACCTTGGCGAAGTTACCCGCTACGAAGAGGCAATCACCAGGCAGTACGAGCCCAAGCTCCGGGCAAAAGAAGAAGAGCTTTCCCGCCGCATGGGAAGGCAGGTCAAGCTGGATCCTTTCCAGGACCCGGAATTCGCCGCCTTCTACAACCAAAACATGAACGCCCTTAAGGGCAATTACCAGGCTCTTATTGACGGGATCGCGTCGGAGGCCCGGCGGCTTTTTAAGGCCGAATGAGCCTCCGGGAATCCCCGAAGCCCGGCCGGGTTTCGGAACGTCCGCGTTGAATGGCGGGAACCTCTGTTACGAAAGCCTCGCGCCGTCCCTGGTAAAGACGGGAATCCTGTCCAGCGGCGCTTCGGCGGCAACGCTCCTTCCCCCGTCAATCTTTTCACCCGTCCAGGCGTTGGTCCACGAAGATCCGGCGGGAAGATACACGTTCCGTTCGCGGGCCCCTTCGTACAGTACGGGGGCCACAAGGTAATTGGGGCCGAACATGTACTGATCCTCAACTTCCCAGGCCGCCCTGTCGGCGGGAAAATCGTAGAAGAGGGGCCTCATAACGGGGCTCCCTTTTTCGCTTGCCTCCTTCATCAGATCCGTGATATACGGGCGGAGTTTTTCGCGGAGGAAAAGGTACTTCCTGCAAATTTCGTATACTTCATCCGTGTACGACCAGACTTCGTTGCCGGCGCCCGAAGCGACGGCGGCGCTGCCCGATGTTCCCAGCGGGGGCCCGTGCGGTTCGCGGTCGCCGTGAAGCCTCATGACCGGACAAAAAGCGCCGTACGCAAACCAGCGTACAAACAGTTCGTGAAAACGCGGATCGTCAAGGCGTCCGCCGTGAAATCCCCCTATGTCGGTGGTCCACCAGGGAATGCCGGCGATTCCCATGTTAAGCCCCGCGGCAAGCTGATTCCTGAGGCTTTCAAACCCTGAATGAATGTCGCCCGACCATACCAGCGCGCCGTAACGCTGGCTTCCCGCCCACGCGCAGCGGAGAAGGTTGAGTATGTTCTCCTGCCCGGCGGCCTTCATTCCGTCGAAGAACGTTTTCGCGTACATCACGGGGTAGATGTTGCCTATCTCCAGATCCGGTCCCAGATGATAGCGGTAATTGTCAAAATCATACACCGAATATTCAGGCTCCGCCTCATCGAGCCAGAAGATCTTTATTCCCTTGTCGTAATAATTCTTCTTCGCCTTTTCCCACACAAAGGCCCGCGCGTCAGGATGTGTGGCGTCATAGTGAATAACGGGAGACCTATAGCCCATGGCAACCCTCATGCCGCGCTCGGTACGGATAAGATAGCCCTTCCGCAGCATCTCTTCGTAATTTTCGCTTTTTTGCTCCACGGTAGGCCAGATTGAAACCATCAGTTCTATGCCCATTTGTGTAAGCTCCGCGACCATGGCGGCGGGATCGGGCCAGTAGACAGGATCGAATTTCCATTCACCCTGATAAGGCCAGTGGAAAAAATCAACAACAATCACGGAGATGGGCAGCCCCCGCTTTTTGTACTCGCGGGCTACCCCAAGGAGTTCTTCCTGTGTCTGGTAACGGAGCTTGCACTGCCAGAAGCCCATGGCGTAACCGGGCATCATGGGGACAGTCCCCGCCGCCCGCGCGTACGCTTCTTCGATCTCCTGAGGACTGTCTCCCGCGGTGATCCAGTAGTCTATCAGTTTGGACGATTTCGCTTCCCAGCTTGTAACATTCTTCCCGAATACGGCCCGGCCCACCGCGGGATTGTTCCAGAGGAAACCGTAGCCCAGAGAGGAAAGCGCGAAGGGAACGCTCGCCTGCGAATTGCGGTGGGCCAGTTCCAGATCGGCGCCCTTGAGGTTGAGGAACGGCTGCTGGTACTGCCCCATGCCGTAGATCCTTTCTCCGGCGTCAGGCGATTCAAAACGCACGGTAATTTCGTAGCCGCCCCCGATAATGGGCCTGTATTCCCGCGCCTCTATTTCAAGGGCGCTGCACGTCTTTGACGTGATATCCCTGCGGTTGCGGACGTACTCATCCAGAAGCAGGACGCCCCCGGAATTGTACACGGAAATTTTCCCCGCGGAATTTATCCGCGCTTCTATTTTCCCGTTCCGTATGGACGCCCCTTCTTCCCCTATGGTAATACCGGCGGCGCACGGACGGGGCGGAAGAAGGGCCCAGTCGCATTCGGGCATTTCCGCCATCTTCGTGCCCCTGACCCTGAGGCTGTTTTCGCCCCAGCTTTCGATCCACAGCTTCTCGGCGTCATACCGGTACACGAGCCTGTTTCCTTCCCTTGTAAAATCACTCATTGTTATCCTCCGTATTTTGCAGTTCCCGCGAAAGGCGGTAAAATGTTTCAAGTTCCCCGGCGGGCGCGATGTCCGTCCGCGTGTGGGTAAGGGAAAGGGCGAAGGGTTCAAAATACACAAGCCGGTTCCCCGCGTAACCCAGAGTGATAAAGAGCCCTTCTTCTCCCCCGTCGGTATTCTCCATGCCGCCGAACACGTAGTTCCCCAGCGACCAGAAGACCGCCTTCCCTTCTATCCACTCGAACCCCTGCACCACATGGGGATGGGAACCTATGACAAGATCGGCCCCGCTTTTTACCAGATCCGTATACAGACGCCGCGTGGCCTCGTCCGGCCGCCGTGACCATTCATGTCCGCCGTGAAAAAGTACGATGTACAGAGGCGGCGCGCCGTCCCGGTTTTCCGAAAAACGCGCCGCGAGTTTTTCGGCGCCGCCTTTTCCCGCGTGCAGTATGCCCGCCTTTTCACGTTCCGCGGCAACGGAAAGCCCGTCCCAGCCGTTTCTTTCGCGCGGGTAGGAGGCAAGGCCGTACACCCTGATTTCAGTCCCGTCCGCCTCAAACACGGCGGGCCGCGAAGCCTCCTCGTCGCTGAGCCCCGCGCCGAGTACGCCCAGACGGGCGTCCCTGAGGTGGTCAAGGGTGTCAAGAAAGGCGGTTTCGCCGTAATCGTAAATATGGTTGTTCGCAACAAGCACCGCGTCAATGCCGGCGCCCGCAAGGGCCTTTGCCGTTTTCGGTTCAAAGCGGAAATTGAAGGACTTCGCCACCTTCTCTCCCCGGCTGCTCAGGCAGCCTTCAAGGTTGATGAGGGCAAGATCCGATCCGGCAAGTTTTTCGGCCGTGCCGCCAAAGATCCCCGCCGGCCCTTCGTCAAAAAGAATGCCGCCCGCCCCCCTGTCAAGCATGACGTCTCCCCCGGCGGCAATCCAGGTAACGCGGGGCGCCGTCCGGGGAAGGGAAGAAGGGGTTTCCCGTATCAGCGCCGCAAGCGCTTCGATTTTTTTCGCGATGCGGGTGGCGGCCCTGCCCCTGACGGGCCTCCCTTCTTCGCCTGAATCCATTCTAAAACGAAGAGCGCGGAGCCTTACCAGGGGATACCCTTTATCCTCAACGGAAAGGCCGTCAACCCGCAGGGCTGTATCCGGCGGCTGTAAATCCGAAAGGGGGACGAGCGCCTCCCCGCCTGAAAGGCAGTCCGCAAGGGACGTCCCGGTTCTGCCTGAAAGGGCATTGTCCTTCGGCACAAACCAGGCAAGCGAAAGGGGGATGCCGTCAAACCCCTCCGGCGCGTCAAACACATCAGGCGCGTTAAACGCGCCCGGCGCCTTTTCGCCGCCCCCGGCCCAGGAAGAAACCAGCTCCATGACGATAAAGGGCCCCTTCTCCCCGTCCCGGGAAACAAGGCGGAGCGCGGGGCCTTCATCTTCCGTCCCGGCAAAAAACGATTCAACAAAAGCCCGTTCCGCCGCGTAAAAACCGGAAAGGTTCCCGGAGGCAAACCCGTCGTCGGTAATCACAACGGAATCAACAACGGGACCGCAGGAACACAGCGCAAGGACCGCGCAGAAAACGGGCGGAAACTTCATAACGGGAGTATACCACGGGGCGGCCCGGATTCCAATACGGAAAGGGGGAAGACGGTTAGAGGTTCTTCATTTTTCGGAAAATTCGCGGTATTCGGTTGGAAGCATGCCGGTCTCCTGCCTGAAAAGCCGGCTGAAATAGCCGGGATCGGAAAACCCCACCGCCCTTGCGACATCACAGACGTTAATGTTCTTCGCGTGTACAATAAGTTCTATGGCCTTCGCCACGCGCACCTGGGTAAGGTATTCGCCGGGGGAAACGCCCTTGTACTCCCTGAACAGCCTGCTTATATAGGAAGGCACAAAACCAAAACGTTTGGAAAGCGTTTGATTGGTAATGTGCCCCGCGTAATGATCGCGGATGTATTTGTCTATCATCTTCATCATGTCCTCCGCCCTGCCCGCGGTTTCCCGATCCGAAAAGAGGCCGATGAAAATCTCAAGGAGCGCGTCGTGGAGTTTTTCCCATGAAGGGGACTGCGAAAAAGCCCTGTCAAAGGAATCTTCCCAGTCAACGCGGAGAGGGGCTCCCAGTTCCCTTCCGGCGGAAAGGTACTGGTATTTAACGATATTCAGTATGGCTTCCGACGGAAAGCCCTTTTCCCTCCAGTATCCGGCCATATCGCCGAGTACCAGATGAAGGGAAGGAATGTTTCCCGGCCGCAGCGCGCCTGAAAGTTTTTCCCCGTAAATGACGCACTCGTTGAAAAATTCCTGCATCGACGCGCCTGCGGAGAGGTCCTCCGTCAGGCAAATCCCCCTGCCGAATACCCCGTTGTGCCTCATCCGCCGCAGCAAATTTCCGGCAAGGCCGGCGGGTGTTTCCTTTTCCCGCAGTTCCCCGGCTGCAACAGACACCGGACATTCTTTCCGGTTAACCGCCTCGTGGAATTTCATGATGAACTCATTGGCAAAGTCCCCGCCGGAACAGCCCAAAAGGCCGTACCAGTACCGGTTCCCCCGCCGCTTTGACATCCATATCTTTCCGCCGTCAGAGGCCAGGGATTCGGCAATCCGGGCAAAGTCCTCCGTACAGGAAAAGGGATCGCCGTCATGTTCCCCGCCGGAAGAAAAAACAAAATTGCCGCAGTGTACGAGAAAAAGAACGTAACGGGAAAAACCCGGCGGGAACCTGCACGCGCTTCCGGCAAGCGCCGTGTCCAGGCTGAACGCCTTTCCGTCATGCTCCGGGGAAGGGGAAAGGGGATCTTCCCTTCCCTCAAGGAAAAGCCTTACTTCATTCAGCGAACGCTTAAGCTGCGCCTGGGTTACCGGCTTCAAAAGATAATCCCGCGCGCCGTAACGCAGGGCTTCCCGCGCGTAATTAAAATAATCAAAGCTCGTAACAATAACGGACACGGTAGCAAGACGGTTTTCGCGTATGAACCTGAGGATCTCAAGCCCGTCCGCCCTGGGCATTCGTATGTCGGTTATCAAAAGATGGGGCCTGAGCTTTTCCACATAGTCCATGGCTTCCCTGCCGTTTACAGCCCTTGCGGCGACTTCCCAGCCGCCGCATTCCGTTTCAACCATGGAAGCGAGGTTTTTCAGAATCAGCGTCTCATCTTCCGCTATTACTACCGTATACTTCCCCATGTATCTCCCCTCCAAACCGGACTATGGCGCCGCGGTACAAGGGACCCGCTTTGGGCGATTATGTCCTCCATGCGTACAGAGCCCACTCCCGTTCCGTTATCAATGACTTCGGCCGTCCATTTTTTCCCTTCGGCAAAAATATTGACGCTTGCCGGACACTATTGAACAAGTCCATTGCCGGCCTATGCATGAATATAGTTGGCGAACAGCGCGTCGGGATTTTCCAGTGGGGTAAAGTCCAATCAGGATTTTAATCCCGAAATATTCGCTCCGCTCAAGAGATACTTCTGTCCGAAGACATATAACAGCAGCGGAAAGATCATGGATATCATGATCCCCGCGATAACGACGGCGGGGCTGCCGGTACCCTGGTATCCTTTGAGAAGGTTCAGCCCCAGGGGGAGGGTCATAACCTCGGGCTTGTAAAGAAAAATAAGCGCGTTAAGAAAATCGTTCCAGGTTCCCAAAAAATGAAGCACCGCCACGACGGCCAGCGCGGGAACCGACATGGGAGCTATGACATGCAAGAAAATCCGGAGGTGGTTTGCGCCGTCCATATAAGCGGCTTCGTCATAACTTGCGGGTATGGTTTTCATATATTGACGAGTCAGAAAAATACCCATGGGATAAATCAATGCCGGCAGAACAAGCGCCAAAGGAGTGTTGACCAGCCCTAAACGGGAAATCACCATAAACCGGGGAATCAGGGTTGACTGCGCCGGTATCATAATTCCCGAAAGAAAAAATAAAAAAACAATATCCCGTCCGGGGAACTTTATGCGGGAGAACGAATAGGACGCCATGGCGGTTATAATAAGGGTTACGGTAACCGCCGTGACGGAGATAGTCAGGCTGTTGGTGATAAACCGGCCGTATGGAACCGAAAGCCATGCTGTGATGTAATTGTGCCACTGCCAGTCGTCGGGTAAAAACGCCGGCGGCAGTTTAAACGAATCCTGCGGCGCCCTGAGTGAGGTAGAAAACATCCAGAGGATAGGCATGAGCATTAAAAGTGAAAAAGCGGCCATAAAAAGGATAAATAAAAGTCTTTTTGTTCCGGCGGCAGTCTTGTTAACGTTTATCATTATTTATCCCCCGGCTATTCATAATCATAAACAACCCATTTGTTTTGAAGCCTGAACTGAATAAATGTGATTATAAATATGATGAAAAAAAGACAAAAAGCTATAGCCGCGGCAAACCCCATGTCCTGTGACTGGAACGCGGTTTCGTAGATATAAAGTGAAATGGTGCGCGAGGAATTGCCCGGTCCTCCCTGGGTGATGAGGTATGGCTCCTCGAAAATCTGGAAACACCCGGCGAATTGCGTGATTGTGACAAAAAAGATGGTGGGAGACAGCAACGGAAGCGTTACATGGAAAAAAACCTGAAATGAATTTGCGCCGTCGATGGACGCCGCCTCTTTATATGAAGCCGGTATGTTCTGCAGACCGATAAGATAATACAAAAACGAGATGCCTACCCATTTCCAGATACTGAACATTGAGATTGCGGGGACAGACCATTTTGTCGAAACAAGCCAGGGAATTGAAGGGCCGCCCACACGGGACAGGAGCCAGTTGATGACGCCGTAATCCTTGTGCAGGAGGAAACCCCAGGCGATAGCGACCGCCGAGGTTGTAAGTATCGATGGAAAATAAATGCAGGTGCGATAGATATAGCGTAAAGACGATCTCGATTCGGCGTTCACCATGGACGCCAGAAAAAGGCTGAATATGGCGTGCAGAGGCACGAGTACCGCAACGTATTTAAAGGTGTTGCCGAATATTACCCAGCTTTTGGGTGTGGAAAAAAGCCTTAAGAAATTTTTAATGCCGATGAACTGCGGCGATATCAGGGCGTTGTATTTTGAAAAACTGAGAATAAGCGTCGCCACCACCGGACCGCCGAGAAATACGATAAACATGACGAGCGCGGGAGTCAGAAAAAGATACCCCGCCAAAGTGTTCATGACCGCTTTTTTACGCTGATAACGGTTCTTTTTATTTGACAAGTCTTATGCTCCGGAAAAAATCCGGGCCGCCCGATGACGGCCCGGTACTGGAATCAGTATGCGTAATTGGTTATGGCGTCGTTAATTTCCCTCTCTGCCGCCGCCCAGGCTCTGGCATAGTCCGTGGTTTCACCGGCATAAATGCTGGTTCTGTAGGACTTTATGATATTGGAAACATCCGCGAAGGCGGGCGGAGCCTGCGGCGAAGTGCAGCCTTTCACATATTTCATATCGTAGAAAAGCTCCCAGTTTTTGGGGACGCCGGATTTCCCGCAGATTTCCGCGAATATGGCCTGGTTGCAGGGGATGTTTCCGGTGGTGAGGTACTGGCGCAGGAATTCAGGCGTCGAAGTCCACACAGCAAGACCGGCGGCTTCATCAAAATGTTTGGTCTTGCTTATAACTACATAGCCGTCCGCACCGTAGGTCATCACTTCCTTTTTGAAATGGGGAATGGTGGTGATATACACGTCGGTAAAATTATTGTTGGCATAGGATGCCGTGGGCCACCTGCCGGCAAGGGTCATGGCCACGCGGCCGTCAACCAACAACTGGTTGTAGTCGTCGTTGGCCTGGGGAATGGGCGAGTACCCCCAAGTGTGGATCATATCGTAACAGAACTTGCTGAACTCGATCATCGCGGGAGTATTGAGATTCGCCTTTTTCATATCGGGCGCAAGAAAATCGACGCCCCAGGTTGCCGCAAGGGCGCTGTACATAAAATGATCATTAGTGAGATAAAAAGCGTACTGTTTTTCCCCATTTGCCTTTGTTTTGGTGAGTTTTCTGCACACCTCAAGGAATTCTTGCAGGCCCCAGGAACCCGCGGGAGGAAGCGGAATTCCCGCCTCGGCAAACAGCTTTGTGTTACAGTGGACCACCACGTTGTTCTGCGACATGAGGGTCGAATAGATGCTGCCGTCCGCGCCCCGGAAAGGACCAATCAGCTCTTCCGGCGTATTGGTAAAAATGTAGTCCTTCATGTCCGGTCTTGCGTTCAGGTACGGGTTAAGCGGCGCCGCCAGACCCGAAGAGACAAGTGTCGAGATGCCTTCCAGTGCCATAAGCACCACGTCAGGAGGATCCCCGGCGGCCACCATGGTGGATACGGATGTTACAAAGTCCGCCCACAAGTTGTTGACCGAAATGTACGTTGCCTCGACTTTCACATTTGGGTTTGATTTTGTGTAGACCGAAAAAATTTCGTTCAGTCTTTCGATGCTGTTGGCCTCATTCATCATCTGGGCGACTTTAAGCGTTACCGCTCCGCCACTTCCGGCAGCCTTGTCGCCCCCTCCCCCCGCGAAGACCGGAGACGCCGCGATTGCCAACGCCAACAGTGCCGGCAACAAAATTTTCATCAGTCTCATTCTTGTCCTCCTAAAAAATAGTGATTTCAAATCATAAGCCCTATTTTGCAAAATGTCAATAAAATTTTGTAATTTTTTTAGTAAAAAAGCTAAACTAACTATGATTTTTTAGTTTTTTTTATTGACAAGCGGAAAAATACTCATTTATTATAGTACTGTTGTACTGGAGCTTGTTCCAAAACCCGGTTGGTTTTGAAACAAGCTCACTGATTTACAGCGTTATCAGGTGGTATTCATGGAAACAGCCGAAAAAACCTATAATATAGATGAAAAAGACTTGGCGCGTCTTGGCGCTGTTGTTTTTGAGGCATACGGTGTTCCCCGGGAAGACGCCGAGATACTTTCCCTTTCGCTGGCGGAAGCGGATATCAGGGGGATCAAGAGCCATGGCATGGTTCGGGTGCCTATCTATATTGATCAGTTTGTAAACGGAAAATTTTCAAAAGAAACTAAACTTACCGTTAAAAAAGAAACGCCCGTATCCCTGGTTCTGGACGGCAATAATGGTCCCGGGGCTGTTGTCAGCGCCAGGGCTGTTATGATGACCAGAAAAAAAGCGGAACAGTCGGGTTTCGCTTTTGCCGCCGTACACGGGAGCAATCATTTTGGAACCGCTGGATACTGGTCCGAAATGCTGGCCGGGGATGACATGATAGGTTTCGCGTCAACCAATAGCATCCCGATTGTGGCTGCCCCCGCGGGGACGGGACGCGGGATAGGCAGCAATCCCTTTTCGTATACCATACCGGCAAATAAATACGCGTCTGTATGCCTTGATGTCTCCGTGGGCGTAATGGCCCAGGGTAAAATTTACGAATACGCCCGCTTGGGAAAGCCACTCCCCGAAAACGCCTGGCTTGGGCCTGACGGCCAGGTTACCAGGGATCCCAAACAATGGGACCCGATGGATTACGTTATGATACCTTTCGGGATGCACAAGGGTTTTGGCTTGGGCGTGGTCATGGAAATGCTTACCAGCGGTCTGGCGGGCGCGGAATTTCACCGGCAGTACCAGGGTCTTAACGCCAAAATGACGGAAAACAGCCACTGTTTCTGGGCGATGAGGATTGACGCTTTTACGGATGTGAAAAAATACCGGGACCAGGTGGACGCTTATATCGAATATCTTCACTCCCTGCCCGTAACGAATCCCGGTGACAAAGTATATTATCCGGGCGAAATTGAAGCCGTGCTTAAGGCAAAATACCTCCGGGAAGGCGTGCCGGTAGCCGCGAAAGTGGTGGAAGATATGCTGGGTTTGGCCGCCGGAGCCTCAGCGGATGTCTCGTTTATAAAGTCTAAATACCATATTTAAGCGGAAAAGCGATCTGAATTTTCGGGGAGAAAGAAGATGAACAGAAATTACCGGGAAATGACGGAAAACACTATCTTTATCAGAAGCAGAAAGGCTTGGCCGGATCGATTTAAGGACAAGGTTGCTATCGTGACGGGAGGCAGCCAGGGAATCGGTAAAGCCATCGTCCAGGAGCTGTGCCGGGAAGGGGCAAAAGTCAGTTTTACCGGCAGGGGAGAAGCGGAGGGCAAAAAAACCGCCGGGGAACTGCTGGACGCCGGTTTCGATGCGCTTTACATCCAGGCGGATATGATAAAGGAAGACGACTGCAAGAGGGTGGTGGAGAACACGGCCGCCAAATGGGGCAAAGTCAACCATCTGGTAAACAATGCGTATCGCTTTATTGACAAAGGCGCCTCCGCCGGGGAAGAGGACTGGTACAACATTTTGTTTACCGGTCCGGTGGCTTACGCCCGGATGATGAAATACTGTGAGCCGTACATGAAAAAGGAAGGCGGCGGATCTATTGTCAACATTTCGAGCATCGCAGCTCATGTGGCCTTCCCCAACCGCTGGACCTATAACGCGTCCAAAGGCGCGGTCACTATGCTCACCATGTGCGCGGCCATAGACTTCGCGGCCGAAAATATCCGGGTAAACACGGTGACGCCCGGCACGGTGTGGACCCGCGAAACCCTGCGCGGGGTGTGGGACCTTGACGCCGGCGAAAAGGAATGGTATTTCCACGAACTCAACAGGCGGCAGATGATGCAGCGATGCGGCGAACCGGTGGAAATCGCCGGCGCCGTTCTTTACATGCTGTCTGACGATGCGTCCTATACGACAGGCCACGAACTGGTGGCTGACGGTGGATATATCAATATGGGCCAGCAGGGCGTCAAGGAAACGGCGCTGATACAGGACGCGGAGAGTGGAAAAAAATGAAAAACCCGGAATTGGAAGAAAAGCTCTCACGAGTAAGAGCTTTTATGGAAAAAGAAAAATACGATGCCGTTTTGTTCCGCAGAAACGACTCCTTCTCGTGGCTGACCTGCGGCGGGTGCGCGTTTGTCGATAAAGGGGCCGAACTGGCCAATGCCAGTCTCCTGGTGACTCTGGCAAAGGTTACGGCACTCTACAATTCGAGCGAAAAATTCAGAATACCCGAAGAAGAGCTGGCGGATCTGCCTTTTGAGATGGAGGATTATACCTGGAACCAGGACCCCGGCGTTTCCATGGGGAAGTATCTTGACGGGAAAAGAACCGCTTCCGATACCGCCGGCTTTGGCGCCGAGTACCGCGGGGAAGATCTCTCCAGGCTGTTCTATGTTCTTACTCCTGAAGAAATGGAACGTTACCGGAAAATAGGCGTCCAAAGTACCGTGTTGCTTGAAGACGCGGCGAGACAGGTACGGCCGGGGCAGACCGAGTACCAGATAGCCGGGCGCACAACTGCCGCGCTGATGGCCGCGGGATTCCAGGTCCCGGTGTGCCTTGTGGCGTCGGATGAACGGCTCCTGCGTTACCGCCATCCTGTTCCGGCGGCCAGGACCGTCGAACGCATGGTGATGGTCGCGGTAACGGTCCGTAAATACGGCCTCAATGTTTCGATAAGCAGAATAGTAAGCTTTGGCCCCCTGGACGAACTGACCAGGAGTAAACAGAATGCCGTGGCGTTCATCGATGCCCACCTTATTTCCGCAACGATACCGGGCGCGGTGACCGGCGAAATAGTAAGATCCGCCGGGAAGCTCTACAAAGACGCCGGATTTGGCGGCGACTACGAGTTGCACCACCAGGGCGGCGCCATGGGTTATGCCGTCAGGTATTATTGTGCCCCGGAAAGTCAAAAGGACAAGGTGGAGGATCGCATGGCTTTTTCGTGGAATCCGACCATTGCGGGCGTAAAAAGCGAAGATACCCTGATTGTGACGGACGGGAAGCCGGCGGTCATTTCGAAAGGCGGAAGCTGGCCGCAGATTCCGGTACATATTGGAAATAAAACCGTCGAAAGACCTGACATTCTTGTTTTTTAGCGGAGATAATTAATGAAGATAATTGACGCCCATGTTCATCTGATTGAATTTATGGCCGGGTTTAACAGACGGGGTGAAATGCGGCCTATCGGCGGAGGCAAGGCTAGATGGGCTTCCGGAGAAGTATGGAATCTCGTTCCGCCCGGATTGGGGGAATACGGCTTTACCGGCGAGAAGATGCTGGAAATAATGGATGCCCACGGTGTGGAAAAAGCGGTTCTTGTGCAGGGAAACGCTTCGGGGTATCAGAACGAATACTCTTACGAGATGATGAAAAAGTATCCCGGAAGATTCACCGCGGCGTGTACTTTCGATCCGTTCATGCTTGACGCGGAAAAAATAAAAAACCGTTTTTTCTATGAGATGCGTTTTCCAATCGTAAAGTTCGAAGTCGGAACCGACTGCGGGCTTATGAGCTATCACCGGCCTTTTCCGCTTGACGGAGAACCGATGAGTCCCATTTATGACGAGATAGAGAAGAACGGGCAGGTACTGGTGATGGACGTGGGGCGCTTTACCGACGCCAGCCACCAGCATGGCGCCCTGGTGAATATCGCCAAAGGGCATCCGGCGATGAAGTTTGTCATCTGCCATATACTTCTGCCTTCGAAAGGCGACGATGCGGAACTGGAACGCCAGATGAAGGCCCTTGATTTTGACAATGTCTGGTTCGATCTCGCCGCGCTTCCCCTGCTGCTCCAGGGCGAGCCGAATCCTGACGCTCTTGTGCTTCACTTTATCGAAATCGCCAGAAAAATTGCCGGACCAAAGCGGCTTATGTGGGGAAGCGATGTGCCTTCGACCCTTCAGTATAACAGTTACGCCGATCTTATCAACATGATTGTCAGGTCGGGCATCTTTACCGACAGCGAATTTGAGGATGTGTTTTACAACAACGCCGCGCTGGTATATCCGTTTGGAAAATAAACGCAGACGATGATAAAAAGGAACCAGAGGAGGATGCAATTAATGAAAAATAAACAGCCCATAACCCGTGTCTTTTTTGACACCCAGTTTCCGGAATGGAACGACAAAAAAGTCGCTTCTCGTTTTAATCCTGATGAAGTTGCCGGGATTTTCGCCGAGTCAGGCGTCGAATCGGCGGTGGTTTTCGCCAAATGTCAGTACGGCAATTTTTATTATGATACCAAAAGGGGCCATAAACACGCGGGGCTCGGAAACCTCGATCTGCTGCGGTCGATGACGGAAAAGTTCCACCGTCATTCGATAGAAGTACTGGCCTATTATTCCACAGCCTGGGACGAGTTGCAGGGGACGCTCCATCCGGACTGGCTCACCGAGGATTTTTCCGGCAAAAGGACCCGCGGGGCGTTCCGCTGGAAAACCCTCTGTATCAATTCGCCGTACCGGGCGCTGGTTAAGGAGGACCTTTGCGAGATTGCGGCGGAAACTGATGTCGATGGTTTCTGGATAGACATGACCATCATCGGGAAGGATCGTTGTTATTGCCCGTATTGCGACAAGAAATTCAGGGCGCTCTACGGAAAAGGCATTCGGGAAGCCCGGGGCGCCGGCATGGATATAGAACTGGCAGAATTCCGTTACAATTACATCGAAGAATTCTATGATGAGATTTATAAGGAACTGAGGCGTATCAAACCGTCCCTTAATATCACCAATAATTACTGGGGCTATCCGTATCAGTCCAGAAACATGGGGAGCCGGGCCGTGGGGGCGCTTAAACAGGCGGATTTTATCACCGGCGAGGCGTATGTGGATTGGACCGGTCTTGAGGCGCCGTCGTTCTTTTCGCGATTTCTCTCCGGCGCGGCCGGAGGCCGGCCCTTTGAAGCCCTGGTAGGGCGATTCATCAATACCTGGGACTTTACCAGGAAAACTCCCGATCAGATGTTCTTTGAGGCGATGACTATTTTCTCCCTCGGAGGAACGGTTACCATCGATGATGAACCGTTTTATGACGGAACGATAGACCTTACGGTGTACCGGACCCTGATAGGCCCCGCGTTCCGGGCGATCAAAAAACTGTCCCATACAATCCGCGGGGAAAGCCTTAAATTCGCCGCCATTTTCCATTCCCAGGCGACAAAAGATCTTATTCCCGAAGACGCGCCATCTCCTTTCATCAGAAACATATCAGGCGCGTATAAACTGCTCCAGGAACGGCACATCCCTGTGAATTTTGTTTTTGATGAGAGCCTTACGGAAGAAGAAATCAGACGCTACAGGGTCATTTTGCTTCCGGGCGCCGCGGCCCTCGGTGAAAAAACGCGGAAAATACTGGAAGACTATGTGCGAAACGGCGGCGTTGTTACGGGATTCGGGCGGAACGCCTTTTTTGAAAACCTGTTCTCAGGCAGCGTCGTATACAAAGGTCTTTCGGAATACAGCCTTTCGTATATTCCCCTGGAAGGCGAAAAAACTCTCGTCAGGGGCGCCTACTGCCGTTATGTGCAATCAGGCGCTGGATGCTCCGGCTGGGAAACTGGCGCGCCCGTCATCGACCCTATTGCCGAAACAAGCGTCGAGGTCTTTTTTCACAACAACCTTCCGTCTCCGTATCTGGAAAGCAGCGTACCCTCATATTACATCGTTCCCCTGGGCAAAGGATGGGTCATCCAGTACAACCAGCCGATATCGGAGAGTTACGCGAAACAGCGCGGCTTTGCCGTCAGGGACGCCGTCATCGCGCAGATCCTGCGCCGCACGGGAAAGCCGGATTTCTGGATTGACGCCCCGGCCAGGGTGGATACGGTCGCGTATCACGATAAGGAGGCGCGCCGTTTTTACATACACCTGTCCGCCTTCGCCGCCGAGGCAAGTCTTGCGTGCGGCCTGTTTGACACCACGAATGGTAATTTTGAACGGCCTTACGCGATGATGGAAAACCGGGACCCGGTGAAGGAAATAACCGTCCACCTGGCGGCAGAAAAAGAAATAAAATCCGTCATTTCACTTTACGAAAAGAATGAACCGCGCTGGGAACAAACGGCGGAAACGCTCGTCATCCGTACACCCTTGGAACTATGGGACGTCATTGAGGCAGAATATTAAGAATTTAATTTGTTCAATATATGTATCGGAGCATTTCAAGATACTTTGTCCCCATGTATCTCCCCTCCAAACCGGACTATGGCGCCGCGGTACAAGGATTTTGCCGAAAAATGGATATTGTTGTTGTAAAGGAGGCGCAGCCTGGCAAGCGAATTCAAAAGGCCGAGGCCTCCCGGATGCAGCCCGCCTATTCCCCTGAGGGCATCCTCAAAAAGGGATTCGCTTTGGGCGATTATTTCTTCTACCCGCGAGGCGTCGATTCCAGTCCCGTTATCGATAACCTCGGCCGTCCATTTTTCCCCTTCGGCAAAAATATTGATGCTCACCTGCCAGGGAAACGGCGCGTTGACAAAGGCGTGCCTGAAGCAGTTTTCCACGACGGTCTGCAGCATAAGCCGGGGAATGGGGAAGTCGCCGCAGATTTCGTCCATGTGAACGGAAAAAATAAATTCATCGGAATAGCGTATCCTCATAAGATTGAGGTAATTGCAGGTATACTCAAGTTCCCCGCGTATGGTGCTGCTGTCGCGGTCAAATTTCATGACATAGCGCAGCATGTTTGAAAGCAATTCGCATATATCGGCAATCTGGGGAACGCCGTTTTCATAGGCAATCGCGTTGATAGTGCTGATGCAGTTATACATAAAATGCGGGGAAATCTGGGACTGCAGCGCCAGATAATAGGCTTCCCGTTCGTTCAGCTTTGATTGCAGCGTCTGATTCATCGCTTCGCGCACCCGCGCAATCATTTCGTTGTAAAACTGCTGAAGCTGCCGTATATCCCCGGTGGAAGAATGAAAATCGACGTTCATTTCCAGATTGTCGCGGGTAACATTCCGCATGGCCCCGATGATCTCTTCCAGGGGCCTTGTAAGGTAACGGCTGACAAGGAGGTTAAGGCTCACGGCGACTATCATGAGAAACAAAACGGCAATCAGCATGATCCCAAGGTACACCATGAAAAAGCCCGAACCGTACTTCTGCATGACAAGAACGCCGTAGTCAAGGCCTTCTATATGCTTCAAACTTGCCAGATAGCCCCTCCCCGCGGCCCCCCTGTGAAAACCGTTTTTGAAGCCGTTCCGGTATGCGCCAAGGATGAATTCCGCGTCGGAAGTAAAGGGATCTTTTACCGCCGGATAATTGATGATCGATTTTTCCCCGTCAAAAAGAAAAACGCGGATTGTTTCATCGGAACTAACGCAGATGCTTTCTATTTCGGATCTCTTTTTCAAAACCTGAAGTATTCCCATGTCCCTTCCGGTAGGGGGATCGTACAGCCTCCGCGACAGTGAAAAATACTCGGAAGCGGCGCCGGACCCTGTTACCCAGTACGAACGGTGGGGGCCCAGAAGCAGGGGGGAAGGCGGATTCAGGGCGAGCCTTCTTTTTACGCCGGCCATTACCCCCTGTTCGGCGTCGCTGCGTATTGTCCCCCAGTCGGTGCTGCTTTGGGCGGTTGTTATAAAGGCCCTGTCGCTGTAAATGTTGACGACAGTATTGGAAATATCAAGCCCCAGTATGACAAGCAGATTCTGAAAAACAACGCTGAGTTTGTCCCTGTTCTGATCAAAATAATTCCGGCCGCCCCCGTAACCGGCAATGCTTTCGCCGATGATGTCCATGATGCCCTGGCTGAAGAAAATCCTCGTGCCGATGCGGTCCATCTGCCGGAATTTCTCCCTTATCTGGCTGGCGACATTTTCCGAGTAGGCGTCAAGGCCCGCCTCCGCCCCGGCGCTGACGCTGCCTGAAACATACACGCCTATCATGATAAAGGCAATGGTGATGATAAAAATAAAAAGGAGCGAATACACAAGAAAAATGCGTCTGTGAAGACTTGAGGGCATACAGAAAATGATACACCCCGGAAAGGGCTTTGTCAAAATAAATCATTGGAACCGGTTTTGCCCGCTTCGAGTTTAAAATTTTACCAGAGAAATTTTAATTTTTTCACTTTTCCGCACGGGGAAGCTCCCGTATAATGAGGTATCTTTTACGGAGGAATATTTATGAAGAAAACGTTTGTGGTTTTGATTTCCCTGTCCGTTTTCATGTTGCTTTCCTGCGGGAACAGCGGCGGGACGGGCGCGCAGAACGAGAAGATTACCCTGAGCGTGTACTGCTCAAAGGACTTGTGGAGGGATATATACCTTCCTGTGGCGCAAAAAATCGAGGAAGATCACGGCATCGCCATTGATCTTGTAACTCTGCCCAATGAACAGCTGGAGCCTGTGATCAGCGTAAAGCTCGCCACCAACGATCCCCCCGATCTTTTCACTACAAACACACCCCAAGCGGTGGACCAGTACAACGCCACCCAGATGTGCCTTCCCCTCGACGGAGAGGCGTGGGTCTCCCGTCTTGCGGCCCCCGATCTTCTGCGGTACAAGGGAGACGGAAAGATCTACGCCATGCCTGTCCGCGAGTCTTCAACTTTCTTCGGCGGCGCTTACTACAACAAGGCGCTGATGGAACAGTGCGGCATATACAACCCGGAGCCCAAAACATTCAGGGAATTTCTTGATATTCTTGAAAAAATAAAACAGGCCGGGCACACCCCCATTTACATGACCGACAAGGACGGCTGGTGCACCCAGGTATGGACCACCCTCGGCTGGGGAGTAGCCCTTGACGCCAAAAAGGACACCGTGTACGAACAGCTCAATTCCAACCGGATTAAATTCGCCGCCATTCCCGAACTCGTAACGGTGCTCCGGCAGATGGGAGACCTCTACAAGGCGGGCTACGTGAACGAGGATCATATGTCCCAGACCTACGACACCGCCAAGGTTGCGGTAGGCGAAGGCCGGGCCGTCATGGCCATTCAGGGGGAATGGTTCGCCACGGATCTGAACGTGGTGTACCCCGATGTCGAACTGGGTTCCTTTGCCATTCCCTTCCTTGACAAAATGATGATAGGCACCGGCGCCTATGTCTCAGGCTGGTATGTGCCCAAAGGGAAAAATTCCCCAAAGGCGCTGGAATTCCTCAACTACTGGAGCCAGAGCGAATACCAGAATATAATCTTCCGGGAAACCCCCGGATTCCCCGGCTTTGTTGACGCCGACGGCGGCGACGTGCTTCCCGGCATAAAGAACATAGTGGAAAAATACATAGACACCGGGAAATACACGCCCGAATTCGACGCGTATTTTGATTCGGCCCGGCCCATCATGAACGACTACCTCTTCGGCAACATCCAGGAAGTCGCGGCCGGTTCCAAGACCGCGGAGGAAGCCCTTGCCGACTGGGACAGCAAATTTTCCCAGTTCATGAAAGACAAGGAAGTACCCGGCTTCTAGTCACACATCGGGGAAGCTGTCCGGGCGGGTTTTGAAATTCGAGGACGCTTCCCGGGGAACCGGGAAGATCCCGGCTCCCGGCCTTTGGGGGAACACATGCGGAAAACCGGAACCGGGGGAAACGGCAGTTTTATACGGCAGGCCTATCCCTATTATCTTTTGCTGCCCGCGATTATTCTCTTTACGGTGTTCTTTATCGTCCCCGCCGCAGGCGGCGTTTTTATCTCCCTTACCAACTGGGACATCACAAGGCCCGCAATCCGCTTTAACGGCATTGACAACTACATATACATGTTCGGCGACGCGGATTTCATCCTTGCCATATCGAACACCCTTGCCTTCATGGCCTCCATCGTTATTCTGCGGAACACCATTGCCATACTGCTTGCGCTGGCCCTTACTTCCAACCTGAAAACATCGACATACCTCCGCACCGCGTTTTACATTCCGTCGGTACTAAGCTACGTCGTAGTGGGGATCATGTTTACCGCCCTTTTTCAGATGAACGGCACGGTAAACCAGGGGCTCCGCCTTTTGGGTTTTGCCGTAAAGCATGAATGGCTTGCCAGCCAAAAGACCGCGCTCCTTACGGTAATCGCCGAAGACGTATGGAAATGGACGGGCTTTCACATGATCATCTACATCGCGGGGATCAACGCCATTCCCTCCGATTTTTACGAATCGGCCCGCATCGACGGCGCGTCTTACCCCCAGCGCTTCTTTCACATTACCCTGCCCCTTCTTGTCCCGGCCCTGACCGTCAACGTAACGCAGTCTGTCATAGGCGGCTTCCGCGTGTTTGAGCAGGTGCTGACCCTTACCAAGGGAGGACCCGGCCACAAGTCGACCGTCATAGGGATGATGATATACGAATATTTCGGCAGGGGTTTCTACGGCAGATCAACGGCAATGAGCATGTTTCTTTCGGTTATTGTCATCATTGTTACCGTTCTCATACGAAGGGCGTTCAGAAAAGGGGAAATGGAATTATGATGAACGGTAAAGGCAGATACAGGCCCTGTGATTTTGTCCTTGAAATTATCATGCTGGCGGCAAGCCTCGTTGTCGTGGTTCCGCTGCTCCTCGCGCTGTTCGGCTCGTTCAAGTCTCCGGCGGAAGCCCTTCATTACAACATACTTCCCCCGTCACGGTGGCATCCTGAAAATTATTACGAAGTAGTGCGGAAAAGCAATATTCTTGCCGCCTTCAAAAACAGCGTGATCATAACGGCGGCGGTTGCAAGCGTCACCATCATCATCTGTTCCCTTGCGTCGTTTATCATCGCCCGCCGGGGAGACAGGATCTGCCGTTTTCTTGCTTCCTATTTTAACCTTGCCCTCATAGTGCCCATGGCAATAGTGCCGACCATACTGCTGCTTCAGCGCATGCATTTAATGAACACCAAAACCGGCATGATCTTCGTGATGATAGCGTCGAATATTTCCTGGGGCATGTTCATCATGACCAGTTTCATGCACACCATTCCCCGCGAAATGGACGAGGCCGCCATTATAGACGGCTGCGGGCCCGTGCGGCTGTTTTACTTGGTGATCTTCCCCCTGCTTAAACCCGTAATAATGACGAACATTGTCATCATAGGCATGGGCACATGGAACGATCTGCAGACGCCCCTTTACATGCTTAACTCAAGCAGAAACCTCACCATGCCCCTTACCGTGTACAATTTCATGGGCCGCTATTTTTCCCAGTGGAACCTGATCTTCGCCGACCTTGTGCTGGTAGGGCTTCCCATGGTTTTAATGTACGCTTTTCTTCAGAAATATATTGTATCAGGCATTACCGCGGGCGCGGTAAAAGGCTGAAAGGAGACGGCATGAACGAATTTATTCCCGACACTCACAAAGGCGTCCGCTCTGTGTTAAGCTGTTCCGGCGCGGGGTTTCCCGGCATGCTTGCGGAGGCTCCCTTTTTTTCATGGAAGACCTGCGGCCTTGAAGGAAGGCAGTCGGCGTACCGCCTTATCGTCTCATCGAGCCGGGAAGCCGCCTCCCGGGGAACGGGCGATCTCTGGGATTCGCTGTGGGTACAGTCCCCGGACGACACGGGGATTCCCTACGGGGGAAGCGCCCTTGAAAGCAACCGCGACTATTACGCGGCGGTCAGCGTAAAAGGCGGCGCGGAAAACGGGATTTCACTGAGTGAACCCGTCCCCTTTTCAACGGGCTTCCTCGACCCTTCGGAATGGAAGGCGCCGTGGCTCTGCGCGCCTGTAGCCTCCGATGTAAATCCCATGTTCCGCAGGGACTTCAGCCTTCAAGGCGCTCCTACAAGGGCCCGCCTTTTTATCTGCGGGCTTGGCTATTACGAGGCGTATATAAACGGTACAAAAGCGGGGGACATGATGCTTGCCCCAAGCTGGACCGATTACGGCAAACGGGTGTGCTATGCCGCCCATGACGTTACCGCCCTGCTCAAAAAAGACAACGCCATAGGCGTCATGCTCGGTTCAGGATGGTACAGTAACGCATACTGTACGCCCCGCCCTGTTTTTACCGCGCAGCTGATGCTGGAATACGAGGACGGGAGCGCCGAAACAATTCTTTCGGCCGCCCATAACGGATGGTATGTGCACAACGACGGCCCCATGCGGAAGGCCAGCATATATATTGGGGAACTGTACGACGCCCGCCTTGAAAAGCCAGGCTGGGCCGAATACGGATTCGGCATGAAGGCCCCTTCGTCAGGCGCATGGAAGCCGGCGATAGAAACGGAGCCTCCCGCCGGGAAGATGACGCCCATGACCGAAGAACCCATCCGCGCGATAGGGGAAATCGAACCGGTATCGATCAACGAAATAAACGGCATGGCGATCATCGACTTCGGACAGAACATCGCGGGGGTCCTGCGTCTTGCCATGCACGCTCCCCGCGATACCCGCGTCCGCATACGGTATTCCGAACTCTTGTGGAAAGACGGAAGCCTCAACACCGGCAATCTGCGCACGGCCCAGGAAACCGACGAATATATCTGCCGGGGCGGCGGCGAGGAATACATGCCCCGCTTTACCTACCATGGTTTCCGTTATGCCGGGATATGCGGCATTTCCGGCCTCAAAAAAGAAGATGTCAGGGCGGTAGTGCTGAGAAACGATGTCGCGGTAAGGGGCCGTTTCCGCTGTTCAAGCGATCTCCTTAACAGCATACAGCGGATCTGCGTGTGGACCGAAAGCAACAACCTCCACGGGGTGCCCACCGATTGTCCCCAGCGGGATGAAAGGCTGGGGTGGCTTAACGACCTTACCGTGCGGGCCGAAGAAGCGGTTTACAATTTTGACATGAGCCGCTTCTACAGGAAATTCCTCATGGATATTGCCGACGGGCAGGGGCCCGGAACAGGGGCCATTACCGACACGGCGCCCTACCGGAATTTCGGGGGACAGCCCGCCGACGCGGTGTGTTCCAGCTACCTCGTGCTGCCCTGGCTCCTCTATATGCACCACGGAGACAGGGAGGCGTTAAGGCGGCATTACGGGGGGCTTGCCGCGTGGACGCGTTACCTTGAAAGCCAGTGCGAAGACGGCATTGTAAACTACAGCTACTACGGCGACTGGGCGGCGCCCATCGCGGGCAACGACGCGGAAAGCTACGGTTCGGGCGCGGTATCGGTTATTACCCCCGGCCTTCTGATGTCGACAGGATTCCTCTATATGAACGCCGCCCTCATGAAAAAAATCGCGGGCGTTTTGGGAAAGGTGGACGATGTCAAACACTACGAAGATCTCGCGGCCTCTACAAAAGACGCGCTTAACAGGACGTTCCTTAACCGTGAAAAAGGATATTACGGGACAGGCAGCCAGGCGGCGAATGTTTTCATGTTGTACCTGGGCATAGTGCCTGGAGAACTGAGGAACGCCGTTATGCAAAACCTCGTAAAGGACATTCGTGATCACGGCACCCACCTGACCACGGGCAACCTTTGTTCCCGCTATATCTTTGACGTCCTTGCGGACGGCGGGCAGATCGATCTGGCCTTTGAACTCGCAGGCCAAAGGACCTACCCAAGCTGGGGCTACATGCTTGACAACGGCGCCACTACTACCTGGGAAAGGTGGGAATACGTGGATTCAGGCCCCCTTCTCGGCATGGCTTCCCACGATCATCCCATGTACGCGACAATAAGCGGCTGGTTTTATTCGTACCTTCTGGGCATACGCCCCCTTGAGGCCGGATTCAAAACCTTCGCCTTCAAGCCGCATATTCCCGTGGCGCTGCAAAGCGCGGAAGGCGCGGTTAAAACCGTCAAAGGGGACATCGAAGCCTCATGGACACAGGAAGGGGGACGTGTTACAATGAAAGTCGCCGTTCCCTTTAACTCGCTCTGCCGCGCCGTGCTGCCTGAGGACGGCCAGGTTACCGTAAACGGCGTTACAAGGGAAACGCAAAAACAAAACGGCGAGGCTTTTATTATGCTTGAAAGCGGCCGTTACGAAATAACGGCCATGTTTAGTAACCCGGTTGGTTACTAAACATGGCTTGCGATTTTTCAGGCTAAAGCATGGCTTTAGCCTTGCAAAATCGCGTTTTTAAGCGGAAGTTGTTCAATAACTGAAGTTATTGAACAACTCTAATACATTCCTGAAACCCGGACGGGCCGGGAATGCAAAAAGGAGGCGGATACATGAAAACGGTTAAAGACAAACACGTGCTTGTCGGCGCGGATTTTGCGGGCTTCCCCCTCAAGGAAGCAGTGGTAAAACACCTCACATCAAAGGGCTGGAACATAACCGACATTGGGGTAAAATCCGCCGGCGAAGAAAATCCCGAGATGTTTCACCGCATCGGCCTGAAGGTTGGATCGAAGATCTCCGAAGGCGAATTTGAACGGGCCCTTGTCTTCTGCGGAACCGGCATGGGCATACACATAGCGGCAAGCAAGTGTCCCCGCGTCCACTCTGGCGTTGTAGAAAGCGTTCCCGCGGCGCTCAGGGCCATTACCGGAAACGGCGTTAACGTTCTTTCCATGGGCGCCTTCTATGTTGCGCCGCAGATGGGAATGGATATTGCCGACGCCTTTCTTGAACACAACCTTGGCGGCGGCTATGAAAACTGGGAAAATTTTTATGAATTCCACAAGCTTGCCATAGACGAACTTGACGCCTTTGATTACGGGGAATTCAAAAAGAACGGATTCGAGGTAAAGAAACTGGGAGAAGTGGCCCTTGCGTCTCCCAAATACGGAGTCCTGGCGCGCTGCTAAACGGCCTGTCCGCCGCCGGCGAACCAATGGTTATTCGCCGGCGGACAGCCTCCATAAGCTTACTTTCTTTCGCGGTATTCCGTAACCGCCGCGCTTATTGCCGCGGTAACTTCAGGCGCCGGTGTTTTTCCTCCCTTTTTCGGCTCTTCCTTTTTCAGCGCCTGTATATCCTTGTCCATTCCAAGAGCACGGATCAGTTTTCCCACACAGGAAACACAAATAATCATAAGCCATAAAAAGGCAAAAACAATAGCCATGCCAAGTACCGTTAGAATCGTGCTTTGTTCAAGCATTTCAACAATAGTCATGATACGCTCCTTCTGGTTAAAAACGGCGCAGAACATCGTAGATTTCACGCGCGTTTGCGGCCGCCTCTATTTCCGCAATATCCTTTGAATTAAACAATTCAAGAAGACGGCCCAAAATGTACAGGTGATTTTCACGGGACTCCCCGCCCAGGAGGATAAGGAATATACAGCGAACCGGGCAGTGATCATCCGCGCCGTATTCGATACCCCTCCGGGAAACGCCGACCGCCCCGGCGGCGCCGTTAAATAGACGGCAGTATCCGTGCGGCACGGCAATGCCGGGCATGACGGCGGTGTTCATCAGGTTTTCTCTTGAACGTACCGCGTCAATCATCTCCCGGCGCTCAAGTTCCGGGTGCAGGACGGCGATTGCCTCAACCAGCTCTTCCAGCGCCCCGCCTTTTGTCTCACTTTCAAGATCCGGTTTAATATGCCGGATATCAAAAATATCACTCAACCGCATTGTTATTCCCCGTGTTTCCTGTATGGAAAAGAATCCCCGCCCACCAGGACTTTCGGGAATTCCCATAGTTTTTTAAGGAAAGAAAAGCGGAAAAAATCAACATGCCGCGCGGTATGTTGTTCTCAACGAATCAAATTCTGAGTTTAAGAAGAATAGTGTCTTTTACATTGATACACGATATTTTTGCGCCTGATGAAAACGGCGGTTTTGACAAAGCGTTTCCCCAGCCCGGCGGGCAGAACAGGGAAACAATACGCTGAAGCCCCATGCGAAACGGGGAGAAGCGCCCGGTATCCGCCGTGGCATACACGGCCGCCTCGTCCGCCTGATACAGCATATAATAATCGCCGGGAGAAACCAAGACCTTGTCCTGAACAGGGTTTTCCATTTCATATTTGATAATGCACAGGGGCTCCACCGCCCCAAGAAGAAAAGATCCCGTTACGGAAAGAACAACATACGCGGTGAGAACAAGAAGAGGCAGCCTTTTCCGTAAAAGCCTATCCATGGGCACACTGTATCAAAAAACAAAAAAGTAAACAAGCTCAACGTCCGTCAATAATTGACAGAAAGCCCCCCGGCGGGATATAATCCCCATACAAGGGGCATTTATATATGAAAAAACCAATCCCTTTCATGGCGGCGGTTTTTCTTGCCGCGGCGGCCCTTTCCTGCGATTTTCCCCAAAGTCCGGACGGCGGAAAGGGGTATCTTACCGTGCTCATGGCGGCGGAAGCCCCCAGCGGCCTCTACAGCAAGTCCAGTTCGATTTTGTCAGGCGGCAGTATCGCCTCCTTTACCTACAAACTCACCTTTACCGGGCCGGGGGGGATAGTCGAACAGACGGCGCGGGGCGGAAGCGCGAGCGTTGCCCTTGATCCGGGGGAATGGAACATCGAGGCCAAGGCCTACGATTCCTCGGACAGGCTTGTCGGGACGGGGAACGCGGCGGCGTCCATAGCGGCGGGCCAGCCGAATACCGTGGCTCTTAAAATGTACGTTGATTCCGCCTACGCGGCGTCACTAACGGACATTTACGTTCACAGTGAAACCGAACTGCGGGACTATATAAGCCTGTACGACGATCCTCTGGGAACGGTAACCTTCCATCTGGAAAACGACATAACGGTAAACGCCCCTGTTGAAGATCTTCAGGGGAGCTTTGACGGGCACGGGCATACCATTACCCTTGCCATTTCCGCCGCCGATGACACCCAGTTCCGGGTTGGTCTTTTCAGGGTGAACAGCGGCACGATCAGGAACCTGAGGCTGGAAGGATCGGTAACCGCACGGAATGAGAGTGTTAATGGCACACTTTCTGTGGGAGCTGTAGCCTCCCTCAATAGCGGAACCATCATGCAGGTGGCTTCCGGTGTAACCGTTACGGTGAAAGCCAGGGAGCCCTATTTTTTTATGGCCGGGGGCATAGCGGGACTCAATACGGGGACTATCGAGGACTGTTCTGCCGGCGGTGATGTAACCGGTGAACAGATACTTACCGCCCTTTCGGGAAACCCCCCGGCCGGCGGCATTGCCGGAACGAACAGGGGGACCATTACCCGCTGTTACGCCTGGGGCAAGGTATTCTGCGGGAATATAGACGGGTACATTGGCGGTATTGCGGGAGAGAATATCTCAGGCGGGACGATTTCCTTTTGCGCGGCCCTCAATACTAGCGTGAGTAACGATACCGGTAATCCCTCCCCGTTGCACCGGATAACCAATAACTCCGGTTATTCATTAAACAACAACTATGCGTATGAGGATATGCAAGTTATAAGTTCACCCGTTACCGGAGGAGTACCCGGAAATGAAGATGGAGGGGATATACTCGTCACAATATTGCAGGACCCCGGTTCGAGGACGACATTCTGGAACGCGCCTAGCCCAGGACTGGACTGGCCGGCGCTCCAGACGACCCCTCCCGCGGGCGAGGGCTGGTACTGGGGCAAAACCATTACCATTCCTTCCCCAGGTGGCTTTTCGCCACCCGTATCACCGGTCTATGTACCGGCTTTGTGGTTTGAATAGGAGGCCGTCATGAAATACACCGGCGCAGGGGCGTTACCGGGCATGCTGGCCCTTGTTGTGATCTTCACGGCGGGGGCCGTCACTGTCCGGGGAGAGACCGCGGCGGACATGGAAAGGCTCCTTGACGCGGGGGAAATTACCTGCGGGGAGGCGGCGTACTTTACCCTTGCCTCCACGGAAGACGATCCGCCGCAGGGGCGCGCCGCCGCTTTCGCGCTGGCGGCGGGGCGGGGTATGTTCCCCAAAAACGCGGAACAAGACGGGCCCCTTACAATGGGGGGCCTTTCCCTTCTTATGATGAAGACCTTCAACCTTAAAGGCGGCCTCATGTACAGGCTCTTTCCGGGGGTCCGCTACGCCTACAGGGAAATGACAAGGCAGGGCTTTCTGGAAGGCCGCGCGTACCCCAACCTCAAAGTTTCAGGCGGGCAGTTCCTGCTTGTTTTGGGGACCTTTCTTTCCCGTTCGGGTGACGCCGAAAAGCTGGAGGCCGCCGCGGCGCAGAGGGCGGCCGTGGAATCGCTTATGGACAACGCCGCGGATCACCAGGGAATGTCCGCCGGCGCGGAGCCTGTACAGGATTACGGATACGAATTTGAACTCGAATAAAAAAGCGGCGGCCGGCAACATACGCCGCGCGCGCCGGGCGTTTTTACTTCCCCTTTTGCTCGCCGCCCCGGCGGTTTTTTCCCAGGATTTCGGCCTTGCGCTGCGGCAGAGCGCCGTTTTTACGGACGGCGAAAAATCCTACGGCGGCATTGAATATACCGGGACGGCGCTCCCCTGGTTTGCCGCTCCCCTGGGCGAACAGTGGGATCTGTACATTTCAGGGGGAATCTCCGCCCAGATGACAATTGAGACCTGGAAAGCCCTGCCGGAACTGTACCGTACCGAAGCCGTCTTCCGCCCGGCCCCGGGGCTCAGGCTCAGGGCGGGCCGCGTTCCCTTTACGGGGAGCCTTCCCTACACCATGGCGGGCCTCTTCGACGGCGTTTCCGCGCAGCTTGCCTCAGGCGGCGGGCAGCTTCGCGCCGGGATCTTTTACACCGGGCTGCTCTACAAAAAAGCCGCGTACATCGTCATAACCCCGGAAGACAGGGCCGATTATAACGACAAAGACGTATATTTTGCCTCCCGGCGGCTTGCGGCGGGGATCACCTGGGAACAAACAGGCGTTTTTGAAACGCCGGCCAATTTTTCGGCAAGCGGCCTCTGCCAGATTGATCTTAACGGCGGGGACGCGCCTGTTCATTCCCAGTACCTCGAAGCGAAATTTGACACGCCTCTGGGAACGTCCGTCAATACCGGATTCGGCGCGGTCCTTGAGCTGGTTGAACAGAAGGGAAAAAGTCCCCGCGCCGCCTTTGCCGCCTCGGCGGAATTCCGGTGGCTGGTTCCCGGCGCGTTCCCCGACATGCTTTCCGCCGCCGGGCACGTTTCTTCAGGCGCGTGGAACGGAAAGGCGGGAGTTTTTCTTCCCGTTACATCCCAGGCTGTGGGGAAAATTCTCAGGCCCGATCTTGCGGGAATTGCCCTTGCCGAAGTCTCCTATACCGCAAGGTTTCACCGCGCGGTGTCGGCGGATCTTTCCGGCGCCTATTATTTCAGAACCGACAGAGTAACGTACAGCGATCCCGGCGTGGATGCCAGTTCCGTTTCGCCGCTTTTGGGATCGGAAGTGTACGGCGGCTTCAAGCTGGCGCCCTTTTCGGACATACTGCTCGGCTTTGGAGGCGGGGTCTTCTTCCCCCGGACAGGAAAGGTTTTTAAGGACAACGCGGGCATAAAATACCGCGTAACGCTGGAAGCGGACATTTCTTTTTAAAGGAGATATATATGAAAAAGATCATGGGAATTGTTGTATTCCTTGCCGCGGCGGGGTGCGCCTGTGCCCAGAATGTTGAGGCCCGGCTTGTTGAACTGAACGGCGCCGTGGAAGTAAAGGATTCAGGCGCGTCCGGCTGGAGGCCCGCGGTTGTGAATGAGGCAATCGTAAAAGACACCGTCATTTCCACGGGCATTAAAAGCACCGCCGTTGTCGTTCTGGGTAATTCAAGGCTTTTGGTAAGGCCCCTGACGCGGCTTTCCCTTGAGGAACTGCGGCAGCGGGACGGCGGGGAAGAGGTGTCGCTGTACCTGCGTTCGGGGCGGGTCCGGGCGGAAGTTTCGCCGCCCGCCGGGGGACGGACCAATTTCACGGTACGAAGCCCCTCGGCAACCGCGTCGGTGCGGGGAACCTCCTTTGAATTTGACACCCGCTACCTTCAGGTTGACAGCGGAACCGTCCGCCTGTCGGACAACAGGGGCCAGAAGGTATACGTCGCCGGGGGCCAGGCAAGCCGCGTCGATGAATCAGGGCAGCGGGTCGTCCCGCCTTTTGAGGCGGCGAACGAGCTTTTAACGCCGTCTCTTCCCGAAGTGGCCGTTACCGGAGGAGGAGGAGGAACGCTGGCGCCGAACATTCCCGCGCCCGCGCCTGCTCCGGTGGACGCGAATGTATTTGTAGAGTGGCAGTGATGCCGGTTTTGCCTGAATGAAAGCCCGCACTATACCCCTTGCGGCGGCGCTGGGGGCGGTTGTTTTTTTCTCTCTTCTTTATCTCTTGCCCCCTTTCTCTCTTGCCGAAAACAAGATGATCTACGATACCTTTCTCCGGTTCCGCCCCAAACGGGAACGGGCGGACAATATTGTTTTCCTGGATGTGGACGACCAGGCCATAGCGCAGGTCGGGGTTTTCCCCTGGCCCCGCTCCGTCATGGCCGAAGGGCTTTTGCGCCTCAAGGAATACCGCGCCCGGACGGCGATCTTCGATATTGAGTACATTGACAAGAGCCCCACCCAGGTGGACGAGGTGTACCTGAAGGAAGGCCTTGCCCGGGATTACAACAGGCGTTTTTCGGAAATCGGCGTAAACATGGCGGACGTGCTTAACGCAATCAGCGCGGGTTATATTCCTCCGGGGGACGCCTCCGCCTATACGGAAGACATAAACGCCCTTATCGCCGCCGAACGGGACGCCCTGTTCGGGGAAACCATGGGCATTACCCGCGACAACGACCGCTTTCTTGGAGAAGCCGCGGCCCTCTACGGCAGCGCCTGGGGGACCCTTAACCTGCAGGACGAATTTGCCCTTGAGGGGGAACAGGCCCGGCGGCGTCCCGCTGCCGAAGCGCGTTTTTCCTGGCCCGTTACGGCCGCGCCGGGGGTCACAGGGGGGAACAGCGCCGACATTCTGCCTCCCATCCCGCTTTTTATGGACGCACTGGAGGGGGCCGGTTTTACCAACGTAGTCATAGACCCGGACGGGGTAAGGCGGCGCATATTCCTTGCCCGCAAGGTTAAGGATCACTGGTATTTGCAGCTTGCCTTTGCGCCCCTGATCCATTCCATGGGAAAGGCCGGCCTTGAACTGCGGAAAAACAAACTCATCATAAAGAGGCCGGGAGAAAAGGACACGGTTATTCCCCTGGACGGGGACGGGGCCATGATGCTTGACTGGCCCATTGAAACCTACGAAAAGAGTTTTACCCATATCTCATTCGCGGAATTTTCTTCTCTGGAACTGTACCAGTCCCACATCGAGGAGTACCTTGAAAATTTCGTCTATTCGGGCCTTGGGGCGTTCCCCGGCCTTGCCCGCGAAGCCTCCCCCATTATCGCGCTGTTCGAAGAGGCGGCGGAAGCAAAGGCGCTGGCGGTAAGCGAATGTTCGGACGCGGCTTTCAGGCGGTACACCGCGCTCAGGGACGAGGGGCTTTCCCGTACCGGGGAATTCCTCGCCTACGCCCCGCTTTACATTGCAGGCGAAACGGAACGGCTGCAGGAAGCCCTGCGGGGAGAGGCGGCCCTGGCCGAATCCCTTTCGGAAGAAAGGGAGTACTGTACTACGCTGCTTGAATACCTTGATACCGAATACGGCGCCCTCCTTGAGATTCACGGGAGGCTTCAAACCACCCTTGACGGAAAACTGTGCATCATAGGCCGGGTTGATACAGGCACAACGGATATAGGGGTCAACCCATTTCACGGGAAGTACGTTAACGTGGGAACCCACGCCGTTGTGCTGGACACCATTCTGTCCGGGGCCTTTATTACTCCGCTCCCGGTTTTGTGGAGCGTCCTTTTTTCCCTCTTCCTCGTGCCGCTTGTCATACTGTCCAGCGGCTCCCTTAAACCGGGGCTGCGCCTTGTCTTCGGGCTTGGCGCCGCCTTCCTCCTGCCCGTTCTGTCGTTCGCCCTGTTCGTCCTTAAGGGATATTTTCTTGGCCCCCTGGGACCGGCGCTGGCAATGGCGGCGGCGGTGGTGATAAGAGAAACTTTTGCCTTTGTCGGAACCGAACAGGAAAAACAGTTTATCCGCAAGGCCTTTTCCACCTACCTTTCGGACGACGTAGTCCGGGAAATACTTGCCGACCCGGCCAAACTGCAGCTCGGCGGAACCAAGCGGCACATGTCCGCCATCTTTACGGACATAAAAGGATTTTCCACCATTTCCGAAAAACTCGATCCCGAAGAACTGGTCTTCCTTTTGAACGACTATCTTTCGGCAATGAGCGCCACCGTGCTTGACCAGCGGGGAACGATTGACAAATACGAAGGGGACGCGATTATCGCGTTCTTCGGCGCTCCCCTGGAACTGGAAGATCACGCCCGGCGCGCATGCATGTCGGCAATCGCCATGAAACGCGTCGAAAGGGAACTTAACGCCCGCTACAGGGAAAACGGGCTCAGCCCCGGCCCGCTTCTTACCCGCATAGGAATAAACACCGGCAGCATGGTAGTGGGAAACATGGGAACCCGGCAAAAAATGGATTATACCATTATGGGGAACGCCGTTAATATTGCCGCGCGGCTTGAGGGGGTAAACAAGCAGTACGGTACGTGGATACTCGCCTCGGAAGATACCGTAAAGGAAGCGGGCGGCGGAATAGTAAGCCGCCGTCTTGACCGGGTGGAAGTTGTAGGGATTACCGCTCCCGTCCGCCTGTATGAAATTCTTGAAACGGCGGAAAACGCCCCGCCGGAAATGCTTGCCCAGGTGGAGCTTTTTCACAGGGCCCTTGATCTTTTTGAAAGCCGCGAATGGTCCGCCGCGGAGAATGCCTTTGGGGAAGCGGCAAGCCTCGCGCCCGGCGGCGGCCCCCCGGAACTGTACCGTAAACGCTGCCGCGAATACCTCGAAAATCCGCCCCCGGACGGCTGGGACGGGATCGTCAGATTAAGCCAAAAATGATGAACAAATTAAAAAACCTGATTCGGCGCTATATCTTTTCCGAACGTCTTTCTCTGGACGCGAAAATGCTCAACATGATATGCGCCGTGGGCATCATGGCGGCCCTCCTGGCCACCGTGACCCGGCTTTTCATGCGATCCAGCCTGCTTCTGATTATTATCATGCTGGTCATAACCCTGTCGGTGGCGGGGATCCTTGTTTTATGCAACTTTTTCAAATCGTACTTTATCGGCATCCGGATTTTCCTTTTTGCGTTCTGCTATGTTCTTCTTCCTCTGGCCCTCTTTTCTCTGGGCGGCGTCGCCAGCGGCATGGCGGCCTATTTTGTGCTGAGCATGGTCATCATTTTTTTTCTGCTCAGGGGCAAAAGCCGCGTCGTCTTTCTTGTTACCCACATCATCTGGGTAATGGCCTGTTACTATACAAGCTTCCGGTTTCCCGGCCTTGTTATCCCGCTTTCGGGAGTCTACCAGTACATGGACAATGTCCAGTCTTTCCTTGTGTCGGGTTTTTTTATCGGCTTTGTCATTGTTTTTCAAAACCGCATCTACCTGAACGAAAAAGAAAAGGCGGACGGCGCGGGCAGGGAAATTCTCGATCAGGACAGACTGCTCCACGCGGTAAACGAAGCGGCGGTAATTCTTCTTACGCCGGACGACAGCCATTTCCAGAACGCCCTCCAGACGGGCATGGAAATGATGGCCCGTTGCGTCGATGTCGACAGGATACAGCTGTGGAGAAACAGCGTGGAACAGGGGGTTCTCTTTTACGGTGAAATCTGCGAATGGGCGGGAGGGGCCTACCGGGAGACCGCGCCGGGAATGCGGCAGTTCAGCTACCGTGACACCATGCCCAACTGGGAAGAAAAACTCGCGGGAGGAGAAATCATAGACGGGGTAATACGGGAAATGCCAAATCCGGCGCGGGAACGCCTTGCGCCCTACGGCATAAAATCCATTCTGGTAATTCCCGTATTCATGCAGAATGTCTTTTGGGGATTTGTCAGTTTTGACGACTGTCACAACGAGCGCGGTTTTTCGCCGGGAGAAAAGAGCATTCTGCGGTCGGGGGCGCTCCTTCTCGCCAACGCGCTGATGCGCAATGAAATGACGCAAAACCTGGTCCAGGCGCGGGAGCGGGCCCTTTCGGGCGCCAGGGCAAAAAGCGAATTCCTCGCGAACATGAGCCACGAAATGCGTACCCCGATGAACGCCATTATCGGCATGACCTCCATAGCAAAGGCGGCCGCCGATATTGAACGGAAAAACTACTGCCTTAAAAAAATAGACGACGCGTCCACTCACCTTTTGGGCGTCATCAACGACATTCTTGACATGTCCAAAATAGAGGCAAACAGGTTTGAGCTTTCCGTCACCGATTTCAGTTTCGAAAAAACGCTCAGGAAGGTCACGGACGTCATCAATTTCAGGATTGACGAAAAACACCAGAAATTTACCGTGCACATTGACAAAAACATTCCATCCTTCCTTTCGGGGGACGATCAGAGGCTGACCCAGGTAATTACCAACCTGCTTTCCAACGCGGTCAAGTTTACCCCCGAACTGGGTTCCATACACCTTGACACCAGGCTGGTTGATGAAAAAGACCGCGTCTGCACTATTGAAATCAGCGTCGCCGACACGGGCATAGGCATTGAGGAGGGAGAGCAGGACCGGCTTTTCAAATCCTTTGAGCAGGCCGATTCCGGCATTTCCCGCAAATTCGGCGGCACGGGCCTGGGCCTTGCCATTTCAAAACGCATCGTCGACATGATGGGCGGGAATATCCGGGTCGACTCGCAGCCCGGCAGGGGTTCCACCTTTACGTTCACCATTCAGGCGGCGCGGTCGGAAAAAACTGAAGAAAGCCTCCTTTCACCGAATATCAACTGGACTAATGTACGGGTCCTGGCCGTAGACGACGACGCCGAAACAAGGTCGTACTTTGGGGATCTTGCCCGGCGCATAGGGTTAAACTGCGATGTGGCCGGAGGCGGCGAGGAAGCGCTCGGCATGATAAGCCGGAACCGGGGCTACAACATTTATTTTGTCGACTGGAAAATGCCCGGCATGGACGGCATGGAGCTGACCCGGCACATCAAACGCGGCGACAAAAACAAGTCGGTGGTTATCATGATCTCCGCTGTCGAATGGACAACCATAGAAGAGGCCGCGAAGGACGCCGGCGTGGACAAATTTCTGTCCAAACCCCTCTTCCCCTCGGCCATTGCCGACGTGATCAACGAATGCCTGGGGCCAGGCGGCATTGCCGCGGCAAAGGACGGGGACATACCCGAAAAAACGGCCGCTTTCGCCGGACGGCGCATCCTGCTTGCCGAAGACATGGAAATAAACCGGGAGATAGTGCTTGCCCTGCTTGAACCCTACAAGCTTGACATACGCTGCGCGGAAAACGGCCTTGAAGCGGCCGCCATGTTCGACGCCGATCCCGACGGCTTCGACATGATCTTTATGGATGTTCAGATGCCGGAGATGGACGGCTATGAGGCAACGCGGCGCATACGGGCATCCGCCCATCCCCGCTCGCGCAGTATACCCATTGTCGCAATGACGGCAAACGTGTTCCGCGAAGACGTAGAAAAGTGCCTTGAAGCGGGCATGAATGATCATGTGGGAAAACCGCTTGATACCGGGGAAATAGCGTCCAAGCTGAGGAAATTCCTTCCCGTAAAATAGCGCCTTGCGCTTCCGTCTAAACTTGACCCGCAAATCGGGAAATGATTATGCTGTACCGCGAAGAGGAATTTACCACAAGGTCGAAGAAATCGAACAAGTAAAAGAAGAAGGAAAATATGGCATCTTCGTTTGCTGGAAAGCACCTGCCAAATTTGCCTGCCCGGTGAATTAAAAGAACGAGGAATTTTTGCGGAAAGCGAAAAGCGAAAAGCGAAAAGCCCTTGCCGGTTATATACAAAGGGATACCGTTCCGGCTGTTTACGACATTTTGTCCGGCAGGACAAAAAAGCGTAAACAGACCTGTTATGCGCCGTACCGCCGTATTTCATTTTCATATTTTTTATGACAATAATCATACTAAAATTATTTATATTTCTATAATAACTCATGTTGCGTAAAGTACAGGTTTCCATACTCTGGATAGCCTTAAAATCCGTTATAATAACTCATTTTAAGTTTTTTTCTTGACGAATTTTTGACCGGTTTATTCACCTTCGCGTAATGCGAGTAATAATTTTTCTATTTTGACAATACTTTATGGGACTACCCATGTTGCCTCAGAATAAAATTTTCTGGAACCATAATTTCTTCCGGTCGCTTTTCCTTCTAATGAAATTTCAACGTCTTTTATTCCGGTTATTGTATATGATGATTTTTTTTGAATGGTATATATAAATGAAAACAATGATCCATTATTAACATTCAAATCTTCGTCTGTATTATTTACAATAGTAATTGGTATATATTGTTCTGGATCTATTACACAGGAAAAAAGAACCAATGTAATTAAAATAATTACAAAATACTTTGTTATTTTCATATTTATTCATTATAACTATTTTAAAATGCCTGTCAATATATATTTTAATTTTACGAATTTTAGGCAGTATAGCACATAACAGCCTGTTTACGTTTCGCCGTCTATTGGGCGGTTCGGACTACCGGTTTGCCTGGGTTATTCGTTACGCTCATTCCCGCTTTCTGATTGCCGCGCGGGTGGCTTCCAAACCTCCACCCGCATTTTGCCGGTCCTGGTCTTTGCTTTGCAAGGCCAATATCCGGGCCGTTAAAACTTTGATATTGCCGCGCAAGCAGCATCCAAACAGCCGGAACGTTATGCGTCATTTATTGCCAAATTATTTGTTACAAGGGCCATCCATGGCCCTTGTAATTATTTTTATAATACTTTATAATATTTCAGATTAATGAAATTCTTAAGGAGAAATATGAACATCAAAAACAAAAAACCCATAAAAATATTTTTATTGATAGATTCAATTATAATATTTATAAATATAATTTTGTTCAATATATTTTCTGCACTTCCCCCAAATGAAAATATAAGATTTTCGATATATTTGTTGTGTTCTGCCATTATTGTTCTACTATTTTTTATAGGGTATTTTTTTATAGAATTTATTTTTAGAGAATTAGTCTTTGAAATAATGACAATATTTTGGATGGTTGGCTCTCTTTTAGGAATGATATGTATAAATATAAGTTTATTCGGTGAAAATTTTATTTCATTAATAATATCGATCCCTTTTATTCAAATTTTTCTATTAACCTTATATATAAGAATATTTATATGGAAAATAAATACCGCTGAATATAAAGAAGAAATACGAAGAAAAAATAAAATATATAAGATTTTAAAAAAAATAGGATTAATAAAATAAATATTCGTTAATTCCTGCCATCCATGGCAGGAATTAGTTTGATAAATGGGCAATAAACGACGCATAACAGGACTGTTTACGCTTCGCCGCCAGTAGGCGGCTCGGCCTCCGCAACGGCTAGGTCATTGCGCTACGCTCCATTCCCACGCCGTTGCTCCGGCACATTTTGTCCGCCCTGCAAA
>JAISAQ010000046.1 GCA_031266775.1 Treponema sp.
ATATAACTTGACTCACACCATTTGACTCCGTTTCCGGTGTCATCGTTATCGGTGTCCGGGTCAAGGTCGGTAAAAGACACTTCGAGGTAGCGCCAGCCGTTACTGTAGGACCCCTTGTCATAAAAGACCAGGCCGCCGGGGCCTACTTCCCCAAGCGAGTACACCATGCCCAGGGTCATCGGGACAGTAATGGCCCTGTCCCCGGAAGTAAGCGGTATGGTAACGCTGCCTGTTCCCGCCAGGTGCCCGTCGGGAATATAGGCTTCGGCGCTGATGGTCCAGGTTCCCAGGGCCAACGATTCGCGTATGCTGCCTGTTCCCGGTTCGACGCTCCGGTTAATGAGGACGCCCCCGGGCCCCTGGAATGTAACATCGTAACGAAAGGTATCAATAAAACTCTGGCTGACGGCCCGCGCCCCGTTTCCGCCGCTGTCAAAACTGATGCTTATGGTTCCCTCCGATAGTCCGGGCCCGACCAGGAAATCACAGCCGGCAAGCAGAACCGGAAGGATAATACCGGCGGCAATATACTTCAAATTAAATATCTTTTTCATTCGGTTACTCCCTTCCGCGTCATTGCGGTTGCGGTTCCTCGGCGCCATTCCATGCAAAGCCGACATTTCTGTCTGTCCCGGCGGGTACAATCACCGTCCCTGCCGTTACAGCTTCCCCGGCCGCAACGGGAGGGGGCGGGGTCAGTTCGGCCCTGGCTGTCTCGGCTCCGCCGGCGGTCCTTCCTGTTACCGGATCGGAGGCGGCCTGATGCCCGGCCCCCACATAGACGGCGCTTCCGTCTCCTCCGGTAACATGGACCAGCCCTTCGGTAACATTGAGGATGAGCCCGTCAAAATCAAAGGAAGTCCCCCGCACCGACGCGGTAATCACGGGGCCTCGTACCGTAAAATCGGTTCTTCCCCCGGTAGGCGGATTGACCTCTGCCCTGACCCTCCCGGTCTGTACAAAGAGGTTCACCGATTCATGCCCCTGTATGGTTTGTAGTTCCTCAAGGCTTAAACGGGTCAAGGGCCTCACTATCAAGGTTGAATTCCCCAGGGCGATACGGGCCGTGCTTCTGAATCCTGTTGAAATCACCGTATCCTTTGTCAACAGGGCCCCTGTTTCCGCCGCCTTCCATTCCGTCGCACCGGGCGTTTTTACTTCTACCGTTCCGCTGCATTCCAGGATATACGCCGCGCCTTCCTGGGCATGCAGCAGTGAAGCGCCCAAAACAAGCAGCGCGAATGCTGTTGTTCTCATCGTCGTTTTCATTATGTCTCCTACAGCGATAAAATAATTCCCGCTGAAATTTTCCAGCGGACCGGCGCGTTAGGTGTAAAGACCGTTCCTGCGCCGGGGAAAAAAGCGCCGCCCCCGATGTTTATCATGAAGTCGGATGACGGCGCCCATACAAGCATGCCGTACAGTTCCCCTCCCAAAAGGCGCTCCTCCGAAGGCGGGTACTCCGCCCCGCTCAGGGTCCTGCCGTCGGTTCTGATAAAGTAGGTTCCTTCCGCGCGGGCCGAGAAATTCCGGTGAAGCCGTACCATGTATTTTCCTTTGACAGTCATCAGGGCCGACAGTTTTGGCGTAAACACCTGTCCCTGAACAGCGGCGGTAACTGGCGCAAAAGGCTTTATCCTGTCATTCACCTCGCCGCTTGACCAGCGGACCTCCATCTGAACCATATCCTGCAATCTGCCGGGCGTTTCCCAATCCAGCCCGGCGGCGGCGGCAAAATGGAACAGCGTTTCGGCCTCCCGGTTTTCCGCCAGCCCCGCGACGGCGGTCCCTGTCAGGCTCAGGGTTTCCAAAGGCCGCGCCCCGTAACGGACCGTCAGATATTGGGTGTGGAGCCTCTGTTCCCCGCCGTTTACGTCAAATTGGGCCAGGGCGTTCAGGCTCAGGGAAGTCCGGGGCGTCAAATCGGCTAGCTCCCCGGTTACGGAAGCCAATATTCTCCGGGACGCGAAGTAGGTATCCATATCGCCATAATCCAGGGCCAGGACATAGCGCTCCGCGTCATCTGAAGTCATCACAATGCCGGCCGTTTCCTTGTACAAAAGTCCCGTGTAAAAGGTCCCCGCGCTCAGGCGGAGCTTTCCCAAAACAGCGCTTCCGTTAAGGCCGTCAAACAAGCCTGCCGCGATAATTCCCCAAGTATCGTCAAAGCGTATGCGCCCGGCTTCCAGAAAAACGCGCTCCGCCGGCCGCCAGGAAAATCCGGCCTGGCCCAGTTCCGCCAGCACCGGCGTATCCTCAAATGCCGTTTCCGCCTTCACGGAAAGGTAGAACTTCGCCGTCTTTCCCCATTCCGCGGAAAGCCAGGGGCTGTATGTTATGGTGTAGTTCCACTCAGGTTTTTTGTTATCCCCGCCGGGATTGGTAAAGGAACCGGAAGTTCCGGCTTCCGGGTTTTGACTTACCAGCAGTCCGAAGTCCAGTGCCCCGGCTTCCGGAGAAATGGTATAGAGGAAAAGGAGTATCAAAAGAAGCCTTGTTTTATTCAAGTTCAAATGCTCCTTCGTATTCCTGCAAGTCATCGGTTCCGCCGGAGATACCCTGGGCCTTGCGGGTGTCCTCCCTGTGCGATTCGGCAAGGTCTTCCAAAAGCCGCCGCCGCGCCGCTTCTTCCGCCAGCGCCGCGTCTTCCCCGGTAAAGGTCAGGGTGCGGCCCAGGATGCGCAGAAAATTTTCGCCGTCAACAGACCTTCCGGGATCGGTCCGCCCCCGGACAAGCCCCAGGTAGACCAGTTCCCGGTTGGCATAACGGGGCCCCGGAAAGAGGGTGTATAAAAAGCCGCCCCGCAGTCCGAAGGACTTCATGATAAGGAGTGAAAGTTCTCCCAGTCTGATGGGGCTGTCCGCGTTTGCCAGGCGGGGCAGCCAGCCTTCACCCAGGGCCGAGGAAAAAGCATCGCCTGAAAAGGCGCTTGCCGAGGCAAGGACAAAGCGGGCCGCCTGGGCATAGGTAATTTCCCGGCTCTTGAGAATGCTGTCCAGTTCCTCAGCGCTTTGGGCGAAAACAAGCCCGGAAAGCGCCATGTACAGAATAAGCGCCAGCGGTTTTTTCATACGCGCGATCCCCCTTAACCGGGAAACTTTTTCAAAATAACAAATTTTGAAAGGACGGCCTTGGTTTTTTTGACGCCCTCACGTTCAGCAGACGGCGTTTTTCGCCTGCCCGGCCGCCCGGTCGCGTTGACAGCCGCGCCGGGTGAACCCGGAGAATTCTGGTATGCGAGCAGGGCTTCAGCCATGTTTTTGATATAGGCCCGGCCTGCTTCGCTTAAATTTTCCATTCCGGCCTTCAATCTATCGATCTTCCTTTCATCTTTTTTCATCATTTTTTGCTTTCCTTGTTAGAATATTACAAATACCTGGATAGTTTTGTCAATACAAACCTGGCGATAATTCATACTTGCCTTGCAAGTATTGCCCAAACGGGCAAATTCCCGTTATTATAGAAGCTATGAGGGCAAAAAAAAATTCCCGTGAACGACCCGCCATAGAAGACACCTCGGTCAACAGGCGGATTTCTCTCCTGAGACATTCCCTCAAACTTACCCAGATAGAATTTGCCCAAACGATACTCATTTCCAACGGGTTTATCGCCGGTATCGAACTCGGCAAGCGCAAGGTCAACGACCGGCTTATGCGGCTTATAAAAATCACTTTCGGGGTGAATGAGAACTGGCTCAGAACCGGAGAAGGCCCCATGTTCGAAATGGAAAAGACCCCGGATTACAAAATTTCCGGCGCCCTGGAACTCTTTGAAAAATTAAGCCCCGCCTTGCAGGATCTCGTTCTTGAACATTTGCACAACCTT
>JAISAQ010000052.1 GCA_031266775.1 Treponema sp.
TCTTGCCGTTTTTCGAGCCGTTAAAGGCCGCCTGGCTCGCGATATTGATAATGCGGCCGCCGCAGTTCCGGGGTATATTCCGCTTCAGGAATTCCCGGCACATAAGGAAAAGGCTGTCGACATTGGTCGCCATGCAGTCTTTCCACGACGCAAAATCCGAATCTACTATATTTACATGGGGACAAATCCCCGCGTTATTTACCAAAACGGTTACCGGCCCCCCAAGGATCTTCTCTGCCTCGTCAAAAACCAGGGGCGCCTCTTCTTCTTTGGAAACATCGGCCCGGAAAATTCCGGCCCTGACTCCGTAGCGGGAAACCAGCGCCGAGGCGACGCCTTTTGCCTTTTCCTCGCTTCCCGCGTGGGCATAGTTTACGAGTACGTTCACTCCCTCTCTGGCAAGGACTTTGGCAATACCCTCGCCCAGGCCCCGGGAAGCTCCCGTAACTATGGCGTTTTTTCCTTTTAACTTAAGTTCCATAAAAATCCTCTAAACACCATACTTTGAAATTTTACCGCAAAGTCGAAGAAGTCGAAAAAGAAAAATAAAGCAGAAGGAAAGTATCACTTTATGTTCCTGTTATTCAACTTATTTGGCTTTTTTCTAATTGACCACGGCAGCGGTCTACCCGCCGTAGTTTTCTTTTCCGGATACGTCGGATGCCTTTTAACCGGGAGGGGGCGGCGGCAATCCCCTTTCAAGGGCGTACGGCGTCCGTAGACGACGGCCAGGCCAACGCCTGCGTAGGCAACGGTGACGACCGTCCAGCCCGAAGCAAAGGGGTTGCCGCCGCCCTGTATTGATTACAAAGGCGTCCGGCAGTGTACTTACCGGTTGTAGAGGCTGGTCCTGGTATCGGGCATTACATCAGCCTTGAAGTACCGCACATTGTCTTTGGTGATCGCAAAGGCCGTGACGTACATATTGTCGGGTACGGCGGTAATGCCGGCTGCCGCGTTGTCGCTGGAAATGGGCACGTTCTTGATCCCGCCGTTGTTCCAGTCTTCCATAAGAAGGATCGCCATATATTCGTCCGTGGCGGTCTTGTTGATAAGCGTTGCGGAGATATAACCCTTCTCAATGTAGTCCAGCGTGGAAGGCTCGCGGTCGTGAACGACGATCGTGGCGGATCCCGCGGGAACGTTGAGTTCTTCCATGGCCTGGGAAATACCGGTACCGGAAGAGGAGTCAAGGCCGATAATGCCGATCGCGCCGGTGGCCCTGGAAGCGTAGTTGTTGATGATCGCCTTGCCCGCTTCAATAGCCGCGGCGGTATCGGCCTGATCGTCAACTTCGGCGATGATCCGCCAGCCCGGAGCGTTTTCGGCAAGCCAGGATTTTACACCGGCCCGCTTCGCGTCCGTGTTGGAAGCGCCCCAGTTGCCCATAAGCACCAGCGTGCCGCTGGTAGTACCGGACTGTTTAACCAGTTCCCTGGCGGTGTCCCTTCCGCAGTCGAAATTGTTAAGACCGATGTAGGTAAGGGCGCCGCCGATATCGTCCTGGGTCTCGCCCATTCTGGTTTCGGTAACAACCACGGGAATACCGGCCCTGGTCGCCTGGCGGATCGCGTCAAGGGGACTGTTGTCCCACATACGGGTAATAATTCCGGCCGGCTGCCGGCTGATAGCCTGTTCAATGGCCTGGGCCTGTGCCTGGGTATCCCACGCGTCGGGGCCGGACGCCACAATCCTTACATTGAAGTATTCGGCGGCGTAACGCAGACCAATGTGAGAATCGGTAAAGTAGGTATGCGCCTGATGCGAAGAACAAAGGTAGTAGGTACGGGCAGGATCAAGGTTTGCGTAGATTCCCTTGACATTGCTTTCACCGGCGGCGGCTCCTCCGCTTGATCCCGACCCGCAGCCGACGGCCACAATCGCCGCGGCCAGAATCAGGGCGAGTCCTAAAATTCCAAGCTTTTTCATTCATTTCCTCCATACAATATTTTTATGCGCGGAAACTCCGCGCCTCATGCCATACGTTAATTACTCTTTTCCAAGTTCCCGCCGTTTAAGGATGTTTATGTAACCGTCGACAACCACCACGGCAAGCAGTACCAGGCCGTTTACCAGGCTTTGGACATGCTGGTTGACGTCGTAAAGGTTAAACGCGTTGTTAAGCAGCACCAGGAACATGATGCCGAATACCGCCCCGGCCATGTTGCCTTTTCCGCCTGTCAGGCTGCCGCCGCCGATGATACAGGCTATAATCACGTTAAGGTGGGAGTTTTGGCCGGTATAGCGGTTGGCCGCTCCCGTCCGGGCGCTGATAAAAATACCCGCCAGGGCGGCAAGAATCCCTGTAAGCATATAAAGAAAAATTCTGATCTTGCGCTTGTTGATGCCCAGGGCAATCGCCGCCGCCTCATTGCCCCCGATAAAGTAAATTCTTCTTCCGCTCCGCCGCTTGATCAAAAAAACCGTCAGCAGCAGCGCAAGGACGATAAGGATCCAGAACATATACTGAACACCCAAAAGCTCTCCCTGGCCAATGGCACGAAAGCTCGGGGGAAAATTCGAAAAGCCCGCCTTGCCCCGGCGCACCAGGGTAATTTCCGTGATGCCCCGGACTATATACATCATTCCGATGGTTGTAATAAGGGGATTAACCCCGGCAATCTCGGTAATGAAACCGTTGAGGAGTCCGATTACCAGCCCCGAACCCAGACCCAGGCACAGGGCTATGGGGGTCGAAAGGCCGAAGGTGGAAGCGATTGCCGCGATAAGGCCCCCAAGACACATAACGGAACCGACGGAAAGATCAAAGAC
>JAISAQ010000061.1 GCA_031266775.1 Treponema sp.
TTACCCCCCCCCCCCCCCCCCGCTTGCGGGACGTATAGCAGTTTTACCTGATACGTTTCGTTTTTCCTGTAGTATCGCCCCGTCCGGTGCCTTTGTTTTTGCATTCCCCGCGTCATACCTAACCAATCCCGAAAGACAGTTGTGTCCGCGTTACCCCCGCTGCGGGGCGCCAACTCCCGCCGTAAATTATGAAGGAAGAAAAACATGAAAGATATGACGGTAAGGAAATGCGCCGTGCTGGCAGCCCTTCTTTGCGCCACGCTGCCGGTTTCCGGCTGCAGATCAATCGCCAGAGAGTTGTCGGCGGGTAAATTCACCTATGACGAGTCGGTTTCCCCGGAAAAAAGCGCCCTGGTAGTGTTCACCGACACGATCCGCGTGGTAAGTTACAACGGGACCAATGTTGACAGGAAGGTATGGTATCCCAAAGTAAAAACCCGGATAAACAAGGTTACGTTGCCGGCGAGGGCGGCGTCGATTCATGTTGACTTGCGTTGCGATATCACCAGAGGCCCTGTCATATACCGTATTACTCGAAATGATATAGAGCTGCGCTTTAAGTTTGAAGCCGGAAAGGAATATACCGTTTCCGGTTATTCGAAGGGAAAAGGTTTTCTGGGTCTCGAAAGTCTCGAATTCGGCGTGGGTATTTGGGAATATGCCTCCACCAATCCCGGTAATCTGAATAAAATGATAAAGAGCTGGAAGCTTGGGGAGCTTTAATCCCGCGGATCACGGTATCTTGCGTAAAAACCTGAAGTATACAAAAGAAAGGAGTTGCCATGAAGTTCCGGTTTTGTGCGGTTTTGTTTTTTACCGGCGCCGTTCTTGGGTTTGGTCAGAGCGCCCTGCTGCGGGATTATGTGGGCCTCATCAATCAGACCTTTCATCCCGATATTGTCGCGTATATGAACAAGTTCAAGACGGAGTTTGGAAGAGACGGCGATGACGATGCGGCAAAGGGAATCGACGCCTTTCTTAAGGGCGGTTCCGGCTCCGGTTTTATTTATGTGGACACGGCGGGGAACAACTATATTCTTACCAACCACCACGTTATTACCCAGTCCTATACCCTCTCGGTTACCTTTGAAAAACAAGACGGGAGCAAAACCAAATACGAAGGGCTCTCCATTCTGGCGGCCGATGAGGATATGGACATTGCCCTCCTTGCCTTTCCCGCCGGAGTACGGCCCTTTAAACAGGGGCTGGCCTTTTTGAACAGGGCTGTGGATGAGGGTGAAGATGTCTATTCCGCGGGTTTCCCCGGTCTGGGCGGAATTTCCCTGTGGCAGTTCGGCAGGGGCATGGTCTCCAATGCATCGGTACGGTTCCCCGCGGGGGAAGATACGGACAGGATGATGGGTCCCTATATACAGCATACCGCACAGGTTGATCCGGGCAACTCCGGCGGCCCTCTGCTGGTTCCCCGTGAGGGGGCGCCCGCCGGATACGCGGTGGCGGGGATCAATACCCTGAGCGCCCGTTTCAGGCAGGCGGCGAATTACGCCATACCCCTTAACCGGGTTCAGGAATTCATTAACACCGCCTTGAGTACGGAAACGGTAAACGAATGGGAACGGCTGGATAAACGGCTGGCCTCTTTTATGGAAGGACTTGGAGATTCCAAAGCGGTATACACCCATATCGCCCGGTACCTTTCCCGGGACTGTATCGCCCAAAACGCCGACTTTGCCATGTCCGAGGTATTAGCCAGAGCGCCCCTCCCGGTGGAAGAGGAAATTACCAATACCTTCAATTACTATCCCGTGGACGGCATGCACTATGCCGTAGCCTGGGTTATAGAAAGCAAACTGCGTTCCAAAAACGGCGCCATTTCCATACAGATGGAGGAAACCGCCGCACAGGTTAAAAATGAATACGCTGTTGTCTTTAGCATAAACGGCGAAAAGGTTAAAACCGAATGGATAAACGAGTACGGGAACTGGAGGCTCAATACCTTCGAAGGTATCCGGAAGCGGCCTGAAACGGTAAGGGCCGCAACCAGCAGTAGAAACAAAAAAGAAGGGGCCGCGGATTTTAAGCATGGCATGATCTCCGGCGGCTATACCCACATTATTGATCTTGGGCCGGCGGTCTATCTGGATTTTTCAGTGCCCCTGGATTATGCGTATATGCTTCTCAGTCTTCATGCGGTCTACGGTTTTAAGGGGGTGGATAAAACGCAATTATGGTTCCCGATCCCCCCTGATCCCGATTATTATCTGCGGGTAGAAATAATGGCCGGCTGGCAGTATACCTTTGATCTGAACAAGGTTGGGCTTATGCCCTTTGCTCAAACCGGGATTGGGTATGATACTACCGCGACGGTTCTGCATATAGGCCTTTCCGTCCGGGCCGGCTGTACGGTTACTTTTAGGGATGTCAAAGGCCTTTTCGCATCCGCTTCATATCAGTTTAATCTGCTTGACCGGCAATTGATCAGCGTAGGAATCGGTTATGGGTTTTAGAGAACCGGTAAATGCGGCGTCTCCAAGAGGCATTACAGGTCCAACAGCGCGGCCAGCTTCGCTTCCTCGCCGGGCGACATTGCGCCGGGGAGAATGGCGGGCAGGGCGGGATCAGGCGGCAGGAGAAAACCGCCGTCAAGGAAACGGCGGAACAGGGCGGCGTAATCCCCGTTACGGCCGCAAGGCGCGGCCGTGAGGTAGATTCCCCGGCGGCGCCAGGCGCCGTGAAGCGTAGGCCCGGCCCGTTTGCCCGCCATGGCGGCAAGATCGTATACGCCGCGGGCGGCGGCGGCAAGAAGCGCCGGGGAAATAATATCCGGGGGAGGAAAAGCCCCCTCAAGGGCGGGATCAAGGGCAAAAACCCCTATGCCGCAGGGCCAGGAAGGCCCGCCCGCCGCCGTTCCGTACTGCGGGGAAATTACCGGCAGCACAGGGATCAGCGCCGGAATGTGTCCGGGAACAGCCAGCGGGGCGGCGGGATCGATAAAAGGGCGCCAGAGCGAAACGGCCGCCTCTTCAGGCGGCGTCTCCCCGGCGGCGGGGTCGGAGAGGCGGGCAGACTCAAAGCCCGCCGCCTTTAGTATGCCGCCGAGGGAAGATCCGGGCCCGTATACCCGGAAGATCCTGCCGGGAAACAGCAGGGACAGGGCTTTGAGGAAACGCCTTTGGAGGGGATGGGGGAACGGAACAAAGAGCCGCCTTTCCGCCGCGTTTTTAAGTTCACGGAGAACCGAAGGCGGCGTGTGGCCCAGAACGGCCGCTCCCCCCGCCTGCCAGAGATCGGTGAGCCGTCCGGCCTGAGTGTACAGGTGAAAATCCCGCGCCCGCAGCACGGGGGGGACAAGGGAGAGCAGCGCGCCGGAAACTTCGTGTCCGGAATCTTCCCGGAGGCGCGGATTCAACTGTCCCTGCCTATTTTGGTGTACTGCCTGCTCTGGAAGCGGCTCAGGAAGCGCGTTTCGGCGCCGGTGTCAAAGCGCACCCGGATCACAGGCCCGTCTTCTTCCTCCTGTATGGCGACAACCGCGCCGTACCCGTGATCGTCATGAAAAACCCTGTCCCCGGTACGCCAGCGGCCGTCCGAGGAGGACTTCCCGCTTCGGGAGGAAAACGTGTCCGGGCGGGCAGGCGGGCTTTCGGCCTTCTTCGTCCCGGTAAAGCCATAGGGGATGCCGCCTATGATCCGCAACCCTTCCCTGTCCACTTCCCGTAAAAAAAGGCTCGGTTCCGAAGGCGCGGCGCGCCCGAACACACGGCGCACCGCGCAGGAAGTAAGGTACAGTTCATCCATGGCCCTGGTCGCGCCCACATAGAAAAGCCGCCGTTCCTCCTCAAGATCCTCGCCGGCCTTGCCGGTTCGGGGGAAAATTCCCTGCTCAAGTCCCGTCATGATTACCCGGGGAAATTCAAGACCTTTGGTATTGTGAAAGGTGATGAGGACCACCGCGTCGGCGTTGTTTTGGGCGCTGTCCCCGGCGGAGCGGTCAAGTTCTATATGCTCAAGGAATTCCAGAAGACCTTCCACGGTGGGCTTGTAGAGGCTTGCCGCGTTCGCCAGTTCCTGCAAGTTGAAAACACGCAGGTTTCCCGCGATTTCATCATGTTCCTCATGATACGCCGCTATGCCGGAATTTTCCGCCAGAGCGACCACCAGCGCCGAAAGTCCTTCCCCGGCCCTGAGGGAGGTTTTTCCTTTTGACTGCTTTTTTTTCGATTGATCTTTCTGTGATACATCCTGCTTTGATTGAACCTTCCGTCCGCCCGCGCCCTTTTCAGCCTCTTCATCCCCGGTTATTTCAAGGAAGGAACGGCCATCCCCGATTACCGCGAGGAACGTTTCGATACCGGCCCTTGCCCTGGCGGAAACATCACCGGTGCCTCTTGCGGCGGCGGCAAGGTTGTACGCGTCCGGATTGTCCCCGGCGGCGTCGACGATCCTGTCGACGGTAACAGGACCCACGCCGCGGGCGGGCTTGTTTATCATACGCCTAAAGGCGACTTCGTCACGGGGGTTGGCCAGAAAGGAAAGCAGGGCCAGCACATCCTTTATCTCTTCCCTTTCATAAAACTTGAGGGAACCGACGACACGGTACGGGATGCCCCGGCGGAGAAATTCGGTCTCGAAAGAAAGGGACTGTGCGTTGGTCCGGTAGAGCACCGCCCAGTCCGCCCACGGGTTTCCCGCCTTGACCGAATTGGAGATGAGCGACGCGCAGTAGGCCGCCTCTTCGTCCTGATTGGGCAGAAAGGCCAGAACCGGCAGTTTTCCCCCGCCGCGGCAGGCCCTGAGGGTTTTTCCCAGCCTGCCCCTGTTGTGATCCACCACCGAAGACGCGGTTCTCAAGATCTGCTCTGTGGAACGGTAATTCCGCTCCAGCCTGACAATTTCGGTTCCGGGAAAACGGTCGGGGAATTCCAGAATGTTCCGCACTTCGGCCCCCCGGAAACGGTAAATGGACTGATCGTCATCTCCCACAACGCAGAGGTAATTTTCAGGACTGTACAATTCACGCAGCAGTTCGAACTGGGCCGAATTGGCGTCCTGATATTCATCTACCATGATCACCCGGAAACGCTCGCGGAACCGGGACGCCGTTTCGGGATGGTTCCGCAGGATTTCGACAGGCTTTTTGACAAGATCGCCGAAATCCACGTTGCCTGTCTTTGCCAGCCGTTCCTCATACAACGCGTAGATGCGGCGGAACTGCCTGGAGGAATCTACAAGATCAAGTTCAGCGTCAAGGGGCGAAAGGAAAAGATCCTTGGCCCGCGAAATTTTGAAGGCGGTTCCCCGCACGTCGGCCCTTGCGGCGTCTTCCATGACGGAACCGAGCAGGGAAACAACGTCGTCATCATCATAAATGACAAAGCCGGAATCGAGCCCGGCGAGGTTTCCGTTCCGCCGTAAAAACCACGCGCCGAAGGAGTGGAAGGTCCTGAGCATGGCGCCTGTGGCCCGTTCGTCAATGCGCCGGGCCCGTTCCGCCATTTCGCGGGCCGCCTTGTTGGTAAAAGTAACCGCCAGAATGGAACGGGGATTGACGCCGCGTTCCCCTATCAGCCAGGCTATTTTTGTGGTGATTACCCGCGTCTTTCCCGATCCCGCCCCGGCAAGAATAAGGAGCGGTTTTCCGGTATGCCGCACCGCCCTTTGCTGTTCGGGGTTGAGGCGCTCAAGGAACGATGCGATGCCCCCGGCGGTATCCATACCGGCCATGTCAGCCGGCATTACCGGCGTTGCCAGTGTTGCCAGTGTTAATCGAGCCGATTATCGCCTCGACTTTTTCCGGCGTCAGATCCGGGCTCAGCATGGATATTGAACGGAGGGGCATTTCCATTACCATCTTTTCCATCATGAGGCGCAGTCCAGGATCGTTTCCCGCCTGTGCGGCCACCGCGCGAAAATTTTCGGCCAGCTGTCTGCCTGTTTCCGTATCCTTGATGTCCTGGAGGGTATCGTTGACGGTGAAGGGATCGCCGGGTTTCCTTTCGGCGGGAGGAAGGGGCCTTCCCAAAAGCGCTTCGAAGGCCGCGCCGCTTACGCCGAATTCCCCTTTCCCCTGCGAGAAATAGTCCGCCGCCTTTTCCCTGAGGGGCGCAAGCGCTTTTTCAAGGCCGTCCCCTTCAACCTCAATGTCCGCCTCCAGGCGTGTGCCGGCGCTGCCCGAACAGGCAAGCACCGTATAGGTTCCGCCTTCCAGCGCCCAGCATGCGTGCGGCGCGTTGTAATAGGCAAAGCTCCGTTCATCGAGCGTCACGTTCACTGTCGTACTTTCACCGGGTTTAAGGGAAACCTTTACGAATTCCTTTAGTTCCCTGGGGGCCCTGAGTATGGCGGAAGACTTTGCCGCGACATAGAACTGCACCGTTTCGGCGCCTTCCCTGTTTCCGGTATTTTTCACGGTGACTCCGGCCCGCAGCACGCCGCCTTTTTTGAAGGAAGTCCCCTCCAGTTTCAGGCGGGAATATTCGAAAGACGTATAGGAAAGCCCGTAACCAAAAGGCCAGGCCGTATCCTTGGCCGCGGCGTCATAATGGCGGTAACCGACAAAGATGCTTTCGCGGTATTCGGCGGTCTTTCCCTTTCCCGGATACCAGCGGTAAGGCGGGGTGTCCTCAAGGGAAAGCGGCCAGCTTTCGGCAAGCCTGCCTTCGGGATTGGCCGCGCCGGAGAGAAGATCCGCCGCCGCGGCGCCCGACGCCTGCCCGCCCAGATACATGAGGAGTATTCCCTTTACCTTGTCCGCCCAGGGAAGAAGGACGGGCGCGCCCAAGTGGAGCACTACCGCCGTATTGGGATTCGCCGCCGCGACGGCTTCTATTAACTTGTTGTGGCTTTCGGGCATGTCAAGGGAAGAGCGGTCAAAGCCTTCGCTTTCGTATTCATCGGGAAGTCCCGCAAAGACAAGGGCCGCGTCTTTTTTTGCGGCAAGAGAGGCGGCCTTTTCTATAAGGGCGGCCATGTCCGCCCCGGTGGCCGTGTCCACCCCGGCGCCCGCCTCGTAACCCGGCTCGTACTCCGCCCAGAACCCCGCCGCGCGGAGCGCGTCAAAAGCGCCTTCAAGCCGCGTGGGGTTTATTTTGCTGCTCCCCGCGCCCTGATAGCGGGGAACTTTGGCGAAGGCGCCTATAACCGCGACGCTTTTCCCCGCGGCAAGGGGCAGCATTCCTTCGTTTTTAAGGAGCACCGCCGATTTTACCGCCGCCTTCCGCGCAAGCGCATGATGGGCCTCCATGTCAGAGGAAGCTCCCTTGTGCCGCTCGAGGGTTTTTTGCGAGGCGAGGATCAGTTCAACGATCCGCAGCACAACGGCGTCAAGTTCTTCTTCGCTTAAAACACCGCTTTTGAGGGCCTTGAGGATTTTCATATCGTTGTACCCGCTTCCCCCGGGCATCTCCAGATCCAGAGAGGCCTTGACGGCGTCAACACGGTTGTCCATGGCGCCCCAATCCGTCATTACAAGTCCCTTAAAGCCCCATTCGTCGCGCAGAATACCGGAGAGGAGCCTTTTGTTTTCACATGCATAGGTTCCGTTGAGCCGGTTATAGGAACACATCACTGTCCACGGCCCGGATTTTTTTACCGCACGCTCAAATCCGGCAAGGTAAATTTCCCGCAGGGCCCGTTCGTCAACCACGGAATCGCTTGTCATGCGGCGCGTTTCCTGATTGTTGGCGGCGTAATGTTTGAGGCTTGTCCCCACGCCCTTTTGCTGAATGCCTTTTATCAGGGCCGCCGCCATTTCGCCAGTAAGGAAGGGATCTTCGCTGAAATACTCGAAGTTGCGGCCGCAGAGGGGGCTGCGCTTGATGTTCGCCCCCGGTCCAAGAATGACGGAAACCCGTTCGGCAAGACATTCTTCGGCAATGGCCCCGCCCACTTCCCCGAGCAGATCACGGTCGAAGCTGCACGCCATGGCGGAGGCCGCGGGAAAACACGTCGCCGGAACACTGTCGCCGATACCCAGATGATCGCTTCTTCCCGCCTGTTTGCGGAGACCGTGAGGACCGTCCGTTACCATAATTGAAGAAAGCCCAAGACGCGTAACGCTCTTCAGGTTCCAGAAATCCAGCCCGGAACAAAGCGAGGCTTTTTCTTCGGGCGTCAATTCAGCGAGTATTTCCCCGGACGTCATATTTTCTCCCTGGACTTTACGTTAACCGAAGACCGGCCGGCAAGCAGCCGGGCTGCCGGGCTGCCGGACAAGCCCCCCGCCTTTCACGATTACGCCGAAGCTTCCGTACTTACCCGGAGGCGGCGGCAGGCCGTGAGGCGCGCCTTCCGGTATAAGACTATATTCTGCCCCGCCCTTTGTCAAATACGCCGCCGGCCCAATACACCGCCGTCCCAGGAACATACCGGCTCAGTGTCCGCGGGGCCCCGTGAAGTCCCGCGTAAAAATCCGGCCTGAAACCTTGACTATTTTTGATTTTGTGTGATATAATTGGCATATCGGCGCAGGGTAGAGCAGTTGGCAGCTCGTCGGGCTCATAACCCGGAGGTCACAGGTTCGAGTCCTGTCCCTGCTATAGGCCCATAATTCCTTATAATGCAAGGAATTATGGGCTTTTTTTATTCGAAAGTCCGGTTTAATACCCCGCGGCTTGCCGCGCGGAGGCTCATTTTGTGGCTTCAATAAGAATATCAGGATTGTTGACGGCATATTGCAGAACATCGGCCATAATACCGGTATAGCCGCTTCCCATTGTTTTATAGCTTCCGGCAGCGAAGGCGGGCAATCGGGATCGTAGACCAGCGGCGTTTTCCGCGCTTCATTGAGGTTCCGCCCCCTTTCCTGTATAATTATAGCATGAAGATAACATCATCCCTTAAAAACCTTTCCGCCGCGCTGCTGGGGGCGGCGCTGTTTTTTTCGTGCGCGACGGGGGGAAACTCCACGGGAGGAAACTCCCGGGATTTTTCGGAACGGGAGGGCGGCCTTTCCGCCAAAACCCTCGCTCTTGTCCAAAACGCCGTTTTCGAGGTGGTGCTCCAAAAGCCGGAGGCGGAAAGCGTCGTGTATGAACGGGAACTCGACTGGGATCAGGTTCCCTACGCGGCACGGACGGACAAGTATCTTTCCATAGGAACGGCCTTTGCAATATCAAAGACGGAACTTGTCACCGCCTTTCATGTGCTCAACCTGGGATACGAAAGTATCGCGTACAGCCGTTACTACATCAGGGATTCGGAGGGGAACGTCTTTGAGGTCGATTCTATAACAGGAGGCTCCAACGAACGGGACTTCCTTATCTTCACCGTAAAAGAAAAAACCTTCAAGGATTTTTTTACCTTTGAAAAGAATTTCAAAACAGGGCAGCCCGTGTACAGCATCGGAAACGCCCTGGGGGAAGGCATTGTAATACGAAACGGGCTTGTACTGGGAACGGCCCCGGAGGAGGAATCGGGAAGATGGAACCTCCTTAAATCGTCCGCCGACAGCAATCCCGGCAATTCGGGCGGTCCCCTTGTAACCTCTTCCGGCGGCGTAGTGGCCCTTGTCACAAGCCTCCGCGACAACATTCTCTATTCGGTTCCCGCGGAAGTCATTCTTGGCTTCGGGCGGACTTCTCTTGAATACCGCACAAGGCCGAATTACGGGCACCTGATCCTCTCAAACAACCGTATCCAGACATTCGAAACATCGGTTCCCCTGCCCGGCAATTACCGTTCTATCCGTTCGCGCCTTACCGCCGCCTACAAAAACGAATACCATGCGGCCATGACAAGGCTCTTTGAGGAAGCGCCCGAGTACCTTACCGGCCCGAACAACCGTTACCTCCTTAATTCGTCGCTGCCGTCGGTGTTTCCCGAACTTGATTTTGTGGATAAAGACGACAACAACTGGAAACTTTCGATCCTGGAGCGGCAAACCTACAGCCTTGCCGATGACGGCATACTGATGAACGCCCGGCTTGGAGGCTTCGGCATTTACAAGATCATAAAGCCCCGGACAGTTCCCCTTGAACAGATCTCTACCGATCCCAAATACATCATGGATCTTGTTCTGCAAAACATACGCATGGAAAGAACGCTCTGGGGCAGCGACAAATACCGCATCCTCTCTTTCGGCGAACCGGCCGCACAGGGCGGCTATACCGATTCTTTGGGAAGAAAGTGGATCACCGCCCACTGGGTTATCGGCTTTAACGATGAAGTCTTCATCATGTTTATTCTTCCCCTGCCCAACGGGCCTGTCCTCATTACCACCATTCAGGACAGTGCCCATCTTGATGTCTACGAATGGGACATGAAGAAGATCTGCGATCACACCCACACGGTTTATTCGGCGGATTTCAAAGGATGGAATGAATTTTTTGCCCTTAAGGAATTTGTGCCTGATTTTCTTGAAGATGTCCACTACACATGGGACGGGGAAAGAATCTCCTTTACATCGAAAGATGTTTCCCTTTCGGCCGGCGGAAACGTCTTCAGGTGGACCGACGCGTCGGAACTGTTTCTTGCCCCTTCATGGTACGCCGAAAACGGTACGGCTACCTTCGGCATACGCATGTACACCATCAACTGCGATGTCCGGGGAAAGGAATACACGGTTCTCTTTAAAAACATAAAACCCGACGAACGGTTCGGCACAAGCGCCCTTGAAAGCTGGAACGACCTTGTGGAAGAAAAATATCCCTTTGACGGAAAGCCCGCCATATCCGTAAAGGACAACTCGGGCTCGGTGGGCGCCGTTCTCCGCGCGGAGAATCCCGCCGGGGATGTCAGATACACCCTGTACCTTTCCATGACGGACCCCGTGGACGAGGAAAACCTCAGCCGCCGCTTCGAAGCCCTGCGAAGGGGAATTACCGTGCGGAAATGAACGGCCGCGCGGCGCGCGCCGGCCTTGGGCCCTATGGCAGTATAATTCCGGCGGAACCTTTCGCCGTCAATCAGGCCGCCTTTCGCCTCCTGCGGCAACACGTATGACGTTCCATGAGGCCGGGGGCAGAAGGGCGCGCAGCGTACCGCCTTCAATGTCGCCTTCCGGCTGAAGAACGGGCTTTACCTTTTCGTCCCCGGCGGAATTGACGGCCTTGATGTCGGCATTGAAAAGGGCGGTATGTCCGATAAAACGGCAGGACTCAAACCCGTACAGGCCCGCTTCAAGTTCAAGGGAATCCGAAAGATGCCGGTTCACCGCGAAAATAACGATTTCCCCCGCTTCTTCATTGTAAACCGCCGCAGCTTCAAGCCAGGGCACGCCGCCGTACTCCGCCGAATCGTAGCGCTCCGAATTAACCGGGCACTGGAGCGCCGTTCCCCGTCCCCACAGGGAGGCGTCTTTGAAGGGCCAGTAGATCGTCTGCCGCCAGGCTGGGCCGCCGGGCTCCGTCATGACAGGGGCAATAACGTTTACAAGCTGGGCAAGGCAGGCCACCTTTACCCGGCCGGAATTTTTGATAAGGGTAATGAGCATGCACCCTACCACCAGGGCGTCTTCCATGGTATAGATATCCTCCAGCCGGGGCGGCGACTCTATCCATTTTTCAATTCCGGTGTCCTTTTCGCTGCTGTGAAACCAGACGTTCCATTCGTCAAAGGAAAGGTACATCTCCTTTTTGCTGTGTATCTTCGCCTTTACATAATCGCAGATCCCCGCCACCGTTTTAATAAAAGAATCCATCTCAAGGCTGCGGCCCAAAAAGTTCGGGGTGTCGTTTTCCCTGTTTCCAAAATAAATATGAAGTGAAAGATAATCCACATGCTCGTAGGTATGCTCCAGCACCGCCGCTTCCCAGGCGCCGAAGCTGGGCATACGGGCGTTGGAACTTCCGCATGCGACAAGTTCTATGGAAGGGTCCGTCCACTTCATTACCTTGGCGGCCTCGGCGGCAACACGGCCGTATTCATCCGCCGTGCGGTGGCAGATCTGCCAGGGACCGTCCATCTCGTTGCCCAGGCACCAGAGCTTTATTCCGTGGGGCTTTTCGGCGCCGTGGCTCCTGCGGAGATCGCTGTACTTTGTACCGCCGGGAAAATTACAGTACTCCACGAGGTTCTTCGCCGCGTCCGCGCCGCGCGTTCCCAGATTCACCGCCATCATCACATCCGTTCCGGCACGGCGGGCCCATTCGGCAAATTCGTTTATGCCTATACGGTTTGACTCAAGCGTCATCCACGCAAGGTCCATGCGGACAGGGCGCTTTTCAACAGGGCCCACTCCGTCTTCCCAGTCATACCCGGAAACAAAATTTCCCCCCGGATAACGGACAATGGGAACATCAAGCTCCCGCACCAGTTTAATCACGTCCCTGCGGAACCCCATTTCGTCGGCTTCGGGGTGCCCCGGTTCATAAATACCCCGGTAAACAGCCCGCCCAAGATGTTCTATGAACGATCCGTAGATCCTCCTGTCGACGCGGCCTATTGAAAAATCCCTGTGAAGCGTCAGTCTGCCTTTCATGATGAGCTCCTTAAATATTAAAACGGGCCGGAGTTCCGGCTCCCTGTACGATTTCCAGGATCGCCACAGATGTTGACGGCAATCCTGTTCATGAAGATTCTCCGTAAAGACAGCATGTAACGGTTCTGCCTTCGGCTTCCACGCCGGGCGGATCGCCCTTCCGGCATTTATCCGTAACGTCAGGACAGCGGGCGGCGAATTTACAGCCCGCCCGGGAATATTCCCTGACTTCCTGCATCGAAAGGCCTATCCGCTTCGCCCACGCCGTCCTGTCCGCGGGATCGGGGGCGGGCACCGATTCTTTAAGGAGGCGGGTGTAGGGATGCAGAGGATTTCCCAGAACCGCTTCTACCGGCCCCATCTCCACCACACAGCCGCGCAGCATCACCGCGATACGGTCGCTGATATAATAGGCGGTGGCAAGATCGTGGGTAATGTAGATGACGCTTACCCCTTCCTCGTCCCTGAGTTTTTTGAAGAGGTTGACAATGGTCATGCGGAGGCTCGCGTCCACCATGGACACAGGTTCATCGGCAAGGATAAGGCTTGGATTGGGAATAAGGGAACGGGCCACGGAAATGCGCTGTATCTGCCCGCCTGAAAGTTCATGCGGATAGCGGCGCGAAAGTTCCTCAAGCGAAAGGCCCACAAGGCAAAGGGCCCTGTCTACAACAGGGAGCGCGGATTTTCTGTCCGCCGCCGCGCCGAAATTTATTGCCGTATCGACAAGGTATTCCTCCACCCGCCTTAAGGGATTAAAGGTTTCAAAGGGATTCTGAAACACAGGCTGGACTTTTTTCATAAAGGCGCTGAATTCGCCGCGCTTCCTTATGGATCCGACACTGCGGCCCTCAAAGATCACGTCCCCTTCGCTGGGCTCAAGATCCCGCAGGATCATGCGGGAAAGGGTGGTCTTGCCGCTCCCGGACTCCCCGGCAATGGTAAAGATCTCAGGTCTCTCCTTTAGCAGGGTAAAGCTGACATCGTTAACGGCCGTAAGCCTTGTACCGTTGATAAAACCGCCCACATGAAAGTGACGGGCCGCATGCCTTACCTCAAGCAGGGGCATTCCCCGTTCCGCCGCCGTACCGTTCATTGCCGCACCCCCTCTACACAATGACAGGCGGCGCGCTGCCCTCTGCCCAGATCCCGCATGAGCGGGACTTCAGTTTTGCAGGATTCATTCGCCAAAGGGCACCGGGGATGAAAACGGCATCCCTGGGGAGGATTGGCAAGATTCGGCGGCGTGCCTTCAAGGCCGGATTTGCCCGACTTGTCCCCAATCACGGGAAGAGAACTTATAAGATGTTTGGTGTAGGGATGCCGCGGGCTTTTAAAGATAAGCTGCGACGGCGCCTCTTCCACGAGGCGGCCCGCGTACATGATCCCCACCCTGTCGGCCACATTGGCGTGCACCGCCATGTCGTGGGTCACAAGGAGCACCGTGTTTTTCGATTCCCCCTGTATTTCCTTAAGAAGCTGCAGTACGCCCCGCTGCACCACCACATCAAGGGCGGTAGTCGGCTCATCGGCAATAATAAGGCCCGGATGAAACACCGTCGCCAGGGCAATAGCCACCCGCTGGCGCATGCCCCCGGAAAGCTCGTGGGGATACAATCCAAGCACGTCAGGGGGCAGCCCCAGTTTCTTTACATGCTCGCGGATGCGTTCAAGAAATTCCTTCCGGTTTTTGATCCCTTCATGAGTGCTGATTATATCCTCAAATGTTTTTACTACCCTGCGCACGGGATTAAGCACGCTCATGGAACCCTGCATAACGTAGGAAATTTCTTTCCAGCGAATGTTTTTTCGCAGTTCTTCGCCGCTCACCTTCGTCATGTCAACGCTGCCGCGCTTGAACTGGTAATTCACGCTGCCTTCGTAAATTTTAAGGGGAGGTTTTATTGTTCCCGAAAGAACCTTTATCAGGGTGGTCTTTCCGCAGCTTGATTCCCCGGCAACCCCGTAAATCTCGTTGGGCTCCAATGTCAGGGACACATCGTCAATGGCGCGGACCGTGCGGGAAACGCCGTACATTTCCGTCCGGTAGTATGCCTTCAGGTTTTTTACGCTCAGGAACGGCATGATTAGGCCCCCATCCGGCGAAGCCGGGTCCTGGGATCGATATATTCATTCACGCTGGAAAAAAGAAGATACAGCCCCAGAAAAAGAACTATCGAAACGGCAATGGGAGCGGCCAGCCACCACCATATTCCCGACATCAGCGCCTGATGAGAGTTTGCCCAATAAATGGTGGAACCAAGAGACGGGGACATAACATCGGAAAGCCCGAGGATTCCCAGGGTTACTTCCATGCCAATGGACCAGATCATGTTATTAATGGTTGTAGCAAACACTACCGGTAATACGAACGGAAGATGTTCCGTCATCGTAATGCGCAGCGGTTTTGATCCCGAATACACGGCGGTTCTTGTAAAGGATCTTTCCTTGAGGCTTAAAACCTGGGCCCTGATAAGCCGGGCGTCCCAGGGCCACCCAAAGATGCCCAGAAATACCGCCAGGGAAACAATGCTCATCTGCCCGCGGATAAGAAAGCTGATAAGTATCAGTATGGGAAGCACCGGCATAACCACGAAGCTGTCGTTGATTGCCATGAGGAATTTGTCGATAACGCCGCCCCGGTAGCCTGCGGTCAGGCCCACGAACACCGCTATTACCCGCGAAACCAGAGCAGTCAGGATTCCCAAATAAAGACTGTTGCGGACCGCAAAGGTCATCCACCAGAAAATATCCTGGCCGCGGGTATTGGTCCCAAAGAAGTGCTGCGCCGAAGGGGGAAGATCCATTCCCACCTGAAAGGTCTTGGTCATATCGTAAGGTGAAACCAGGGAAAGAAACGTCAGGCCCAGAATGACCAGGAGGAAAATAAAACCAATACGGAAGCGCCCGTCGTAGTGCAGAAGATCCCGAAGTACTTTAAACATGATAACCTTGCCTCCATACGGCTGAATAACCACGCATAAAATCGAACAGGAAACGAAGTTTCATGACGCCTCCTACTGTATCCTGACCCGCGGATCAAACAACGGGTACAACAGATCCATGAGAAGAGCCGCCGTCGCCACTCCAACTATAGAAAAAATGGTAATACCCATTACCAGGGAATAATCGTTCGCCAGAATCGCGCTGTAGGCCAGGTAGCCCAGACCGGGATAGGTGAATATGACTTCCAGTATCAGGGCGCCGTTGAATATCATGCCGAGCTGAAGGGCAAGCCCCGTAACCTGGGGCAGCAGGGCATTACGGATCACATACCCGAACAGGATCTTTTTTTCTTTCAAACCCGCAGTCTCGGCATACACCACGTAGTCTTCGCTGATTATATTCGACGTCAGAGACTTCATGCCGATGAACCAGCTCCCAATGCCGACTATTATCAGGCTGAGCGCGGGGAGCAGGGAATGATAGAGCACGGTTACCGCAAAACGCAGGCTGAATTCGGGCTGGTCGCCCATGGGGTATGCCCCCCGGATGGGGAAAACCGGCCATATATAGGCGAAGAGCCAGACCAGAAGCAGGGCCATGATGTAATAGGGAATGGGACGTACCCCCTGGCTCAGCACATCAATAGTCCCAAGGAAGCGGTTTTGGGGGTAGTAGCTCGAAAGTCCGCCCAGGAGGTTGCCGAGTATCCATGAAATAATAGTCGCCGTCAGAAGCAGGCCCAAGGTCCAGGGCATGGCGTTCATGATAAGACGCAGGACAGGCGTCGGGTAAACCGAAAGGGAGGGCCCCAGGTCGCCCCGGAAGAACCGGGCCCAGAAATTCACATACTGCTCCCATTTGCTCCCTTCAAGCCCGTACAACTCCGACAGGGCTTTCCTCATGCTCTCAAGCCCGGCGGCGCCGAACTGCCCTCCCGAGGCCATTAATCTGGAAACCTGGGCTTCCACCGGATCGCTGGGAGAAAGCCGGGGGATGATGAACGTCACAGTAACACCCAAAAAAATAACCATGACATATTGGCCGATTCGCAGAAGTACATAATTCAATAAAAATTTACGCACCGCCCTAACCTCGCGTTTTTAAGCGGAAGTTGTTCAAAAACTGAAGTTATTGAACAACTCTATTAAAAAAATTCCTCCCGGTATTGCTGCCGGGAGGTACACAAAGAGAACTTTTGCTTACTTGCCGGTAGACCGGAATCTTACATACATATACCGTGAGTTACCCCAGTTAGGGACCGGGTCGGTATAAGGATCATTGATGGTCGGGTACCCCGTCCAATAGTATTCATCCATGCAGGTGAACACATTGTATGAACAAATGGGAATCTCATTCATGTCGTCCACAGCCAGCTGCACATACTCCTTTCCCAATTCGATGACTTTGGGATCGTCGAAGTCAAGCTGGCGGATACTGTCAACGATGGTGTCAAGTTTGGGATTCCGCCAGCGTGAATAATTCCGCCCGGCGGCAAGCTGCCCCGAAGGCCGGTACAGGCTGGAATGGAATGTCCCCAGGAAGTAGAACAGATCCGGGTGGCCGCCCCAAGTCTCGATGTCCCACATGAACGACGCCTCAAAATTCCCCTGCCGCGCAAGGGTCCAGCGATCGGTGCTTACTTCCATGGTGGCGTCGACGCCGAATTCCCTCCAGCATTCCACCACCATGGCGGCGGCGCGGTTCATTGAGGGTTCAAGGTCCGTATTGGCAAGCAGGTTGATTCTGAAAGGCGCGCCGTCATTGAATTCCCACATATTCCTGCTGTTGCGCCGGAGCCCGGCCTTCTTCATCAGTTTTTCGGCGGAGGCCAGATCCCGCTTCCACCAGCCCGCCCCGATGTACTTCTTGATGTCCGCGGTGTTTGTGGGGACCATGTCGCCCAGGGACTTGCGGGCCTCGGCGGCGATCTCCACCGCCGCGTTGGGGTTGTAGGGCTTGATGGAGGTGCCATCCCCAAGATCCAGGGCGTAGTTCTGAAGCCAGCCTTCAAGAGGTTCAAAATAAATGGACGGGTACATCCCCGTGGGCGGTATGGCAAGAGCCGAAACCGTCATGGCGCCCCGGTAGGAGGCGATGGCCAGCCGGGTAATGTCGATGGACAGAGTCAGGGCCCATCGTACGTTCCTGTCATTGAGGCCGCGCTTCTCATGATTGAACACGATAGCGGGGAGAGTGGGATCCGGATGGCCCCAGGGGAAACCGGGGAACCATGTCTTTGTGGTAGGATTGCTCCTTGCCAGGGCAATGACTCCTTCGGGGGCAATGTCGTGGATCACGTCAATTTGATGGTTCTGCTGGGACATGACCTTGACATCGCTGGTACCGGCGTGGATATACATGGCGTACTGGGGCGACTGCGCCAGGCTGCCCATGAGGGCCAGGGTGGTCCTCTGCCAGTCGGACCGCTTTTCCCAGAGGAACCAGTTACCCTGAGGGTCGAAGCTCTTGAGCGTGTAGGGTCCAAGACTGACGGGAGGGTTGAAGGTAAAAGCCAGCACATCGCTCTGCTTCTCGAATATATGCTTGGGCATGATGTAACAGGCGTCCCACCGGACGGTAAAGTACGCGTGGAACCGTGAGTTGGGCGATTTAAGGTTAAAAACCACGGTGTAGTTATCGGACTTGGTGATACCGGCCACGGACTCGTTGAACTGCCCGTTATAGTTGAGGCCCGGGGTTTTCATGTGGGTTTCCACGGTGTAGACAAGATCGTCGGCGGTAAATTCAACGCCGTCACTCCAGAAAATGCCCCTGCGCAGCTTTACCGTCATCTGGGTAAAGTCCCTGTTGTAAATGGGTTTTTCGGAAGCCAGCGCGTTTTCCCAGACCCCATTAAGCCCGGCGTCGGGATCGATGTACCAAAGGGTATCAAGGGCGAGCTGCTGAAAACCCGTGGCGGCGCCCCGAAAACCGGGGGCCCAGCGGTTGAAATTATCCGCCGGAGTAATGCGGCCGTCGGGATTCTCCAATATGATCGTTTGATTACGGGGCACATTGGCGCCTTCTATCATCTGTGCGCCGCTTGCGCCCCGGCCGCCCTGAGCTCCGGGCCCGGCAAACAGAAGACCGCACAGGCTGAATATCAAGGCCACGATTAACAGTTTCTTCATGTTTCTCCTCCTCGAAATTTCTTGTGATTCCACTGAACCACATGGTTCTACCGAACCATTAAGGATCATAAGGTAGTATCAGGGACTTTTTCGGATCTGTCAACAAAAATAATATTTATCAAAATTATTGATATATAAATAGCGCACCGCATTGCCTCACGTAAAATTCAAACTGCAGGCGCGCCCTTGACAATTATTACAATTGTATGTATATTGTATGAAGCAAGGAGAAAAATATGCCGTTATTACAGGTAAGGGATTTTCCTGAAGATGTTTATGAGGAAATTACTTTTGAAGCCCGCAGGCGGAACAGGACAATAGCCCAACAGACAACTATTCTCATAAAAAAAGGGCTCGGCGAGGAAATGTCAAACAGGGAACGAAGAAAATTTGCCGTAGAAAAAACCCTTGCCCGGGATGTACCCCAACAGGCAAAATTGCCGGATTATGTACAATTTGTTCGTGAGGACAGGGACAGATGACGGGGGTGCTTGATGTATGCGGGGCAATGGAAATTTTGCTGCAAAAGGAAAAAGCGGATGCGTTTGGCAACATAGTACAGGAAGCCGCGCTTGTCATAGCGCCGGATCTGTATATTTCTGAATTAACAAATACTTTGTGGAAATATTACCGGGCAGCTATTTTAACCAAAGATGAATGTGTACAATATATAAAAGACGGAATAAGTTATGTAGATAAATTTATAAACGGCAAAGATATGTGGCAGGAGGCGTTTTCAGAGGGAATAAACAATAACCATTCAATATACGATATGTTTTATATGGTTACCGCAAGAAGAAATGACGGCGTACTCATAACCAATGATTCAGTTTTAGCGGAAATATGCAGAAACAATAATATTCAAATATACGATCCGGTTCCAAAAACAGGAGGTCACCAATGAAGGAAATCGTTAACAAAATCAAACTGACGGGAAAAACCGCCGTCGTTACCGGGGGCCACAGCGGCATAGGCAGGGGAATTGTGGAGGCATTTGCCCAGGCGGGCGCGGCCGGCATCCTCATCGCCGGCAGGCGCGAAGAAATGGGGAAGGCCGCCGCACAAGAGGTGTCAAGGGAACACGGGGTAAACTGCGCCTTCCGCCGCGCGGACATTACGGCGGCGGCGGACAGGGAGGCGCTCATAAACGACGCGGTCTCGCGTTTCGGCCGGATCGACATTCTTGTGAACAACGCCGGCATTACCCATGTCGAAAACGCCGAAGACATTTCATGGGAAAACTGGCGCAAAGTCATGGATATCAACCTGGATTCGCTCTTCTTTCTTTCCCAGGCAGCCGGCAGGGTGATGATCAAACAGAAGGGAGGCTGTATCATCAACATCTCTTCCAATTCCGACCGGCTGGTCATGACTCCCCAGCGCCAGACGGTGTACAACGCAAGCAAGGCCGCGGTCAGCATGATGACCAAATGCCTCGCCTATGAATGGGCGGAGCATAACATACGGGTCAACGCCGTTTCGCCCGGCTACATACAGAGTGACATACTGCCCGAAGGGGTCCGCAAAGACGGCAAAAAATTCCGCGATGTCTGGACCGAAATGATCCCCATGGGCCGTTTCGGCTATGCGGAGGAAGTAGGCGCCATTGTACTTTTCGCCGCAAGCGACATCTGCCCCTTCCTCAACGGTTCGGTGATCCTGGCGGACGGCGGCTACCACTTAACCTAGGGAATCAGACGGAGCAGTATGTCCTGATCGTAGTTTCCGAAGCCCTTGCCGAAGATGTTGATTCCACCGACATGGCGGGCGGAATCCTTTACCCCTATGCGGACCTTGATTGAATGGTGTCCTGAAATATCAAGATCGTCCAGTTTCACGTTTGAAACGGGCTTGTCGTCCACAAACGTTCCGCCTGAGGTAACCGCCCACGTAACAAGGATGCCGTACTGCGAACCTTCGAGTTTCCAGAAAGACGGTGTGTACCTGCCCCGGCGGTCGCCATAGTCGCCGGGGCTGGTCCAAAAACCTATTTCCACCTCGTTTATCCAGATTGAAATGTCGGAGGGCCACCTCTTGTTGGTGCCCGGCACCTCGGACGATACTTCCATTACCAGTTCTATGCGTTTAAGGGGAGCGCCCGGACCTGTAAAGAGGGCATTGTTGGGAAATTTGTATTCGACATACCCCTTTTCAAACCACACCAGGGCCGCCTTGATACGGTCGGGCGAAAAGAAGATCTCAGGCACATCAAGATAGCCTATTATGGCTTCCCTGCTGCAAAGACCGCAGGGAGCGGAGACTTCGTAGGATGTAAAAAGACCGACAGGCATTTCAACTTCAATTACCCTGTTGTCGTTCAGCGCCTCAGGCGGATTAAAACTGACAAGAAATTCCTTGTACCGGGCAATACACACCTTCTGGCCGCCTTTAACGCCGTTGGCGTTACGGCTGTCAATGAGCCCGGCTTCCTCAAGGGTAATAATGCTGGTCGCGGCGGTTGACTGCGGAATGCCAAGGCGGCGGGCTATTTCGGAAACATTGAGTTCGGTGTTTTGCAGAAGCTCCAGGATGCGGAGGCGGACACCGGAGGAAAGGGCCCGCAGGACCCTGGCGTCCCGTGAAGAATCTACCGCCAGAACCTGGCTTCCACCGTGTTTCATTCTGCCTGACGGCTCCCGCTTTTTTTGAAGGTCAAACCGTCCCCGGCGGCGTCCGCGGCAATGGCGTCGCCTTCCTTTAGCTTCCCCGCTATGATAAGCCTTGCCAGGGGATTTTCCAGATCCGCCTGTATGGCCCGCTTGAGGGGCCGCGCGCCGAACAGGGGATCATAGCCCCGCCCGGCAAGAAACGCTTTGGCGGCCGGCGTAAGCTTTAACGTCATTTTCCGTTCCGCGAGGCGGAGCGAAAGCAGGTCAAGCTGTATGTCGACTATCTTTCCTATTTCGGCCTTTCCAAGCCTGTTGAAGATCACCGTTTCATCTATACGGTTAAGAAATTCGGGCCTGAAACTCTGCTTGAGCAGTTCCGTAAGCGCGTCCTTTACCGCTTCGCTTTTTTTCGCTTCCAGAATTAAATCCGAACCAAGGTTACTGGTCATGATGATGATCACGTTCTTGAAATCAACCACCCTGCCCTGCCCGTCGGTAAGGCGGCCGTCGTCAAGGATTTGAAGAAAGACATTGAATACCTCAGGATGGGCCTTTTCAATTTCGTCAAAAAGGATCACGCTGTAGGGCCTGCGGCGCACCGCCTCGGTAAGCTGGCCGCCCTGTTCGTAGCCCACATAGCCGGGGGGAGCGCCTATGAGGCGGCTCACCGAATGTTTTTCGCCGTATTCGCTCATGTCTATGCGGGCAAGGGCCTTTTCGTCGTTGAAAAGAAAGTCCGCCAGCGTCTTGGCAAGCTCCGTTTTTCCAACGCCTGTAGGCCCCAGGAAAAGGAAGGACCCAAGCGGGCGGGCCGCGTCCGAAAGGCCCGCCTTGTTGCGCCTGATGGCGTCGGCGACGGCCTTGACCGCGGCCTCCTGTCCTACCACACGCTGTTCAAGAACCTTTTCAAGGTCGAGGTACTTCTGCAGTTCTCCGGAAAGCATCTTCGAAACGGGGATTCCCGTCCATGCCGCCACCACCGCCGCAATGTCTTCCTCGCTTACCTCCTCGCGGAGAAGCGCGCCTTCCCCGTTCCCTTCGCGCTTCGTCTCTATCTGGCCTGTAAGCCGGGAAAGTTTTTTCTGGGCCTCCGGTATTTTGCCGTGCTTCACTTCGGCGGCGCGGGAAAGATCCCCCGTGCGTTCGTATTTCGTTTCCTCAATTTTAAGTTCTTCAATCTGCTGCTTCAATTCGCGTATCTGTTGAATATCTTTTTTCTCATTCTCCCAGCGGGCGGTCATGGCATCCCGCGCGGCCGCAAGATCGGCAATTTCTTTCTCAAGTTTTTCCAGCCTGCTCTTTGACGCGGGATCGTCCTCGCGGGCAAGGGCCTGTTTTTCGATTGAAAGCTGAAGAAGCCGGCGTTCCAGCTTGTCAAGTTCCGTAGGACGGGAATCCAGTTCCATCTTGAGCCGGCTCGCCGCCTCGTCCACAAGATCTATGGCCTTGTCGGGAAGGAAGCGGCTGGTGATGTACCGGCTGGAAAGAGCCGCCGCGGCGACAAGTGCCTCGTCCTTGATGCGCACACCGTGGTGCACTTCGTAGCGTTCCTTGAGGCCGCGGAGTATGGCGACGGTATCCTCAACGGAAGGTTCGGCGGTGTAAACCTGCTGAAAACGCCGTTCCAGCGCGGCGTCTTTTTCTATGTGCATGCGGTACTCGTCAAGGGTAGTGGCGCCTATACATCGCAGTTCCCCCCGCGCAAGGGCGGGCTTCAAAAGATTGCTGGCGTCGGTGGCCCCTTCGGCCGCGCCCGCGCCCACGAGGGTGTGAAGCTCGTCGATAAAAAGGATGATCTTGCCGTCCGACGCCTGTACTTCGTGGATCACCGTCTTGAGCCTGTCTTCAAATTCGCCCCTGAATTTGGCGCCCGCCACAAGGGCCCCCAGATCCAGGGCAAGGAGCTTCTTTCCCTTGAGCCCCTCCGGTACGTCGCCGGCCACTATGCGCCGGGCAAGCCCTTCGACAATGGCGGTCTTCCCAACGCCCGGCTCGCCGATAAGGACGGGGTTATTTTTGGTGCGCCGGGAAAGGACCTGCATACAGCGGCGTATTTCCTCGTCCCTGCCTATAACCGGATCAAGCTTTTCCTGCCGGGCAAGGGCGGTAAGATCCCGGCAGTATTTATCAAGTACCTGATATTTTTCTTCGGGGTTTTGATCGGTTACACGGGTATTTCCCCGCACCGACTTAAGCGAAGAAAGAATAGACTGTTTGTTTACCCCGGCTTTCTTCAGTATATCCGCCGCCTTTCCTTCTCCCCCGGCAAGGGCAATGAGGATATGCTCGGCCGAAACAAATTCGTCCTTCAGCGAAGCGGCTTCCGCCTCCGCCCTGGCAAGAACCCTTGACGCGGCGGAAGAAAAGTAGATCTGCGCCACTTCGCCGTAAACCCTGGGCAGGGCATTTATCAGGGCGTCCGTCTCCTGTATGAGCCGGGCCGGAACCGCCCCGATTTTTTCAACCAGGGGGCTTACAATGCCGTCCTCCTGTTCCAGAAGCGCCTTGAGGAGATGTTCAACTTCCACCTGTGAATGATCAGCCCTTTGGGCAATGGCGGAAGCCTCGTTAAGCGCTTCCTGCGCCTTGATTGTCAGTTTTTCAAAATCCATGTTTTTTCCTGTTTCACCGGGCCGGTTTCATAGCCGGCTGGCCTGAAATTGGCCCTGTTTTTTTCTTTCTTAAAGATACAAAAAGAAAGGCGTTTGAGGCAAGATATCAAGGGGCCGCCCGGATGCGCTGCCGCAATATTGATACGGCGGCACCGCTGTAATAAAATGAATTCATGAAAGATCTCAAGGCCATCAGGGCAAAAAAAGCCTTTATTATTGACATGGACGGCGTCATTTACCACGGCAACAGCCTTCTTAAGGGGGCGGAGGAATTTGTCGGCTGGCTTACGGAAAACAGCAAGCGTTTTCTTTTTTTGACCAATTCAAGCGAAAGGTCCCCCATAGAACTCGCGCAGAAACTTTCACGGCTTGGGATCATGGTTGACCCCGAGCATTTTTACACGAGCGCGCTTGCCACCGCGGGCTTTCTTGCTTCGCAGCATCCGGGAGGCTCCATCTACGTTATAGGAGAGCCCGGCCTGATACAGGCCCTGTACGACGCTGGTTTTACCATGAACAACATTAACCCCGACTTCGTCGTAGTAGGCGAAGGCAGGGGCTACAGCCTTGAGGCGCTGGAACGGGCCGTCCACCTGGTATCAGGCGGCGCGCGTCTTATCGGCACCAACCCGGACCTTTCCGGTCCTGTTGAAGGGGGCATAGTCCCCGCCTGCGGCGCCCTTGTCGCTCCTATAGAACTGACCACCGGCACCAAGGCCTACTTTGTAGGAAAGCCCAATCCCCTGATGATGCGGCACGGCATCCGCCGCCTCGGCGCCACACGGGAAGAAACGGTGATCATAGGCGACAGGATGGACACCGACATAGTCGCCGGCGTAGAATCGGAAATCGAAACCGTACTGGTACTTTCAGGCGTTACCTCAATGAAGGATCTTGCCGTTTACCCCTACCGGCCCAGACATATACTCGAAGGAATTTTTGAAATACCGGACGCCTGACCCGGCGGAAAACCGTTTCTTCTACAAGGAACTTCTAAAAACTCCAGTTTTTAGAAGTTCCCTACACCCCCAGACAGGTTCCCACCGCCTTTGCCGTATCAAGCATGAAGTGATCAATGGGCACGGTCTTTACCTTTCCCGCAGGCAGGCTAAGATCGACGGCGCCTATGCCGTTTCCGGCAAGAGCCACCATTTTACCGTATTCCCCGCGGGCAAGCATGTCCGCGGCGGCAGTTCCAAGGCTTGTGGCAAGAACACGGTCCGTGGCGCTGGGGACACCGCCCCGCTGTACGTAACCCAGAACGGTGGCTCTTGTTTCCATGCCCGTTTCCCTTTCTATCTCCTTTGCTATACGGTAGCCCGTGGGAAAATCTGCGCGGTACTTTTTTCTGTCCTTCCTGTCCATCTTTGCCTCTTCTATGGAAAGGGCCCCTTCGGCAACGACCACAATGGAAAAGGTCTTGCCGGCCCGTGAACGTCCGGCAAGATCGCGGCCTATGGCTTTTATATCGTAGGGAATTTCGGGGATAAGGATAATATCCCCGCCGCCCGCTATTCCGGCGTACAGGGCAAGCCAGCCGGCCTTGTGGCCCATGAGTTCTATTACCATTACCCGGTTATGACTCTGCGCAGTAGAATGCAGCCTGTCTATGGCCTCGGTTCCGATGGCCAGGGCCGAATTAAACCCGAAGGTCCGGTCAGTACCCTCAATATCGTTGTCTATGGTTTTGGGAAGCCCCAGCACGTTGAGCCCCTCGCAGGCAAGGCGGTAACCTGTGGTATTGGTGCCGTTGCCCCCAAGAACGACAAGGCAGTCCAGGTGAAGGGCGTGATAATTTTTGATGATGGCCGCAACCTTGTCTTCGGCAACCTCCGAATCGCGGCCTGCCGAATCCTTGAAAGGTTTCTCCCGGCTTGCCCCCAGAATGGTGCCGCCGCGGGTCAGGATCCCCGCAAAATCGACGGGACGCAGTACACGGACATTCTGTTCGATAAGCCCCCGGTAACCGTCGGAAATCCCCACTATGGACATGCCGTAACGGCCATGAGCCGCCCGGCAGACGCCCCGTATGGCGGCATTGAGCCCCGGACAATCGCCCCCCGCCGTAAGGATTCCGAAGGTCCGGGTAACGCTGTCCCTTGTTGTTTCCGTCACAATGCCTCTATGTCTTCGGCGGACAGCCCGGTATTCTCCGTAATTTGCCCGGCAGGCACTCCGTGTTTTTTCATTCTGGCGGCAATTTCCCGTATGCCTTTCTGCATGCCTTTCTCTATGCCTTCCCGTATGCCTTCTTCTCTGGCATGGTTGATCCCGCTGGTCCAGTCGGACAGGGCCATCTCCCTCATCTGGTACGCCCGGAGAACCTCTTTATCGCTCGAAACATACGCCATCTTTTCTTCCGCCCTCTGTATACCCGTATCCATGTTAATTACCTCCTCCACCAGTCTCTCGGGGCTCTCCCTGTCAAACCAGATCAGCCAGCGCTGCAGCGGCTCTCCCTGTATATCCCGCTTCCCCAGCCGCCTAAACTTGACCATGTCAATGAAGTGTATCTCCAGCGCGTCCGTCAGCAGCACCTCCCGGTATGTGTCTTCCCATATATGAAAACTTGTGTGAAAGGCCGGAACCTGGGACAAAAATTCATAGTTCACGATATTTATCGCTATCACGTTTGGCGTTTCCCGGTAATCCTGCCCTGCTTCCATTCCACGGGAGAATTCAAGGCTCCAGTAGAAGAGGCTCCGCCGGTCCATGTTCCCCAAATTACGGAGCTGGACCTCTATATTGACTCTCGTTCCCGCAACAGTCCTGGCCCGGACATCCAAAATACTGCTTTTATCGCCAACCACCCCGGCGGTAATCGTCCTGTTTTCGATTATCTCCACCGATTCAATGACATCCCGCCCGTCCCGCCCCAGGACGGCGTTAAGAAAAGCGCAGAGCTGTTCTTCATCGCCTTTTTCGCCCATGACCTTGAGAAACAAGTAATCGTTGAGGGGATTGAGTCTGTTTTTCATGTACGGAACCCTTCCGGTTACAACCGTTCCCTGGAGGCTTCCCAAAACCAACCGGGTTTTGGAACGAGCCCGCATGTTCTTTATTAACTATATCAAAAACCGGGGATTTTGCAAAGAAAAATCCAGTGCCAGACACGGCTGTTTCGAAAAAACATTGGCATGATAGTCGAGGCTGTTCCAAAACTTCAGTTTTTGGAACAGCTTCTTACCCCTGGAGAAAATTGCACAAGCCGCAAATGCTTACCTTATAAGGAATTGGCAATTTTCTCCAAGAGCTTGTTTCAAACCCAACCGGGGTTTCCAGAGGTTCCCTATATTTTGTCCGTGTTGGTCCGTGTCGTCTGTGGTAAAAAATAAAAACTCAAAGCTCGGCCTGTTCGTTAATTCGTCCGTGCCGCCCCCCGGCGCGTAAAAAAAGGCTGTCTTTCGACAGCCCTTTTCCTTTTTGAAAGGCAACCGCAGTGCGGTTAACCGGTCTTAGAAGGAGAAATCAAATTCGATGGGAATGGAGAAGTAACCGTTGTTAATTCCGTAGAAGCTCCACGGATCGGAGTTGTTGCGAACCCTGTAGGCAATACCGGGCTTGACAGCGCCGCTGCCGACGGGGATCTTGAACCATGCGCCGAACCCTGCCTGGGCGCCGCCGCCGAATGTGTGATCACCGGTTTGTCCGAATTGATTAAGAAGAAGCAACGGTACATCAGTCTTGGCCTTGTAGTCGCTGGCAGCTTCCATGGCAAAGTAGACGCCTACCGTGCCGAAACCAAGATCATAACTGGGTTCAAGCGCGAAAGCCACAATAAAAGGCTCGTTCTCTTTCCAGTAGTAATCACCAAAGGGGGTTTCTATATTTACCCTCTCATTTCCAAGGAAATAGGTGTCAATACGGCCCCAGATGCCGAAACTACCGAAAGTACCGCTAGCGCCTACAGAAGCCTGCCAAGGAGCAGTCCTGTAATCCTTAATGGTGATCATACCATTCAGCGGCGCCATAGAAACAGAGAAATCATCCTGTAGCTTGTACCTGAAGGGAACCTTGACGCCTACGTCGAGGGTAAGGCCTTCAACGGCGGTAAACTTGAACGCCGCTTCAATGCGCCGGCCGTTGGCATCACGGGTGTTAACGCCGTCGGCATCGGAGTTCAGGTACTGCGCACGGATAAGCCCAAGGCCCGCCAGTTCATAGCTGACCGCAAGCTGGAACCGCTCGTACACCCTGAACGCGGGGGTAACATTGGCGCTGCCCGCATAGGCGGTGCCCGCAAGGTTACTGATATTAAAGTGTACACCCAAACCCGGCACAGGGTAGATGTCAAGAAGGGCGCCGATGTCGCCGGTAAAGCGGCTGAAGATGTTGTCTTCGCCCTTGGCGGCAAGAGCGGCCATGGCCCACCCGTCGTTGGCCCCTATGGCCCCGCGGATATCATCCTGCTGGTAGCGGCCCACCGTAAGCCGGATTTGATCTATGGGTTTTACCCACGCACCGGCCCAGTCGTCCAGCGAAACAGTAGCGTTTTCATTAACGTTCAACTGAGTCTTGAAGCCCGCCTTGCCGTCTTCGGTTTCCCCGGCAAAGGTGATCTGGGCATAACGGGCCCTGTCGCCGCCCCAGCCGATGACCGAACCGGCGTTGACGTTGTCGTCCTGATTTTTAATATTCTCGACTTCAAGGGGAACAAATACCCCGTGTACGCCCGCCGACACGGCAACTTCCGCGAATACAGCAGGGCCGAGCAAAACGAGAACAATAGAAATAGCTATAAGCTTTTTCATATTTCCTCCTTACATTTAACGAAAGGGAAGCAACCGACGGCTACCTTAGCCCCTTCCTATTTCATATATCTTCCATATTCAGTAATATCATGTCAATAACTATTTGTCAATCATTTTTTAACATATTTTTCACCAAATAAAGACCGGTTTCAACACACAGACAGTCCTGAAACAGCCCTGCCGCGGAAAAAACGAAACCGGGGGCCGTTTCAGGGGTTTATTTTCAGCGCCCTTTCCGCTTCCTCCGGGGTAATGCCAAGGCCCTCCACTATTTTCGCGGGGGCAAGACCCATTCCCGCAAACCTCCGGGCGCTTTCCAGTTTTTCCCGGTATGCCCGTTCTTCGGCCTCGCCGCGGCCCACTTCCCTTGAAGCCCTCATTTCGGAATAATAATCCATTTCCGCCTTTTCCCGGAACAGGGCCCGCGCAAGGGATAGGAGCAGAAATACCGGAAGCCCGGGGCTGAGGAATTGGAGCGGATAGCCCGGTCTGGCCGAAGGCCAGATGCGCCCAAAAAGAAGCTTGGGACCGGAAAAAGGATCTTGACCAGATAAGGAACCTGGGCTACATTTATAGATGTGGGGATTGCCCTACAGAGCCATGCAATAGAGGGGCGTTTAACCTGCAGGGGTTGGCGCAGTGCCTGAGCATGGCTCTATTTTTATATTTTCAAGATAATGGTGGTAATATTTATCGCCGTATGGTTTTGTCTTCTTAACGGTGTTAATGGCCGCAAAAGATGTCCCGTTTACTACACATTCATAGATAAAATAAGAAAAATTCTCTATATTTGGCCGTCTTTTTTCATCTGGTGCATCATGGTCAAAGGAAGAATTTTCGAGCAGCTCGTCCAAAATTTTAATAGAAAGTACCTGTTCACGGGTTTTCGACTTCATTTTCCATTCACCCAGACCGTCATTGGATACCTTTATTGTCCGTCCGGTTGCCTTATTGGCAAATTCTTTGCCCAGGAAGTGCCGACGGGCGTAATCCAAGCATACTTTTTTGAGTTCCACCACGGAAAGGAGCTTTTCGTCTTTATTTTCAGTTGCTGTAGCCTTCTCCTCCACCTTTCTGTCCTCCGTCGCATACACATTCACAGCCTGTCCCTTGGCTTGTTCTCTTGCCAGCCATTCCAGGGAACTGATAAGCCGTTCAAGCCCAAGGTTGATACTGCGATATTCAGATTTTATTTAAATCATAGCATCTTCGCGGTAAAAAAATTCTGTGGGCCACGTGTAGCCATTATCCCCCCAGAATTTCGTAAAGCCGTTCCAAATCTTCCATAGAATAGTAGTCAATATGAATACGGCCCTTGTCAAGATCGCCGTCTATGATCACCCTGGTTCCCAATTTTCCGATGAATTTTTCCTCCATGGCTTTCAGTTCCGGCGCGCGGCGGGCGGCGCTTCCTCCCGCGCCTTTCTTGCCGCCCGGCGCGGCAGCTTTGTCCTTGGAAGCGTCCTGGTTAAGGGCCGCGGCCCGTTTTTCGGCGTCACGGACGGTAAGATCCTGCTTGATTATTTCATCAAAGAGAAGTTCCTGGCCCTTTTCATCCGGAACGGCCAGTACGGCCCTGGCATGACCCGGCGACAGGCTGCCGTTTTCAAGGCCGTCCCTGATCTTCCGGGGAAGTTTGAGGAGCCGCAGGGCATTCGCCACAGTAGACCGGTTTCTGCCGACCCTGGCGGACACCTCGTTCTGGGAAAGGCCGGCGGCCTCCATGAGGCGCCTGTAGGCAAGGGCCTCCTCTATGGGGTTAAGATTTGCCCGCTGTATGTTTTCCACAAGGGAAACTTCCATGCGCTTCTCTTCCGAATAGGAACGGAGTATCACAGGCACGCTGGAAAGGCCCGCGATGCGCGCCGCCCGGCACCGCCGTTCCCCGGCCACGATCGTATAATTCCCCCCTTCCGCTTCTTCGGCAATAACCGGCTCTATAATTCCGTGTTCCCGTATAGAATCGGCCAGATCCCGCAGTTCCGCCTCGTCAAAATGCCTGCGGGGCTGATCGGGGTTCGGCTGCAGCTTTTCCAGATCGATAAAAAGCTCCCGGCCCGGATGCCAGATGTCCGCCTGGGGGGAAGAAGATCCGCCGTCCTCTCCCCGCGGCAGGAGGGCGTCAAGCCCCTTGCCCAGCCCGTGTTTAGGCGCCACGACGCGCCACCTCTTCGGCAAGGCTCCTGTACGCCTTTGCGCCCGGACACTGGGGATCGTAGAGCGAAATGGGAAGCCCGTGCGAAGGCGCCTCGGAAAGCCGGACATTCCGGGGGATGATCGTCGAAAAAACCCTGTTTTTGAAGTAGGCGCTGACATTCCTCACAACATCCTGGGCAAGGCGTGTCCGGGGATCGTACATGGTAAAGAAGATTCCCCCTATGTTAAGCGGGGGGTTGACGCTTTTCTGAATGCGTTTAACGGTCTGCAAAAGAAGGGAAAGCCCCTCCATGGCGAAATACTCGCACTGCATGGGTATAAGTACCGCGTCGGCGGCGGCCATGCCGTTAATGGTAAGGACCCCCAGCGAGGGGGGACAGTCAATGAGGATGTACTCGTAGCGGTCACGGATGGGGGCCAGTGCCTTTTTAAGGAAAAGATCCCGGTCGTTCTGTTCTATAAGCTCAACCGCGGCCCCGGAAAGGTCTATACTGGCGGGTATTACTTCAAGGGCGGGAATCCTGGTGCGCCGTATTGTTTCCCCCACGCCGGCTTTTCCGGCAAGAAGTTCGTAGATCCCCGGCCTGAAAGGCGCGGCCCCTATGCCGCTTGAAAGGTTCGCCTGCGGGTCAAAATCCACGAGCAGCACGGATTTTCCCGCTTCCGCGAGGTATGCTCCAATATTAAGGGCGGAAGTTGTCTTCCCCACCCCCCCTTTCTGGTTTACAAATACATGGATCCTTCCCATGCCGACAGTATACAACAAAACGGGCAAAAAATACTATTGAAAACCGGCGGGAGATGGGGTTATTCTATAGACATGACGCCCGTTCGTTTACTGGCCCTTGATCTGGACGATACCCTGCTCCGTTCGGATCTTACCATTTCGTACCGTACCCGCAACGTCATTAAACGGGCGGAAGCGGAGGGGGTCGCCGTGATCCTGGCCTCCGGCCGCGCCCCGGCGGCGATGGAGCGTTTTTCCCGCCTTTTGGGGATGCACAAGAATCCCGGTTACCTTATCTGCGGCAACGGGACGGTGATACGGGAAAGCCATACGGGAAACGTGGTGTACGAATCGCGCATAAAAGAGGGGCCGGCCCTGACCGCCTACGATTTAGCGGCCGCGGAGGGTTTTGCCGTTCAGATCTACGAGGACGACATTATCTATATATCCCGGTCCAACGAATTTGCCGACGCCGATCAGAAGCTCACGGGGCTCAGGCAGGTGGTGGTGGAGAATTTCAGGGCCATGGTGGCCGGCGGGGTTTACAAGCTGATCATTCCCGGGGATCCCATGCTGCTTGGCCCGCTGGAAAGCATTATAAGAACCTATCTGGGAAAAGAAATTACCCTCTTTACCAGCAAACCCTATTTTCTGGAAATTCTTCCCGCGGAAACCGACAAGGGATCCGCGCTTGCCAGGGTGGCGAAACTGGCCGGCGTGGAAAGGGAGGAGGTTCTTGCCATTGGGGATTCGATGAACGACGAAGCCATGATCCGCTGGGCAGGGATGGGAGTTGCCATGGTAAACGGGGATGAACGAATCAAAAATATCGCGAGCCTTGTAACCGAAAAGTCCAATGACGATGACGGCGTCGCCGAGGTTATCGAAAAGTACGTTTTAAGGAAGGGACGGCGGGCATGAGCGTTGAAACTCCCGATATACCCATCAGCACCGTCGATTCCCCTTCCGCGGTTCTGGAACTTATTTACCAACTCAAGGTTAAGGACGTCATGGTAAGCGCGGTGATCTGCGCCAAAAAAGACAGCACCCTCCGCCATATACAGGCCGTTATGCGGGAGAATTACATTACCGGCGTGCCCATTGTCGAAGAACAGCATATTATGGGGATTATTTCCATTGAGGATATTATCAACGCCCTGGATCAGGGCTTTATTGAACATACGGCGGAAATGCACATGACGCGGAATGTCATTGTTCTTGAAGAAGACATGCCCCTTTCTTTCGCCATTTCCTACCTTAACAAGTACCGCTACGGCCGTTTTCCCGTGATCAACAAAAAACAGGAGCTTACCGGCATTCTTACATCCAAAGATGTCATTGGTACGCTGCTTGCGGAAATGAACCGCGAGGTTCTAAGGCTCGAAAAGATGCACAACAGCGCGGGCGGATCTTCATCGCCCTATTCGGAAATGGAATTTACCACGACCCGCTACGATTTTGAAACCGCCGGGCGGGCTTCTACCGAGATAAAAAAGGCCCTGAAACAGCGGGATTTTGATCCCAAGGTGATACGCCGGGTTGCCATTGCCAGTTATGAACTGGAGATAAACCAGGTGGTCCACTCGCACGGGGGTACGATAAGCTGCTCCATACAGCCCGACAAGATTACGATCATCGCCGCCGATACGGGGCCGGGAATAGAAGACGTGAATCTTGCCTTGCAGGAAGGCTGGTCAACGGCAAATGAGTGGATACGTTCCCTTGGCTTTGGCGCCGGCATGGGACTTGCCAATACCAAGCGCGTCTCCGACGAATTTACGATTAATTCGGCGCCCGGTTCGGGAACCAGGGTGCGATCGGTGATGTGCGTTAATTCCCCCAAGGACGAAGCATGACCGCACAGGCGCGCGGCGCGGGAAGTCCCGCGTGACCATACATGAAGCCGCCTTGGCCCTGGGATGCGAGATCGTGCAGGATCAGTTCGGCGACGGGGATCTTGCCGGCGCCTATACGTCGGATCTGCTTTCCGACGTCATGGCAAACGCGAAAGACGGGGGCGCCCTGATCACCATACAGGCCCATAAAAACACGGTGGCGGTGGCGACGCTGGTGAATATTACAGCGATCATCGTCTGTAATTCCCGCCCCATTCCCCAGGACATGCTGGATTCGGCAAAAGATGAAGGAATAGCCGTACTTCTGACAAGGGAAAACCAGTTTACCGTTTCCGGAAAACTCTATGCCGCTCTTGGCCGATCTGCATAACCATTCCTGCCTTTCTCCCTGCGGTTCGCTGGATCTTTCGCCGAGGCTTCTTGTTGAACTGGCCGCGGCAAAGGGGGTGCGCCTTCTTGCCCTGACGGATCACAATTCAAGCCTCAACTGCCCCGCGTTCGCAAAGCTCTGTCCCCGTTACGGGATCATCCCCCTTTTCGGCATGGAGGCTACCACGCAGGAGGAAATTCACGTCCTCTGCCTCTTTAGCGGCCTTGAAGAAGCCCTTGCGTTTGGCGAATACGCCTACAGCATCATCATGCCCCTGCCAAACGATCCTGAAAAAACCGGAGATCAGGTCTACGTTGACGAAGATGACAATATTGAAGGCGAAGTTGAATATTTTCTTCCCAACGCGCTGGATCTGGGTATTGACGGCATAGGCGCACAGGCGGCCGCCTTCGGCGGCATCATCATTCCCGCCCACGTGGACCGCGCGGCCTTTTCCATGACAAGCCAGCTTGGCGCTGTGGTCGAAGGCCCCTGGGCGGCGGTGGAATGTGTCCGTATTCCGCCGCGCACAGGAGCGCCCCCCCAGGGCGGGGAAGCGTCCCTGCTTGACACGCTCGGCTATCCCCTTACTACGTCTTCGGACGCCCACTACCCCGAGCACGTTGCCCGCCGTCCCTTTGAGCTTGATACCTGCGCCGAAGAACTGCAGCCCGGAGGGCCCGGAACGAAAGCGGATCTTGAGGTTCTGAAACAGGCGCTGGCAAAAAGGCCAAGGCTGAAAGAGCCTTCTTCCTGAACTTTTTTTGGATTCCGTCCGCCGGAATGTGCCGATAATGACACAGATCATGTTTTCAGGAAAAACCGGAACGCTTGCCGCCGTATGCCTCCTCCTTTCGGGGCGCCTTTTTGCCGCCGCTCCCATCCTGCTTGAGGGTACGCATACCTCCGCACAGGCGGAATCCGGGGCCAGAGCGGCGGAAACGCGGTTCAGGGTAGTCGCGGCGGCGGAAAAATACCGGGGAACCCGCTACCGTTACGGGGGCATCGACGATCAGGGGTTTGACTGTTCGGGCCTTGTCTACCGGAGTTTCAGGGACGCGCTTTCGGTATCCGTGCCCCGCACCACGGGGGGACTTTATGCCTGGGCGGAAAAAATAAGCGACGGGGAAATGGAAACCGGCGATCTGCTCTTCTTTAGAACCACGTCCGCGAAAACCGTTTCCCATGTGGGAATCTACGCCGGAAACGGCCGCTTTATCCATTCCGCGTCGGAAGGTCCCCAAACCGGGGTAATATATTCGGATTTAAGCGAAAAATACTGGAGCAGAACCTACGCCGGAGCGGGAAGAGCCCTGCCGCCGGGAGGGAGCCTTGATCCACAGATCCCCGCGGAAACGGCCGTTATAACAGAGACCCGTCTTAACGGCGTGGACGGCGCGGTGCGGCCCGGAGCGGACAACTCAGGCAGCAGGGTCAGGCCCGGCCCGGCGCTGCCTGACGGCGGCAAAGACGGCAAAGACAAGGAAGAGGATTCGTTCGAGTTCGGAACATACCGCATGGGAATAGGGATTGCCCCTTCATGGAACGGCTTCCTCAAAAACGGGTTTCCCATACGGGGAACAGCCGGGTATATACGCGTAGCCGCCGAAACGCACACATGGAAACGGCCCGTGCTGCTGGGACTGGAACTGCGGCCTGAGTGGGACAAGACGCTGGGCGTATTCCGCCTTCCTGTGACCTTTTCCGCGGGTTTTGACGACAGACTCAGGATCTTTTTGGGCCCGTCTTTCAGTTTCGGCGATCCGGTACTACAGACGGAAAACGGAGAACGGCGCTACCGGGGAGGAACCGCGTGGCTGGGAGCGGCGGGCATCTCCGCCGCCCCGTTTTCCTGGAATGTCAAACACGGCGTCCTGGCGCTGTACGGGGAATTTGCCTGGCAGTCCTACTTCAGCAATTCGGCCGGAAAAAACTGGAACGCCGATATATGCGCCGGGCTGCGGTTTTCCACCGGATTGTGCTTCACCTGGAATTTATCCGCGCCATTGCGGTAAAAGCGCAAATCTGATACCGTAACAACTACAATGACATTCGATATGGATACCGTAAAGAATCTTCATCCTCTGGAAATACAGATCATCCTTGCGTATAAAAAAGATGATGAGCTGTGGGTTGAAAAGGTTGAACGCGATCTTGGCCTTAAAAGCGGGAACGGCAATCAGGCGCTTTCCTGGCTTGCGGGAAAGGGCATCGTCAGGGAGCTGCGCCGGGAAACGGAGGTGTTTTTTGAACTGACCGATCTGGGCCGCGAATGGAAAGAAAAGGGATCGCCTGCCGAACGCATTGTGGAACTGATACGGCTAAAGGGGAACCTTACCCTGCCTGAAATTGCCGGAAACCTCGGCATGGACAACAAAGATGCGGGAAGCGCCTTCGGCATTCTTTCCAAATCCGGCGTTCTTGCCATGGACGGGGAGAAACGGGTACGTATGGCGCTGTCCGCCGAAAACCTTAAAGACGGCCGTCCGGCAAAGGGCGAAGGGGCGGCGTACCTTGCGCTGATACGGGGCCTTCTGGATAAGGTGGCCGGGGAAGGGCGTATCGCCGCCGCGGAACTTTCCGGGGCGGAAGAAGAGGCCATGGCGGGCATCGCCAAAAAGCGCGCCGCCGCCGGCGCTCCCTTTAGAGAGGCGGACCGGGAGCGGGTGATATACGGCTTCACCGTTGAAGGCGAAAAAGTCCCCGCCGGGGAAATTGCCGCGCTTCTTGAAAAGGCGGGAATAACAGGCGGCGAAACCGGCGTCCTTACCCCGGAAATGATCGCGGAAGGAAGCTGGAAGGGCAGGGCTTTCAGAGCCTACAACGTAAAAGTACCGCCGGTACGGCTCATTCCCGGACGTACCAACCCCTATGCCGATTTTCTTGAAAACGTCAAAGACAAACTTGCTTCACTTGGTTTTGAAGAATTCGACGGTCCTTTGGTAGAAACGGAATTCTGGAATTCCGACGCGCTCTTCATGCCCCAGTTCCATTCGGCCCGTGACATACACGATGTGTACCGCCTGTCCGATCCCGAAACGGCTGCGTCCATAGAAGAGCCATGGCTTTCCAATGTAGCGGCTGCCCACGAAAACGGCGGCGGGACCGGAAGCCGCGGCTGGAATTACGCCTTTGACCGGGATTTTACGCGGCGGCTCATACTGCGCAGCCAGGGCACCGTCCTTTCGGCAAAAACCCTTCCCCGCGCAAAAGTACCCGGCAAATATTTCGGCATAGTCCGCTGTTTCCGTTACGACAAGGTGGACGCCACCCATCTTCCCGATTTTTATCAGACCGAAGGAATTGTCCTTGGCGAGGAAGTGAATCTGCGGACGCTTTTGGGCATGCTTGAAATGTTCGCCGTTGAAGTGGCGGGCGCAAAAGAAGTCAAATATGTTCCCGGCTATTTTCCCTTTACCGAACCGTCCGTGGAAGTCCACATCAGGCATCCTGTCCTCGGCTGGTTTGAGCTGGGCGGTTCGGGTATCTTCAGGCCCGAAGTCACGTCTCCCCTTGGGGTGAATGTGCCCGTCGCCGCCTGGGGCATAGGCATAGACCGCATGGCCCTCATGGCCCTTGGGCTCAACGACCTCCGGGAACTGTTCAGCTATGATCTTGAAAATGTGCGCCTAAGAAGGACAAGCGGCCAGTAAAAGGCCATTGAACAAGGCCCTTTTTTCGCGTATTGTTTTTTTATGCCTAAAATTGAAGTAAACGAACAAGCCTTTTATACGCTGGCCGGATGTCCCGGCGGAAAAAGCCGCTGGAACACAAGGGAAGAACTGGAAGAAGCCCTCTCCTGTGCGAAGGCGGAACTGGATTCGGACGCGGAGTCTATGGACGGGAACATTCCCGTTTCCGATCGTGTTCTTAAAATAGAGCTGAACGATACCAACAGGCCCGATCTCTGGGGAACCGCCGGCTGCGCCCGGCAGCTTAAAATTTACGGAGGCGGCGCAATTCCTTTGTATCCCTTTTTTTCTTCCCCGGAAAAAACGCTCCCGGCAAAACACAAGGTCATCGTTGAAAAAACGGTAAAACAGGTGCGGCCTTACCTTGCCGGTTTCGTCGCGTCAGGAAGGGCGATCACCGATCCTATGCTGCGGGACATGATACAAACGCAGGAAAAACTTGCGTGGAATTTCGGCCGCAAACGCAGGACCATTTCCATGGGGCTGTACCGCACCGCCATCATAGGCTGGCCCATTATGTACCGGGCGGTAGATCCCGACAGCGTTTCTTTCATACCCCTCCAGTGGGACATGCCCCTTACCTTAAGGGAAATCCTCAGGCAGCATCCCAAAGGAAAAGAATATGCCTTTATACAGGAACACGAACCCCTTCATCCGCTGCTTGCCGATTCGTCGGGCGCCGTTCTTTCCTATCCGCCCATCATCAACTCGGCGGATCTCGGAGCCGTCAAGGCGGGGGACAGCAATCTCTTTGTGGAATTGACCGGAACCGATCAAAGGGCGGTAACGCTGGCCGCGTCTATTGTAGCCTGCGATCTTGCGGACAACGGTTTTACCATTGAGCCTGTGGAAATCAATTACGAATACGATACGCCCTTTGGCAGAACCTGCGTTACTCCCTGGTACTTTCAGGAGCCGGTGTTCTGTTCGCTTTCGCGCATCGAAAAATATCTGGGTGAAAAAATAAGCGCCGCCGATTCGGTAAAGGCCCTTGCCCGCATGGGCGTCCGGGCGGAAGAAGCCCGCGACGCCGAAAGAGGTTCCCAGGGCGGCCCCGTGCCCGGCGTAAGGGCGTTTCCCCCCGAATACCGCAACGATTTTCTTCATGCCGCGGATGTAATGGAAGATGTTATGATGGGCCGGGGACTTTCAACGTTTAAACCCCTGCGTCCCCGGGATTTTACGGTTGGACGCCTTGCCCCCATTACCCTTTTCAGCCGCCGGGTCAAGGGCATTATGGCGGGCCTGGGTTATCAGGAGATGATCTACAACTACCTGGGCTCAAAAAAAGATCTCGTGGAAAACATGGGAGGCTCTGGCGGGCGCATCATCCGCATCAGCAATCCCATGACGGAGAACTACGAGTACGTGCGCGACTCTGTCCTCGCGTCACTGCTTGAAAGCGAAGCGGTTTCGGGCCACGCCGCGTATCCGCACCGCATCTTCGAAACAGGCAAAGTCGCCTACCGGGACGCTTCGGAAAACACGGGAGCGGCGACACGGCAGTACCTTGGTTTTCTTCACGCCGACAGGGACGCCGGTTTCAACACCGCGGCGGGACAGCTTCAAACCCTTTTCTATTATCTTTCGCGCGATTACACAACCGTGGAATCGGATGATCCCCGCTTTATTCCCGGCCGCGCCGCGTCCATCGTATACAGGGGAAAGCCCGCCGGCGTATTCGGCGAAATACACCCCGCGATCCTTGAAAACTGGGGCATCACCGTTCCCTGCGCCGCCGGCGAAATGGATCTTGACGCGCTTATTGAATAGGAGATTCCCCCTGCCGCCCGTATCGGCATAGCTATACCGCAACTTCAGGTATTGAACAATGTCCGCTTAAAAACACGATTTTGTCCAATAATTTTATATATTTCCATCTTGTCCCTTTTCCCTATACTCCGTATTTCGATTATTTCTATCTCGTTTTTTATTATTCTATAAACAATTCTATACGCTTTCTTTGCTGCATATATTTTATAGTATCCGGTCAAATCGATATTGTTTTTATTTCCCAAGGTTTCACCAATAAACGGATTCTCCTTTAATTTATCAATCTTTTCATTGACTTGTTTTTTTATGCTTCCGTCAAGAGATGTATAATCCTCAGCGGCTTCAGGAATAAATTGAATTTCAAAACTCATGTTTCTTTCCGGATATTTTCCCATGGGATATTGTTCCCGGGATCATATTTTTTCGATCTTTTTTCCACCAGGTTTCTTATCTCGAATTGTTCAAATATTTCTTCAATGTTTTTTAAATGTTCATATTCATCATAGGAAAGCAAGACCGCTTCCATGTTGTTGTTTTTTAATATGTATACTGCCTTTCCGGAATCCGACAGCTCCCGGATAGTCTGGGTAAGCTCTTTCTGAAGCCGGGTTATGGGAACCATTTGCTTAGTTTCTATCAACATATATTTCTCCTTACTAATATACATAGTATAATACATATTTTACTACAATGTCAAGAGGGCTTGAGGGATAAAAAGGAAGCGGAAAAACCATGCCATGCGTATAATTGACAGCTGTATTTTCCTCCGGTACTATTATTTTATGAAAAAGCTGCCCGTTCTTTTCCTGTGCGCCCTTGCCTTTTTTTCCTGTTCCCGCGAAGAAGAGCTTTCTATTGAAGAAATAAATGCCGTCACAGGCGGGGGCATCGACTACATACTCGAAAAAACGGTAAGCAAGCCCTGGAGGGGGGAGTCTTTTCTTCCCGGAAGACTCGGGGGGATCTGGCGCAGCGCCGTTCCGGCGGACCCCAAGAGTTTCAACGATCACATAGCCGAACAGGACTCTTCTACCGCCGCCGTGGTGGCGATGATGAGGGACTACCTTGCCGATTACGACGTATCCGCGCGAAAATGGGTGCCCCGGTGCGCGTTCTTTGAAGTCCGGGCCGACGAGGAAGCGGAAACGCTCGACGTGATCTACACCCTGCGCGACAATCTGTACTGGAGTTACTACGGCTCCGGTAAAAAGATCCCCGTTACAAGCGACGACGTCGTCTTCTGGTACAACGAAATAGACGGGAATCCCGCGTTTCAGGGTTCCGGCTATACCGGGCAGTTTCTTGTCATGAAAGACGGAACAAGGGCCCACATCGACATAGAAAAAATCAACGACAAGCAGTTCGTTTTTCATTTTCCCCGCATTGTGGCGGAGCCGGTCTTTTCCACCAATCTCCAGATCTCCCCGCGCATAGACTACGAACAGGCGTACCGCGAGCGGGGCGCCGAGGGGGTGAGGGATCTCTTCAACATCAAAACAGACCCGCGCCTTATTCCGTCCATGGGAAAATGGTTCCTTGCCGAATACACCGCGGGCCAGCGCCTTGTGTACAAACGGAATCCCGACTACTGGGACAAAGACAGCGGCGGCGTTTCCATTCCCTACACGGAGGAAGAAATCGTCCGCATTATCCCCGAGGAAAACACCCAGTATCTTCTTTTCAAGCAGGGGGAAATAGAAACCTACGCGCCGAGACCTGAGGATCTTGACGAACTTACAGGCGCGGAAAATGCCGATTACACGGTGTTCAACGCCGAAGGCTCCCTGAGCGCCTCCTTTTGGACCTTCAACCAGAATCCGAAAAACAGGAACACTCCCCAATACGAATGGTTCACCAAGAAAGAATTCCGCCAGGCAATGAGCTGCCTGCTTAACAGGGAGCGCATCGTGGCGCAGGTGTACCGGGGGCTTGCCGAACCCAAACTCGATATTTTTCCCGAACCGAATCCCTACTACAACGCGGACATTACCCTTTCGTATCTCTACAATCCCGAACGGGCGTTTCGGTTCCTTGAACAGGCGGGCATGAGGCGGGACATTTCCGGCGTTCTGCGGGATGAAAAAAACCGGCCGGTTGTCTTTGACCTTACCATACGATCCGAAAGCGCCATGGTGTCCGATATCGCGTCCATCATCATGGCGGACCTTTCCAACGCCGGAATAACGGTAAACATACGGGTCATCGATTTTCAGAAAATGGTTGAACAGCTTTTTACAACCTTTGAATGGGATTCGATGATCATGGGGCTTTCGGGAAACCAGGTTTTTCCCACCGGAGGAAGCAACGTGTGGCCTTCCGCCGGGAACCTTCACTTCTGGTACCCCCTGCAGAAAGAGCCCGCGACGGACTGGGAAGCGCGCCTTGACTTCCTCTACAACGAAGGGGCCTTTACAATAGACAGGGAAAAGGCGCAGGGTATCTGGGATGAATTTCAGCGCGTGCTTCTGGAACAGTGCCCCATGATATACCTTATAAGGCCGCGTTCGTTCTTCGCCCTGCAAAACCGCTGGGATTTTTCCAACGCGTACTTCGACAACCTTTCGGGTTTTGAATCAAGCCACATATTCTTAAAGCCATGAAGAGGGGAGGCGTCGCCGGAGCCGCGGCGTATATAGCGGGGCTGCTGTATCTTTTAAGGAGGAAGGCGCCCCTTGCCTCCTATATTGCCGGCCGCCTTCTTACCATGGTTGTCATGCTCTTTATTTTGGGCCTTGCCGTCTTCGGCCTCATGGAGCTTGCCCCGGGGGACATTGTCGATCAGATCATGCTCCAGCAGCTTTTCAGCGAAAACCAGGGCAGGGCAGGACAGGACAGGGACGCCCTTTCCATGGAGCAGCTTGAGGCGCGGCGGAAAAGCCTGGGCCTGGATCAGCCTTTTTATGTACAGTATTTCAAATGGCTTAACAGGGTAATTGTGCACCACGATCTTGGCGTAAGCCTTATTTCCCGCGCGCCCGTTTCGTTTCTTATCGCCTCGCGGCTGCTTAATTCGGTTGTCCTTAACCTCATATCGCTTGTGCTCATCACGTTCTTCTCGTTTCTCCTGGGGGTCTACTTTTCAACCAAAGCCGGAACCGCCGCGGATCTTGCGGTAACTTTTTTCGCGCTGGTGCTTCACGCCTTTCCCGGCATTCTGCTCCTCATACTGCTGCAACTTTTCGCGTCGGCGACAGGCGCCTTTCCCGTAACGGCGTATCCTTCCTTTCCGTTTTCACAGGCGCCCGGCCGTTTTGTCTTTTCCTACATGCACCACATCTTTCTTCCGCTGCTCGCCGCGTTTCTGGGGGGCATAGGGGGAACGCTTCGCATGATACGGGCCACCATGCTTGACCAGCTGGGCCAGCCGTACATTACAAGCCTCCGTTCAAGGGGCATAGCCGAATGGCGCGTCTACTTCAGCCACGCGTTCAGGAACACCCTTAACCCCTACATCACAGGGAGCGCAAACCTGCTTGCAAGCCTCTTTTCGGGATCGCTGATCCTTGAAATCATCTTCGCCTACCCCGGCATAGGAAGGCTCATGTATGAAGCTGTTTTACAGGAGGACATTAACCTCGTCCTTTCAAACATCATGTTCATTTCCTTCCTCGTACTCCTGGGAATGGTGCTGGCGGATATACTGCTCGCCCTTGTAGACCCAAGAATAAGGTACGGGAAAGAATGAAATTCCTCCGCTACCTCAAAAAACGGCCCATCGCGGCGGTGAGCCTGGTTTTCCTTGTCCTGCTTTACCTTGTGATGCTCTTTGCCGAATTTATCGCGCCCTGCAGCCCCACGTCATCTTTCGGGAACGCGGCGTACCACCCGCCCAACATCCGTTTCTACCGTGAAGAAGGGGGGCCGCCGAAACCCGGCGCGCAGGAAGCGCGGGTAATAAACACCGTCAACTGGAAGTACGCGCGGGTGCGCGGCCGCTACGAAGAGATCCGCTTGTTCGCCCGGGGCGAGCCGTACAAACTCTGGGGCATCTTCAGGGCGGAACGCCATCTTTTTACCACGGGGCCCGGATCGTACCCCGCGTTTTTTATGGGGGCGGATCATCTGGGGAGGGATCTTTTTTCACGCATCATCTACGGGAGCCGCATATCGCTGACCATAGGCTTTGCGGCGACCGCCGTCTCGCTCTTCCTTGCCGTGCTTTTGGGCGGGCTCGGCGGCTATTTCGGCGGCTTTACCGACTGGACCATTATGCGCTTTTCGGAATTTTTCATGCTTGTTCCGGGGCTGTACCTTATCCTCTTTCTCCGCTCGCTGCTTTCCTCCTCCATGGATTCAGGAGGGGCCTACATGATGATCACTATCATCCTTTCGCTTGTGGGCTGGCCCGGCTCGGCGCGGACCGTGCGGGGCATGGTTCACGCTGTTAAACGGGAAGAGTTTGTCCTTAACGCGCAGCTTGAAATGATCCCCGCCCCGGTGATCATCATGCGTTTCATCATTCCCCAGATAGCGAGCCTTCTTATTGTCAGCATTGCCCTTTCCATTCCGGGCTTCATCATGACCGAGACGACCCTTTCCTACCTGGGGCTGGGCATTACAGACCCCGCCGTAAGCTGGGGATCTCTTATCAGGCGGGACATTTCCACGCTGTCAAACCTGCGGAATTATCCCTGGCTGCTTTTTCCCGTGTGGTTCCTTCTTGCCGTCACGCTTGCCTTTAATTTCATCGGCGACGCCCTGCGGGACTACTACGATCCCTACCACACGATTTTTCCCCGTTTTATACGCCCAAAAGAAAAAAGGAAGAAATCAGGAAGCGGGCCCCTTTGAAACGGACCTGATGTAGGCGGCGACTTTGACATCCTGGCCCTTGATGTGGGTAACCAGCCAGCCGCCTATCTTGTCGCGGACTTCGTTGACAAGTTCGCCGCTTGAGCCTTTCCACATTTCGCGCACCTTAAGATCGTGTATTACCGTCTTGAAACTGTCGTGGATTTTTTTATGGTTGGGATAATCGGGGTAGTTGTATTTCTGCTGCAGCATTTCTTCCTCGAAAAAATGCTTGATGGTGTAATCGTTAAGAAAATTAAGACTGTTTGACACCGCCTCCCCGCCCTTCCCCGACTCGATAGCGTCCATCAGGCCGTTGACGGCGGCAATGAGTTCCTTGTGCTGGCTGTCGATAACGCTGTGTCCTGTCTCCAGATCCTTTGTCCACTCGTACTTCATGATCGCCCCCTAAAACCCGGACGGGGCCGGGCTTGTTTTCAAGACATATTTTTTCCAGTATACTCAAACAGCCGGGGAGTGCCAATATGCGGACGGGCGAAGCCCTTCTTGAAGTTGAAAATCTAACGGTCTCTTTTTCCACAAACAGGGGGCTTCACGCGGCGGTGCGGGGGCTTTCCTTTAGCCTCGATGCGGGGGAGATCCTTGGAATCGTGGGCGAAAGCGGCTCGGGAAAAAGCGTAAGCACACAGGCGATTCCTTCACTGCTGCCGAAAAACGCCCTTGTATCGGGTTCGGTACGCTACCGGGGCAAAGAACTTTTGGGACAAAGCGTTTCGTTTCTCAGGGAATACCGGGGGAAGAAGATAGGCATGATCTTTCAGGAACCCGGCCGCTCTTACGATCCCCTGCAAAATATGGAAAGCGTGTTTTTTGAGACCTTCAGAAACAGCGACAGGAGCATTACAAGGGACCTTTCCAGGGAAAAGGCCGCCGCCCTTCTTTCGGAGACGGGGCTTGAACGGGGAAGGGAACGGCTTTCAGGCTTTCCCCACCAGTTTTCAGGCGGGCAGCTCCAGCGCATAGGCATAGCCCTTGCGCTCGCGCAGGGATGCGATCTGCTTATAGCCGATGAACCGACAACCGCCCTTGATGTTACCATTCAAAAACAGATAGCGGCTCTGCTGCGGAGGCTGCGGGAAACGCGGAATATTTCCATTATCTTCATCAGCCACGACATTAACCTCGTGGCGGAAATTGCCGGCCGCATCCTTGTAATGTACGGCGGGCTCATTATGGAAGAAGGGAAATCGGCCATGTTCGCGGAGGGGGCCGTTCACCCGTATTCGAAAGCCCTGCTCGCCGCGTCCCCGCGCTTCGGCAGCCATTATTCGCGGGAAAGGCTGCGGACCATACCGGGCAGGGTAACGGACCCGGCTCAAACCGAACCGGGATGCCCCTTCGCCCCCCGCTGCGCGGAGGTGTCGGACGAATGCGGAAAAGGCGTGCCGCCCCTCCTCCCCCTTGACGGTGAAGGGCGACAGGCGCGCTGTGTGAGGATTCCATGGCGGTAATTACTGTTTCAAATCTACGGAAACGCTTTAATCTGGAGGCGGGTTTCTTCGCCCGTTTCGGGCGTTTTGTCGACGCGGTGCGCGGCCTCTCTTTCTCCATAAACAGGAACGAAAACTACGGCCTTGTCGGGGAATCCGGCTGCGGCAAAACCACCGCCGCGCGGCTGCTTGTACGCATGTACGAACGCGACGGGGGAAGCATCTTCTTCCGCGATACCATCGACGTGTCCGCGCTCAAAAAGAAAGATCTAAGGGAATACCGCCAAAAAGTGAAGTACGTGTTTCAGGACCCCGCGCGTTCCCTTAACCCGCGCATGAGCGCCTATGAGGTGCTGGTCTCGGGGTACAGATGGTCGCCGGGCGCAATGCGGCAGGAGGAGATGCGCGGCGCGGAGAAGGGCGGAGAAAAACGGATCAGGGGGCACACCAGAGCCTGGGAAAAACAGGCGCGTGAAGAAGCGGGGGCCATACTGGAGGAAGTGGGGTTAAGCCGGGAGGATCTTGAAAAACGGCCCGCGGAATTTTCGGGGGGGCAGCGGCAGCGCATTTCCATAGCCCGGGGGCTCTTGATGAAACCGGATCTTCTTGTCTGCGATGAAATTGTTTCCGCCCTTGATGTTTCCATACAGGGGCAGATCCTCAACCTGCTTCTTGACCTGCGGGAAAAACGGGATCTTTCGTTTCTCTTCATTGCCCACGATCTCAGGGTTGCCTCTCATTTCTGCGACCGCATAGGCGTAATGTACAGGGGGGAACTCATGGAAGAGGCCCCCGCCGCCGGCCTCTGGAAAACGGGAAGCCACCCCTATACAAGGCTGCTCTTTTCATCGGCGCCGGGTCTTTCGGCGAGCGCGGGGCCCCAGGGGGAAACCGCGCCCGCACCGGTCCCACCCGCGCCGTCCGCGCCGCCCGAAGACGGAGGGGAAGGCGAAGAGCGGTGCTCCTTTGCCGGCCGCTGCCCCATTGCGGCACAACAATGTTTCGAAAGCCGTCCCCCTCTGCGCGAAACAGGCGGCGGTCATAAAATAAGATGCTTTAATGTCTAGCGTCTGTGCGCGGGACCTTTCACTGCCGCCTTCGTTTCATCCTTTAGTACGGGAATGGTTCACGGAAACATACGGAAAACCCACGGCGGTCCAGGCCGCCTCCTGGCCCGTCATAGCGGAAGGCAGCCATGCGCTGCTCCTTGCGCCGACAGGAAGCGGAAAAACACTCGCCGCGTTTCTTGCGGCCCTGTCACGGTTCTGCACGCCTCCTCCCGGCGGTTTCGGGAAAAGCGAATACGCCGCCGGGGAACTTTCCGTCCTCTATGTGTCGCCCCTCAAGGCTCTTAACGAAGACATCAGGCGGAATCTTCTTGAGCCGCTTTCGGGCATACGGGCGCGTTTTGAAAAATCGGGCGTTCCCTTTCCCGCCATACGCGCCGAAACCCGTTCCGGCGACACGCCGCAGCCGGAGCGCCGCCGTTTCCTTGTTTCCCCTCCGTCCATCCTCGCGCTGACCCCCGAAAGCCTCGCCATCATCCTGCTTAACCCAAAGGGAAGAAAAGTGCTTGCCTCCGTAAAGTACGTGATCCTCGACGAGATACACTCGGCGCTGGGGACCAAACGGGGAAGTTTTCTTTCCTGCCAGATTGAACGGCTTGCCCTTGTCGCGGGCGAATTTCAGCGGGTAAGCCTTTCGGCGACGGTAAAGACACCCCAGGCCGCGGCGGAATTTACCGGGGGAACAAAACGCGCCGTCCGCATTATCGCCCCGCAGGAGGAAAAGCGGATAGAACTTGCCGTGGAATTTTCAGGCGGTACAGGCCGGGAAAAGGCGGATTCAAACGGCGAAGGGGAAAGCGGGCCTTACCGTTTTTTAATAGATCTTATTCTGAAAAAAACCGAAAAAAAAGAAAATGCCGGAAACGGAACACAGTCGCCGCTGCTTGTGTTTACCGATTCACGGCGGCACGCCGAACGCATTGCCTTCCTTGTCAACAGGAAAGCGGGACGCCTGGCGGCCTACGCGCACCACGGTTCCCTCGCAAAAGAAATACGGCGCGCGGTGGAAAAGCGCCTTGCCGAAGGGAGCCTTTCCTGCGTCATAGCCACCTCCTCCCTTGAACTCGGCATAGACATAGGCGGCATAGACGAAGTGATACTGGCCGGAAGCCCTTCGTCGGTTTCGCAGACGCTTCAGCGCATAGGCCGCTCCGGGCACGGCGCGGGAAGGATCAGCAGTGGAACGCTGGTCCCCTTTCACAGAATGGATCTTCTTCTTGCCGCGGGCCTTGCCGAAGCGGCGGCGGAAAGGGACATCGAAGAAATACGGCCCGTCGAAAATCCCCTTGACATACTGGCGCAGATCATCCTTTCACTCTGTACCGAAAAGGATTACAACGTTGACGGGCTCTACGAACTGATCCGGAGCTTTTACATATTCAGAAACTTAAAGCGGCCCTCCTACGACGCGGTGATCGCCATGCTCACCGAAACATACCGCAGAGTCCGCGGCATACGGCCGCGTCTTTATTTTGACAAAACGGACGGAACGCTTTCCGCCGCGCCCGGCGCACTGGAACTCCTTTACACGCAGGGCGGGGTTATCGCGAACCGGGGCTACTATTCCCTCCGAATCGCCGGAAGCGGAGAGGGCGGCGGGACAAAGATAGGGGAACTGGACGAGGAATTTGTCTGGGAACGGAGAACGGGGGACTGTTTTGAATTCGGAACCAGGGGCTGGCGCATCACCGCCATAGGGCCCGAAGCGGTCCAGGCCGTTCCCCTTGAAAAGCCCGCGGATTACATTCCCTTCTGGAAGGCGGAAAAGGCGTTCGAAAGTCCCGTACTGGCGCGCCATGTTCTTGCTGTTCTTGAAAGGTACAGCGCGGCCAGAGAGAGCAGAAGGCCCTTTTGGCAGGACGGGATCATTCCCGGTTTTTCCAAAGACGCGGCGGAAAACCTTGAAAAGTTTCTTGACGCCCAGTACACGGCGCTGGGCTCCCTTCCGGGAAAAAACAGGATAAACGTTGAAATCATACGCGAAACGGGGGCGAAAAGAGGCGGGCGGGGATTATGCCAGGTTGTGCTGCACTGCTTCCGGGGCGGGGCGGTCAACTACCCCTTCTCGCTTGCCCTGGCACAGTCGCTTGAGGAAAGACTTGGCGTCCGCGTCGATGTTTTTTCCGGCGACAACGGCATCCTTCTTGTCATGCCGGGAGCCGAAGAATCAGGCGCGGAAGTCCTGCTTCGTGACGCGCTCGGGGATCTTGACAAAGACGGCGGCGGGGGAATTTCCAGGGGAGAGCGGCTGTTCAGAAAGCGGCTTGAATCGTCAAGCATCTTCGGCGCAGCCTTCAGGGAAGCGGCGGAAAGGAGCCTCGTTATCTCAAGGCCGCTCTTCGGAAAGCGCACGCCATTGTGGATCACGCGGCAAAAATCAAAGCGTCTTTTTGACGCGGCGGGCGGGGAGGAAGGATTTCCCGTAACGGCGGAAGCCTGGCGCAGCTGTCTTAAGGACATGTTTGACATGGAAGGATTCCGGGAACTGCAGGAGGATATCCAGGGCGGCGTGGAACTCCGGTTCTCAATAACTTCCCGTCCCAGCCCCTTTGCACGGGACTTTGTCAGGGAAGAAACAAGCGCCTTCATGTACGAATACGACGAACGGGAAGATCTGCGCCGCGCGCCTTTTGGGGGAACGGGGACCTCTCTTTCCGACCGCGCGATTGCGGACGCCCTGGGCGAAGCGTCCCTGAGGCCCCCGCTCGGCGCACAGACGGCGCGGGAGTTTGCCGGACGGCTGAGGAGGGAAATTCCCGGCTGGACCGCGGAAGACAAACAGGGCCTTGCCGAATGGGTCAAGGAGCGCATCGCCATTCCTTTTGACGAATGGGACACCCTTGCCGCCGCGCTGCCCGCCGTATTAAAAAAGGAGCTTGATGAAGATCCTTCGCTCGGCGGAAGAATAGCCGTCCTCGAAACGGACATGCCGCCCGGCCGGGAAGGCGTTTCCGTTGTGATCCACCGGGAATGGGAAGAGGCATGGCGGGACAAGCCGGCGAGGCTCGGCCTCCTTGGCCCGTGGCTCCGCTATGAGGGGCCCGTTTCTGTTTCCCGCGCCGCACAGGTGTTCGCGGCGGAAGAAGCGGAGGCCGAAGACGCGGCCCGCGCCCTTGCCGAATCGGGCGAAGCCGCCTGTGATGTTTCGGTAACGGGCATAGCCGGGAAGCTCCTCTGCGATACCGGCAACCTTGATCTCCTCCTCAGGCTTGCCAGGAAGAAGGCGCGCCCGCTTGTAAGGGAACGCCCCGCCGCCCTGCTTGCCCCCTTCCTCGCCATGCGCCAGGGTATACTGAACAAAAATTCCCCCGGCGTCCTGCCTTGGGAAACTATTTCCTGCTTAAGCGCCCAGGCGGATCTGTGGGAAACCGAATTTTTCCCCGCCCGCCGCAAAGATTACGCCCCCGGAATCCTCGACAGCGCCATACAGGAAGGAAGCCTCCTCTGGTACGGAGACGGAAAGGGAAGGGCCGGTTTTTCAAGGCCGGACGATCTGGATCTTGCCGCACCATGGGCCGCCCGCAACGAAGCTAACGGCGCGGGGAAACGCGGCCGGGGCGGACCTCAGGCGGCGGAAGCCCTGGACGCCCGTTTCTTTGACAGGCCCCGTGATTTTTGGGAGATACGGGAAGCCCTTAAAACGGAAAACCGCCTGACCGCGGAAATTATCTGGAACGAGGCGTGGAAGGGCCGCCTTTCCGCCTGCTCATGGGAACCGGTGCGCCGGGGCCTTTCGGAAGGCTTTATTCCCAAAGAAGATTCCGAAGAAAAGGATCTTTCCGTTCTTCCGCAGGGTTATCCCTACGGGGCGGTACGCCGCCGTATCCCCCGCGCCATCCGCGACAAATGGCGGGGCGGGCCGCCGGTATACGGCCTCTGGTATTCGCTTGTTCCGGATTATGCCGCGGACCCGTTTGAGGAAGAAGAATTAAACCGTGATCGTGTACGGCTCCTCTTAAAGCGCTGGGGGATCATCTCGCGGCCCCTCCTTGAAAAAGAGGCCCCTCCCCTTTCATGGCAGGCGCTTCTTCCGGCCATACGGCGCATGGAGCTTGCCGGGGAACTTGCCGCGGGCCGTTTTTTCAACGGGATCAATTCCCTCCAGTTCGCCCGGCCTTCCATAGAACACGAACTTGAAGAGGCCGAAGCGTCGCCGCAAACATACTGGATGAACGCCGCGGACCCGGCAAGCGTCGCGGGGCTTTCCGTTGAGGGGCTCGATCCCCGTCTTCCCGCCCGTTCCCCCTTTAACAGGCTCTGCTTCAGGGGAAAGGACCTCATCGCCGTTTCCCTTAAAAGCGGAAAGGAACTGCGGATCTTCACGGATCCAAAGGACGGCGAAGGCGCACAAGACGCGGCGGCCTTCGCGGCGTCTCCCCGGTTCCGCGCGGTACAGCCCGAAAAAAAGATCGTGATTGAACGCATCAACGAAAAAGCCGCCGCGGAAAGCGAATACTCAAACATATTCCGGGAGCGGGGCTTTACGGCGGACCGGGGAAAGCTTGTCCTCTGGTGACAGGCTCATTGTATCGATAATATCGATCGGCAATATTGATCGATATTATCGATCAGTAATATTGATCGATAATTATTTAACGATGTACAGTATAGTATATGGAGATCAGGCGGAAAATTCCCTCGGCGCCTTCTGTACGCAGGCTGCCTTCGTATTTGACCATTGTAAAACAGCTTCAACACGAAGGAAATGAGCATATTTCCGGAGCTCTTATAGCAAGAGAAATGGGCCTTGAACCGATTCAAATAAGAAAAGATCTTGCCATAACGGGCATAACGGGCAAACCGAGAATAGGATACCCTGCCGGGGCGCTGGCGGACGCCATTGAACGTTTTCTGGGCTGGTACGACGTTCAGGACGCAGTCCTCGCGGGCGCGGGCAATCTGGGGAGCGCTCTCATGGGCTACCGGGAATTTCAGTCCCACTGTCTTAATTTTGTGGCGGCCTTTGACACCGATTCCCGGAAGATCGGCGCCGGCATTCATGGAATTCATGTTTTATCCATGGAAACGCTGGAAACAGAGGTCCGGCGCCGGGGAGTCAAAATTGCCGTCCTTACCGTCCCCGCCGAAGCGGCCCAGGCGGTTACCGATATTCTGGTAAGGGCGGGAATAGAGGGGATCTGGAATTTTACCAACGTAAAACTCAAAGTGCCCGGCAATGTAGTGGTCCAGAGGGAAGATCTTTCCTCAGGCTACGCCATGCTGAGCGTAATGATGAAAACCAGAAACCGGACGGAAAAGGAAAGCCCCTGAACCGTTAAAGCGGGCGGAAAAATACCCGAATCGAATCAGGCGAATCCGGCGTCCGCCATGATTGATCCGGGCCGGTTTCTTCTGTAAAATCCAGAATTGGAGTTGTTTAGTAACCCGGCTGGTTACTATACAAGAATGAGACTGCCGGGGTGGTGGAATGGTAGACACCGGGGACTTAAAATCCCCTCCCCGCAAGGGGGTACGAGTTCAACTCTCGTCCCCGGCAATCCGGAACAGCAGGGTTAACCCAACAGTAACGCCGCATCGTCATAATAGGAAAAATTATCAACCATGCAGCCCAAAACAAGCTGGGGTATGAACTTTCTGCTGCAGTCCTCCTTCCTGCGGATCCCCGTCAGATACTCGCAGGTTATCATGATGCTCTCCCGTCCAAATTCCGCCTGGTTCTGAAACAGGGTGGCGGTTAAACTGTGGGAACGCAGTTTTTCATTCAATTTGGGGTAGAGATCATGCCCAATTATGGCAACATCATGATACCCCGGATGTTTATCAAACCAGTCGCAGACCCCCAAGGCATTGTATGAGGTTACATAGATGCCGTCCAGATCCGGGTGAAGCCGCATCAGAGCTCCGGTTTGTCTATACGCGACCTTGTGATCCTCATGGGTCTCGTACATTTTTACAACCTCAAGATTGTATTTTTCCGCATCCGCGTAAAAGCCTTCGATACATTCCCGGTGTACCAGCATGTTTTTATCCCCCGGGAAGAGGGCTATTTTTTTCTTTCGCGTTTTGCCGGGAATTACCATCCCGAGAAATTCGGCGGCCATTTTTCCGGCCACATAGGTATTCATCCGCACACCCCCGATAAGACCGGGAATATCCTCCGCCCCAAAAATGGTATTGTATATGATGGGAATCCCCGCGGCGCCGATGCGTTCCAGTTCATTCCGGTATATGTTAAATTGATGGCTGCAGGTTAAAATCAGGGCGTTGATTTTCTCCTTCCGTATCTGCCGGAGAATCTTGCGCAGATCTTCCGGCGTTTCCAGGGAAGGATAGGGGAACTCAAGAATATGGCATTTACTGTCCTTGAGTTCCAGTGCCGCCTTGCGTATACCCCCGGCGATATAATAGTAAAATTCTCCGGGTTCCATCGGAAAAACCGCCGCAATCCGCAGCTCCTTGCGTACCAGAGCCCGGGCGGTCTCATTGGGGGTATAGTTCATCCGTACTGCGGTTTCCTGAATCAAAAGCCGGGTGCTTTCGCTTATTTGGGATTTGCCGGTCAAGGCCTTTGATACGGTATTCGCGCTGATCCCCAGATGCTTGGCGATGTCTTTTATGGTTGTACGCATGAGCCCTTAGCATAACTCTATTTGTCATAAATTTCTATGCGTCCAAGTTCAAATTAGGCCAAAATGGGGAGCCGGCTGAATGATTGCAAAAAATATTTCAATCCGGCTGTTTTTGCTATTCTCCTGTATAGTATTTCTGTCACATTTTGAATTAAAAAAAATAAAAAACTTGCAATTTTGAACAAGCCATGATATAACATATAAAGTGAACGTTAACTTATTTGATGATAAGTTAACGTTAATTTTTTGAGAAGAAGAAGGAGCATTTTTATGGAAACATTTGATTTTTCTTCGGTTCGGGGTTTTAACTATCAACCAAGCGCGGGCAGTACCAGTTTTGAAAACTGGCGTTATTTCAGGCCGGAGCTTTTTGAACTGGAACTGCGCCGGGGAAAACAATATTTTCCCAAGTTCAACACGGTCCGCTATTGGCTTTCCTGGGATGCTTTTATACGGGAACCGCGTAATTTTGCGGATCATTTTGAAGTTGCCCTGAAAATTGCCGATTCCCTGGGTTTACGGGTAATGCCGTGCCTGTTCAACCGCTGGCATAATGAATTTAACGATAACGGCGGCCTTTACCTGGATAATATTATTCCTGGATATGGATGGGCTTACAAACCTCATTTTTACAAAGAATATTTTGATATGATTGTAGGGGAGCATAAGAACGACAAACGGATCCTGGTATGGGATCTCTGTAACGAACCGTTCTCTTATACCCGGCGGCTCGATCAAATGGGAGAGATTCCTGACATTGAATACGCCTGGCTCAAAGAGATGTATGATTATATAAAGGCGATGCCGGTTAGCCAGTATGTTTCTTTCAGCCCCCATCCAGGCACAGGATTAACCGCAACATTTAAAGAATGGGAAGAGTGGAATGAAAAAATGGCGGCTTTGATGGATGTCATTGTAATTCACCCCTATTTTACGGCCGATCAAAGTGATAGCGCCGCCAAGGCCTTGTACGAAAAACAATTGGATTCCTATGCGGCCCTTGGCGCCAAGCTGAAAAAAGGCATCATTGCCAGCGAAACCTGCTGGGGATCATTGGATGACGAATGGCGGATCTCAAATATCCGGTATACCATGACGGAATTAAAGAAACGAAAAATCGGTATTATGCCTCATGCCCTGCACCACAGCCTTGTGGCTGATTTGCATTTGCCTGAATATGGACCTGTGGGCGGCCCTGGGGATCTTCGTTTTATTAACGCGGACGGTACTTTGCGCAAAGGACATGAGGTATACAACGAATTTTAAGGTGAGTTTCACTGTTGACGCGGTGTTACTAAATTATGAAGATAAATTTGGAGGCAAAGATGAAGAATTTCAGAAATGCAACCATGGTTGCCGTGGTTTTACTTGCCCTTTTATCCATTGCGGCTTGTAAAAAAGAAAGTGCCGCAGCAGCCGCAGGTGGAACCACTCAAGCTGCCCGTGAAATTGTTTTTTGGGATATGCTATGGGGCCCTGCCGATACATATCCCGCGATGGTCCAAGAGATGGTCAATCAGTTCAATTCAGTGAACACGGATAACATTCATGTAACCATGCAGAATATCCCTTGGGATAACTTCTACCAGGTGTTCCTTACGGCGGTAACTTCACGGGCGGCGCCGGATGTCTCGACCGGAGCGTTTATGCAGTCCATTCAGTATGCGGAAATGGGAGAAGGTCTTTCCCTGGATCCCATTGTGGAACAGTGGAAGAAGGAAAACAATCCCATTCTGAATGATTACGACGAGGCCCTGTTTAACCTGCACATGTATGAGGGAAAACATTATGGCTTGCCCTGGATGCTCGATCCACGGTTGATCTTGTACCGTACCGATTATTTTGAGCAGGCCGGAATCACGAAACTGCCCGCCAATTGGGCGGAATTTCTTGAGACCTGCGCCAAACTGAAGCAGACTCTTCCTCCGGACGTATTTCCCTTCGTGTTTCCGGGCGGCGGTGATTATAACGGCCTCCAGTCCCTGATTACCTTCCTGGTTCAAAACAACGTCGGCCTTACCGATGTGAATGGTCAGCCGGACTATACCAATCCGAAGGTTACGGAGGTCCTGCGGTTTATCAATACCATGTATGTCAATGGGTATATTCCTGACGGCCTCCCGGCTTACAAGCAAACCGATGCCGAAAAACTGTTTCAGGCGGGAAAGGCGGCCATGCTTATGCAAGGCATGACGGACTTGAAGGATTTTCCGGAGATTGACGCAAACGCCGCCGTCTTACCCCCCATGGCCGGCTCCAGCGGTACGGCGAAGTATTATACCTGGGCAAACGCCATCGGCGCCTATTCTCAGACCAAGGATCCGGAAGCAAGTTTAGCCTTTATCAAATGGTTCCTGGAAAATGAACTTCCTCTTTGGCCAAAAGGCTTGCTTACCTCCATACCCGTCCGGAAAAGTTTCCGTTCGGATCCTTATTTTACCAATGCCTGGCAGAAAAAACAGGTTATAGAACTGGTACTTCCTACAGTAGTGCCAGTGATATACCCGTCGCCGAATATCTACCTGCCCTTCTCGGTTATTGAAGGCGAAGCAACGCCGATGATGGGCTTGGTAAAAGCCTGCGCGAGAAATCCTGATTACAGGGCGATACAACAGGAAGTACAGGATATCATGTTAGCTGCCTGGGCGGAATTTGATATGTAAGGTTTGGTAATTCCAAAGAGTAGACAAACGGGGGTGGCATTTCAAAAATACCACCCTCTTGCATTTTAAAGGAGACCCAACCGTGAATTCAAAGCCATTTGGCAGATTAAGACTGCGGAATAACAGTCTTGGGTACTGTCTGCTTATTCCCGCTACTTTACTCATCCTTGCAATCAGTATCTATCCGTTGATACGGGGGATTACTCTCGGTTTTATGAGTTACAGCATACGCCGTATACGGGCGGCTGGATTTAACGGGATTGACAACTTTATCCGGATCTTGACAACCGACGCCGAATTCTACGGTACCTTGCTGTTCTCCTTTGGTTATGCCCTCGCAGTGGTGGTTCTGTCCTATGTGCTCGGCATGTGTTTCTCATTGCTTCTCAACCGGAACATAAAATTCCGGGGTTTTTTCCGCGCCATGATTCTTATCCCGTGGATCATTCCCCCCGTGGTCGCCGCGACAAACTGGACCTGGCTCTTAAATGATCAGCTCGGATTTGTTAATCTTATGCTGCGCAAAGCAGGTTTTATTGATAAACCAATACTCTTTCTGGCGGATCCCGTCCTGGCCCGCTTAACCGTCTGTTTTACCGGGGCGTGGAAATCATTTCCCTTTATGACAATAGTGCTCCTTTCCGGCATGCAGGGTATTCCCGACGAACTCTACGAATCGGCATCCATTGACGGCGCCGGTTTTTTCCGTTCCTTCCGCCATATCACGATACCCATGCTAAAAAATGTTACCATGATCAGCACAGTCCTTATGTTTATATGGACCTTTAACAATTTCGAAAATATATACCTCCTGACCAAAGGCGGACCCGCAAATGCAACCTTTGTTCTGCCCATCCTGTCCTACTACACGGCATTCTTCCGGTCCCAGCTTGGATATGCGTCGGCAATTTCCACCCTTATGCTGGGTGTGCTCCTGGTCCTCGCGCTAATCTATATGCGTATATTGCGGACAAGCAAATAAAGGAAGAATTTATGAGGCTGAAAAACAGAAAAGCTGTTAAAAATATATTAACCTACCTTGGATTATTGCTGATAATTATTATTGTTGATTTTCCTTTTTTCCAGATGGTATCGGTTTCTTTTAAAACCAGGGCGGAGGCATTGGGAACTACAACTTTTTTTCCCCGGCACATAAGTACCGATAATATTATCCGTGTATGGATGCAGACCGATTTTCCCCGTAATATCCTGAACAGTATTATTGTTGCGGTAGCTTCTACAGTATGTTGCATAATAATTGCGGTTATCGCCGGTTACGCCCTTTCCCGTTTCAAGGGTAAAGTATTTTCGGGATACGCTGTCCTGCTCCTTATGCTTCAGTTGTTTCCCGCTATACTATTGCTTATTCCTCTTTTTGTTATCTTTACCGGCCTGGGCCTCGTGGATACGCTGTTCGCCTGTGTTCTGGCATATACCACGACAAACCTCGCCTTTTCAATCTGGATGATCAAGGGATTCATGGATTCTATTCCCTTTGATCTGGAAGAGGCGGGCATGATAGACGGATGTACCCAATTCATGGCCTTTCTGCGGATCATCATTCCCATTTCCATGCCCGGTATATCCACCGTCGGGATCTTTACCTTTATCAACTCCTGGGGTGAGTATACCCTCGCCTCAATCCTTCTCAGGAGTGACAAGAATATCACGCTGACACTGGGGCTGCAAAAATTTGTGCTTCAGTTTACCGCTGATTGGCCCGCATTGATGACGGCTTCGTCAATCGCGACCATCCCTACAATCCTTTTTCTGGTATTCGCTCAGAAATACCTGATCCGCGGCATGTCTGCCGGGGCGGTAAAAGGATAAGGACAATATTGTGAATATCCATGACATGAGGAGCCTGACATGAATAGTACCCATATCGATGCCCCGGTTCGGGCTTACGGGGTTGTAAGAACATGAAGGCCCTGGTAAAAGCCGCAAAAGGCGAAGGTAATATTGAGGTACGGGATGTCCCTGCTCCTAAAATAAAAAACCATGACGATGTGTTAATACGCATAAGCGCCGCCGGGGTATGCGGAACGGATCTGCATATCTATCATGATGAATTTCCCTATTGGCCGCCGGTGGTGCTGGGCCACGAATTCTCCGGCCTTGTAACCGAAACGGGTAACGGCGTTACACGGTTTAAGCTTGGGGATCGGGTCGTCGCGGAACCTCATACCCATTTCTGCGGAAAGTGTTATCTCTGCAGGTCCGGTAACATACAGCTCTGCCAGGAGAAACGTTCCCCCGGCTGGGGTATAGATGGCGCCTTTGCCGAATTTATCGTAATGCCGGAACTGTTTCTCCACCGTATCCCCGATATCCTAAGCGACGAGATTGCCGCTTTGGCGGAGCCTATGGCGATTGTGGTGACAGGGGTGCTTGAGCGGGGCAAGTCCTGCCCCGGCGATACGGTGGTAATCGTCGGCGCAGGTCCGATAGCATTGCTATCGGTAGCAGCGGTAAAAGCCGCAGGAGCAAAAGAAATATTTGTCCTGGGGACCAATGCGGATGAAGAGCAGCGTTTTCCGGCGGCCAAGTCCCTTGGAGCGGACAGGATCATCAATGTTATGAATACTGATGCTTCCGCAGCAATTCTTGAAGAAACCAGGGGTGTAGGGGCGGATCATGTAATTGAGGCAAGCGGTTCCGCAGCGGGGGTGAATACGGCAGTGGAGGCGGCAAAAAAATGCGGCAGGATCACCGTACTGGGGCTGCCGGGGGAAGAAAAAATTCCCGTACCCTGGGGGGATATGGTAAAAAAAGCCCTGGATATCAGCTTTTGTTTTAGTTCAAGTGTATCTTCCTGGGAAAGGGCGATTTCGATCCTTTCATCATCACCAGGCAATTTCAATGCGTTGATTTCACACCGCGCAAAGATTGATGACTGGAAAAAAGTTTTCACCGATATTGAGACCGGGAAGGCAATTAAAGTTTTGTTTGTTCCGGAAAGGATTAAATAATGGCAGCCATGCAAGTAATTTCCGTTAACGCGCCCCATGATGTACAATTTATTGAAAGGGAGATTAAACAACCCGGTCTTGGCGAGGTACTTGTCAAAGTCATGTCCGCCGGAATTTGCGGAACCGATGCGGATATCATTTCCGGGGATCTTATCTATTTTAAAAACGGAATGGCCTCTATGCCTATTGTGCCGGGACACGAGTGGTCAGGCCAAATCGTCGAATGTGGACCCGGGGTCCGAAACTTTGCGGTGGGAGATCGGGTAACCGGTGAATGTACCGTCGCCTGCGGTCACTGCAAATACTGCGTAGAAGGTTACACCAACATGTGTATTAACCGTACCGAAACCGGGGTGATGAACCGGGACGGCGGCTACGCCGAGTATATCACCTTTCCCGTAACCAGCCTGCACCAGTGTAATGGCCTGGAATATGATACCGGCGCCTGTGTGGAACCTGCCTGCATTGCCATGAGCGCCATAAAACGTTCGGGCATTACCCCCCGGGACAATGTACTCGTCATAGGCCCGGGCCCAATCGGGCTTATGGCCGCCCAAATCGTAAAAAAAATTTATCATGCCAACAAGGTCATCCTGTCCGGAACCCGGGACGATAGGCTGGCCCGGGCTTCGGGCTACGGTCTGGATGGGATTATCAATGTCCGGCGGGAGAATTTACCGGAGAAGGTCCGGGACAGTACCCGGGGGGAGATGATCGATGTGGTCATTGAAGCTGCCGGAGCTCCCTCTTCCTTTACGGATATGGAAAAGATCCTTAACCCTGCCGGAAGAATATCCCTGCTCAGTTTTTTTGGATCCAAAGAAGTAAAATGCAACTGGGATTTTATCAGTACCAATAGTATTACTGTTTATGGATCCCTCGGCAGTCCCGGTGTATGGCCTTTTGTAATCGCAAAACTGGAAAGCTGCGATATTGAGGTAGACAGTATTATCTCCCACCGGCTGCCCCTGAAAAGCCGGGAAGATTTTCTTAACGCTTTTTACCTTATGGAAGAACGCAGGGATAATGTATGCAAGGTGATACTCCATCCGTAAACTATTCCGGAGGAAACCCTGAGCGGTGATTTTGGCGAAGCTTCCTGGTATGAAAAATATACCAAAATTCCGCTTGTGTTATCCCATAGGTACGGATAAAATAAAATTGGGAGTTTTGATATGGATGTTACATTGGGAACAAGTCATGAGGTGTCATAAGGAAAATCACAGATGAAAGGTTTACACGGAAAGGCCGCCGTCGTTACCGGCGGTTCCAGAGGGATCGGCAAGGCAGTGGTAGAACGTCTGCTTGAGGAAGGGGTAAGGGTTTTGTTCTGTGGCCGTAATGAAAAAACAGGTCTTGAAACCCTCGCCGAATTGCAAAAAACATACGGTGATAAGGCCGCCTTTATAGCCGGTGATATGGAAGATAGAGATATGCCGGGTGTGCTTATTGCGAAGGGGAGAGATCTCTTTGGTGAATTGGATTTTTTGGTGAATAACGCCTTTCCCTTTACCGCAAAGGGCCTTGACGCAACTTATGAAGACTGGGTCCATACCTTCATGGCCGGACCTGCCGCCTATGCCCGGACGATAACGGAATTCGTTAAACAGCGGGAAAAGAAAGAGGGGGCTGTGGTATGTGTTTCCAGTATTTCCGGTCATATTCCTCAGCCTAACCGCTGGACCTACAACGCCGCCAAGGGGGCTGTAAAGCAGCTGATCCGCTGCGCGGCTTTGGACCTTGCCCCTGCAATCCGGGTAAATTGCATAAGTCCCGCATGGGTTAAGACCGGCGAAGTCCTCAAGGCAACCCCCAAGGGGACTTGGGAAAGTGTCCCCCAGGCGTGGAACGACTACCATATGCTGCAAAGACTCCAGGAACCGTCGGAGATAGCGGCGGTCATTGCCTATCTCCTGAGTGACGACGCCTCGGTGATAACCGGACACGACCTCTTCGCCGATTCAGGATACCTTGCCATGGGACCCGAAGGGCTCGGTAAGACCGCGAATTTCGCCGGCAGCACTTAACATACGGTAATTATTTCGTTTAATGGAGAAAATTCTATGAGTACTATTATCGATTTGACCGCTCCAATGTTTGACGGTGCTCCGACCATGCCCATGGATCCGAAAATGTCCCTGACCTGGCATTGTTCCCTGGATACCTTGGGATACAACCTGTCCCGGCTCACCACTTCAACCCATCAGGGTACCCATATGGACGCGGCCAAACACTTTTATAAAGACGGCGAGTGTATTGATGAGGTATCCCTGGATCGCTGTATCGTGCGGGCGGTAAAGGCGGATCTGACCGGCAAAAAACCCGGAGACCCCATCGAACCTGCCGACCTGGAACCTTATGAAAAGTTTATAGGACAGGGTCCGGCCCGGGGGACCGGTATACTGCTCCATACAGGCTGGGACAAGAAGTTTCCGGATCAATCTTTCTTTTCGGGTTTTCCCTATGTAACCAAAGGGTTGGCCGATTGGTTCACGGAAAAAAAAGCTGGCTTGGTGGGCATGGATATGCCCACCCCCAACGGTACCGACTGGAAATACGTCCATATAAAAATGCTCGGCGCAGGAATTCTGATAGTGGAAGGTTTGGCCAACATGGAACGGCTTCCTTGGGACACCCTCTTTACCTTTTATTCCCTTCCCCTCAAATTACAGGGCCGGGACGGTTCGCCGGTCCGGGCTATCGCTATTGCAGATTGAGTTTTTTTGCGGAAAGGTTGTGTTCCGTCTTGATGAGGTGTCCGGGGCAGGTCGTTTCAGGCAGAAAAAATGACGGAGAAAGCTATGTTTATACTGGAAGGCAAGACCGCCCTCATTACCGGCGGAGCGGGAGGCATAGGCGCTGCCTGCGCCAAAATGTTTGCCCGGCACAGGATCGGCGCCCTGACACTTACCGACGTACGGAAGGAGAATCTGCTGCGGACTGCCGGGGAAATTGAAAAAGAATGGGGGCTCGCCTGCATCTGCATTGACGCGGACATCCGCAAAGAAGAGGCCGACGCCGCTATGGTGGCGGAAGCGGCGGACAGGATGGGCCGGCTGGATATTCTGGTAAATTGCGCCGGGATCTCCCGGATGGGCAGACTCTACGATGTAACCGGAGAACAGTGGGACTTTACCTTTGATATCAACGTAAAGGGCCTCTTTTTTGTCTGCCGGGAGGCCTTCAGAATAATGGAGAAACAGAAGAACGGCTGCATCATCAATCTGGCATCCCAGGCGGCCCGGGGAGGCGGCATAGTGGTCACCCCCGACTACCCGTCCTCCAAGGCGGCGGTGCTTACCCTCACCAAGAGCCTCGCCAAGTCCGGCGCCCCGGCCGGCATCCGGGTCAACACCGTTTCTCCCGGCCTCATCGCCACGGAAATGACCGCAACATTTGGTTACGATCCGGCCTCCGTACCCCTGGGGCGGATCGGCAAGGGTGACGATGTGGCGGGGGCGGTGCTCTTTCTTGCCAGTGATTACGCTTCTTACATCACCGGGGCCTGTATTGATGTTAACGGCGGGATTGCCATGATCTAGGAGAAGGGAAGGCTTGGCGGAATTCTGTTCCTTTATTCCAGGTAAAAAACTTCCCGCAGAAATTGCAGCCCCGTGTTGAGATTTTCATTCTCCATGGACACATCCAGCATTTTTGAGGTGATGTTATTCCAGCGGATGCAGTCGGAGTCCTCCGTCATTTTTGCAAAAGCTTCGGCGGGATCACCGTCACATTCAAATTCGTAGAAAAATTGATTGCCGTTCTGAAATATGGAATAATTTTTTATTCCCGCCACCGAATGGGCCTTCATAATTTCCGGCCATGGATTAAGATGCATTTTTACATACTCTTCCACACATTCGGGTTTTACGTTCCACACCCAGGCGTATTTTTTGGACATTTTCCTCCTCCCTTGAAACAATTCTGCAATAAGGGAACTTAACCGGAAGTTCCCTATCGCTGTTTTTTACCGGCGGCTATAATCCGGTTTACCAGATTGTTTTGGTCGCTGAAATACTGCGCCAGGTTTTTTCCTTCCAGCGCTACCGGCAGCAGCCACTGGATCATATTGGAATAATAATCATGGCCCCATATCGGCTGTCCGCTGCAAGAATCGTAAAGGCAGTACTGATCCCAGGGAGTACAGGTATGGAGGGCTATCATTTCATAAAGCCGCTTGCCAATTTCAAGCCCCTGCTCCCGGCGTCCCTTGTAGAGGAAAGTCGTCACTGCGGCAAAACTCTCCCCAATAAATATCTGGGCGGAATGATCGTTGGCTTCGTCCAGTTGTATCCGGGATTCTAAAACACCGCCGCCCTTATCCCTGCTTCTTTCAAACTGAACGGAATAGAAACGTTCTCCATTGGGAGTAACACCGTTAACCATGCCAAAAGCGGTGGCTCCTGCATTGAGCCTTAAAACAGCATCCAGAACCAGTCCGGTTTTCTTTTCATCCACCACGGGACCGGTACCGGTAATTGCAGCACACCATTCCGTCATAAGCTGATTCCCCAAGCTTACCTCGCAGTTTTCCTTTCCCTCAGGATTTGTCCACAGCCGGTAGTAGTCACCCCGCCAGAGTTTTTCGTCAAAGGCCTTTATACCCTTTGCAAAGGCACCGTCACATTCAGCGGCGAACTCCCCGTCCTCCATCAGGTTTGCTGTAGCGGCGGCGGCCTTGAGGGTGGCAAGCCAAACGCCCGCCACATATACCGAAGTGCCCCACCAGGGCCAAATATCGTAGAATTGATTGGCCGGCCATATTTCGCCGGGAAGTACGTGGGGTTGATCGTTGACCAGGCCGTCGCCGTCATCATCCAGGGTATAATGATACCGTACGGCGCGCTTGAGGGATTCGTAGTATTCCTTCAGTTTTTCCTTATTCCCGGTACGCTGGTACCACCGGAGGATCTGCTGAACATAGTACCCTGCGTCCAGGGGGTGCTGGCAGTGATACCGTACATCCCGCATAGAAGTTTCAAGGCCGAAGGAAAAGCAGATCTCCCCATCCTCAGCCTGGAAATGGCGGAAGGCCCTGAGGGCGGTTTCTTCCAGTTCGGGAAAGAAAAACAGGAAGGGAAAATGTCCGTGCATACGGCATACCATGGTTTCCGTAATCGGACAGCCACGGTGGCTCTCATTGTGGGTGAACCACCCGCAATCCCCGCTCCACCATTCGTCCTTTCGGGTTTTGGCGATCCAAACGGTGTTTTTAGCAATACTGTACATGTTCTGGACAAGGGCGTCCTTGAGCCAGGGGGGATAATCTTCCGCGTAGATGATCCCCTGCCAGTTCTGTGACCGCCTGAGCCAAAGATCGAAATTATCCAGCACCAATTGCGCCGTTTCTGCGGCCGATTTATAAAGGGTAGCATAAAAGTTAACATGGGCTTCGTTGCCTTTGTCCCGCCAGTGGGGAGCATACCAGGAAAATACCGCCCGAAGAGAGACCGTTTCTCCCGGCCCCGCGGCAACCACACAGGAAGCGCCGGCATTATCCCGGGCAATGGTTCCGGGGAGATTCAGGGCTATAGCACAGGAACAGAGCTTCCGTACAGCGGGGGGAAAGCGCAGGGCAATTTCGAATTCCTTTTTTACCTCCGCGGTATTGAAGAGCCTGATCTCAAAAGCCGCTGCGGGAGTACAACTGGCCTTGGCATCCCCGGGCACAAAGGGAGTAAAGGCACGGATACCGGCTTCTACGGGAATTCTACCGAAAGCGGCGCCGGCATCGTACACCGGATAGTGCCCCCACACATGGAGATCCGCCGCCGACAGGGATTCCCGGACATTGCCGTCCCGAATGCTGAGCCAATCTTTATTCCAGCTCAGAGGCGGTACAAACTCATTGTAGATCGAAACTTCCCCTATCCTTCCGTCGGGCAGCAGTCCCAGATATCCGGTCCCTATGCCGCCCAAGGGAAAGGAAGAACGGAGGGAAGAGCCCGCATAAACACAACCGTGTACCCTTTGGTTAAATCCATCGGCGGAAAATTCCTGCCAGCCGTTCAGCTTCTGGTAACCGGAAAAGGGCCATCCTGATTTTCTGTCAATCTGCATAAGGTCTCTCCTTTGGGTAGTTCTGTATTTAGTGTCATTAAAACCGGTTTCAAAATCATAATCCCTGGGAACTACCGGATTTTTAAATTGTCTCATTATACAGCATTTCTTACATTTTTATAGCGCCGGCGGTTAAGCCTTCAATAAAGGACCGCATTAGCAGTATATATAATACCACCAGCGGCAATGAGGCCACCACATACCCGGCGAACATGGGGCCGTAGAGAATCAGAGCGTTGAAAGTCGCCCTGAACCGCAAAAGTCCCAGGGCTATGGTGAAATACCGCGGGTCCGTGGTCACCACGAGGGGCCAGAGATAATCGTTCCAGATACCAAGCAAAGTTACTATCGCTACCGTGGCAAGCACCGGCTTAATCAGGGGCAGGGCTATCTTGAAATAGGCGCGGAATTCATTACAACCGTCTATTCGTGCGGCTTCAAACAGCTCCTCCGGCTGGGATTCAAAAAAAGCCCGGATTATGAATACGGAGAATGCCTGCTGACCGGCGATGTATCCCAGCATAATACCGATATACGGCCTGATCCCCGATGGCGTCAAGAGTCTCAGATCCCGCAGGATAATAAACTGCGGAATAAGAGTAAGCAGGGAGGGGATCATGAGGAGCGCCAGCAGGACCATAAAAACAATTTCCTTGCCGGGGAAGCGAAGCCGGGCAAAGGCATAGGCCGACATGGAGGTGCTAAATAGTATGATGGAAATGCTAAAAACACTAATGATAATACTATTGCCCAGATAGGGCAGAATGATCTTTACAGCATCAATGTAATTTAAGCCAATCCATGGATTTGGAAGAGACCAGAAGCGTTTAAAAAATTGTTCATTATCCTTAAAAGAGGTGATCACCGAAAAGTAAAGGGGATAGAGTGTCAGGAAGAGCAGAAAGAGGAGGAGAATATTGATCGCTAAGGAAGAAATACTCCGTTTTACCCGCATAGACCTACTTTCCCCCTCCCAAGTTGATACGCCGCGAAATTAATGTCAAGGAAAAGATCATAATAAACATAACGGTAGCGATGGTGTAGGCGGAACCAAAATCGCTTAGACGGAAAGCCTTAAAGTACATATACAGGCCGGGGACATAAGAATCGTAACCCGGTCCTCCGTTTGTCATAAGCAGGGGTGTGGTAATATTTTGCAGGGTGCCAATAATGCCCAGGATTAAAAGCAACCGGATCTGTCCGATAATAAGGGGAATGTCAATTTTTAAAACCCGGGATATTCCGGTACACCCGTCAAGCTGGGCATATTCGATCACATCACCCGATATGTCCTGGAGTCCCGAGTAATAAATAAGGAGGTTTAGTCCTGCCAGCCATGGGAAGCCGATAAATATGAGGGAAGGTATTACAAAACGTGAATCTCCAAGCCAGTTGGGAATTATTTCCCGGCTGATTCCGAACACATCGGAGAGGAGTGAATTCAGGAGGCCTATTGAAGGCTCATAGATAAAAGTCCAAATAAGGATGGTAACCGTTGCCGGAACAACCAGGGGAATGATAAACAGAACCCGGTATAAATACTGCGCCCTGCTGCTGCGCAGATGAAAAATCAGTTCGGCGCCGACAAAGGGCACAAACAAGGAAACAAGCAGACTACCGGCACTCCAAATAAAAACATTTCTGATAGATATATGAAAGATCCTGTCCACAAACAGGTTTTTATAATTACTCAGTCCTACAAAGGACGATTCATTAAACCCGTCCCATCTGGTAAAAGATCCGACAATGGCACGGAACGCGGGATAATAACTGAATCCTAATACAAAAACAGCCGTGGGTAGTATAAACAGTACCGCCGCAATGATCTGATAGTTATTTCTTTTACTCTGTCCCATGCTATCACTCCATCCCAGTCCGGACGGCTGCCCCGACCGGTATGAACATCCGACAGTATGCTGAGGCTGTTTCAAACCTAACCTCGAACCAAAGGTTCGAGGTTAGGAGAACAAGCTCTACCTACCTCTTTTTTAAATAGGGCGTAATATCAACGCCGGATTTTGCGATTATGTCATCCGTCGCCCTGTTTAGCACCGGCATAATTTTGGCCGCCGCCTGCCGCAGGGTCTGATTGCCCTGTAAATAGGTCTGGTATTCCCGGTAATAGGCATCGACAAATTCCGAACCCATGGAAAGAAGGCCGGTATCGATCAGTTTTAAATCCGTTTCCAATACCCTGGCAATGGCCGCATTCGCCGCCGTAGGTTTAGAACCTTTAATGGTAGGAACGGAAGTGCCGATTTCGTTAACGACCAATTCGACATTTTCCGGGGCAGAGGCGAACATCAGCCAGTCAAGACAGGCCTCCAGTTTTGCCGGAGTCATGGTATTGTTTGCCCGGGGTGTAGAAATCGCATATTGCCACGCTGACGAAGGTCCTCCCACGGCGCCGGAAGAATTAAAGGAAGTCGCCTGGGGGAAGCTGGGCTTATCCGGGTAGGGGAAGGGGAAGGAGCCATATTCAAAACTGACATTTGCATTGCGCATATCTACCGGTACCCAGGTACCGCCCCAAAACATGGCAACCTGCTGGTTAACAAACATGTTAAAGATGGTTTTGGGGGTGACTGCGGGGGAAATAGAATCCCGGGGCATGTATTTATCCAGATGTTCTTTGATTACCCCCCACCAGCTTATCCAGCGGGGATCATCGGGAGTAAAGTAGCCGTTTTTAACGCCGATCGCGACTTCCAGGGGGCTTAGGGCGACAGCGTCACGGCCGCTTCTCACCGCAAGGTTGTCCCAGTCATTGTAGTACAGATTAGTCCCGAAGAGGCGTGCAAACCACGCCACATTGTCTATGGAACTATAATCGGTTCCAAACCAGAAACCCCAAGGGGTAATACCCGCGGCCTTCAACATATCGCAGGCCCGGGTATATTCGGACCAAGTGTTAATTTCAAAATTGATGCCCGCTTTTCGGAACAACTCTTTGTTATACATCACCTGGGTACCCACATAATCACAATCCACATTGTACAGGGAACCGTCCGAATTCTTCTGCTGATCAAGGAGGCCCGCGTTAAACAGATCGAGCCAGCGGGTGTTGCCGGGAACATACTTATTGGGCCGTTCAAAATATTCATTTAGTTTATAGAAGGAACCGGCGGGAATGAGGCCGCTGTTCAATTCAAAATACTGAGCCCAAAAAAGATCCGGGGCCTGGCCCCCTGAGATCTTGGTCCGAATCCATACGGTAAAGTTCTGGGTATCATCAAGGGACGGCAAAAATTCAATCTTGATACCAGGATGAAGGGCTTCGTATTTTGCCGCTACTTCCCGAAACTTTGTCGCCGGATTTGGATTGGACTGGGTAAGTTCCGCAGGGTTGTATTGGGCATTATTATATATGGTGATAGTCCCCTTGTAAGCCAAATCTCCCGCCGAAGCGCTTGTCCCGCCTCCCTGCTGGCCGCTTCCGGCAAATACCAGGGAAACTCCCAGAACAAGCAGCAAACTCATCATGACTACGATACGTTTCATTTTCTTTTCCTCCGAAAATATAAATTTTTACAGGAATGCACCTGCGACTTTGCAAATGAAAAGAGGGGAATAAAAAAACAATGCTGTTGGCGCATCAGGAAAAAACAGTAAAAACCAAAAATCTTTATAAGAAGCGTAAATGGGGGGGGGGGGGGGGGGGGA
>JAISAQ010000072.1 GCA_031266775.1 Treponema sp.
CCTTTTTATGAATTGAAATATGGAAAGAAATCATACGAAAATGCGGCGCAGTTGAATATAAAGTGCAGAGAACACGGGATAACCATAAGAAGTACCATTGATTTAATAATTGCCGAAACAGCGTTGGAAAACAATTTATACATATTGCATAATGATAACGATTATACAAATATGGCAAAGGTAATAACGGAATTAAAAATATTGACTAATACAATGGTATAAGGTATATATAGGAAAAAGGAGAGGAAAATGAAGCGGATTTTGATAATTTTTGCCTTGGTGGTTTTAAGTACGGTAGTATTTGCTCAACAATATGAAATTCCCGCCGGCGCGGTACTTCTTGAAAGCACTGTCATGAAAGATAATGGAAAACCATATCTTATTGAGGCTTTATATAGACTCAGAGACGGCTCACAGATGAGCGTTTACTATGACGCTGACGGCAGGAACGAAGTGATCGTGCAAAGAGTTTTAGCGGCAAAAACGCCGGCAGAACAGCAGCAGATTTTATCAACTCAAAGACCGGTATTCAATATTTCTGCCGCTAATATGCAATCGCTTTATCAAAATATGCCCGGATTTATACGGTACAAGTTCAATGACAGATACGAAATGAGCCAATTCATGAAGATCATGAAAATAGAAAGACCTGCTTATGGTAATTCTCCATCTGGTCTTCAAAGTTGTTTTAGTACTAATAAGCCGGCATATTTAATGTACGATAAATACGATGAATCCTGGTCAATAGAATCATCAGGTGGCACTTCTTATCGAGTAGACAAAATAAGATAGGACGGAAAATGAAAAAAGCATAGAAAATGGACGATAATCAAGTTAAAAATCACCTCAAGTTTTTTGGATCATACGAAAATCCGGTACTACTTTAGCTTGTTCAAAAACCCGGTTGGTTTTGAAACAAGCTCTTGGAGAAAATTGCTAATTTCTTGTAAGGCAGGCATTTGCCTCTCATGCAATTTTCTCCGGGGTAAGAAGCTGTTCCAAAAACTGAAGTTTTGGAACAGCCTCACTTGAAAATGAATAAACCGGCGCTTCCTTAGCCCGAAAAAATTCTACCGAAGATCTCAAGGATTGTAAGGCGCAGCGGGGCAATGGTTCCCGGACTGCTTGCCCCCGCCGCGTTTTTGTGCCCGCCGCCGCCCAGGGCCGCGGCGACGGCCCCCACGTCCACCGTGTCGCGGGAACGCAGGCCGATGGTGCACGTACCCGGTTCTTCCTGCCGGATAATGACGATGGCCTCGACGCCCTCGACGGACTGCAGCAGCTGGTAGAGGCTGTCGGAATCGCGGCCTTCAAGGCCGAAGCGGGCGGTTTCTTCCAGCTCTTCGCATGAAAGGATGAGTCTGCCGCCGAAGTGGGATTCCGCGCGTGAAAGTATCAGGCCAAGGAGCCTTCTGGAATCAAGGCTTTTCCCCCCGTTAATGGCCAGAAAGGCCCGCTTGGGGCTTGCCCCCGCGCTGATGAGCCTTGAAGCGGCGGCAAAGGTTTCCGCCCCGTCCGAATCGACATGGCGGAAGAATCCCGTATCGGTACAAAGCCCAAAGAAGAGCAGCCCGGCTTCTTCCTCTGTAGGTTCAAGGCCCAGCGCCGCTACAACACGCTGGACCATAAAGGTTGTGGAGGGGGCGCCGGGGTCAAGGTACACGGGCGATTCCGCGCCGGAAGGCCCGTGATCCCCCGTTTTGTGATGATCGATGACCGCCACGGGAAGTTTTTCCAGAAAGGGGGAAAGATCCCCGGCGCGCTCCGGGGCCGAACAGTCAACCATGATGACGCGGGCCCCTTCCCGTTCTTCCGGGCCGGGCCGGGCGGTAAAGCGGCGTTCGTAGGGCTTTATTTCCGTCCGTTTAAAGGGCCCGGCGGAACAGGGAAGCGCCCTTTTGCCGAGCCGCTCCAGGACGGAGCAGAGGGCAAGCTGGCTGCCTACGCAGTCGCCGTCGGGTTCCTTGTGCCCGGCGACAAGGAACGCGCTTCCTTCCCGAATAAAGGCCACAAGTTCCGGGGGAACGCCGTTATTCATCACAAGTCAAAATCCTGAACTGCCGTTCGTATCCGGAACCCGCCCCGGAAACTACCGCCTTTCCGCCGCCGATGTACACGTTGATTTCAGTACGCAGCCCGTAGTCCGGAAAATAAACGCCTGGTTCCAGTGAAAAACAGGAGCCGTCCAGCAGCAGCCTTTCGTCGGGAAATTCCACCGAATCAATGTTCACTCCCGATCCGTGGACTTCCGTGTCTATGCCGTGGCCGGTACGGTGGCGCAGCGCCTCCCGGTAGCCCAGCGTGGCAAGACTTTTCCGCACAGCGGCGTCCACGGCGGCGCCCGAAGGCCGCCTTCCTTTTTCAAGTTCGTTTTGTATAAAACCAAGGCCCTCTTCACGGGCGGAAACAAGATCGCCGAATTTTTTTTCAAGGCCGGAAGGCGGCGTTGATCCGTAAAAACCCGCCCATGAAATGTCCGCGTAGACGCCGCCCGGTTCTTTTGCCCACACGTCAAACTGGATCACGTCGCCGGGTTTGAAGGCGGCGCCTTTCCGTATTTCGTAATGAGGGTTTCCCGAATTGATCCCCGCGGCAACAAGGGGAGGATGATCGGCGGTGAGGTTTCGTTTTTCAAATTCATCAAGAAAAAACCGCTGAATATCCGCTTCCGTTATGGTTTTTTTCCGCTTAAAGGACTCCCTTACAGCCTCCCATGCGGCGGAAACCGACTCGTACAAATGGGCCGCGGCCCTTTCGTGGGAAGCCGTTCCTTTCCCGTCAAGCAGCCCCCTGAAGCGCTGAACAAGGCCGGCGGCCGGCGCCAGTGTGAGCCCCGCCTCCTCAAGCAGGGCGGCGGTGCCCGCGTCAAGCCAGGAAATCGCGGCGAGGGTCTTTGAAACGTGAACGCCCCAGCGTTTTCCCGCCAGCGCCGCAAGGCAGGAGACGAGTTCTTCCCTTCCTGTGTAGGGGATCTTCTCCCCCGGCAGAAAGTCAAGAATGTCCTCTTCAACGCGGCTGACTATTTTTCGGGGAAGCTCTTCCCCTTGTTCCCCGGAGGAAGAAAGGGCCGGTACGGCGTATATCCACAGCCGGGAATTGGAAGCGCCGGAAGGTACGGCGAGTATTTCGTCTGAAAGCCTGTCGCGGTGGCGGAAATTACAGAAAAGCCATCCGTCAAGGTTTTCCTCCCGAATGGCTTTTCGCATCTCCCTTACTTTTTCAGGAACCATATGCCGGAACGCCGCCGCCGGAACCCGTCAAAATTCAAGTTTTACGTCGTTTACGTTTTCGAATCTGTCGTCAATATTAACGTGAAGCGGCACGATGCCCCAGGTTTCATGGGCCCTTGCCTTGCGGACGTAGAGTTTTACATGGTCGAATTCGCCGTTTTTATAGTAAACCGTCATATACGGCCAGGCGGTAGGCGCCTGCAGGGAAACAAGTTCCCCTTTTCCGGCCATTTCGGTAAACCATTCCAGGGGAAGGTACGCCCTGCCCATTTGGTTTACCCCCTTGCGGTAGAGGACGACATAACCCTTCCGGTAGGCGTATACCTTTTCGATGTTTACATGGACATAAAAATAGTCCGATTCCTTGCCTTCGGAAATGTTCTGGGCAAAGAGGGGCAGCGCCGCGGTAATGCCCGTAAGGATAATCATCGTAAAAAGAAATTTTCTCATTTGAATCCTCCGGTATAACCAATTCAGGGTTGCGGTCTTGAACGCCGGCGTTGCCGAACCGCCTTGTTTTACAACCGCCCAATGTTAATTATATTGTCAGGAAGCCGTATCTGACAAGCCCAAAGTGGCAAGCATGAGCGCTTTGATTGTATGCTTGCGGTTTTCGCCTTCGTCCCAGGCCCTGCTTTGCGGCCCGTCTATGACGCCGGCGGTTACCTCCTCGCCCTTGACGGCCGGAAGGCAGTGGAGAAAGATGCTGTCTTTCCGGCCCGTTCCGTCCATGAGGGCCTGGTTCACCTGATACGGCCCAAGCAGCCGGGCCCGCTCTTCCTTCTTGTCTTCTTCGCCCATGGAGGCCCACACATCGGTGTAAACCGCGTCGGCGCCCTTTACGGCGGCGGTATCGGGCGTAACGGTGATTTCCGCCCCCGCCGCGGCGGCGCGGCAGCGTTCAAGGAAGTGCGGATCGGGGCTGAGGGAAGGCGGGGTAATGACGGTGAAGTTCACCCCCAGTTTGGCGCAGATTACCATAAGGGAACGGGCTACGTTGTTCCGGCCGTCTCCTGTAAAGCAGAGTTTTTTCCCCCTGGACGGCCCGAAATTTTCTTCCAGCGTCATGATGTCCGCCAGCGCCTGTGTAGGGTGAAAATCGTCGGTCAGGCCATTGTAGACCGGCACCTTTGAATATTCGGCGAGTTTTTCGACGACGGCCTGTTTGAAGCCCCGGAACTGTATGGCGTCGAACATGCGGCCCAGAATGCGGGCGGTATCCTCTATGGACTCCTTTGCCCCAAGCTGAATGTCCTGCGTAGAAAGAAACACCGGATGCCCGCCTTCTTCGCCGAAGGCCGTTTCAAAGGCACAGCGGGTCCGCGTGGACCGTTTTTCGAAGATCATGGCAAGGGTTTTGCCCGCAAAGCGCTGCCGCGCGAGCCCCGCCTTCTTTTCGGCCTTTACTTTTTTCGCAAGCTCCAGCAGAAAACGTATTTCTTCTTCCGAATAGTCAAACAGGGTAAGAAGGGATCTTCCTTTTAATGAAATCATGACGATACTGTACCATGTCCGCATATTGTCAACAACCCTGTTTGTCAAATATGATAGATCTGCCAAAGGACGCCGATGCATCTGCTTTTTTTCATGCGCTATAAATCCCAGCTCCGCCGCATACGGCCGGAACTGGTTTCCCGGCTGGAAGAGTCAATTACGCGTGTGTGCGGGGATTCGGGCGGAAACGTAAGGCAGGAACGGCGGCTTTTGCTGGTTTTTTTTGATGAACAAAAGGTCGCCGCGCGGCTTGATATGCTTACCGCCCTGGAAGGGATTCTGGACATACTGAAAAAAGACGCTTTGGGCTTTTACGGGTATTCCCTTGTCGTGGGGCCCATGACCGAAGAGGACGGTTATGAGCGGCTTGGCCGCCTCCTTGCCTCGGAAGGCGGGGGAATCTGGTTCGGGGAACAGGCGCGAAAAGACATGAGCCCCTATGTCTACTTTGAAAAGGACCGGCCTTTACGGAACGCGGCCGCGCCGGATTATGTTCGTTTCAAAGGCATTAAAACGTTCGACGCCGCTTCGGAGGGGGCTTTTCCCTTCCGCGAAACCATAGTGCGGGCGCTGCGGCAGGGCGGCGGCCGCAACGCCCTTGTTCTTGGCCCGCCGTTCTCTGGAAAACGGGACGGCGTTTTTTGTTTTGCGGGCGAACTTTTCCCCGGAATTCCCGACGCGGATAAAAAAGACTTTTCCCCTGTCCTTGTCTTTCGTTTTGGAACGGGGGGAAGCGGCCTCTGTCCGTTCCTTGATGCGTGGTCCCCGGCCCTGCGTTCTTTTCTGCAGGAAGGAATTCCCGGAAAGGAGATGGAAGAGCTTGATGCTTTGGGCGGGCTTCTTTTCAGGGAACGGCTCCGCGATGAAATTCCCGGTTATCTGCATGCGAAGGGCCGGCGTTTTCTTGATCTGCTTTTTGAACTGTACTCAGGCGGAATGAAACGAAAAGGGCTCGGGCCCGTGCTTGTTCTGGAAAACCTTCACCGGGCGGAAACGGCGGCCGCCGGGATCTTTACGGAGGCGTACCGGGCCTTTTCCGGCAGGGAGGATTTTCCGGCGTACGGTACATTTGCCGCCCCCGGCGGCGATTCCGGCGCGGAAGAGGCGCTGAAGCCATGGGAGCGTGTTTTCCCCAGAATTATCCGGCTTAACGCCGTCCCCTCTTCTTCGCCGTTTCCCGATCTTCCCCCGGATCTTCTGGAGACCGCCTATGCCCTGGAACTCTTCTGCCGTTGTTTTCCCGGCTTTCTTCTGGAACGGCTTTTTGAGGAAGGCGGCAAGAGCCCTGTTACAACGGCCCGCGCCTATTCGCTGCTCCGGCATTTTGCCGTTATCGATACGCCCGCCGATCCCCGTCCCCGCGTCCCGGATTTTGCCGCACAGGCCGAAAGCCGCCTTGGGGAAAGGGTGGAGACGGTGCGCGCCCTGGTCCGGGAAAGGCTCCTTGACTGGGTCGCCGGGAACAAAATCCGCCCCTGTTTCCGGTTTCTTGAAATACTCTCTGCCCTTGGCGCCGGAAGGGAAGGCGATCCGTCCTTCCGGGAAAGCCGGGACGATCTTGTCCTTAAATCGATCTCGGCGGATCTGACAAGCGGAACGGACGGCAGCCTCCGCCGGGCGCTTGCCGGGGGCTCTTTTGAAAAAATCGCCGGGGCGGAACGGACAGAGACGCTCGCCTGCATAGCGGAAACGGAACGGGCCCTTCTTTACGGAACCGAGGCGGACATACGGAACGCCTTTGCCGTGCCTCCCCCGGAACCCTACGCCTCCTACAGGGCGCGCATGCTGGTAAACCTGACGGCCTATCATCTGGGAATGCGCGACGCCGCCTCCGCGCTGGAAACGGTAAAAGAGGCGATTTTCCTTTCCCAGAGCAAACCGTGGATGGGCCTTGCCGGCGCGTACCGTCTTTTTTCCCTGGTGAATCTTGCCAGACAGCGGATGGTCGAGACCATGGATTACGCCGGTTTCGCCGTTGAAAACGCCGAAAAGACCGGCAGCGCCGATGAGCTGGGAATTGCCCTGTATTACACCGCCGCCGCCCAGTTTCTGTATGGAAACATATCCAGGGCGGAACGCCTTGCCGTTGACGCGGCAAAACAGGCGGAAAAGACCGGGAGGCCCGAATGGGCGGACAGGGCCCGTTTTCTTTTGGGCAAATTCCATTTTGAAACAGGCCGTTACCGGGATGCGCTGGATATTTTTGAGGGCCTCTTGAAAGGGAATCCTTTGCCCGAAAAGGAACGGCTTCTTGCCGCCTGGGCGTACCGCTCAAAGGTCTATTCGCAGAGCCCCCTGATCCGGAAACCCGGCGGCGTATGCCCCGACGCGGATCTTTTTGAGATTGAGGCGTCGTATCTTTCGGAAAATTACAAGAAAACGGTGGAACTTTGCAGCCGGTTCACCGCCCCGGCGGGGCAGTTTGTCTTTACCGAACAGCCGGACTGGAGCAGCGGTTTTGCTCAGTGCGAACTGTTGATGCTCCTGCCTTCCGAATTCTGGAACCGGACAGTTTCGGTGTACCATTCCCTTGCCCTCTGCAGGCTTTCCCGCGCCGGCGCCGGAGAGGCGGTGCGCAACATGCAGCGCATGCTCCGGGACGAGGGGCTTTCGGATACGGACCCCAACGGCGCGTTTTACCTCTACGCCTTTTACCGTATCCTTGAAGATTCCGGGGCGCCGCAGGTGGACATGAATACGGCGGTGAGCATGGCCTTTAAGCGCCTGCAGCGCCGGGCAAGCCGCATAGACGACACGGAAACCCGCGGAGGGTTTCTTTCGCTTCCGCGCTGGAACAACGCCCTGAGTCACGCGGCCAGGGTTTATAAATTGATATAGGAGGAAATCATGGGAAAATTCAAAAAGGTAAAGACGGCGGTTGTGGGCTGCGGCATGATAAGCGGCATTTATCTGGAGAACATGACAAGCGCGTTTGACATTCTTGAAGTGACCGGATGCTGCGACAGTATCAGGGAACGGATGGAAGACCGGGCGTCGAAATACGGCGTCAGGCAGATGAGTCTTGAGGAGATTCTGAACGACAAAAGCATAGAGCTGGTGCTGAATATTACCGATCCCAAAAATCACCATCTGGTATCAAGCCGGGTGTTGAACGCCGGCAAGCATCTCTATTCAGAAAAGCCCATCGATCTTTCCGTGGAAGGCGCGCGGGAACTGGCGGCCATTGCGGATAAAAAGGGTCTTTTGTACGGAAACGCGCCGGATACCTTTATGGGTCAGGCCATACAGACTGCCCGCTTCTACATTGATTCGGGCCTTATAGGGGAAGTGACTTCGGTGTACGCGGCCCTGAACAGGGATGCGGGCCTTCTTGCCGAACGGTTCCCCTTTACCGCCGGGCCGGGCGGGGGCATAGGCCTTGATGTCGGGGTCTACTATGTTACCGCCATACTAAGCATTCTGGGCCCGGTTAAAGAGGTAAGCGGTTTTGTTGCCACCCGCAATCCCGAGCGGACCCACTATTTTCCCGCCGAGGAAAACTTCGGCGAAAAATTCACCCTGGAAGCGGAAAACCTCGTCGTGGGCAGTTTTATTTTTTCCAGCGGCGTAATGGGCGCCATCCATTTCAATTCCAGCAGCATAGGGAACGAAAAACCCCAGATTGTGATGTACGGTACCGAAGGGATCCTCTACATGAGCGATCCCAACTGTTTCGGCGGAGACGTGAAGGTTATCCTTAAAGGCCAAAGCGAACCTGTGACCCTTCCCCCCACCCACGGCTTTACGGAAAACCACCGCGGCATAGGCCCGGCCGAACTGGCATGGTCCCTCCGCCTTGGGCGTAAACCCCGGACCAGCAAGGAAATGGCCCTTCACGGACTTGAACTGCTCCTTGGCCTGTACAAAAGCTGTGAAACCCGCCGTTTCTACGAAATGACTTCTTCCTTTGAGCGGCCGGTTCCCCTGCCCCGCGGCCACCTTGGCCCCTCCTACGGCGGTTCCCCTCTGGAGGCCTCCCTCGCTGTTTGACACGCGAATACTTGCATCACGGCGGCGGAAAAGGGTGACGCCGCCGCCTTTGACAAGACGTGTACACCGGAGACCGCTTCGCTGTTAAAGGCCTTTGCCAATGAGGAAAAGTTCAAGACCATGATTGCGAAAAACGGCAAGATCACCCGGACCCAGGAAACCATCGACGGCGATACCGCCAGGGTTGCCGTGTCTTTTGAGAACGCCGAAGATCAAACTATTGACCTCGTCAAGGTTGACGGCAAGTGGAAGATCGTCATAAAAAAATAAGGAAGCGAAGGCTTCTTTTAACCGCGGGCGCTGCCTTCCTCTGTGCGGCGGCGCTTGCGGTTGCGCTCAAACCCCGGCGTATCCCGGCGCGTATTACGCCGGAACTGGTCGCTCCCGTTCTGCGGGACGGGGACATCATGTGCCGGATGGGCAACAGGGTTTGGTCGTCATGGTTCAGCGATATGTCTCCCGCGGACAAACGGATTTTCTCGACATCGCTCTGGCGGCGGGGGTATACCGGGCAAGGGACGTTGACGGTTCCCTTGTCTCGCAAACGGCCGTATCGTTTACCGGCCGCCCCTTCGACTGGAAATTCGACATGGACGAGGAAGCGTCCATCTACTGTACCGAACTGCTCTATGCGGTGATGCGGCGCGTAGCCCCGGAAATACGGCTTGCAACGGTGTTTCAGAAGGAATTGGGGAAGACAATCATTCCCCCGGAATCCTGTACCCGGCCGGAATACTTTACCGAAGTGCTGTATGTTACGGCGGGGAGATGAGCGGGGCCGCCCGAATCCGCCCGTAAGGGCTTCCAGTTCCCCAGGAAAGTAGAGTGTCATTATGTGTATAATAAAATGTTCCTTTAAGTTCTTTGTACCGGGTATGCTGGTTTTTTTCCTCCTTACGGCATGCAAAAACCAGGAACCCGCTGTTCAGTCCGCGTCTGCGGGGGCGGCCCCGGCGCAGACCGCTTCGGCCAGCCCCTTTTACACCGGAGACGGAGGGAAAGGCACAAGCATTGCCATCCTCCCGCTGAAAGGTACGGGGCTTACCGCGGATCAGGACTACCTCCCCGCCCTGGTGCAAAGTGGTTTTGTCAGTAACTTTAAAGACTATTCCGCCATAGACGTACTGGACCGGGCGCAGCTCCAGAGCCAATATGACGAACTGTTGGGGTCCGGCTATTATGACGACAATGCGGAGGAGGGGCTTGATTTGGGGAAGCTGCCCCCCACGACGTATATCATGGACGGGAACATAACCAGAACGGTGACAGGTTACGCTCTGCAAATCCAGATTACCCAAAGCGCCAGCAAAATGACGGCGGCCTCCTATACGGGCCCCTGTACTTTTATAGAGTTGGATAACCTTACGGGCATCAGGCGGGCTTCTTTGGACCTGCTCCAGAAAATAGGCGTACAGCTTACCGCGCAGGCAAAGACGGAACTTGCCGGGGCGGCCGGGGCGCAGGCCGTTGCCGCCCAGACCGCGGATGCCAGGGGCTATGCCGCCGACAAAGGCGGAAGAACCGCCGAAGCCGCCATCTATTACACCCAGGCCGCTGCCATAGATCCCTCGATGCTGCAAACGGCAAACAGGGCTTCCACCTTGATCGCGAATATTGCGAGCGGAAGCATAGGCGCGGGGACACGGGACCTTATCCAGCAGCGCAGGGACTGGATAGCCCTGCTCACGGAGACCGAGGAAACCATCTACAAACTGTTTAGTTCCGCGTCCGGGAACCCGCCCTACACGCTCTATTATTCAAACGATATACAGTGGGGGGATATCAACTACCAAACCGAAAGCAGGGACGCGCGTTTAGAGACAAACCTGCGGGGGCGCGGTTACTGGTTTGATTCGGTACGGGAAGCGGCGCAAAGCGTCTACGGTGCGGTGTATGACGGCTTGGGCAAAACCGGCCATAAAGACGAGTGGGGGCTGGGGAACTGGCCCGGAAGCGGCGTAACGCAGCGAAACCCCTTCTCAACAGCCTGGCGCCATGATATAACCGTGGTCTTTGAACTGGTCAACGATCAGGGCAGGGCAATCGGCAGGCAGACCTGCTCCAGGCGCGCGGAATACGGACCCCGGCGGGGTGGAAACCAAATCTCCATTGCATACAACGAGGATGATTTTGCGCCCCTCGCCTTCAACGCGGTCAAAGCCGCGGACATAAGCGACTCTGGGATGTCCATACGGGTCGCGTCGGTCAATGGAGCCCCGCCGGAACAAACGCCCTTCCAGATAACGATGATTCCCGATTGGGAAATCAATACTTCTCTCCTTGTTGCAAGCGGCGTTATTACGGGCTTCCGTTCCGGCATTGATACCAGCCGTTACCGTAACCTTGTTATTCCGGCAACGCTCTGGGCCGAACCGGTTACCGCTATCGGGGCCAGCGCCTTTAGGGAAAAACAACTGAGCGGTGTCGTTATTCCCCACAGTGTTACCACCATCGGGAATAGCGCGTTTGCCGATAACAGACTGTCCCGCGTTGACATTCCCGACAGTGTTACTACTATCGGGAATCGTGCGTTTGCCAACAATAGATGGAAACGGCCTAATGGCTCTAGTTTTTCCAACGGACTGAGGAATGTTGTCATCGGCAAGGGTGTTACATCTATCGCGGATAATGCGTTTGCCGACATTCCATTTCAGTTGAATGAAGGTCCAGCGCCGCAGGGCATCATTAGTATTCCCGGCAACGTTTCTTTTGTTCCGGTTTTGACATCTGAAGAAAGAAACGGTTTCGGCAGCGCAACATGGATAAGTTTTATGAAGATTTACGACCGCAACAGCAAGAAGGGAGGGAAATATACCATCGGAGGCGTGATAGGTAACTGGAAGTATTCGCCGGAGTAGGATAGACGGACGGCGGTTTTGACCGTGACGGTCTGGCCGTCCAGACCCCGCAGTTGTGTTTTCCCGATGCGGTTGAGTTTGAAAACGGCATATTTCCGGCTTTTGCTGCCGGAGAGGGCAAAATATTCGTCCAGGATCCGCGATTTTTCCTGTTTTCCGGCCTTACGGCAGCGGGGAGCGAACTCCGCCGCAATCTTTTTTTCTGCCGTGGTAAACCCCATGTGTTCCTCCAGACTCAGTCTGGAAGCAGTGTGTTCCCATGGTTAGATTTAACGTGGCGCAATGCCACCGATTGACAAGACGGCTCATATTTGTTATTTTTCGCATTAACACGGCCATCCGGCCGCTTGGCGGCATAGCTCAGTTGGTAGAGCAAACGGCTCATATCCGTTCGGTCATTGGTTCAAGTCCAATTGCCGCTAATCGTAAGTCACGGCCTGTAAAGAATTAGCAAAAAAAGACCTGAAAAGGACACGGAAAAGGACAGAAAAAAAAGGCGCTTTTTCTTCTTATATGAGAAAATCGCACTTTTTTTAAAGGCAATTTGTCCTTTTTTTGACCTTTTTTTATCCCCTTCCCCCAAAAGAACCTATCAAAATCTGCCCTGTAATGCGTGAGAATTCACGCCACGGGGCAAAAAGGACATTCTATGGGACACCCAACCAATGAGGATTTACGCTTCAATTTAGTGCTTGCAGGACTGGCACACATCAGCACTATGCAAAAAGGGATAAAGACCCTTGCCAGAAAACAAGGACTTTACAAAGTGGCACGGGGGGGAAAGTCAAGTTATTGCCGCTCAAAACAGAGTAAAAAACGGGACCCAATACGGAAAAAGTATAGCGGAAGAATCAAATAAGGCAATAAGGGGATAGAGCCCAACGGCATTTGTTGGGCTCTATTTTCATCCAAAACCGCCCCGGTTCAAGGAGTGTTCGTATGACAATAACAACCTCTGAAAAAAAATTAGTTTGGAACCTTTTATTTTCATTACGGAATTGTTTCAATAATGACGGAACCTTGAGTTATGAATACTACCAGAATGTAGTTTTGGTGGAATTAACAAAAGAGGAAAAAGCGCTTTTTGATGATTTAATACAAAACAAGCTGTTAAAAAAAGCATAAAATGAACGAAAAAATGTATTCATCTGTCATAACTCAATTAAATAAGTTGTTGCTTGAATGTAATACGCTTATGTGTAATAATGGCGTTATGGAGAACGCGGGGAAGATTTATGGGTTTTATTTACTTGAAATACCCAGCAAGAACTACAAAAGCGGTTTTTATTATGCGGTAAAATACAAAGACCCTGAAAGTAAAAAATGGTTAGGCACTAAAACCAGCACTTATACCGATGACAGGGTAAAGGCGGAAGCGTTCGCCATAACAAACAAAGAAGAGATAATTAAAAAAATTAAAGAACATAAAGAAGTATTACACCAGAAAAGCGATGGAAAAGAATTTTATAAAATGTTAAAAGAATACTATACGGATAATAGCGAATACTTAAAAGATGATTCCGTAAATAACAAAAGAAATATAATAAAAAGCAATCGCATTAGTCATATCGGTTTTATTAAAAATTATTTAATACCTTTTTTTAAAGAAAATAATATAAATACAATACAAGAAATTACAAGAAGCGTGTATAGCAATTTAAAAATTTATTTAAAAGAAATAAAAAATAAAAAAGGCAAAAAACTAACTCAAAATAGTATAAATAATTATCTAATTCCGCTTAACAGGATTTTACAATACCACGAAAGGAACGGGTTCATAGATAAATTGCCTTATTCAAAAGGCACTGGAAGAATAAAAGGAGGAGAAGGAGAAGGAGAAGGGGAAGAAGAAACTAATAGTAGAAAACCTAATCCATTGCCGACTGATAATTTGAAAGGAATTTTTGAAAATTATATTACAACATATAAAGGGAAAAAAAATAATAGATTGTATTATATGCTTTCTTTAATAGGCCTTACAACTGGAATGAGGGACAGCGAAATAGGAAGAATAAAACGAAGCGATATAAAACACGCCATAAAAGGCAATTACCATTTTTTAAAAGCGTATAATCATAAAACAGAATACTACAATAAAAAAGGGGAAGAATACAGGAAAATACCTTTACATCCCTTTGTAGTGGGAATGTTAAAACATTATATTAAAGAAAAAAATATAGGCAAAGATGATTACTTGTTTGGAGTTGAAAAAACGGGCGAAGACATAAAAAAGAAAGAAACATTTTTACACCCGCGTAAATACCATAGGGCGATACTTGACCTGTATAGAAATATAAAATTTAGAGAAAAATTGAACGATAAAGGAGAAGTTGAAATCCCGCCTATTGAAGAATTGGAAAATGAAATGAGCGAAAAAAGAATTGTGTTTTATTCCTTGCGGCATACCTTTAATACCTTGTGTGTGTTATATCGCTTTAATGATAAAAATGTAAATAGAAGCGATGCGGTTATAGATTATTTTACAGGACATAAAATGGCAAGTAAAATGATGGAAAATTACACGCATATAAATAGTGTAGATGACAAAACCTTTTACGATAACTACGGAAATTTTATTATAGATATGCTGGATAAATTTATATTTACAAACAGGAGTGAAGAAGAAAAAAAAGATAAAGTGCTGGGTAATTATGTAGATAAATTTTTTGAAGAGAAAAAAGAAAAATTATTAAATAAAGATGGAAAAATAGATTACGAAATAGCAATAAAAGCGATTGAAGAAATGATAGATACTTTACGACCTGAAAAAACAACAGATGATAAAAATGAAGATGATTATTTTGAAAGCGTATAAGAGCATTTCGCTATAAGGCGTTTTGGCATATGTGATTTTTGCTATAATATAAGAGCGTTTCGCCATATAGGCGTTTTTGCCATATAGGGACTCCAAAAATCCCCCCCCGCTTCCAACCTCTTGACAAAGAAAAAAATCTGGGTATAATCAGGGAGTAAGCAAAAAAATTTGCCGAACGGAATATAAAAAAAATAAACGCTTTGCGATTGCGGTTATTAGATTTTAAGATATAACTCATGTTACGCAGGAGGTGCATTTACAAATGAATCATAGGCCGACAAGGCAGTCTTCAAGGATGCCATGTAAATCATTGTTTTTATTGCAAAATGATTTATCTTTTTCGACACT
>JAISAQ010000038.1 GCA_031266775.1 Treponema sp.
ATGCAGTTTGACCGGGGTTATATCTCCGCCTACTTCGTAACCGACCGGGATACCATGTCCACCGTATATGAAGACGTGTATATCCTTATCCACGACAAGAAAATTTCTTCCATGAAGGATATGCTGCCCCTGCTGGAAAAAGTCGCCCAGAGCGGCAAGCCCCTGCTCATCATCGCCGAAGATGTGGACGGGGAAGCCCTTTCCACCTTGGTGCTGAACAGCCTTCGGGGCACTCTGAAAACCGTGGCCGTCAAAGCCCCCGGCTTTGGAGATCGCCGGAAGGCCATGCTGGAAGACATCGCTATTCTCACCGGCGGCGAAGTTGTCACCGAAGAATTGGGGATCAAACTGGAAAATACCGAAATTTCCCAGCTCGGCAAGGCGAAAACCGTCAAGATTGACAAAGATAACACCACAATCATCAACGGCGCCGGTAAAACGAAGGAAATTCAGGACCGGATCGCCCAGATCAAAGCCCAGATTGAAGATACCACCTCCGATTATGACCGGGAAAAACTCCAGGAACGGCTGGCGAAGCTGGCCGGCGGCGTGGCGGTCATCAATGTAGGCGCCGCCACTGAGGTGGAGCTGAAAGAGAAGAAGCACCGGGTTGAGGACGCCCTTTCGGCCACCCGGGCTGCCATTGAGGAAGGCATTGTCCCCGGCGGCGAGCTGGCCCTGATTCAGGCGGCCATCGCCTTGGACAAGGCGGATCTGGCGGGCCTTACGGACGATGAAAAAGTGGGCTACAAGATCGTCAAGCGGGCTCTGGAGGAACCAATCCGCCAGATCGCCGAAAACGCCGGTCTTGACGGCGCGGTAATCGCCGATAAGGCAAAAGTTGAAAAGAAGGGAGTCGGCTTTGATGCGGCAAAGATGGAATGGGTAGATATGGTGAAGGCGGGGATTATCGATCCTGCCAAGGTAACCCGTTCCGCCCTGCAGAACGCCGCGTCCATCGCGAGTCTCCTCCTCACCACCGAATGCGCCATTACGGATCTTCCCGAGAAGAAGGACCCGCCCCCCATGCCCGGCGGCGGCGGAATGGGCGGTATGGGAGGAATGGACTACTAATAAATTCGCAGCCATTGAGAATGGGCCGCCTGAAAGCTGAGAACAGCCGGAGGGCGGTCTTTTTTATTCATGGCGAAGGGTTTAATACCCCGCCGAACCGCCGGCTCGCGCTTTCTCCGGTTCAAATAACGTAATATTTACAAAAATCATGGCGGTTGTATTCGGGATTTACTGCCTTTTAACTGTCCTGAAACTCGCATGCGAAAGTGTGCAGAAGGTAAAATCCTCCGGCACGAATAAATTTCCTGTTGAACGAGCCTCCATTTCAAATGAAGTCAAAGATGTTGCGGAGTTCTGTTTCACGGAGGCGTTTTATGGCAGAAGTTGTTCATTAATCCAATTCCAGGTAAAACGGTTTTAACGAAGCACTCAGAAACAAACTCCGGGATATGGGCCATTATCTTCCTAATCATCCTTGACAGTCTGCAACAGTTTCGATGAGATCAAAATTTAACGAACCTGGACCTTCGATCCACTTTTCCGGCAGATTTTCCATCAATACTTCTTTTGAATAATATCCGCCGTTATGCTATGTTCAGGGAGAAAATACAAAATGAACGGGCCGGGTTTTTCAACAATATCGGTCCAGCCTTTCTGATGATGCCAAAGTCCTCCATGCTTCCATTCCCATGAATGCTCTATTAGCCGGGCATTTACCGGATTGTCGTCGATATACATAAACACCCGTAGACTATCAACCACGCCGTTAATAATCCGGGAAAAGAAACGTTCACCCCACACATGACCGCTCATTGTGTGCATTTTGTTCCAGCGCATGGCAAAAACACTTAGAATCCACTGCATGATTGCGGAGAGAGATTCTCCTTCACCCGGCTTGATAAGAAGGTGAATATGGTTGTTCATAAGACAAAAATTCCGTATCTGAAATTGATACCGCTTTTTGGCCCGCTTCAAGATGATCAGAAACAATTCCTTATCTTTTTCGGGAGCAAAGAGCATCTCATTCCGGTTGATCTTCGCGGTTACATGATATTCCGCTCCATTTTGAAGCAATCGATTCTTTCTCATATACATATAAGGGGTAAAAGTACGGATTTGCTTTAATCAGGAGGCTATTTTTTTTATTTTAAAGCTCTGTCCCCGAAATTTCCCGATTAGACGATATTGTAAAATTCTGTTTCTCTCATCTCTGTGATGCCTCATAAATAAAGAACCCGCCCCAAGGGCTAAACTTGACCCGCATTTTTTACAGCCTGTGCTATAATACTCCCTCGTACAAGTCGCAAGCTCTGGGAAGGGATATGGCACAGGGGAAAGTTTTAATATGGCGGTCCCATTCTGGCGGTTCAGAACACCACCGGGTAACTACAACGCCCATGTTAAAACCGGGGGGATAGGCTATAGCAACGATAAGACTCTATGGGGCATAGTTTATCACAGGTGGACGGGGTTCTTCATTTTGAGGTATCCGGCCTTTCGGCAAGATTTTATTTTGAGGCGTCACGGGGAGGGAGAAAAGCCGCCTGGGAAAAGGGAATCGGGAGCCGGTTCTCCCCGCGTATCAATCACGCCCTGAACTCTTCCCTGAGAGAACGGTAAAGGGAACGGTAACGGTCAAATGTTTTTTCATAAAGGCGCGCTTTTTTTTCATTGGGATGAAAAACCGTCCCGGACTTTGCAAGGGCGGATGCCGCTTCGCCAGGACCGCCATATTTTCCCAGTGCCGCCAAAGCCAGGGCGGCAAGCCCGGTAAGCTCCGCGTTTCCTTCAATAGAGATCACGTCCTTTTCCGTGACATCGGCTTTGATATGGTTAAGAACCGGACTCCGGGAAGTTCCGCCTGTAACGCGGAGGGACGGCGCGGCAACCCCCGCTCCTTCCATAACGGAGATCACATCGCGGACGGCGAAACAGATCCCTTCCGCTACGGCGCGGGCAAGATCGGATCTTGTTGTGGAACTGTTCATGCCGAAAAACACACCGCGGGCCTCCGGGTCCCAGAGCGGCGCCCGCTCCCCCTCAAGATAGGGAAGAAAGATCACTCCATCCGCCCCCGCCTCCGCGCCCGATGCGGCCGCGTAAAAATCGTCATAATCATCAAAACCCAAAAGCATCCGGGCCCAGTCAATCGCCTTTCCTGTTGTGGAAATAATTCCCGAAAGATTCCAGTACGGCTTTACCGGATGCCCGTAGGACATAAGCCGCCCGTCTGCGATCCGCTTTTCCGTGCAGAGGTTGATCCCTTCGGATGTCCCCGATCTGTCGCATACCATACCGGGCCTTACGGCGCCGGAACCCAGAATGGCGGTAAAAAAATCGGGGCCTCCGGCAATCACCGGGACCGCTTTACGGAAACCGAAACGGCCGGCTACCGAAGGCAGCAGCGTGCCTATGGTTTCGCCGGGAGAAATAAATGGGGGAAACAGGAGGGGATCAAGACCGAGCCTGTCCAGTGTCTCCGCCGTCCAGTACCATCTTTCAAAACCTTCAGAAGGAAAAACCGTGCGGGCTTCTCCGGTAAGAACCCACGCAAGGAATTCGGGACAGTAAAAAAAGAAACCCGTTTTTTCATAGAGTTCAGGTTCGCGGTTCTTTATGTACAGCGCCTTGGGAAGGAAAAAACCACTGTCTACAAAGGCGCCCGCCGCCGCCGATACCGCACCGGCCTCCTTGCCGGCGCGGCGGTCAAGCCAGAGCCGCGCAGGCCCCAAGGCGGCGGCGTCCGCGCGGTCAAAAGCCCCCTCTGCGTTTTTCCCGGCCGGTACCAGTGTCGGACCGTTACCGGAGAGGGACAGAGCTTCAACGTCGGCAAGGGGGCCGGCCAGGGAATCAAGCCTTACGCAGCACGTTTCAAAGGCGGCAAGCCACCGGCGCGGATCGGTCTCATGCCTTCCGTCTGTCATCCTTACCTCAAGCGGTTCGGAAGCAAAGGCGAGGCATCCGCCGCTAAAATCAAAGAGAGCCGCCTTGAAATTTGAAGTTCCAATATCAATGGCAAGTATCACACGCCTATCTTAACGCAGCAAAAGCTTCCTGTACACGGTTCCGAAAGACCCGCGGCCTTTCGGCCTGTTTCTGTTTTTGTGAAAGTTCATACGCGGCATCTACGATCATGTCTTCAAAAGCAAAAGACAGCTCTTTTATGTATCTGGAATGATCGTTATTGTGCGCCTGAACCGCGGCATTGTCACGCATACCTTTCGGAACATTTCAAAATGAGGCAATGGAGTATTTCCCAAAAACTGAAATTTTGGGAAAGCCCCGGTATGCAGGGCAAAAAAATCCCCAAGGGCTTCCGGGACAAAACCCCTGGGGTTTACAGTAAAGACCTGCCGCAGAAGGTTCTACCCCGCCTACAGATCCTGCTTATGAAAACCGGGATCGCTTAACAGTTTGGCTTTCTTCGGGGTATTGTCATCATTGGTTTTGATGTTAACCTCAATACCGAGCTGCGGAACGCTGTCCGTAAAGGAATATGTTCCGTCCGGCCAATAGCCAATGTGGTAGGGCTTCGGAGCTCCAAGCGCCTGAAGCGCCCCCTGTGCTTTTTTTCTGTCCGGCACAATGAAACTGATATGCTGAAGCCCTTCGCCGTCACGATCAAGCTTTTCTTTCCACGGGCTTGGCTTTTCCCCCGGCTGTACAAATTCAAGTATGCAGTTTTCAAGCTGAAATGTCGCAAGCCTGCAATCGGAATAATCTCCCAACTCTCCGTTGGTAAACGAAGGCATCTGTGAAACCGGCGGCAAATTAAAAGGTTTGTTGGCCTTGATGCCCAGCACCTGTTCCCAGTTCCTGAGCGCCTTGTCAAGATCCCTTACGAGAATCGCAATATGACATAGCTTTGTTGTACCTATAGACATGATTCCTCCTTTACAACAGGCTGCTAACGTTCGTTCTCCTGAACCGCCCTGTGCTGCGGCGAATCTTCGACAATCTGCATAAGCTCAATCCGAATGCCGTCCGGATCCGTTATCCAGGCCTGCCAGTTATTGTCGCAGCCCTGCACGGGACCGCTGGTAAACACTCCTCCTTCTTTTTTTATTCTTTCGGCAACCGAATGAATATCATCGACCAGGAGGCTGACATGACTAAAGCCGCGCAGATCTTCCTTCCAGGGATTATCCGTGGCGCCGTTATAGAAAAGTTCCGCAAACTGGCCGTTGCCTATGTACAGGTAGTTTATCCACGGCGCTCCTGTTTCCGGGTTTTTGATTTCAAAGGATTTTTTGAAACCAAGCACTCTCGTATAAAAATCAAGAGACTTGTCCATGTCTTTTGCCGTTATCGCGATATGCGCGATACCTGTAATTTTCCCCATCTTTCTTCGTCCTCCTCAATATAATAAAGTTATTCAACAACCAGAGTTATTGAATAGTTTCCATAGCCGCCTTGTCCGTCAGTAATTTTCCCTCTCTTCAAAATACCCGCCCGACTTAAGGGATATTACCGTAAACAGCATGGTAATAATCAGCATTATCCAGGAAAGGGCGCAGGCGTATCCCATGTTTCCGTAGGTAAAAGCATTCTGATAAACATAAAGGGCGTAGGTATATGTCCTGTCCATCGGCCCTCCCCGGCTGGTCATGGTAAGAGGCTCCACAAACATCTGCATAAGGCCATTGATGGTATTGACCACATTAAAAAGAATAATGGGCTTGAGCATGGGCACGGTAATGTGGATGATCTTGTGCCAAAGATTGCCGCCGTCAATATCCGCCGCCTCGTACAGATCACGGGGAATGTCCTGAAGCCCGCCCAGAAAAATAATGATAAGATTGCCGGAAATCCATGTCCGCATGATAATAAGGGCGGGTTTGGACCATGTCAGGCTTGCAAGCCAGCCGGGCCCCCGGATGCCGAAAACTGCCAGGACGCTGTTGATGAGCCCGGAATCCACATTGAAGAGCCATATCCACAGGATGCACAATATGATGGCGGGCACCAGCGTAGGCAGAAAGAAAAGAACCCGGAATCCCGCAAAACCCTTGAGGTTCTTGTTGTCAAGGAGGATAGCTATGATGAGGGTAGTCAAAATAATAAGGGACCCCCCCACGAATACCATAAACAGGGTGTTCTTTACAACCGTAACAAAAATTGTATCGCTAAGGAACATATTCCTGTAATTCTCAAACCCAATAAACACAGGAGGCCGCAGTAATCCCGAATAATCGGTAAAGGAAAAATAAAACGCCCGTAACATAGGGTAAAGGGTAAAACCCAAAAAACCCGCCAGCCAGGGGGAAATAAATATAAGGCCATTCCGTAATTTGCGAATTTCCCGCAATTTTGCGCCCGTCATCCTGTACCCCCTAGCCCTTAATGCCTTCAAAGGAAATACCCTGAATAAAGTACTTCTGCAAAAGGAAGAAAATAATCAGCACCGGAAGCGTCATTAAAACGCCAATAGCCATCAGCAAATTCCAGCGGGGATCGTTTGCGTGCATAATCTGCTGAACGCCAATGGAAAGGGTATACAGCCTGTCCCTGGTCATAAAGAGCAGAGGGCCCAGGAAATCGTTCCATGAATTGAGGAACGCGAAGATAGCTACGGTGGTAACCGCCGGCCTGACCAGCGGCAGGCATATCTGGGAAAAAATACGCGCCTCCCCCGCGCCGTCGATAAACGCCGCCTCCGACAGGGCCTCCGGAATGGTAAGGAAAAACTGCCTCATGAGGAAGATAAAAAACGCGTTCCCCAGAAAAGGGGTTACCGTAAGGGGCGCAAAGGTCCCTATCCAGCGGAGCTTTTGGAATACCATGAAAAGGGGAATCATGATTACCTGAAAGGGCAGCATCATGGTCATAAGGACAATGATGAATACCCAATTCCGGCCCTTCCATTTAATCCGGCTGAAACCGTACCCGGCAAGAGTGGCGGAAAAGACGGAGCCGACAATGTTACAGCCGACGATAAAAAGGGTATTCCGCAGATACAAAAAAAAGGGAAAGGCAAAAATGGCCCGCAGGTAATTGCCCCACTGAAGCTGCTTGGGAAACCACACGACCGGTGTTGTAAAAAGTTCCGTACTTGTCTTGAGGGAGCTGATTATAAGCCAATAAAAAGGAACTCCATACACCAGCGCCAGCACTATCAACATGGCATACAGCATCAGGAGTTCAGCATGGCGGCTCACTTCTTTCCTTAGCAATCTCGGCAGGGAATCAACTTTTACCATTATTACCCTCTGTTATTGAACAATTTCCGCTACAAAACAGTCCCCCGCCGCGGCCTATGGGGCAAAAAACCACCTGAAAGGCGATTTTCGGGATTTACGCGCAAACGCGATACATCTGCCCGCCGCCGCGGGGAACCTGCCGTCTACTGCCTCTGCAGGGTCCGGTTAAGCTCAGTCTGCAGGGCGGTTTCAACGCTGCGCAGGCCGCCCATGATGTCGTTATTGGTGTAGATTGCCTCATCCCGGAAAGCCGTCAAACGGTCGTTCAGCATGTTGGTTATGGGAGACAATACCCACTGTCCGGAATTCTGGTTAAAGGTTACGTCAATACACACCATCAGATAAGGATCTTTGTTCTCGTAAAGGGACAATCCTTCAAACGCCCCCTTGTAGACACCCAGAGAACGCCATTGGGCGTTATTGTCTTCCAGAATCTTGCTCTGCTCGGTGTAATCGGCAAAAACCACGGCAGCCTTTACGTTCTTCGCGCCTTTGGGAGAAGCGTAGTTATTGCCGGTCAGGCTGCAACCGCCGTAATGCGCGGCGTCAATGGCCGGAATGGGAGCCACGTTGAATTTGGTATCCGGGGCGTAGATCCGCAGGGCGTTACAGAACCAGTTCCCTATAACCGTCATGGCCACCTTGCCCTGCATAAAGGCATGGTCCGGGGAAAAGGCCGCGCCAAGGCTGGAAGTAAAAGCCCGCATCCGCTCGGGATCGTGCTGCTGGGCATAGGAACGCTGCCATTCAAACACCCGCGCAACCGCGGGGTTCGCCAAGGTCAGCGTATCGGTCGAATCATTGTACACACTGGCGCCAAACTGGCGGTACCAGGTAGGAGCGTCCGCGCCGGCGTCAAGCCAGGGGATAAAACCATAGCGGGTCACATCCTGGCCGCTGGAAACGGTCAGCCTCCGGGCATATTCATCCAGTTCGGCGATGGTCTTGGGCGGATTTGCCGGATCCAGTCCCGCTTCCTCAAAAAGATCGGTACGGTAGAAAAGGAGGATGGTATCCGTATTGTGGGGGAAAATATACGTGACCCCGTTGTACTTCATAAGGGGGATAACGGCGGGGTTAATATTGTCCATATTGATCCCTACTTCCTTAAAGACATCGTCAAGGGGCTCAAACCCTCCCTGCGCCGCCAAGCCATAGGTTTCGGCCAGGGCGTCGCTTTCAATAAGGTCGGGCACATCCCCCGAATTGATAGCCGCCATGAGTTTCCCGTTGCGAATTCCGGCCGCCTCCGGCACATAGGTAGATTCCACCGTGTATCCGGGATTATCCTTCATAAATTCATCGATAACCCACAGTTCCCATTTTTCGGAATCACCGCCAAAGGGATACCAGAACTTCAAGAGCTCTTTGGAGCCTCCCCCGGCAGCCACGTTTTCGTTCTTCTGACATCCGGACAGCAACGCCATACAGACAAGCAGAACCGCCAACAGGCATATAGCCGTTTTCTTCATCATCATGCCTCCTAAAAATATCAAGTTTTCCCTGCGGAAAACACATTATTATACACCCCGGAGCACAACTGTGCTCATCAATAATTGCCAAAACTTCTCAATTCTTGCTTTTTTATATTTTTTATGTCTGAACCGGTTCCAAAATCCGGCATTTTGGAACTGCTTATGACAACGGCCGCGCGGGCCGTTTACCAAGGGACTTCCTTCCCGTGAAAATCGACAAAAAGAACGTCTTCACTCAGGGCAGATGCGGATGTAAGCAGATCGACGATGAGGCGGCCGTTTTCTTCCGGATCGCAGGTAGCGCGCGGCCCGCCCATATCGGTCCGCATCCAGCCGGGATCGATAAGCAGCGTCCGCACCTTACGCTTGTGTATTGTGTTGCTGTAAAGGCGAAAAGCCATATTCAGGGCCGCCTTGGATACCCGGTAGGCAATTTCAACCTCGGTGGCGGGGTTCCGGCCTATGCTTCCCGCGCCGGAAGATATGGCAAAAGACCAGCTTCCCTCGCGCAAAAGAGAATCAAAGGCCTTTACCACCCGCATAACTCCCGCAACGTTTATATTGAAGGTCTTGTCCATTTCGTCAAAATTGGTTTGGGTATAATTGACAAGATTCTCCAAATCAAAATTAACGCCCGCGTTATTGATGAGCATATCAAGATGATCCGTGCGGGCTTTTACCGCCTCCGCCGCCCTGTTCACGCTTTCGGTGGAGCCCACATCGCAGGGCACCAGGACCAGAGTATTGGGAAACTGTGACAAAAGGGAAGGAAGCTCCTTTCCGTCGTTCCGGACAAGGGCATAGACTACATTTCCCGCGGCAAGGAAGTCCCTGGTCATCACAAGGCCAAGGCCCCGGGAAGCGCCGGTAATAGCGACTGTTTTCGGGTTGTTCATGATAATCCTTTTATCCTTACATACGGACGAGGCCCACACCGGGCCGGGCCCAGAGGATTGTTTTAGACACTAGCAATTTTTGGAACGGCTGTCTAGTATGGAATCTCGGGAAGTTTTGAAAAAACCTCGTTGTTCAATATTCAGTGTTACAAATTTTTTTATAGGAGACTGATATGGCAGACAGGGGCAGGGCCCTTTTTGACGGAAGTACATTGAAGGGCTGGCACACGGCGCCGAGGCTTCCCACATCCCGCTATCCCGGAGGGCCGGAACCTGACGCCACAACCGGACAGTACAGAACCGCCCAATCCACAGGCGGCGCGTGGTCGGTTATTGACGGCGTCATTACCGGAGCCCAGGGAATCAGGGGTTACGGCGGCTACCTTTTGACCGATGAAAAATTCGCCGATTTTGAACTTTCCTACGACGCAAGGCCCGACTGGCCGGTGGATACCGGAGTTCTGGTACGAACGACGGCCCGGGCAACCCAGGGTTTCCAGATTCTCCTTGATCACCGCAAGTCAGGGGCCATCGGCGGTTTTTACGGCAACGGCATCTCCGGTTTTCACGCCGTTTCCTTTAATGTCGATGTCCTGCGGGACGGCGGCGGCAAACCGCAAAAACTCATCCTGGAAAAACCGGAAACAACCCTGGAGCCTGTCTCGGACGCAAAGAGGGCGCTTCTCGGTTATGCCATTGAGCCGGAAGAATTCCTCAGAATATGGCGCTGGGACGACTGGAATACCTTTCTGGTCCGCTGTGCGGGGGAATATCCGGTATTAACAACCTGGATAAACGGGGTCAAGGCTTACGAGATGGACAGCGGGAAAATTGACTGGCCCGACTACGATAAAGCTTCGGTAGCCGCGCTCCTGGGCAGGGCTGGCCATATCGCGCTGGAGGTTCATGACAACGATCCCGGCATGGGAGACGGCCGCTGGGCTCCGGGCGCGGTCTGCCGCTGGAAGAACATGTACATCAGGGAACTGTAAACCCTTCTTCCCGGCCTCTCGCCATTGGAAAGCCGCTTATGAAATCGATGCCGGAAACGCCGTTTTCGCGGCGGTAATCCCGTGGCGTAAAACCGGTCAGCAGCTTAAAAGTCCTGTTGAATGTTTGAAGCGAATTGAATCCGGAATGAAACGCTACATCGGTAACGGACATTTTTGATTCCCTCAGATAACGTTCCGCAAAGGAAACCCTGGTCTTGATGAGGTACGAATGAAAAGACTGTCCTGTAATACTCTTGAAAAAATGGGAAAAATAAAATTTATTCAAACGCAGCGCATCGGCGGCTTCCTTAAGCGTAAATTCGGGATCTCCTATGTTTCTGAGAATAAGGGCAAGTATCTGTTTTGATTTGGATGACGATACATTGGCGTAGCGGCCGGGCATTTCCCGCAGTATCATGAGCATGGCCTCGTAAAGCCCCGACTTTACCGCGAGCTGATACCCTACCGTTTTTTCCGTATACTCACGGAATATCCTGTACAGCAACTGCCGCAGGTGAACACAGGCGGACTCCTCCATCTTTTTTCCCAGCACCGGATTTTGAAATACCGCGTCACGTATAGTTATAAAACTTTCGTCAAAAAACGTGATGTCAAACTGAAACCCCTTTATGGCCGTCTGCAAAGGCGAATCCAGATAACCGTGTACGGCGCCGGAATTGATCATGATCACATCCCCGGCGGACGCCTCAAATATCGCGTCATTTACGGAAACATGCACGCTGCCGTCCCCGGAGACAAGAACAATCTCGAAGCAATCATGCCAGTGCAGCGGAAACGACGCACTGGCGCTTTCCCAGCAAAGAAAGGGAAATGTGGGCTCAAGTTTCTTTCTTTCAAGATAACGCTGATCCATTAAAATCATATTTCCCGGTGCTTTTCCCGTAACCGCAGGACAAAACAGCGTATCATATTCCGGGACGCCTGGGGAATACGCCTCCGTGAAGCCTCACGCAAAAATCCGGCCTGAAACCCCCTTGCCCTTTCCCGTTCCGGTATGGCAGACTAAGGACATGCAATGTACCGGCTTCTTTAACATGCTCGTAACTTCAGAAACCGCCTTAGGGCGGTTTTTTTTTGCGCGGGCCTATGGGCCAAGAATATGAGGAGGGAATATGCTTGAGGGACGCTCCCTTATAGAGCCGCTTAATTTTACCGTGGAAGAGACGGATCTGCTTTTCGGCCTGGCTGAAAAAATAGAGGAGGACGGGACATACCTCAGGGAAAGCTGCCGGGGAAAGCTCCTTGCGACCCTTTTTTTTGAGCCCAGCACAAGGACGCGCCTTTCCTTCGAGGCGGCCATGCTCCGTCTGGGGGGAAGCTGCCTGGGCTTTGCGGAACCCGGCTCCAGTTCCGCCGTAAAAGGGGAAAGCCTCGCCGATACCATCAAAACCGTTTCCTGTTATGCCGACGCCATAGTCATGCGCAACCCCAAGGAAGGGGCGGCGCTTCTGGCATCGCGCGTTTCGCCCGTGCCGGTCATCAACGCGGGCGACGGGGGACATCACCACCCGACCCAGACATTAACGGATCTTCTTACCATACGCAGGCTGCGGGGAAAAGGCGGAACGTCAGGCGGCATAGGAGGGCTGACCGTCGGCTTCTGCGGCGATCTGAAATTCGGCAGAACCGTTCATTCACTGGCAAAGGCGCTGGCAAGATACGAAGGGATCTCCATGGTTTTTATCTCACCGGCGGAACTCAAAGCCCCCGGTTACATCACAGGCCACCTGGAAGACAGGCGCGTGCCTTATACGGAAACGGAAAACCTTGAAAAACTCATGGGGGATCTCGATGTCCTTTACATGACCCGCGTCCAGCGGGAACGCTTCTTCAACGAGGAGGACTACATACGCCTCAAGGATACCTACGTGCTTAACAGTGAAAAAATGAAAAACGCAAAAAAGGATCTTGTCATCCTGCATCCTCTGCCAAGGGTAAACGAAATAGCCCCGGAAGTGGACGCCGATCCAAGGGCGGCGTATTTCAGGCAGGCCAAATACGGCATGTATATACGTATGGCCCTGCTGTCGTCAATACTCGGAACGGCAGATAAACACAAAGGAGAAGTTCCATGCTGAACATTGACAAAATAAAAAACGGCGTCGTCATTGATCATATCAAGGCCGGACTGGGCATACGGATCTTCAACTGGCTCGGCCTTGACAGGGCTCCCTACACCGTTGCCTTTGTAGTAAACGCCGCATCGGATCGCATGGGCCGCAAGGACATCATCAAGATCGACAACACCATCGCCATCAACTTCGATCTTCTGGGGCTTATCGATCCCAACATCACGGTAAACATCATAGAAAACGAGAAGATCACGGGGAAGATCAAACTCAAGATGCCCGAGCGGGTGGAAGACGTGCTTGTCTGCAAAAATCCCCGGTGCATCACCTCAACTGAAAAGTACATTCCGCACATCTTCCATCTGGAAAACGCCAAACAGCGGACCTACCGCTGCGAATACTGCGACGAGATCAAATCTGCGGGGGACTTCAGGTAAAATTCCGCAATAATTTTACCAGCTCTTCCCGCCACAGCTTATACCCCAGCGGGGACAAATGTACCTTTGAATAATCAAACAGTTCCATTTTCATGCCGCCTGCGGAATTTGTGAAATGTTTGGCCAAATCAAACCAGATGGCATAGTCGAGGTTTCCATACGGTTTGATGGCATCGTTCAGATCCAGAATTTTCCTTCCGAATTCTATCGAAATATCCCCCCTGGGCAGTACCGACGTCAAAATTATTGTGGCGTTTTTTGATTTCCGGTGAATGATACCGATAATATCCCCGACGGCTTTCGCGCTTGACCCCACCGAATACATACCATTATTGCTTCCGATTAATAAAACAACAAACCTGGGTTTTATACAATCGGGAAATTCCCCGCTGTACAGGCGGTAAATGACATGGCCGGTTGAATCACCCCCCATACCAAGGTTGTATATGTTATAATCCGCCTTTAACAGGTTCCATTCATCAATGCCGTCCGTTTCCCATAGCTGAATCAGGCTGTCGCCGATAAACAATATATCGATAACACCATCAACGCTTTCATCGTATCCGGCAAGCTCATTGACAATCGCGGCATGCCGTTCCCACCAGTACGTCACGGGCACCGGATCGGAAGCGTCCAGTACGGGAGGGGGGAGATCACAGGAAATGATCATCAAAGTCACTGCCATCGTTAAAACGTTATTAAAAACCCCCCCCCCCCCCCCCCCGGGCGGGAAAACCATCACGGCTTGATATACGAAAAATCATATGGATATACCGCCTGTTGTGTTTAATACCGTCACGATCATATCGTTGTCTAATGAATACGTGGATTACGGTATTGGACATGTTTAGTCACCCGGTTGGTTACTAAACATGTCTTGCGATTTTTCAGACTAAAGCATGACTTTAGCCTTGCAAAATCACATTTTTAAGTGGAAATTGTTCAACAATTGAAGTTATTGAACAACTCTATGGATGGAAAATTTATAATTCATTTACGGTATTTGTCAAGCCGTGAATAGGTAAATTACTATATTTTCATATATATTATGAAAACGAATTTCAAGAAAATACTACGGGCGGAACTTGATTATCCCGATTTGACCGTCAAAGAATTAAGCACAGAAACCGGCATCGCAAAGGGTACGCTGGACTGCTCTGTATAGCACACAAAAGCTGAACACGTTTTTGGGCTGCCAGCAGATGGGGCAGGTCCGGCTTTCAGGAAGACCTTCAAACGAGTAATTTTACCAGCTCTTCCCGCCACAGCTTATACCCCAGCGGGGATAAATGCAGCTTTGAATGATCAAACAGTTCCATCTTTATGCCGCCCGCGGCATTTGTAAAATGGCTGGCCAAATCAAACCAGACGACATAAGCGAGGTTCTCATACGGTTTGATGGCATCGTTCAGATCCAGAATTTTCCTTCTGCACTCTACCGGAATATCCTCCCTGGGCAGTACCGGCATCAAAATTATTGTGGTGTTTTTTGATTTCCGGTGAATGATACCGATAATATCCCCGATAGCTTTCGCGCTTGATTCCACCGGATAACCGAAACCGATATTATTGGTTCCGATTAATAAAACAACAAACCTGGGTTTTATACAATCGGGAAATTCCCCGCTGTACAGGCGGTAAATGACATGGCCGGTTGTATCGCCCGGAAAGCCAAGGTTGTATATGTTATAATCCGCCTTTAACAGGTTCCATTCATCAATGCCGTCCGTTTCCCACATCTGAGTCAGGCTGTCGCCGATAAACAATATATCGATAGCGCCGTCAACGCTTTCATCGTATCCGGCAAGCTCATTGACAATCGCGGCATGCCGTTCCCACCAGTACGTCACGGGCACCGGATCGGAAGCGTCCAGTTTGGTACGGGAAAAGTCACAGGAAATGATCATCAAGGCCAGTACCAGCGCCAGTATTAAAACGCTTCTATAAAAAAACTGTTTTCTCCCTGCGGGAAAATCGTTATGACTTGATGTATGAAAAATCATATGGATATGCCTCCTGTCTATGCTTAATACCGGCATGACCATATCACTATCTAAAAAATACGTAAATTTCGGTATTGATAAAAAATTTATAATGTCTTTGCGGTATTTATCAAGCCACAAATAGGTAAATTGCTGTATTCTCATGCATACATGAAGACAAATTTCAAGAAAACACTAAGGGCGGAACTTGATTATCTCGATTTGACCGTCAAAGAATTAAGCGCAAGAACCGGCATCGCAAAGGGTACGCTGGACTGCTATCTGGGCGCGCGCGCGTCCATGCCGCCCGCGGACATTGCCGTTAAAATCGCCAAAGCTCTCAGGATTTCGGTTGAATACCTTGTAACCGGAGAACATGAAGAAAAGATACATTCCGTTTCTTTTTCCAATCATGCTATTCGCTCGCTCGTCAAAATAGCGCAGGAACTGAACGACAAAGACAACGAGACAATAACAGAACTGGCGAAGATACTCAAAAAACAGGCTGAAAAAAACCCTGATTCATATTGAGGGTTTCATACCCCGCCTGACTGCCGGCCTTTCAGGATGTTCCGAACAGGTTTTTGGGCTGTCCGCAGATGGGGCAGGTCCAGCCTTCAGGAAGCCCTTCAAAAGGACCGGCGGAACCGTCGTACTGGTAGCCGCAGAGGGGACAGGTCCACAGCCCTTCCAGGGGTTTTTCGTACGTGGGCGCGTTAACCGGAGTCTTGCCCTTGATGACGCGGTGATAGTACGCGTACGTCATGGGACTGCCCGCGGAGGTTTTCGCATCGGTAAGGCGTCCTATGAACAGGGTGTGGGTAGGAAGTTCCATAAACGATTCCAAGGAACATTCAAGCCAGCCGCAGACGCCAAGCCGCAGCACAGGAAAACCCATCGCGGTTTTGTCGCAGGGTATGGACGCGAATTTGTCCGTGTCCCTGCCGGAATGAAAACCAAAAACCCCTATAACTTCCCCCGCGGCGTCTTCGGACAGTATGGAAACCGAAAATCCGCCCGAATCCCTGATGCACTGATTGGTAAAATTTTTGTGATTTACGCAGACCGAAATCATGACGGGGTCAGAAGTTACCTGCATGACAGAATTGACTGTACAACCGGTAAGACGGCCGCCGTCCCGCGCGCCGGCAATAAAAAGCCCGCAACTTAAATTCCGCAGAGCCATGGTATCCATAAGAATTCCCCCTGTCTTGATTCTACGGGCAGTTTTCCGGTATTGTCAAGAAAACAGATGAAAACGGAACCGTCATGACCGGCCGGCTGGTCTTAAAAAATTTCCGCATTGTCGATGAAAATACCGACATGACAGGTTCGGTGATCGTTGAAGACGGCGTCATCAGGGAAGTTGCCGCCGGAAAAAACGCGCCGGAAAGAGGGGCGGCCCTGATCGTGGACGGCATGGAACTGCGGGCGGAAGGCGGCGGGCGGCCTGTCCTCATGCCTGCCTTTGTCGATCTCCACGCCCATTTCAGGGATTCCGCTTTTTCCGGGGAACCTCAGGCGGATTCTCCCGTTCCGTCCGAGACGCTGGAGTCGGCCTGTCTTGCCGCCGCCGCCGGGGGTTTCGGGACCGTGGTCTGTATGGCGAACACGAGGCCCCCTGTTGACACGGCGGAAAAGGCCCGCCTTGCAAGGGAACGTTCAGGCGTTCTGGGGCTCATCGATCTTTATCCCGCCGTTTCCCTTACAAAAAATATGGAAGGAAAGGAACTTTCCGGAATTACCCGCCTTCCAGGGCCCGGAAAAAGGGAGGGCCATCCTTCCCTTTATTATCCCCTGCTCCTGTCCGAAGACGGCAGGGACATAGACAACGGCGTCCTTTTTCTTTCCGCCATGAAGGAGGCGCGGCGGCTTGGCGTTCCCGTCTCCTGTCACTGCGACTCAGGCGGACCTCTGGCAGAGGAGGCAAAACGGCGCGGCGAAGGCCGGAACGTGTGGAGCCGCATCGAGGAAAACAACGCTGTGTGCCGGGCCATAACGCTGGGAAAAGAGGCGGGCTGTCATATACACATTGCTCATGTATCGACCAGGGAAGCGGCGGCCCTGGTGCGGGAAGCAAAGGCCGAATGTGCGGCCGGGGGGGGGACGGAAGGGTTTGTCCTTACCGCCGAGGCCGCTCCCCACCATATTGCCTGTACCGAAGAAGACGCCCGCCGTATGGGGGAAGAGACGCTGGGCAGGGTGAATCCGCCCCTGCGGGGCGAAGACGACCGGGAGGCGATCATACGCGCGATCATTGACGGAACCATAGACGCCGTTGCCACCGATCACGCTCCGCACACCGCGGCGGAAAAGGCGGCGGGCGCTCCGGGCTTTACGGGACTGGAGACAGCCTTCGCGGCCTGTTATACGGAACTTGTGGCGGGCGGGCGTATCGATCTCCGCCACCTTTCCGCGCTGATGAGCGCGAACCCCGCGCGCATACTGGGCCTGGGAAAAACAGGCGGACGCGCCGCGCCGGGAGCGGGGGCGCGGGGAACAATAGCGCCCGGCATGAGGGCCGATTTCTGCGCCGTCCACACAGAAACGGCGAGAACCGTAGAAAGCCCGTTCTTCAAGTCCCGCGGAAAATGTACGCCCTTTGCGGGGAAGAATCTCAGGGGCGTCATTCTTTTGACCATTCACGGGGGCAGAATCGTATATGTACAACATGGATAGGCTTTTTGGGGAAGTTGCCGAACGCGGCCATGTCTGCGTAGGGCTTGATACTGCCGCGGATTACATCCCCGAAAGGGAGCGGCGGCGGGCGGCTTCGGACGCCGGAGCGGCGCTGATTTTTAACAAGGCGATAATTGACGCGACGGCGGACACGGCAGCCTGTTTCAAGGTGCAGATCGCCTGTTACGAAGAGATGGGTCTTGCGGGCCTTGCAACCTATGCCGAAACCCTGCGGTACATACGTGGAAAAAAAAGGCTTGTTATAGCCGACATCAAACGCGGAGACATTGCCGATACGGCCCTCCGTTACGCAAAGGCCCACTTTGACGGCGACTTTGAGGCGGACTTCGTCACCCTTTCGCCCTATATGGGAATGGATTCCATCGAACCCTGGCTTTCCTACGCCGATTCAAAGGGCAAGGGCGCCTTTGTGCTGATGCGTACCAGTAACAGGGGAATGAGGGATTTTGAATATCTGGAACTCAAAGGGGAAGAAGCCGGAGGCCGGGCCCGCCGGGTGTACGATGCCGTAGGGGAAAAACTTGTGGCCCTGGCCGCCGCGAAAAAGGGAAAATCCGGGTACGGAGCGTTTGGGGCGGTTGCAGGATGTACCGGAGGAGAAGAAGATGCCGCCATACGGAAACAGTACGAGAGCCTCTTTTTCCTTATCCCCGGCTATGGCGCCCAGGGCGGCGGCGCCGGAGACGCGGCGGCGCTTCTCAGGAACGGCAACGGCGGCGTGGTGAACGCCTCGCGCTCCATCCTCAAGGCGTGGACCGGAGCGCTTTCCGGGGAGAACGCGCCGTCCGCAAAAGACGCGGACAACGCCTTTGCCGCCGAGGCGGCCCGCCGTGCGGCCGTAAAGATGCGGGACGACATCAGGGCCGCGCTTGCCGAAAAAAAAGAATGATCCCTCCTTCCGCCGTAAAACAGAGCCTTTCCTCCGTACTGCTTAACAACAAACCTGTCAACAGTGAAATTTTCCGCCTTGACTTTGAGTGGGAAGGAAACGCGCCCCGGGCCGGACAGTTTTTCATGATTAAACCAAAACGGACGTCGGTCTTTCTGGGCCGGCCGCTAAGCGCCGCGTCATGGGCTGCGGCGAAAAACAAAAAATCCGCCGCCGGGTTTCTTGTCGCCCGCAGGGGCAGGGGAACGGAGGAACTTGCCGGCATGCGCCCAGGGGAAAAGGCGGAACTCACCGGGCCTTTGGGAAACGCGTGGGCCGACTTCCTTCCCCCGCCGGACGGAAGGAAAATTGCCCTTGTGGGCGGCGGCATCGGCGTCGCCCCGCTTGAGGCGTTCGCCGCTGAACTGGCCGGCCGCAGCTTCGACTTCTACGCCGGTTTCAAGACAAGCCCCGGCGATGAGGAAAGGCGCGGCATTCTGGGCCCGGCCCTTTTCCCGAATGGGGAACTCATTGTCGCGGCGGAAGACGGCGGTGAGGGGAGCCTCAAGGGAAGAATTCCCGATTTCCTTGATCCGGCAAAGTACGGCGCGGTCTATGCCTGCGGGCCACAGGCCATGCTTAAAACGGCCGCGGCAAAATGCGCCGCCCTTAAGGTCCCCTGTTATATCAGCATGGAACAGCGCATGGCCTGCGGCACCGGCGCGTGCCTGGGCTGTACGATCAAAACCACGGACGGCAACCGCCGCTGCTGCGCGGACGGCCCTGTCTTTGAGGCGGAAAGGATCATCTTTGACGAATAAAAAGAACAGGCCGGACGGCGCGGCGGAGCCTGTGAACACCGTTTCCGCGGTCACCATAGCCGGCGTCCGTTTCAGGAATCCCGTTATCGCCGCGTCGGGAACCTTCGGCTACGGGAGCGAATACGCGGATCTTCTTGACGTATCCCGCCTCGGCGGAATCTGTACCAAGGGCCTTACGCTGAATCCGCGCGCGGGCAACAGCGGCAGGCGTATTCATGAAACCCCTTCGGGCCTCATGAATTCCATAGGGCTTGAAAATCCCGGCATAGCCGCCTTTATCGAAAGGGAACTGCCCAGGCTCCGGGGCCTTGGCCCTGTGGTCATCGCGAATCTTTCCGGCTCCTCGGCGGATGAATACTCGGACGGCGCCCGGCTTCTTGACGGAACATCCGTCGACATGATCGAACTTAATATCTCCTGTCCAAACGTAAAAGCCGGGGGAATGATGTTCGGCCTTGATCCCGGCACTGCCGCCCTTGTAACCGGGGCCGTCCGGGACGCGCTCCGTCATAAGCCGCTCATGGTAAAACTTTCTCCGAATGCCCCGGATATTGCCGCCGTAGCCCGCGCCTGCGTTTCCGCCGGGGCCGACGCGCTTTCGCTGGTGAACACATTCAAGGCCATGGCCATAGATATTCATGCGGGAAAACCGGTATTCGACAATATCACCGCCGGCCTTTCCGGCCCGGCCATAAGGCCCATCGCCCTCCGCATGGTCTGGGAATTATGGGAGGCGCTGCGGACGCCGCCGGGAAAAGCGCCGGCGCGGCCCGTTCCCATTGTGGGCGCCGGAGGCATAGCGGGCGCCGAAGACGCCCTGGAATTTCTTATGGCCGGCGCTTCGGCGGTACAAACAGGATCGGCCACCTTCTCCCATCCCCAAACCATGATCGAAATAATTGACGGAATTGAAGAGCACATGGCAAAACGCGGCCTTTCAAATCCGGAAGAGCTTTCAATAAGGAAAACGGCGTGGTATGCTTGAAACATGGAAGACGTTATCGCCCTGCTCCGTGAATCGGGAGCCATGCTGGAGGGTCATTTCCTCCTTTCTTCGGGCCGTCATTCGGACCGGTATTTTCAATGCGCACGGCTTTTCCAGCACCCCGGCCGGGCGGCGGTGGCCCTCGCCGCTGTTGCCGCGCGTATCAGGGCCGATATTGCCGCGAAAAAACTTGCCGTTGACGCCGTCGCGGGTCCGGCCATGGGGGGAATCATCCCCGCTTACGAGCTTGGCCGCCAGCTGGGGCTTCCGGCGTTTTTTACCGAACGTGACGGCACGGGCGCCATGTCGCTCCGCCGCGGCTTCGAGGCGGGACCGGGCCTGTGTATCCTCATTGCCGAGGATGTAGTCACAACGGGAAAATCTTCGGGCGAATGCGCCGCGGTTCTTGAGGGACTGGGAGCCAGAGTGACGGCTCTTGCCTGCGTCGTGGACAGGAGAGCGGAGGGGGCCGGCCTTCCCTGGCCGCTCTACGCCGCCTGCAGGGTAGACGCGGCCAACTGGGAAGAGGACTCCTGCGAACTGTGCGGGCGGGGAATTCCCGCGGTCAAACCCGGATCGCGCCGCCTTCCCGCCTGACGGGAAAGACGCGGCAAGCGCGAACCTAAGGTCCGGCGGGGTATTAAACCGGACTTTCGAATCACGCTACAGGTAGGGCAGCACCTTCTGTCCGGCCAGAACCTGATCCAGATCGGCAATCACCTTGCCGGTATAGGCGGAATAGGTAGAATAAACCCTGCCGCCGTTGTAGTTGACAAGCACCCGGCGGGAACCGGTGGAATAAAAACGTATGCGTTCGGGATCTTTTGCCTCGCGGTAACGGTACACAACTTCAAGAAAGGGGGAAGGGAGGGACGCGGGGGAAATATCCGTCCGCTCTTCGTAGGAAGCGGTAAGCAGCGTCTGGTAATATGAACGAAATACGGATACGTCAAGGTCAACACCGCCCGCCCTGATCTTTAAATCATCCTTCTCGCCCGAAAGGGCAAATTCAACGGCCCGCTCCGGCGTCCTGACTTCAACGGCGGCAACGCTGTCAATGTAAGGAAGTACAATAAGTTTTTCCATTAGATCAAACCATGAAACGGAAAGCCAGGGCAGAGCCGAAGCGGCGGCTTCGAAAATAACGTCTGATCCTTCCTTCATTACATACACATTCCCCGAAGCGTCGGGCCTTGAAGAGCGGACGGCAAAACCTCCCATTCCTTTTTCAAGGGTCCCGTTTACCGCTACGGTGGACCATGGTTCGGCAAGCCCGTAAGACGCGGGGTCTTCTCCCTTTGCGACAGCCCTTGACGCCCGTATGCCGAAAATTCCCTGGAGGGCCGGAAGTCCCTTGTCCATGCTGAATTGGGCCCCAAAAGGAGAGGTAAGCCTGAAGGGACCGGCCATGAGGCCCGGCTGGCCGGTGGCTTCTATTGGTTCCTTCACCACCGTTATTTCCTCGCCGCGGCGCACCAAGCCTCCAAGGCGTATGGAATCACACACAAAGGCCCCCGCCCCGTCGTCGACAGGAGGAGGAGTCACCGCAAGATCGGCAAAATCAAGGGCGCGCTTCAGGTAATTACCCAGGTTCCATGATTCCGCAAGATAAACGCCGGAATCCCCTTTCTTCGCCGTGTATACATTGGAACCGTCGGGAGCGTCATTGCCTATATACAGAACCGCCTCCCCGCTTTCCGTTTCAATACGGACCTCGGCGCGGGGCGGATCAAGGCCAAAGGGGGCGCGTTCCGCCGGAGCTTCACCGACAAGGCCGCGGGAAACCAGGCTCGCGGGAACTTCCAGCATGCGGCCAAGATCCCACGCCGGCATGGCACAGTCCTCAAAACCGGCGATAAACGGGGCCGCGCCGTTCCCGGCCGTGCCTGAGTCTTCCGTCTCTTTTCCCGGAAAAACGGTAAATTCCCCTTCGGCGTTTTTAACGGTAACGCTTTTTATTCCCTCAAGATTCAGAATGTATTCCACAGGAGGCGTTTCAACGGCGGCGGCGTCCGCCTCCTCTGGCTTCAGCAATATAAAGGCCAGAAACGCAAGGACGCCGCTTGCCGCGAGGACCAGAACAAGAAAAACAGCTCGTTTTTTGGGCAATTTTCGTCTCCTGTTATCTGAGCTTGTTCCAAAAACTGAAGTTTTGGGAACAGCCTCATCTGTGCCGGCGGCGGAGCCACACGGCTATGCCAGCCCCCAGCACGGCTAGGGGAAAGATCACCACAAAGACAAGACCCAGCACCAGAATTACACTGGCGGTAACGCCCAGCTGCGTACTGCCCAGCGTCTTGTCCTGAATGTAGATCCGGTCGTCCCTTTCCGCCAGCGTTCCCAAGAGTTCAAGGAAGTACGCCGAATTGGCGATATTGGGACTTTCCAGAAAAAACTGATCCACCGCCCCAAGGGAGCCTGAGACCAGTACATGATTCCGTACAATATCGCCCGACACGTTATTCCGCGTGGAAGAACTTAACATAAGAACGGGCACATTCCCCGCCAGAGACCGCGCGTCGGGCGCCCAATCGGTTCCGGCGTCCGCCGGAAGTATTCCCGAAGAGGGGGAATAGCGGACAAGAGGTTTTACCGAACGGTAGCGCCGCCCCTCAAAGAGGGCGCCGAGCGGGCGGGACTGGGGAATCACCGCCTGCAGTCCCTGCTGCGCCATGTTTTTTGAGTAAACATCTTCGGCATAATCGCAGAACGCGATAAAGGGCGAATTCATGAGGATGCGGCTTCCGTCGGTCTCAAAGACCGTGCCGGCCTGTGCTTCTATGCCCCATTCGGCAAGAAAGGAATCCAGATTCGGCAGCAAAGGCTGGGAAGGAGACGCAAGATAAAAAAGAGCGCGGCCGGTACTTGCCTCAAGAAAGTCGTCAAGTTTCCGGGTTTCGTCAAGCGAAAGATCCCGGGCGGGAGCGGCAAGAATGAGCACCGAAACGCCGTCCGCGATTTCTTCGGTTATAAGGTTCTGGTTTATCACTTCCCATGCGTTAAGCCGCAGGAGTTCCACGAAGCCGGTCACATCCTCTTCCCCGTGGCCCCCGAGAACCGAAACGTAGGTAGTCTTTTTGCTTGTAATGGCAAGCAGGGCCGATGTCATTGCCTGCTCGGCCTTGGAAGAAGTCACGTAACTGCTGCTGTAATCACTGCGGATGTTAAACAGATCCGTTGCGGAAAGAACCCGCGATTTTCCCCCGGCGGCAATGAGAATGTCATTCATCCTTAATTGCCTCTCCGGGTATTGGGAATTGAAATTGGGATTCCGCAGCAGATCCACATAGGAAAGCCTTACCCGCCGGGAAAGCTGGGAGTATCTGCGTATCACTTCGTTGGCCTGGACAAAATACTGGGCGGGGCTGGACGCGGTAAAACGGTCTTCCGTGTTGAGCACGAAAATTTCAATGTCCTCATCCAGGGAGGCAAGAAATTTTTCTGTGTCCTCCGAAATTTCAAAGATCCTGTTTTCCGTCAGATCGATGTTCAGAGGATACCTGTTGAAGATCGCGGTTACCGCCGCGTTAAGAAGGGCGATAAAAACGATAACCGCCGCGGTAATGGCCGTAGAAAGAATTCCGAAACGGAAATTCCTGCGTTTGAAAATATTCAGCATATCATATCCTTACTTGTCCCTGTTGACAGGAAACGATCCGATTACGAGGCTTCCGCTGACGCCCCCGCGTCAGCTCCATCTTCTTTTCTCCAGTACCCGTGTTGTCAAAAACAGGAAGACCGCGCAGACGCTCACAAAATAAAAGAGATTGGCCGGCCCCAGAAGCCCGCTCGTAATGGGGGTATAGCGCCTGATAAGGGAAAGCGAACTCATGAACGCGGCGATCTTCTGGTTGGGAATTATCTGGGGAACAGAATCCAGAAGGAATATGGCCAGCATCACCACGAAACTTCCTATGGCGGCTATCGCCTGGTTTTCCGTCAGTGACGAAATGAACTGGCCTATGGCAATAAAGGCAAAACCCAAAAGGAGCAGCCCTATGTAGTTCCCCCAAATTACCGTCCAGTTCATTCTGGCAAGAAAACTCAGCGCCAGGGCGTACACCAGCGTAACGCTGATGCCCGCGATGTAAACCAGCGCCGCCGCGAAAAATTTACCCGCCACAATACCCCCAAGCGTAATGGGCGCGGTGAGCAGGGCCTGATCGGTTTTATGCCGCTTGTCCTCGGTCATGAGGCGCATGGTAAGAATGGGGGTAAGAAACATGATAATGGTCATCAGCACCTGAAACACCGGCGTCAACACCGATGAATTGGCGAGCAGCACCCCAAAAAGAAGAAAGTAACCTGAAAGAAGATACACAACCCCCAGGTACACGTAGCCTATGGGAGAATTAAAATACGCGGAAAGTTCCCGCCCGATTATCGCCTTCACGCACCGCCTCCTTCGCTGTCCGGGGATTCCCCATCCGGCGCTTCCTCTTCGGCCGGCGCACCGGCGGAAGGGGCCTCTTCTCCGGGCCGTGCGTCCGGCGCTTCGGCCGTTCCCGCCAGTACGGAAACGGCGGAACTGTCCCCTGCCGTAAGCCGGAGGAACACGTTCTCAAGGGATGTGCCGCTTTGCCGCAGGGAAAGTATGGGCCAGTCATTTTCGGCAAGCATGTGGAAAAGATCCCTTCTTATGTCGCGGCCCTCTTCGCTTTCCAGAATAAATTCGGCCGCCCCGCCGCTTTCGGACAGTTCCGCCTGCTTCATTCCGGGAAGCTTCCTGAGTTTTGCCAGCACGGCCTCCCCCGGCCCGTCAACGGCAAGGAGGAGCCGTTCATCAAAGGTCTTCCGGGAAAGATTCCCGGGCGTATCGTCGGCAATGAGGACCCCGTTGTCGATAATAATGATCCTGCCGCAGACCGACTGTATTTCCTGCAAAATATGCGAAGAGAAGATCACCGCACAACGTTTCCCCAGATCCCTGATAAGGTTGCGCACCTCGAGGATCTGCTTGGGATCAAGCCCTACGGTCGGTTCGTCAAGGATCAAGAGGCGCGGATTTCCCAGCATGGCCTGGGCAAGCCCTACCCTCTGCTGGTAGCCCTTGGAAAGGTTCTTGATAAGCCGTTTTCTGACATCCTCAATGCCTACCGCCCCGCAAATTTCCTCCAGGTGGCTTTTTTTGTCTTCCTTCACCTTTTTGAGGCCGAACATGAAGGAAAGATACGCATCCACCGTCATGTCCGGATAGAGGGGAGGATGCTCCGGAAGATAACCTATCTGTCTTTTACAGCCAACCGGATCATCAAGAATCTCCCGGCCGTTCACCGTTACGGTTCCCGCCGTTGAGGAAGTATAACCGGCGATAATGTTCATCGTCGTCGACTTTCCCGCTCCGTTGGGCCCGAGGAATCCAAGAATCTCCTCGTCCTCAACGGTGAAACTGATGTCGTCCAGCACCTTCCGGGAGCCGTAAACCTTGGTCACACCCTGTACTGTTAACATGTGTACGCTCCGTTTTTCATTCACCCACTATACCAAAGGGAAAGGGATCATTCAAGAACCCTGCGGAGCGCGTCACGGTTTCCGGGAAGATGGGGATCGGCGGCGGGCCCCGCGTAGATCTCGCCGATGCGGGACCGGTAAAAATCACGGACCCTGTGGCGCACCAGCTTCATGGTGGAATTGACAAGGCCGTGCTCCTCGCCGAACGCTTCGGGGATAACGGCAAAAGAAGCGGGCCGCCACTGGGCAGGAATGGCCCCGCCGCTTCCGGTATCCTTAAAAGCGGCAAGATCGTCGCGGAGAAGATCTATGACACGATCCATGTCGCCGTCCGAGGAGCCTGTAATGCCCGCGGCCTTCGCGGCGGCGGAAAGTTCCCCGGCGTTTACCGTCACCAGCGCCGAGGTAAATTTGCACTGCTCGTTATACACCATGATTTGATCGATGAATTTCGACGTGTTGATCACCGCCTCCTCTATGGTTTCCGGGCTGTATTTTTCGCCGTCGGCGGCAATGAGCAGCGCCTTTTCCCGTCCTGTAACCACGAGGAAACCGTCCGCGTCCACATAGCCCAAATCACCCGACCAGAGCCACCCGTCTACCACCGCCGCGGCGGTGGCTTCGGCGTTTTTGTAATAACCCTTCATCACCGAATCGCCGCGGGTAACTATCTGCCCGGCCTCCCCAACGGCGCACCCGGCCGTTTCATCCTTCATGATACGGACATCAAGGCCGGGAATAATAACCCCGGAAGTACCGAATTTGTGGCGTTCCCGTGAATTGGCGCAGATGATGGGGGCGTTTTCGGTAAGGCCGTACCCCTGGTACACGGGCACGCCGATCGCGTTAAAAAATTCCTGCTGGCGTATTTCAAGAAGCGCGCCGCCTCCTATGCAGAATTTGATGTCTTTGCCGAAGAACCGCCTCAGACTGGGAAAAACAAGGACGTTCGCGACGGCCCAGGAGAAAAAATTCCTGACGCGCACCGGAAAAGGCGGCCTCTCAAACCCGTTCCCCGCCCTGGCTATTCCCGCCCTGACGCCGCGCTCAAAAATTCCGTTGATGAATTTCCCCTTGGCGGCCACGCCCTGGATCATCTTCTTCATGAAATTCCCCGACAGGGCCGGTACGGTAAGAAGGAAATCGGGATTAACTTCCTTTAGATTGGACGGCAGATTCCGGAGAGCCGCAAGGGGGCCTCCCTGTGAATCGGGAAAATACATGGCAAGGCAGCGGAAGAGGAAGATGTAAATTCCCACGGTATGGGCAAAGGAATGATCCAGGGGCAGCATGATGAGGCTCTTCCAGCCTTCTTCTACCTTTACAATAGCCGCGGCCGCGAATGCGTTATGCAGGTAGTTCCGGTGGCTCAAGATCGGAAGAGCACACGTCTGAACTCCAGTCACACAGTTGGAACGGCATTCGCTTGGCGATGTGATCCTCGCGGCAGACATCCGCTCTTACGTTGAGCGTGTGGTCGGGCAGATGGGCAATGATGATTTTGCCGCAATCCAGACGGGTTACCAGTTCTACGTGAGCCACATCCGGCAGAAGATAGAATCCCTGCTCGCCGATTACCGCGAGGTACGGTTTTACGATTTGCTCGAAGCCCGCGATATTCTGTGCCGCCCGATGTTTGCCCTGCCGAAAATCATCACTCCCG
>JAISAQ010000026.1 GCA_031266775.1 Treponema sp.
GCATCCTTTTGATACTCGGCGGCAACGTTCCGCAGAAAATCCGCCGCGGACTGGTCCTTCAGCCAGACCCGCTCAATGTCGATAAGGGCGGCCTGGGTCAGGGGCGGGAAGAATGTGGAAATATGGATGCCGAAATTGCCGGAACCGACCGCCCCGTACATATTCTGCACCGCCGATACAAATTCGCGGGACAGGGAATTAAACCCGGCTGTGTCGGGCCTGAATTCCTTAAGGGGAAGCGCCCAATATCCGGGCCATACCCGCGCGAGGTTTTGGGCAAAGGACGCGGACATCATCATGTCTATTATTTTGGCCGCTTCCTCAGGATGTTTGCTGCCGGCCCAGATGGAAAAGGAATTTACTACCCCAAGGACGTAACTTTGGACCGAAATCGACGGATCCATGGGAAACACGGTGAACCCGAGATTTTCCATTTTGTCTCCCTGAAAGTAGGGATTCATGAACTGGAACGCCATGGAGGGGCCGACAAAGAACGCGGCCCTGTCGGCAGACAGGAGCTGGCAGGATTCGGCAAAATTCAAATTGGGGTAATCTATAACCAGGGCGCCGTTCAATATGCGGCCCCCAAGGTACCCCTTCTGATACCATTCGGCGGACTTGTTCACGGCCCGTACAAATTCGGGATCGGTAAACGCCTTTTCCCCGGTTACCGCTTTGTATACATTATCCGGCCCGGCAATGGCGTTCAAAAAAGTAGTAGAATAATTTTCGTTGACCGGTTTCCAGCCCTTGTTGCCGGTTACCGATGCATAGTATCCGTTCTGCAGCGCCGCTTCCATGAACTGTTCCAGCTCCGCGATAGTGGAAGGGACTCCCCTGGGCAGGGAAGAATCTTTTGCCCGGAGATCGTCCAATACTTTTTTGTTGTAAAATACTCCCATCGTAATGGTTCCGCCGGGAAGGCAGAAGAGCCTGCCGTTCACCATACCCGCCTCATAAATTGCGGGGAGAATCCTGTCGGTCCACCTGTACTGTGACGAGTAGGAAGTCAAGTCGAGCAGCTTTCCCGCCTGGGCATACTGGGAGACAAAGGCCGGGCCTGAACCATAAACAATGTCCGGCGCGTTACCCCCGTCCGCGGCCAGGGCGGTAGCGATATTGTTATCCACCGCGTTGTCATAGGAGATAACCAGTTCATAGGTATCCTGGGACGCGTTGTAGGGCTTTATGAGGGCCTCCTCCAGTACAACGCGGTACTCCGGGGCCGCGCCCCAAAACCACATGGAAATCTGTTCCCGGCCTTTGCCCGACTGTCCCCTCGCAAACAACGGAGCGGCGGCAAGCAGCAAGCACCCTGCCACAGACAAAACCCATTTTCCGTTTCTTTTCATCACTGCCCCCCTTGGACTAATCTGTCGTTACCCCTGCTATATGTATTATAAAAATAATACATATAGCAGGGTATATGTATTATTTTAGATCGAATATAAAGGCATGTCAAGAAAATTTTACAAAAATTTTATAGTAGAGCAGGATAGGCGCATAAAAAATCTATTTCTTTGCAGGATAAGGAATTAAGCAATACCCTGGGGCATTGCCGCTTACCCTTAAACATTTCCAAGCGATCCTGGTATCCAAACAGCCCGGTATCCGGGCGGCAAAGAAAATATGGTTCCGCCTTTTCCTTGCACAAAACTTCATCGTTACGGCAAAGGCCAAATGGCGATAGCCATTTGGCCCGCGCAAGGGATAGAAGCGGAAATACCGCAAGCCCCGCAGGGGCTGAGGAATTGGAGCGGATAGCCCGGTCCCCGGCCCGCAGGGCGGGGGATGCGCCCTTCTCCGAATGGAGATGCATACAACCCCTTCCTTACAGCACAGACCTAAAAGGTCTGATGCGCCCGTCTCCAACTTCATATTCCCGGATAACAGCCGGGTATAGTATATCTATATTATAGACAGACACCAGATATACTTTCCAATAGTCCCGGCCAATGGTACTTGCATTCCCACGCGCCATGCGTTAAGTTCTTTACATATATTGCCTTTGAACTTTGAGCGGTTTACCGGCGTTAATGAGTAAATTCCGCGCGGCTATTCCGGCATTATTAGAATTTACTTGACAGTTTCTGAGGCAGATGATAGCGTGCTTCAAAAGTAACTGAAGGCGGAAAGGAGCGTACCATGTCCGTATTACGGCACAAGGAAAAAATTTATGCGGGAGTATTGGGAAAAATTATCGGCGTCTACATGGGCCGTCCCGTGGAGGGCTGGAGTTATGACGCTATACGGAGCCGTTTCGGAACCATCGACCGTTATGTCGCCCCTGAAACGGGTGCGCCCTTTATTGTGCCTGATGATGATATTTCAGGGACCTTCGTATTCTACCGGGCGCTGGAAGACAACAAGTACAGCGAAGATATCACTTCCGAACAGATCGGCGAGGCATGGCTGAACTATATTATCGAGAATACGACTGTCCTGTGGTGGGGCGGCCTTGCCCGTTCTACCGAACATTCGGCATATCTCCGTTTAAAGGCCGGCATCAAGCCTCCCCTTTCGGGATCATCGGAATACAACGGCAGGGCCATTGCCGAACAGATAGGAGCGCAAATCTTTATTGACACCTGGGCAATGGTAAATCCCGCCAATCCTTCCCGTGCCGCAAAGATGGCCAGGGAAGCCGCGATGGTAAGCCACGATGGTATCGCGGTAGAGGCCGCGGTTTTTCTTGCCGCCATAGAAGCGATGGCCTTTGACGAAAAGAATCTTGATGTATTGCTGCGGGAAGCACGCCGGTACATTGCGGATAATGAAAGCGGGCGTACGCTGAATTCCCTCCTTGACGACATCATCCGGGTCTGTGACGAAACCGCTGACTGGCGTACCGTGCGTGACTGGATAGAGGAACACCATAATTATGCCCGTTACCAGGGGAACTGTCCCATGGTTACCAATCATCTTGCTGTTATCATGGCGCTGAAATTCGGCGGCGATGATTTCCGTAAAAGCATCTCTATCGCGACATCGGCGGGATGGGATACGGACTGTAACGCCGGTAACGTTGGTTGCCTCCAGGCGATACGCCTCGGCCTCGACGCGATTGACGCCGACGCCGACCTGCGCGGGCCTGTGGCCGACCGCATGTTTGTGGTAAGTACGGACGGAGGGGACTGCATTTTTGACGCCGTTCAGGAAAGCCGCAAGATACTCAGGGCGGCGGCGGCGCTGGAGGGGGAAGATCCCGGCATGTCCGGTATTCCATCTGAAAAATTTGCCTTTGAGTACCGCGGCTCAACGCAGGGTTTTCTTGTACACCCGGCCGGCTCCTTCATGCAGGCGGTAAAAAGCGTTGAAAATAGTTCCGGGAGCGGCGGAGATTCCGGGGTCCGGCGGGACGGTCTTGTTATCCGCTACCGCGGCGTTTCCAAGGGCATTACCGGCAGCGTCTCTGTTCAAACCTATGTAGACCCTTCCCCCCGGGCCGCGGCCGATACCAGTTATTTTGAAGTGTATGCCAGCCCTTCGCTGTATTCATCGCAGACGGTGAAGGCCGTCTTCACCAGCGATCAAGACAACAATCCTGACCTGCGCTTTTTTATCGACTATTACGATCAGAAGGATGAGGTTGCGACGATAAAAAGCGAGAAACGCTGGAAGATAAACAAAGGCGAAACGCGTGTTGAATGGGAAATACCCGAGACAAACGGACGCGCCGTGTACCGCCTGGGCCTGGAACTTGTTGCCGACAGGCGCTGTGACGGCGATCTGTGCCTTAAGACGCTGGACTGGAAGGGGAGCCCGCGCTGCTTCCACATGGGTACATCGAAAGAG
>JAISAQ010000049.1 GCA_031266775.1 Treponema sp.
TCCGCCCGGAGGAGGCCCCCGGACCAGCCGCCCCCGCCGCCGTAAGCGGCCAGGATGGTTTCCGCCAGGGAAGAAGCCGCCATGGTCCGCTCGTAGCTTTCCCGGATTCCCGGCCGCCATAATTGAACATCAAAATCGCTTACTTTCCGGGAATCCCGGACCGGATCGTGGTAGACCCAGAGGGTCCCCCGGTGGAAGGGAGCCACATGGGCGCGGAGCTTGCTCTTGGGCCCGCCGAAGACCGTGGCCCTGACAAGCCCCTCCTCGGCGGTAAGGAAAAAAGCCTCCCGGTTGGATTCTCCGGAAGAACGGACGCGGAGTACCAAGGCGGAGTAGATGAAACTACGGGCCATGGATTATCATACCATAGAATCCGGGAGAAATACGAGACCGGCGGGACGCTTGTTATTATAAAGAAGAACTTTTATTCTTACCTTATAAAGATGAGAACAAAGATGAAAAAAATCGAAGGAATTGTTTTTTTTATCCTGATGGGCTGTTTTATTTTTATCGCCCTTCCGGCACAGGCCGAAACGGACGCCCCGGAGCTTCCGCGTTTTCCCTATACCCTTTCGGCGGTTTCTTCCCTGGGGCTGATATACGGACAGGCTGAAGAAATAGTCTATAAATATCCCGATAACGAGGATTATTTGAGCCAGTTGATCTGGAATATGAAACCTCTTTTTTATGCCGCTTCTTCCCTGAAATTCTCAAGGACCGATCCCCGGGAAAGGATTAGTTTTTTTTCGCGATTAACGTTAAAATTCGGCCTCTCCAGTAAAACCGGGGCCGTGGAAGATCGGGACTGGATGGGGACCGATCACCATGATTTGACCCACTTTTCTTTTCACAATAACCATACCCAGGGAAGTTTGTTTCTGGATTTTTCCGCGGGACTTACCTTTCCCTTTAGATCGGGGCTTCTGCTCAATGTTTACGGAACCTTTGTTTACATGTCCTTTTCCTGGGCCGCCCGGGATGGGTATTTTCAATATTCGCCTGAAACGGCGGGGGATGTTTATCAACCCTGGGATGAATCAATTCCGAAACAAAGCGCCTTTGGCGCCGTGATACTCTATTCCCAAAAATGGATGATCCTAACGCCGGGCATATCCTTGTACCTTCCCCTTTTCTCCTTTCTGGGGGCGGAATTTTCTTTGCAGGGAAGCCCGATCATCTTTTGTACCGCCGAAGACGATCATCTTATGAGGGGTATTCAATTTACGGATAATATATCCGAAGGGATATATTTTGAACCCCGGGGAAAATTGGTTTTTTTCCCCCATAAAAAGATCGGATTCTCCCTGCATATATCCTACCGGTTTTTAAAGGGGCGGGGCCAAACTGATTCCCGTTCCGCCAGCCATACCGAATCAGCCAGACTAAGCAATTACGATGACGCCGGGGCCGCTTACTCCGCGCTGGACGCGGGGCTTTCTTTTAATATACGCTTTTAATTTGTACGCAGTCCGGGTGGGAACGGAGCTGGGTGTGCGCGAAACCAGACGGATCGAGGGTGAATATGTTCTTACCCTTGAAGATTCCCAGGAGGGAAAACATTTTGACGATGTTGTCGCCAAACGTTATGGTACCATAGATCCCGGCGGGCTCAAGGAGGATAAGGATTATCACGGCAGCATTAAAAACGGCCACGATTATCCTTACCGCTGTATGCTGCCTTATAAGGCAACGGCTGCCTCTTTTACAGAAGATGTTTTAGGCCGTCAAATATTCATCCGCTGTGCGGAGCGCTTCGTCCAAAGCCCTCATCTCCCCGGCTAACTGTTCTTCTGTGATGATAAGCGGGGGAGCGACAAGGATCATGTTTTCATGGGTATAGGTCATAAAACCGCGTTTTATAAGTTCCCTGTTTATCCTCTTCATAATTCCTTCCGGATCCTTTCCATAGGGAACAAGGGGTTCCCTGGTTTCGCGGTCTTTCACCAGTTCGACCGCGCCGAAGAGACCTATGCTGCGTACATCGCCTACGCTCCGGTGTTTTTCCTTGAGGCTCTGAAGAATCGCCTTCAGTTCCGTGCCCCGGGCGCTTACATTGTCCAGTATCTTGTGTTCCTTATAGTAGTTGATCGCCGCGATTCCCGCGGCACAGCCCAAGGGATGGCCGCTGTAGGTGAGGCCGCAGGACAGCAGGTTGTCATCAAAGTATTCGGCGATTTTTGACGAAACCGCGCAGCCTCCAAGGGGGACATAACCGCAGGTAACCCCTTTGGCAAAGGCGACGATGTCGGGCTTGATGTTGAAATGTTCAAAGGCGAACATCTTTCCGGTGCGGCCAAAACCCATCATCACTTCATCGCAGATGAGCATGATGCCAAATTCGTTACAGACCCCGCGCAGGCCCTCAAAATAACCTTTGGGCGGAATGATTGCGCCGTTCGAGCCGGTTACCGTCTCGCAGATGACCGCGGCTATGCCGGCGGGATTCTCGTAGATTACCTGTTCCCGAAAACGGCGTACATAATAGGCCGCGGCTTCTTCTTCGGAGGCAAATTTGAGATTCTCCCGGTAAACATAGGGATCGAAAAATTTTACAAACCCCGGGATGCCCGGTTCAAGGGGATAGCGGCGGGGCTCGCCGGTCAAGTTGCCTGCCCCGAAGGTTGAGCCGTGATAGCTGCGGTACCGGGAGAACACCTTGTAACGGCCGGTATACATACGGGCAATCTTGATCGCGTTTTCATTGGCATCAGCGCCGGCATTGGTAAAAAACACCTTGCCGAAATTATCCGGCAGCAGTTCAATTATCATTTTCGCCAGTTCACCCCGGGCCTCGTTTCCGTAGGACGGCGAAATATAACAGTACTGATCCGCCTGTTTTTTAATCGCCTCTATGATTGCCCTGTTACCGTGTCCAAGGTTCAGGTTGACAAGCTGGCTGGACATATCGGTGTAGCGTTTTCCCGACGGGTCCCATATATAGATCCCCTCGGCCTTTTCAATGACAATGGGGTTAAGTCCTTTCTGTTTCGACCAGGACTGTAAATTGTACCGGGAATGATTTGTTTTTACGGATTGTTCTGACATCGCGTCCCCCTCTGAAGATTTCTACCAGTTTTTATCTATATCGAGCATCGTGTTGAGCGCCACATTGATCCCCGCCCAGGCATTATCAAGGGAAGTAAACTCTTCCTCGCAGTGGCTGTGGCCGTCTTTGCTGGGAACAAAGATCATCGCAGTAGGCAGCATGTCGGAAACATACTGGGCGTCGTGCCCCGGCCCGGAATGTATTATCATGTAGGAATAGCCAAGTTCCCGGGCATTCTTTTCCACCAGGCTGATAAGGTCCCCGTTGAATTCGCAGCGTCTGCGGGACCATGCTTCTTTGTACGACACCGGGCATTTGTCAAATTCCCGGGATATGCCCTTGACGGTTTCCAGAGCCTTCGCAAGCACAGCGGGATCCCAATGACGGACATCAAGGGAAAAATCAACTTCGTCGGGAATAACCGTATGAACATTCGGGTGCAGTTTTATTTCGCCGGTGGTGTATACCAGGTCTTCCGGCAGTTTATCCAACTCCCTGTGAATCCATTTAATGGCGTCAGCCGCCGCGAGCAGGGCATCCTTTCTAAAGGACATGGGCGTGGTGCCCGCGTGATCCGCCTGTCCCCGCGTCTGAATCCTGTAATTGAACATACCGACAACGCCGTCAACAACGCCTATCTGTTTCTTTTCCGCTTCCAGAACAGGCCCCTGTTCAATATGCAGTTCAAGCATGGCGCAATAATCTTTTGGATTGAGCCGGTCTTTTTCATCCCCCGCAAAGCCCGATGCCGCAAGGGCCTCGCCAAAGGTTTTGCCCCCCGCTTCCGGGAAAACGCCCTTTGACGCGAGTATGGCCGTCTTGTCGAATTTTCCGCAGATAACCCCCGAGGACATCATGGCCGGCGGATAGAGAGAACCTTCCTCATTGGTCCATATCATCGCGGTAAGCGGATGGCGGTGAGGTATCTTCTCCGCCGCGATGGTTTCCAGCACTTCCATTGCGGTAATAACGCCGAGTATGCCGTCGTAGTTTCCGCCGTTTCTCACCGAGTCCGCGTGGCTTCCCGCCGCGATGCGCGGAAGTCTCGCTTCAGAGCCGGTAATGGTAGCGTACATATTGGCCATGTCATCGGTTACGATTTCGGCGCCTATCGCGGCCATGCGTTTCGCAAACTCCCCCCGTGCGGCTATTGCCTCCCGGGAAAGGGAGAAACGGGTAATGCCCCCGCCTCCAGTGGCTCCAAATTGGGAAAACCTTTCTATCTTGTCTTTTACCCTGTCTTTACTGCATTGATACATTTCCATCTCCTGTTCTTGTTTTTCGTTTTCATTTTGTTCTTGTTATCCGAGCGCCGGCACTCAGGGCTCCCGAAGGGCAGACGTATAAACACAGATGACAGCCGGCACAAGCGTTGTTGTTTATTGAAGGAAGACGTTTTCCCCCGTCCCAGCTTACCGCGCCGTGACCGGCGTCGCCGCAGGAAATATAACAGCGCCCGCAGGAAAGACACTTCTCCCGGTTAAAAACAACGGGCTGGACGCTCCGGCGGTCAAGCTCATTGGCCGGTGCAAAAGCCGTTAACCCTTTCCCGACAAGTTCCGCAACGCTCATGTAATTATTACGCCGCATAAAACCGAGGAGGCCCAGCTTGATCTGATCTATGACACGGTAGCCGTACTGCATAACCGCCGTTGTTACCTGCAGGTTGGCGCAGCCTAAGAGCAGAAAGTCCAGGGCATCCTTCCATGTTTCTATGCCGCCCATGCCGCTTACCGGAGCGTTCATCGTTCCCTTCCAGGTTTTCAGATCCGAGATGAACCTGAGAGCGATGGGCTTAACCGCCTTTCCCGAATAGCCGGAAACACAGGTCTTGCCGTTTACGTCCAGGAGCGCCCGCAGGGTTTCACTGTTAAAACCGGTAAAACTCTTTATCGTATTGATGGCGGCAATGCCGTCGGCCCCCGCGGTAAGGGCCGCTTCCGCAGGCGGTATCATGCTGCCCAGGTTGGGGGTCATCTTGGCGAGTATGGGGAGGCGGCTCCCCTTCCGTACCGCCCTGGTAAAGGCGCCGACCAGTTCCGGGTCCTGCCCCACGTCGCTGCCCAGGCCCGTTTCGCTCATGTGGGGACAGGAAAAGTTACATTCGATCAGATCAACCTTCGCGGCCTCACATTCCTTTGCCAAGGCCGTCCATTCTTCCTCGTTTTGCCCCATGATCGAAGCGATGATCACCTTGGAAGGGAACGTTTCTTTCAGTTTTCTAAGGTCCGCAAAGTTGTCTTTCGCGGGCCGGTCTGAAATCTGCTCAAGGTTACGGAAGCCGACAAAGGGAGTACGTTCCTTTCCGATACTGTCAAAGCGGGGGGAAACATCCCTAATGTCGCCGTACCCTATGGTCTTGAACACAAGGCCGCCCCAGCCAGCGTGGAGGGCGCGGGCGCACATTTCGTAATTCGCGGCCACGATGGAAGACGAAAGGAAGAAGGGGTTCTCGCACTTGACACCGCAGAATTCAATGGTAAGGGCCCCCGTGTCCGCCGCCAGGGGTTTGGGTCTGCTCTGGTAGCAGCGTTCGTTTTTCAGGCCCAGGCTGAATTTAAGGCCCTGATGTTTTATACCGGACACCGCGTCGTAGACCGCCATGATGCGCACCGGGTAATCATAATGAATACAGGATCGCTCACATCGTTTACAAACCTTACAGTCCGCCATGTTTTCAAGGGCGGACGTGTCCAGGCCAAACCGGACGCCCCGGATAAAAAACGAGGGATCGCATGTTTTCCCGCCCTTCTTCCGCTGAGGACACGCGGCGCCGCAGGGCGGGTCATGGCAGAGCAGGCAGCGGGATGCCTCTTCTACCGGATCGATGAAATGCTCCGCTTTACCCATCATAAACATCCGCTTTCGGAACGTCTTATATAGCGCCCCTGTCCGGGTTTGCCGGTATATGTTCCGTTGTCGTACACAAGATTTCCCCGCAGGAACGTTTTCACGGGGTAACCTTTAAGCGCCACCCCTTCCCAGATAGTCTGATCATAATCGGAGTGCATATTCTTGACGCTGATCGTAAAATCCTTGTTCCTGTCGTAAAGAACTATGTCGGCGTCCTTGCCCACCGCGATACTGCCCTTGGAATCGCAGCCGAACAATTTTGCCGGCGTTTCGGCACAGAGCTGCACCGCCCTGGGGAAAGAAATCCTGCCGGCATTTGCGGCGGAAAGCATATAGGGGTAGAGATTTTCTATGCCCGGACAGCCGTTGGGTATCTTGGTAAAGTTGTCTTTGCCCCAGTCTTTTTCCGCCTGTGTAAACGGACAGTGATCGGTAGCTACCGTATCAATCACGCCAAGTTTGAGGGCCTTCCACAGGGCTTCCCGGCTTTCCGGGCCCTTCATGGGCGGGGAGCAGACAAAGTTTCTGCCGTCCTCCCGTTTGTAAACATCGCAGGTGAACTCAAGGTACTGGGGGCATGTCTCGGCAAAAACAGCATGGCCTTCGGCTTTTGCCTTTGCCACTTCTTCCACCCCTTCCTTGCAGGCAAGGTGGACAATGTAGAGCTTGGCCCCCAGCGCCTTTGCCCAATGGACAGCCCGCTTCACCGCTTCGGCCTCGACAAACTCAGGCCGACTCAGATAGTGATACCAGGGGCTTGTGTTTCCCCCGGCAAGAAACCCGGCGATGCGCGCGTCGATGGCGTCGGGATTTTCCGCGTGAACATTGGTAAGGATGCCGTTCTCCCCGGCCTTTTCCATGATACGCATAAGCATCCCGTCGTCAACCATCATGCCTTCTTTTTTATACACCATAAAACATTTAAAACTGGATACGCCGTAATCAGCCGCCGCGGCAAATTCATTCAGGAGTTCACCCTCCTTTTCCAGACTGGTTATGGCGCAGTGAAAGGCGATATCGGCACAGGCGCCCGGTTCGGCAAGGGCCCGGCGTTCCTCCACCGTTTGAACAATACCCTTGCCGCCGCGTTGAATCGCGTAATCAAAAACAGTGGTAACACCGCCGCATACCGCGGCCCGGGTGCCGGCTTCATAGCTGTCCGCGGAGACTGTGCCTCCAAAGGGCATCTGTAAATGAGTATGGACATCCACCGCGCCGGGCAAAACGTACAGTCCCTTCGCGTCTACAACTTGTCCGGCGGAGCCGTCGATTTTACCGGCAATGACGGCGATTTTTTCTCCCACTATTCCCAGATCGGCATGAAACAGGCCCAAGGGCGTTACCAGCGTACCGTTTTTTATTATCAAATCCATATACATATCTCTCCCAAAATCCTTGGCTTCCCCGGCATTGAAAGCAGGAGTGTTGATTCACAACCAACACCCCTGCCGGATTGTCAGATTCAGCGGGGTTTTTTCAAACCTACTTCGCCGCCTTCCAGTAGGCGTCGGTGTAGATATCGGCGAGGGTCAGGGCCTTGAGTTTTGCCGCCGCGCTGGAATCGGAAAGGCCGGCGTATGCCTGAGTTTCGGCAAGGGTTCTCTGGAACGCCGCCGCGTCAAAGGCGCCGAGGCTGTCCAGGGGCACCGTATTGCCCTGGGTGTCCACCGTTACCAGCTTGGCGACTTCCGCTGCCATGTACTCCTGATGGGGCTGGGACACACTGGACCCCGCCAGAAACACGATTTGCGCGGCTTCCGTGGGATTTTCGCAGGCGTATTTCCAGCCTTTAAGGGACGCCCGGATGAAACGAACCAGCTTGTCCTGATTGGCCTTGGCCCAGGATTCTTTGACAAACATGCAGTCTTCAAGCATGGCGACCCCTTCATCGTTCATGTCGATAACGTTGACTTCGCCGCCGTAACCCAGGGCCCCCTCGTAGGAATTTTTTACCAGTCCCAGCTCGTTGTAGGTCATGGCGGAAGCGGCGGTAATGCCGCCGTTGTCAAAATCGTTCATATCAAACCCCTGCTGAATAAGGGATTTTTCCGGCATACCGAGCTTTGCCAACAGCGACTTGATCTCATATTCATTGCCGCCCATCCAGTTACCGACATTGGTTCCGGCGCCGATGTCCGCACCATTAACGACCCCCGAATCTTTCTTTGTCACCAGGACAAGCCCTGACCGCTGATAGATCTGGGCCACGTTGATGAGATCGAGGCCGTTGGAGCGGGCAACGATCAGGTTTGAAACCCAGGTAACCCCTACATCCACCTGACCTGAATACACCGCGGCGGTTTCGGTAATATCGCCGCCGCCGGGGATGATTTCAACCGTGAGGTTTTCATCCGCGTAGTAGCCCTTTGCCGCCGCGGCGTAATACCCCATGAACTGGGCCTGGGGCAGCCATTTAAGCTGAATTCTGACAGCGTCCCGCGCGGCGGACGGGGCATCGTTTTTACCCCCCGCGAACGCCGCGCCTGTACCCACTAACACCGCAAATGTCAGCAGTGCCATCCTCTTTACGGTCTTCTTCATTTTTTCCTCCTTTCCTTTTATGCAGGATAAAAAATTTACACAATCACAGGCCGTTCCATTTGAAATCAACTTCCGATTCTGCCGATCCAAATGTTACAATTCGTTTTGCCGGTGTTGTTTTCGATAGTATTTTCCCTTTGCGGATAACAAAGAGTTTCTCGCTCATAAGCCTTACCGCCTGCGCGTCGCTTACGGCATCAAGAATAACCATATCCGCTGGTTTCCCTTCTTCAATGCCGTACTGTTCCTCCACACAAAGCACTTTCGCGCTGTTTCCGGTAACCATGTCGATCAAAGCTGAAAGCTGATCATGCCCGTTAAGGTGTCCAAGATGTGCAACAAATATCCATGCCTTATTTCCTTTCATGTTCTCCTCCTTAAAAAACACGCTAAAAAGCTACCTTTGCGATTGATAATTTTCCCGATGCTTGAAAAAAATCCTTTCAAAAAAACGTATCAGAATAAAAAAGAAAATGCCTATCAACGATGTAATGAAGATATACGCCCATCCGACGGTCAACTGCGATGTTCTAAGGGTATTGCGAATGACAAATCCCAGCCCTTCCACGGATGCCGCGAAATATTCGCTGATGATCACGCCGATCATTGCCGCCGCAATATTGATGCGCAGGGCGGTAAATATGTAGGGCAGGCAGTTTGGAAGGCGGAGTTTGAAAAAAACGTCCGTCTTGGTCCCCGCATAGGATTGGATGAGATCAAGGGCGAAGGGTTTAAGGTCCGTAAGCCCCCGGTATATGTTCACGCTCATGGCGACCATGCTGACAATAGAAACAACCGCCGTCTTGGCGGCAAAGGGCGAAGAAGAAAACCACAGGCGCATGATGGGGGAAAGGGCGACAATGGGAATGGCATTGAACGCGGAAATAATGGTAAGGCCGCCGCCGCCCCAGACGGGGCTCAGGGCCGCAAAGAGGGCGGCGAAGAAGCCCACGGCGGAACCAATCCCTATTCCCGCAAGGAATACCCGCACCGTTATCCAGGAATCATGGACCGCCTTTGACCGGTTTTCCAGCAGTACCCGTAGAATGTTATCAATCGTGGGAAGCTGAACTTCCGACACCCTCAGGATGACATGCAGTATCCGTGTCTCGTTGAGGACTATGATGAAGATGCCAAGCAAAAGCGGCGGCAGGACGCTCGTTAAAAAACGGGCAGCTTTTCTGTTCATTCACTTCCTCCGTATTTGTAGGGCATACAGATTCTTTCAATCACCACTATCGCCTGATAACTCAGTATCCCCAATACCGCGGAGAGCAATACGGTTGACCAAAAGACCATGATCGGAAAGCCGCCGTACAGCGAATAGGTAATGAGATAGCCGAGGCCCGACGCGCCTCCCAGGGTATCAACCAGAATGGCCGCCGTTATCGCCATAGGCGCCGCGATTTTCAGGCCGGAAAACAAAAAAGGCAGCGCCGCGGGTATCATCAACTTGCGATATACCGTGAATTTGTCTGCTGCCAGGGAATAGGTGAGGGTCAGTTTTTCCGGTTCAACGTTCTTAAAACCGGCGAGGGTATTTACCGCGACCGGGAAAAAAGTGATAAATGCCGCGATGAATGCGCGTGTCTGTCCTATGTTGCCAATGATTCCGGCAAGAATCGGCGCCAGCCCCAGAATCGGTATCATCTGGGAGATGAGCAGATAGGGAAACAGCATCCGTTCCACAATACCGGCAAGGCTCATCGCCAGAGCCAGGAGAAAACCAACCCCCGCGCCGAAGAGAAACCCAATCAACGCCCGGGAAAGGGTCTGCCCGGCGTGGGAAAAAATTAAGGATCCGCGGGTAAGGAGATTTAAAATAATATAGTGCAGATAGGGCAGCGTCCTGGGCGCCATTTTATCCTTTGCCACATCCGCAAGGATAAACGAAATTTCCTGCCATATGAAAAAGATGACGCAAAGCCAGACAAAAATAACAATACGCCCTTTGAACCGTTCCCCTGTAATGCTTTTCATTATATGCCCTCGAAACTGTTTCGTATTTTAACGACCAATTCATTAAAACGCGGACTGTTCCGCATTTGGGAAAGGCGCGGACGGGGCAGATCAATCTCAATCTCCGCCGAAAGCCGCCCCGGATGAGGGCTTAACACAAAAACCTTATCCGAAAGAAACACCGATTCCGCGATGTTATGGGTAACAAAGACCACCGTTTTATTCGTCTGCCGCCAAATCCGCAGAAGGTCCTCGTGCAGTTTTTCCCGGGTAAATTCATCCAGGGCGGAAAAAGGCTCATCCATCAGAAGAATTTCAGGGTCAATCGCAAACGCCCGGGCAATGGATACTCGCTGCTGCATTCCTCCCGACAGTTCATGCGGGTAGTGATTCTTAAACTTCGTAAGCTCCACCAGTTCAAGTACCCGGTTGATCCGATCCGGCACCTCGGCCCGGGGCACTTTAAGTATCTCCAGGGGCAGCCGCACGTTTTTCCAAACCGTCCGCCACTCGTACAGCACCGCGCTCTGAAATACCATACCGTATTTCTTTTTTAACCGGGCGTTTTGCGGCAATCCGCCGTCTATATAGACAGAGCCTTCGGTGGGCATTAGCAAATCGCCGATTATACGCAGCAGGGTGGTTTTACCGCACCCCGAAGGCCCCAGGAGTGAAACAAACTCGCCTTTTTTGATTTTGAGGTTTATCCCTACAATCGCTTTAACATCCCGTCCGCCTTCGGCGCGATAGGTCATACCAATATCTTTGCAGTAAATCTCAACCGCTTCGTCCAGCTTCCACAACGGACTATTTGTGTTATCGTTCATATTGCTCTACCTTGAGTTTTATTAAGCAATAATTGTGCCAAGCTGAAAATCAAGGAAAGGTATGAAAAATCACCAAAAAATCCACTAAAATCCGCATAAAACATACATAAATGTATGTTGAGAAATTTTTAAATACGTTTATGTGTGTTTTTAAAAACAGAAAATTTTAAACAGTAGAAATTCTTTCAAAACTTCATTTTTTAAAGAGTAGAGCCTGTTCCAAAACCCGGTTGGTGCGAACCTTCGGTTCGATGGAACAGGCTCGGGTAAGAAGCTGTTCCAAAAACTGAAGTTTTGGAACAGCCTCAGTAGTCTTAGATTTGACGGGGAAAACCGTGCCTTTGCCCGGTTTCTTTCACAGGGGAGCGGCGCCAAAAAACCGGGAGCGGCCTTCGTTATACAGGCGGCCCGAAACCGCCCGGTGCGGAAGGGGGGTAAAGCGGGGAAAGCCCTTTTCGGGGCAGAGATCCTCCATA
>JAISAQ010000051.1 GCA_031266775.1 Treponema sp.
TTGAAGTTGCCGATTACCTCAAAACCGAAGAGGACATTCAGGAATACCTTGATGTAGTGCTTGAGGAAAAAGATTTTACATTCATTCCGGTTGCTCTTGCGGATATTGCCCGTGCGAGAAAGGCTATGACCAGCGCGGCCAAGGCAGCCGGGGTCTCCAGAACCACGCTCTATCAGTCTCTCTCTACAGACGGACGCCCTGCCTTTGAGACCGTTGCAAAAGTCGCGGATTCCCTCGGATATAAAATAAAGCTGGTTCCCAAATCTGTTTAACTTGAAAAATTGTTTGAAATACTTGACTATTTAAAGTATCCGCATAGGGCCGCCCTCCCCTAGAAAGGCGCGGATCAAAATGAGTTTTTCCATGAGAAAAAAAGGGAAAAAATGGAATCAAGAAAAAATAATGTCTGTTTTTCCTGAAAAAAACGTTTGACTTGCCAACCTTTCTACAATATAATGTCTTGCATAATCCGTCTTGGACGGAGAAGGGATAAGCTAAAGCCCGGTCTTTTAAGGCGTGGGTCGATGGTTCGAATCCAGCGCGGCTCAGAAAAATCCTCCGTAACACGGAGGATTTTTTTCGAACGAACGGCCGGGCCGCCGGACAAGCCATTGCTTCCGGGATCGTATCACACTATACTTTAGTATTATGAATCCCAAAGAATGGTGGAAAGAAACGGTGGTCTATCAAATTTACCCCCGCAGCTTTAAGGACAGCACCGGATCGGGCGTGGGCGATCTTAACGGCGTCACCGAAAAGCTCGATTATCTTGCGGAACTGGGCGCCGGCGTGATATGGCTTTCGCCGGTGTACGAATCGCCCAATGTGGACAACGGCTACGACATCAGCGATTACCTGTCCATCATGAAAGAATTCGGGACCATGGCCGATTTCGACCGCCTTCTTTCGGAAGCCCACAGGCGGAACATAAAAATCGTCATGGATCTGGTGGTAAACCACACTTCGGACCGGCATCCCTGGTTCATCGAATCCCGTTCATCCAGGGACAACCCCAAACGCGGCTGGTACATCTGGCGGGACGGGTACAAAGGCCCCGATGGAAAGACGGGCGTTCCCAACAAACTGGAAAGCGTCTTTTCCGGCCCCGCCTGGAAGTACGATGAAAAAACCGGGCAGTACTACCTGCACCTGTTCGCCTCGGCACAGCCCGATCTTAACTGGGCCAACCTCGATGTGCGGAACGCCGTGTTCGATATAATGAACTGGTGGCTTGACAAGGGCATAGACGGCTTCCGCATGGATGTCATCGACGCCATACACAAGCCCGAATCGGCGGTGGCGGTATCGGGTAAAGACGCGGAAACCTGCTTCGGCAGTCCGGGCGTCCACGGCTACCTTAAAGAGATGCGCCGGAAGGTGCTTGCCGGCCGCGACATCATGACCGTGGGGGAATGTTCAAGCGCCACCGTTAAAACCGCCCGGCTTTTCGCGGGAAGCGGCGGAAGCGAACTTAACATGGTGTTCCAGTTTGAACATACATGGATAGATCACGACAAGCAGTTCGGCAAATGGCGGCCCCTTCCCTACAAGCTTTCCAGGCTGAAGGAGATCCTTTCGCGCTGGCAGACGGGCCTTTATAAAAAGGGATGGAACAGCCTTTACTGGGACAACCACGATCAGCCGCGGGCGGTATCACGCTTCGGCGACGACTCAACAGAGGAAAACCGCGTGCGAAGCGCGAAGATGCTCGCCGCGTGCCTGCACATGATGCAGGGAACCCCCTACATTTATCAGGGTGAAGAACTGGGAATGACCAACATGCCCATCAATTCCCTTGACGGGCTTAACGACGTGGAGATCTTCAACGCGTACCGGGAACTGGTGGAAGAAAAAAAACTGCTTACCCGCGACGAGATCATGACCGGCATAAAAAAACTGGGCCGGGACAATGCCCGTACTCCCATGCAGTGGAACACATCGGCAAACGCGGGCTTTACCACGGGGAAACCCTGGATGAAGGTAAACCCGAACTACAAAACCATCAACGCCGCTTCCCAGATACACGATCCCGAATCGGTGTTCAGCTTTTACAGGCGTCTTATCCGCCTGCGCAGGGAATATCCGGTTATCGTATACGGCGATTACAAGCTGCTCCTCCCTGGCGACGAAAAGCTCTTTGTGTACCGCCGCCGCCATGAAGGGAAAACCCTCTTTGTGCTCTGCAATTTTTCGGGGGAGAAAGCCGCCGCTCCGGCAATCCCCGAATTCAAAAAGGCGGAGAAGAGCGGAAAACTGCTGATTGCCAATTACAACGAAGACGGGCCCCGCGGCGGCATCCGGCCCTGGGAAACACGGGTGTATCTGACGTAAAGCCGCGCGGCGCGCCGGGAAAGCGGATAACAGGCCGGGGTTTTTGAAGGCGTCCTAATACCTGAAGAGAAGCCCCACGTCCACCGCGTAGACCGGATTTATCCCGGGATCAAGTCCCAGTTCCCTGCCGTAAATGGAAAAGTCCAGCTTCATGAAGCTCAGATCGATGCCAAAACCCGCCGCCGGGAGGGCATCGGCTATACCGGCGCGGAGGCTGAATCTTTCCAGAATGACAAGCTCCGCCCCAAGGCTGACGTTAAGAATGGGGTTACGCGGAATGATGTCGAAATGATTCAAAAAATCCCGGTAATCGGCCAAAATCAGAAATTTGGAAACATAGCGATCAAGGAACGGAGTGCTGATGCGGTAGCTGAAACCCAGGCCAAGCCGGGAATCGACGGAGCCGTAGTAGCCGGGGCCAAGGGCGTTCCCGTTCCTGAAATCGTCATAGGAAGCGTAGGCGGTAACAAGGGCCGGTGAAAAGGCGTCAAAACAGGACAGCGCCGCGGTAAAATTTCCCCCGTAGGTGTATTTGACCCCAAGATCAAGCCCCAGTCCAAGAATGGTTTTAAAAGAAGCGGCGTTGTCAAATATAGAGCCGTCGAACACGAGCGAAGGATTCAGATCCAGCGTGTTCCGGAAAAAACCTTTGCCCAAAAAACCGGCGTCAAGGACGTGTTTTTCCCTTTCCAGCACCCTGACGGAATAGCCGGCCACAAAAAAGGCCTCCCCCGAAATATCAAGTGAAATCCCCGAGCTCACCGCCGCGTTGCCCGTGAAACGGTTAAAAACCCCAAGCCCCAGCCCCCGGCCAACCCATCCCAGGGCAAGGGGCCCCCCGGCGTCAATTCCCGCGCTCAGCTTCAGATCTTTAAGGCTGCCCTTGTTAACCGCCAAATCAAGAATTTCAAAAACGGGCCCGTACATGCTCACGGTTAGTTCCGAAATACTGAATTGATTTTCCACCCCGACAAAGGAAGCGGGATTGGTAAAAAGCGAATAAAAATCATCGCCAAGCGCCGCGTGTATTCCCCCCATGCCGGAAAAACGGGCCTGGGGCATAACGAAGGGCGCCACGGTTTCACCGGGAAGAAAAGCGCCTTTTAGGACCAACAGAACCATGAAAAACAGAGACCGCATATTCCGGCTCACTATCATACTCCTATGCCCCCGGGAAACGTTCATTTAACCAGGTTCAAATTGCCGAAGAAATCACCCATGACGCCAAGCGTGTCCCCTCCCTTGTCCATCGCCGCCTGCGCCAGCGCTTCCGCCAGGGGAGAGGCGCCGGGAGAGGCGTAGCCGCTTACATACGAGGCGCTGTTCCCGCTCCGCGCGGCGTCGTCGGCAAAGAGCACCGCTGCGGACATTGCGAGGTAATAGGGATCTGAGACGGCGAGAAAGGTGTCGAATTCGGAATTTCCCGGAAGAAAAACGGCCGGCAGTATCCCCCTCAGCGCCCAGGCCGTCTGCGGAAGGTTCTTTAAGTCGCCTATAATGAGGTTGAACAGCCCCGCGGCGTTACCGGAGTCTACTTCGGTATCTTCATCAATATGGTTCAGCACCGCCCTGGCCGGCGCGGCCGCGTTTACGGCGGCCCTGAGGGCGGCCGCCTGCAAAACGGCCTTCTCCCCGCCCAGAGCGGCGGCCGCCGGTTCCCGTATCCGGTTCAAAATCGCAAGGGAAAGAGAGGGATCACCGGCCGCTTTGTCGATAAGGCTGTTCACATTACCTGCGGTAACCGCCGGAACCAGCGACGCCGGGTCCCGCTGCGCCCAGGAAGCAAGGGATGTGGAAAAAAAACCGGTACAGGAAGAAAACAGCGCCAGAACCGCCGCCGGTATGAGAACCGACGTTTTCACAGGCAGCGCATCCAAAATCCGGCGTTTGAGAGCCGCCCCGCGTATTTTTTCTTTCTTCATAGAATCTATCATACCTTCTTTACCGCCATTCCGTCAAAACCTGTCATTCCGCACGTTTCGGGAAGTCCCGTGACACGGCAGAGGAGGGACGCGCCCGGCGTTTCCTTCTTCTCTTCGGAGAGAAGAACAAGTTTCAAATAATTATCGGACGTTACCCGCATAAAACGGGAATTTTTTTTGTTTTCTTCTACAACCGCCTCCACGTCCCTGTTTATCCAGCGCCTCACATAGTCCTGTTTGTGCCGCCGCGCCATCGCAGCCAGAATATCCACCCTTGCCCCGGCGTCCCGCTCGCTGACCCTCCGGCCATAGGACCATGCCTTTGTGCCGGGTCTGGGGGAAAAGGGAAAGGCGTGTATCCAGGCAAAACGGAGCTTTTCGCACAGCCCGGCGGTCTTTTCAAATTCGGCGCGGGTTTCGCCGGGAAAGCCGGTAATAATGTCGCAGGCCAAAAAAGGATCGTCCTTTACCGAGCGGAGCCGGGCGGCGGCGGCCTCGACCTCGCGGGGACCGTAGGGGCGGCCCATGCTTTCAAGAATGTCGGCGCTTCCGGACTGAACGGAAAGGTGAAAATGGGGCCTTATCCTGGGATGCTCAAGGACGCGGATAAAATCGCCGTCCACCGTTTCAGGTTCAAGGGATGAAAGGCGAAGCCGTATGGTTTGTGTTTTTGAAAGGAGATAGCCGATGAGGCCGGCAAGGGAGATTGCCGCACCCGAAGGATCTTTTCCCCGGTACTGGCTGATATTTACCCCGGTCAGCACCGCCTCGGCCATTCCCCGCTCTTCCATGGCGGCGAGGGCCGCAAGGGCCTCCGCCGCGTCAAGACTTGCACAGGGCCCCCTCGCCGCGCTTACCCGGCAGTAGGCGCAGCGCCGGTCGCAGCCGTCCTGTATTTTAAGAAAACCCCGCGAGTGAAAGGAAAAGGTATCGGGGGCAAAGCGGAAACGGCCGCCGGGACCGGAAGCGGAAAGCGCGCGGCTCCATCCGGCAACCGCCTCCGTAATGCCCGCCGCGTCCTCTGCCTGGGCGGCAAGGCGCGGCAAGTCAAGCAGGGCGTCTTTCCTGTCGCCGGGAATCACGAAAAGGCGGCCCGGCGTCCCGGCGGATGAAGCCTCCAGTTCCCCAAGAGCGGCGCCCTCAAGCTGTGCGTAACAGCCGGTAACGATAAGGGGAGGCCGGGGATGATCCCGCAAGAGCCCGCGTATTACGCGCCGGGCCTTTTGTTCGGCCTTTGAGGTAACCGTACAGGTATTCACGGCAAGGATGTCGGCCCCCGAAGGATCGTCCAGGATCGTAAAACCGTGCAGGCGGAAGGCGGCGGCAGCGGCCTCGCTTTCAAGCTGGTTGAGCTTGCAGCCCAGGGTGTAAATATAGAAAGAAGGCATGTCCTAGCGGTTTCCCAGCGCCTGCCGTGCCCGGTCAAGGCCCCGGCGGGCGTCGGCGAGCTGTGAATTGAGGTTAAGCGCCCGCTCATAGGCGGTAACAGCTTCGGCAAGATCGCCGGCGTTTTCCCTGGCGTACGCAAGCCTTGTCCACCAGGCGGCGTTCCCCGGCACCCAGTGGACCGCCGTAGAAAGGGCAATGTCGGCGTGCCTGAAACGGCCCAGCCGTATATAAATTTCCCCAATAAAATAATAGACCATCTCTATACGCGCACCTTCGGGAGCCAGGTTGACATACTCCTGAAAGTACTGTAGCGCCTCCGCGTTTCTTCCCTGGTAATAGTTAATTTCCCCAAGGATTTCGACGATCCTCGCATCATAACGGCTGAGGTTCATCCCCGTGCGGGCGTAATTCATCGCTTCCTCATACCGGTTAAGCCTGAGAAGACTCCAGCATATTACCACATGGGCTTCCAGATTGTTCCGGCTGGCGGCAATTTCGTTTCTGCAGATCGCCGCCGCCTGTTCATAATTGCCGTTACGGTACTCCGCCAGCGCGTCGGGCCTTGTCTGGGAAAAGACAGGCGAAAACCGGCAGAGCAGCGGAAGGAAAAAACCCGCCTGAAGCAGACGCTTTAGCGTCCGCTTCAACGCCCGCTTTGTACCGGGGCTTCTTCCGGCGTACAGCGCGGTCATGGCCTTGCGTTTTTTCCGGTCATGGTACACTGCCCGTTGAAGGTACAGCCGGTTTCCATGTTGATCTCCGGGGCGGTAACGTTCCCTATGAGCGTGCCCGTCACGGTAACATCCACCTTTTCGCTTGCCGTCACGTTCCCCTTTACCTGTCCCCGTATGATCACCCTTGAAGCGGTGATATGGGCCTCCACCACCGCCTCTTCGTCTATCACCAGAAAGCCCCTGGCGTTGATCTCCCCGGATACCTTTCCCCGGATAAGAAAGGATTTCTCGAAATTCAGCGTCCCGGAGAAAAAAATATCCGGCGACAGTATGGTATCGAAGTCGTCATCCTCAAGAACATCGTTATGAACGTCGGTCATTGTTCAAATTTAGCCTTCCCCGCAAAACCCGTCAAGGGCGTTGGCCCTTATATTCTTCGGCAAAGGATTCTTTCACGGCTTCCCTGACAACCTGCCCTATGCTGGCGATACCGGGATTGCGATTCTCTACCCGGATGAAAGTATGCTTGTTTCAAATTTTAAAAATATCTTAATGAACGGGACGTATCTCCCGGACGAATAACAACGGGCATTAGCCTGAAAATACGTCGTTTAAATTGATCGAAAGCCCTTCAAGAACCGCCGAGGGAAGAGCGGCTTCTGAAGCGTAGACCGTTCCCGTACAGGCGCCATTTTGCAGCACAAAGGACTGCACGGTTTTTGACGCGGGCGCCACAACCCAGTATTCCCGGACACCGGCCTTCATGTAGAGGTTGAATTTACGGACCATTTCTTCGGCGATGTTTGAGGGGGAAAGGATCTCCACCACCAGATCCGGCGCGCCCCGGCAGCCTTCGGGGCCCCGCTTTGATTCGTCGCAGATCACGGAAAGGTCCGGCTGGACCACGGTGTCGTCGCTTTCGTCCTCCGCGTAGAAAAGCCGCACGTCGTAAGGGGCCGGACGCAGCTTGCAGGGTTTGCCGCGTAAATAGTTTGCCATCTGCCGGGCCAATTCGACTAAAATTGCCTGGTGAAAATCGTTAGGGGCCGCCATGGCGCAGGCCACCCCTTCGATAAGCTCAAACCGTTCGCCTTCCTTCAGTTCCCAGGCCTTGTAATCGGCATAGGTAAAGGGGCGGTCTTCATCGAATAGTCTTCTTGCCGCATCACTCATGGGGTAAGTATAAACCGGAACAGGGGCGATTGCCATAGATACTTACCTGTGGCGGCGGACGCGGCAAACTGCCCTTGCGCCGGAAAGGGTAAGGGGGTATGCTTACATGGTTTTGTTTGAAATTCGCACACGATTCAGACGCAAGGCTGAATCGTCCGATTCAACCGCAAGGTTTAACCGTCCGGTCCGGCCGCAAGAACCAAGGAGAAAAAAATGGACTTTGTAAAAGAAATGAGGGAAAAAGCCAGAAAGATGGGAAAGCGGCTCGTGCTTCCTGAAGGAACGGAAAGCCGCACCGTCAGGGCCGCGAGGATCATCGCCGATGAAAAACTCGCCTCCTCCGTTACCCTTTTGGGAAAGGAAGCGGCGGTGCGGGAAACGGCCAAAAAGGAAGGGGTCGGCCTTTCCGGCATAACGGTTACCGATCCTGAGCTTTCCCCCCTGTTTGAAAAATATTCAGGCGAATACCATGAACTGCGCAAACACAAGGGAATGACGGCGGAACAGGCCGCCATTGACATGCGGGCCCCCCTCCGCTGGGGCGCCATGATGGTGCATCTTGGCGACGCGGACGCCATGGTGGGCGGGGCGGAAAACACCACCGCCGACGTGCTGCGGGCGGGGCTTGCCATCATCGGCACGGTGCCCGGCTCAAAGACCGCCTCCTCCTGCTTCGTAATGCAGACGAGGGACGCTTCCTGGGGAAAAGACGGCGCGCTCATCTTTTCGGACTGCGCGGTAGTGCCCGATCCGACGGCAGAACAGCTCGCCGAAATCGCCGTCAGCGCGGCGCAGTCGTGCAGGGAATTCCTCGGCGCCGAACCGGCCGTCGCCCTGCTTTCGTTTTCCACCAGGGGCTCAGGCGGGGATCACCCCGGCGTGCAGAAAGTAAGGGCCGCTCTGGATCTGGTCAGGGCAAAGACGCCGGATCTCCTCATAGACGGAGAGCTTCAGGCGGATGCCGCGCTGGTTCCGGAAGTCACCGACAAAAAGGCCCCCGGAAGTCCGGTAAGAGGCAGGGTGAACACTCTTGTCTTCCCCGACCTTGGGGCGGGCAACATAGGGTACAAACTGGTTCAGCGGCTGGGCGGAGCGGAGGCCTTTGGCCCCTTCCTCCAGGGATTCGCCAAACCGTTAAGCGATCTTTCGCGGGGAGCGTCGGTAGACGACATCGTGGTAACCTGCGCGGTTACCCTTTCACGGGCAAAATAACTTCCGAATTTCCCGGGTCCGGTTAAAAAAGGGAAGCGTGTCTTGAAAATTAAAACAAAAAACATCGGGGGCAGGGAAAAATTCAACGAGGCGATTCAGGCGGGGCAGACGCGAAATTACAAAAAGGCTGTCCTGCTTTTGGAGGAGCTGATCTCCGCTTTTGAGGCCCCTCCCCGCGCCTGTCTTTACCTGGGCCGTTCATTTCACGCGCTCGGAGATTATTCGCGGGCCCTTGCCGCCTTTAACGATTATATCCGCCTTGAAAGCGGCGCATGGGAAGGTTATTTCTTCGGCGGAAGAACTTATCTTGCCACAGGAATGCCCCACAAGGCCATGCCTGTCCTGCGCAAGGCCCTTGAACTCAACCCCGGAAATCCCGCGGTCACGGCCATGCTGGGCATGGCATGCCTGAAGGCGCGCCACTCGGCGGAAGCGGCCGATCTGCTCCAGAAGGCTGTCGAAACCGCCGCGGAGGCGGAGCTGCCCCAAGGGGAACAGCGGCGCATCTACCGGGCCTATATCAACGCCCTGCTCATCCGGGGAATACGTCTCTGCCGGAACGAAGAATACGATCTGGGAATACAGATGCTCCGCTTTGTCCTTGCCAATTCGGACGCCGAAGGGGAAGGCGGGGCGAAAAGAGGGAAAAAAAACGGGCAGGGCAGTATCCTCCTCCGCCTGGAACTGGGCCGGGCCTGCGGGGAAACAGGGCTCCTGGAAGAGGCGCTGGAACATTATACGGAAGCCCTCAGCCGCGCCCCCGCAGATCAGAGGGTCCGCTGGTACCGGGCGTCCATTCTCATGTCCCTTGGAGAAAAAACCGAAGCCCTCAAGGATATCGAACGTATCAGGGCGGTGGATTCGGGCCTTCCCGATCTGCCGTGGAACAGCGAGCTTGTCGATCTGTACATGATACGAGCCTTTCTTGAAAAGGGCGAATGGCGAAGGGCCGCCGACGCCTGCCGGGACTGGATCAAGCGCCGGGGCGGAAGCGCCATGGTTCATTCCTTTTATGCCGAAGCCCTGCGCAGCCTTTCGGACTATACCGCGGCTCTTAATCACCTTGAAAGGGCAGAAAAACTTGAAGACAGGGATCTTCATCTGTGGTATCAGACCATCCTTACGGCGTGGGAAGGGGAAAACTGGAAGATCCTCAGAAAGGCGCTGCGGATCGCCCGTTCCCTTAAAGGCGACGGGGATCTTGTCAAACGGTTTTCCATACTGCTGGAGGCGAAAACCGGAAAAAACGATGAAAAAACCATTGACCTTCTACAGAACGCCATACGGACCCTTGGTCCCGAACCTGAACTCATGTACGCGCTGGGCGAACGTTACCTTAAAATAGGGCTTCCCCGCCTCGCGTTAGGCTGGTTCAGAAAAACGGAAAGCATCAGGGAACGGCACGAGCGTTCCCGCCTGGGCGAGATAGCCGCGCTTGAGGCGCTGATGCTGGAAAGTGAAGACGGGCTCCTTCCGGCCGGGGAAAAAGACGGGAACAGAGCCGAAGAACTCAGGGCGGCCTACGACAGATATGTACGGCTGTGGCCCGATAATTACATTATACGGAGGGAACGGGCCCTGTACCTCATCCGTACCTTTGAATATGAAGAAGCGGTGCCGGAACTGGAGGCGTTATTGACTTGGGAGCCTTCAAACCAGAGCCTCCGCCGGGTGCTGTCCTACGGGTACCGAAAGACAGGCCGTTTCCGGGAAGCGGCGGTTTTTCTCAAAGGACTCCTCAAAGAAAGGCCCCGGAGCGTGGAGCTCCTTATTGAATATTCAGGCTGCCTCGAAAGGGCGGGCGCCGTTTATTACGCCAGGGCGGTACTGGAAAAGGCCATGTCCTCCTTCGGCAGGGCGCCTGAAATTCCCCTTGCGCTTGGGCTCCTCTATTACCGGGAAAACAGGCTGGAGCGGGCTTTCGATCTGCTGCGGGAAGCGGCGGCCCGGAATGTCCACGATCCCCGCCCCTACAGGTGGATGGCGGCACTGGCCCGCAAGTCAGGCGACGCCGCCGGGGCGGCCACATTTGAACAGGAGGCCGAAAGAAGAACCAAGCGGTAGAGGGGTTTTACAAACCGGCCGGTTTTACGGGGGTTTACAGGTGATGCGTATTTTCACCATATAGTGATTGCGAACGGTTGCAAAATACGGTAGAATATACTAGTTTGTCAAAGGAGGATAAATATGGCTGTAACCAAGGCGATGGATCTTTTCGAGGCTTATGCCCAAGATAAACTTCCCAAGGATCAGGGGTATATCGCTTCTTCTTTTTTCAGCGAGAATTCCGCGTATTCCATATACGAGGTAGTTTCCTATTCGGGTGTCAAGGCGATTTATTTAACCGAAACGGGCCTTACCTTTCAAACCAACGGGAAGAAACTGCATATCCTCATAGAGCCGGCAAGCTACCCAAACAAGGCCATGGAGCCCTATGTGCGGAGCAATACCGAGCAGATACCCAAACGTTTTAACGAACTTGAGGTCATTGTCGCAAAGAACGAATCGCGGGTTATGATAGCAAAAACACCCATCGATTCCTTTTCTTCCTTCACCATACTGCGGCCCTCGGGCATCAATTTCGCGCTGGTGTTCTACAACATGCCCGATCTTTATTCAACGCTCAACATGTTCTTCGAGAAAACCTTCAACAAGGAAGCGGGAATACCCCAGGCCGACGCGAAAAAGGGCGCCAAAAAAGTCGCGGAAATCGTCGAAAAGACCATGAATTTCAAGGGAGATTTCGCGTAATTCCCCGTCTGCCGTAACAAAGCGGCGGCATGTTCCGCCGCTTTTTTTGTTTTCGGGGCAATAAGCCGGTACGGGACCTGGCCGGCCGCCTGAGTCCCGGCGCCCGCCGCAGAGACGCTCCCGGCCATGCCGTTTATTTTTATTTTCACTATTTACTTTTGAAAATGAATATGCTATGATGTTCTCCGGAATGAATCTTGCGTTTACAGGAGGACGAAACATGAAGAAAACAAAACTCGCGTATCTTGCAATGGCGGTTCTCGCGGCGGCGCTGACGGCGGCCTGCGGCGGAAAAACGGATGGCGGGGGGACTCAGGCAATCGAACTTGCCATCTGGAATCTTTCCGGCAGGCAGGTGCCCCTTGACGCGGCGGCCGGGGAATTCGGCGCGGCCAATCCCGGCATCAGGATTATTCCCGCCTATTACGACACCGACGGGATCAAGGACGCCTGTAAAGTAGCCGCTTCTTCGGGAACGCTTCCCAGCCTGTGGTTTAACTGGGGAGGCATGCTGGGCGGCTTCTATGCGGAAAATGATCTCATCTACGATTTGAAAGATTACGCGGCGGCCAACGGATGGGACAAAATCTTCAACGGCGGCGCCCTTAGCCTTTGCACCCTCGCCGGAAAACTCGCGGGGTATCCTACGAGCTTTAACGTCATGGGGATGTACTACCGCAAGGATATCTTCGCCCGGTACGGGCTTGAAGTACCCAAGACCTTTAATGAATTTGAACAGGCTTGCGCAACCCTCAAACAGAACGGGATCACCCCCATCACCACGGCGGGACTTTACGGCTGGCATGTGATGCGGTTTGTCGAAGTCCTCATCGAGCACTATACCGGGGCGGAGCTTCATGATCAGATGAATACCTTCCAGGCAAGCTACAACCATCCGTCCGTGGTTCAGGCCTTTACGAAATTCAAGGAATTCGCCGACAAGGGTTATTTTCCCCAGGGCTTCCTCACCATGGACCCCAACGACACCGGCATTGAACTCTACGCAGGGACGGCAGCTATAGACGTACAGGGCCAGTGGATGGACGGCAGCATTATCCGTGAAGAACAGGACATAGGAAACTTCGGAACTTTCGCCTTCCCCTCGGGGGGTACCAACCGCATGTCCGCCTTCGCGGAAATGGTCCAGTTCAACAAGAATTTAAGCCAGGAACAAATTGAGGCCGCCGTCAAATTCCTTGATTTTTTCCAGGGAAAGGAACACGTCAACAAATACAGCGAGTACTACAACCTGCCCCTGCCCCGCCTTGACGCCGACATGCCGGACGGCCAGCCTAACGTTTCGGTAATGCTCTCTACGGCAAATAAAAACGGTACGTTCACCGTTACCGATCAGGCGTTCCCGACCGAAGTCGCCGACGTGCTCTTCCACGTGCAGGACGGTCTTGTCACGGGACAGACTTCGCCCCAGGACGGCGCGGCCGCTATTCAGGCTGCCATAGAGGCGTATCTTGGAAAATAGCGGCCGGTTCTTCCCGGGAATCAGATTAGAGTTGTTCAATGAATCACCGCGCGGCGGCTTAAGCGCTGCAATAGTTCGGACTGAGGCTCATTGAGCAACTTCCGCCGCAAAACAGGGCCGGCGAAAGCCGGCCGGTTTTACAACAAGGAGGCCTTTCATGGTACTGAAAAGGGATACGGCAGGATCCTGTCTGTTTCTGGCGCCGGCCGGGATCATCTATGTTTCCGTAGTGGTGTTCCCGGTCTTCTATTCCCTTTTCATCAGCATGTTCAAATGGAACGGCATCGCTAAAATGGAATTCACCGCCCTCGACAATTTTTTTGCCCTTTTCGGGGACCCCATTTTCAAGAAGGCCATCTCAAACAACCTCATCTGGATAGTCCTGTCCCTTTTCGCGACCATGACCATTTCCCTCGTCTTCGCGGTCATGCTTAACAAGCAGTTCCGGGGGCGCACTTTTTTCCGGGGTTTCTTTTATTTCCCCTCCGTCATAGCCCCCATAGCCGTAGCGATAATATGGCGCTGGATCTATAACCCCAGCTTCGGCTTTATCAACCAGGTTCTCAAGTACCTTCACGTCAATTTTCAGCAGAGCTGGATCTCAAATCCCCAAACCAGTATTTACGCTATCTTCGGGGCTTCGGTGTGGCAGGGTATGGGAGGTTCCATGCTTTTTTTCCTCGCGGGGCTTCAAACCGTGCCCGGGGAAGTTCTGGAGGCCGCCACGATAGACGGGGCGTCAAATCCAAAACGTTTTTTTCTTATCACCATTCCCATGATGAAAGAAACGTTTGTTATCGTCATCGCGAACCTTGTCGTGGGAGCAATGAAGGTGTTTGACATAGTCATGGGCCTTACCGCGGGAGGGCCCAATAACGCCACGCAGATGATGTCAACCTACATGTATTCGCAGACATTCCGCTACAACAACGTCGGGTACGGAACGGCGATTGCGGTCCTCATGGTTATCTTTATGATGATCGTGATCATCCCGTATGTTTCCTTTACCGCCCGTAAGGATTAGGGGGTACCATGCAGGCAGGCAGTTTGAAGATCCCGCGAAGGCTTGGAATTTATGTTTTTATGCTGATCATGATGGCCGTATGGATAGCGCCCATCTACACCCTTATCGCGACGGCGGTAAAGGCTAAAAAGGATTTCTATAATAATATAGGGCTTTTCGCCCTGCCGCCCGAAATTGCGTGGAGCAATTTCTTCAACGCGGTCACAAAGGGCAGACTGATGCAGTACATACGAAACGATCTTATCGTGTGCTGCCTCAAAGTTCCCCTGGGAATTTTCGTGTCGGCGCTCGCGGCCTTCGCCATGACAAGGCTCAACATAAAACATAAAACAGGGATCTTCATATTTTTCATCATTGGCATGATGCTCCCCGTTCAGACCGCGCTGGTTCCCATCAACGTAATCTACAGCAGGCTGAAACTGCTTAACACCTACATAGGGCTCTTCTACGTATACGTGGGCTTCGGAATTTCCTACAGCATCCTGATACTCCGGGGTTTTTTCCGTACCATTCCACGGGACATCGACGACGCGGGCCTCATAGACGGCTGCAGCAAATGGCGGCTCTTCTGGAACATCATCCTGCCCATTGCCAAACCGGCCATTGCGACGCTTGTAATCATGGACTTCCTCGCAACCTGGAATGAATACATCATCGCGCTTGTGATCATCAACGACAACAGCAAAAAAACGGTTCCCGTGGGGCTTATGACCTTTGTCGGGGAACACGGCACCGACTACGGCTACCTCTGCGCGGGGGTGCTGATTTCGGTGGCGCCGGTACTTCTTGTATACCTCATATTCCAGCGCTACTTTGTTGAGGGCATGGGCGGGGCGGTCAAGCAATAGGGGGGATTATGGAGATCACATTTCCCGCACAGGTTGAAAGATGGGACGTCTTCGAGGCGGCCGCCGAGGGCAGGGAGGACGGCAATCCCTTTACCGGCCGCGCCATACGGGGAACGTTCCGGAGCAAAAGCGAAACCGTAACGGTTGACGGTTTTTATGACGGCGGCGGCATATACCGCGTCCGCTTCATGCCTTCTTTTGAAGAGACATACGACTTTGAATTAAGCGGTGATTTTTCGGGAAATTCCGGCCCGGCAGGGGCGCGCGGTTCCTTTACGGTCACGCCGCCTGAAAAGGGAAACCACGGACCTGTGCGCATCGCAAACCAGTACCACTTTGCCTACGAGGACGGCACACCGTATTATTCCGTAGGGACCACCTGTTATGTATGGGAACTGCAGAGCGATGAGCTCTGGAAAAAAACGCTTGAAACGCTGGCGGGAAGCCCCTTCAACAAGATACGTTTCTGCATTTTCCCCAAACACTACGATTACAATCTTCATGAGCCCCGTTCATATCCCTACGAGGGAAGTCCCATGGACAGCTCCGTACTGACAAAGGAAAATTTTTCGCGTTACTCGGGCGCCATGCCGGGAAACAGCTGGGACTTTACCCGTTTCAACACGGAACATTTCAGGCACATCGACAAGTCCGTGCGCGCCCTGCGGGATCTGGGCATAGAGGCGGACATCATCGTCATGCACCCCTACGACAGGTGGGGCTTCAGCACGATGAAAAGAGAGGAAGACGGCCTCTACTGGAAGTACGTCATCGCGCGGTACGCGGCTTTCCGCAATGTATGGTGGTCGCTTGCAAACGAATACGATCTTATGCCGCAGAAAACCATCGCGGACTGGGAATATTACGCGGCCATTCTTTGCGAAAAAGATCCGTACAACCATCCGCGCTCAATACACAACTGCCGGTTCTTTTACGATCATTCCCGCCCCTGGATAACCCACTGCAGCATACAGCGGCAGGATCTGTACAAGAGCGCGGAAAACGTCACCGAATGGCGGCAGCGCTACAAAAAACCCGTTGTCCTTGACGAAATTGCCTATGAGGGAAACATAGAGCACGGCTGGGGCAACATTGGCGGAAAGGAACTGGTGCGCCGTTTCTGGGAAGCGTCGTGCAGGGGAGGCTACGCCGGACACGGCGAAACCTTCATGCATCCTGGAAACATACTCTGGTGGTCCCACGGCGGGGAACTTCACGGGGAAAGCCCGGCGCGGCTGAAATTCCTGTCGGACATACTCCGCGAAACTCCGGGGCTTGGGCTTTCCCCCATGGAAGGAAACTGGGATGAGACCGCCGCCAGGGCCGAAGTCCCGGGAAACGGGGGGAATCCCTTCGGGGGCGGCGCTTATTATCTTTACTACTACGGCTTCATGCGCCCTTCCTTTAGAAACTATTATTACGGTGAAAGCGGCGAATACCAGGCGGAACTCATTGACACCTGGGAAATGACAATTAAAAACTGCGGCGTTTTCCGTGGAAAATTCCGGATAGACATGCCGGGAAAAGAATATATGGCTGTCCGCGTTCGCGGAATATAGGGAAAAGAACAGGAGAGGAGAAATGTATGGATCACATCACACTGGGCTACGCGCCTACCCGCAGGAGTATTTTCAGCGCTCCTGACGCGCTTAAATACCGGGCCCTTACAAAGAGACGCCTTGAAGAGCTGGGGGCAAGCATCGTCGACATTGACAACATTAACAGGGAAGGGCTCCTGTACGATCCCCGAGAGATTCCCGCCATCGCCGCGAAATTCAAAACGGCGAAAATCGACGGCCTTTTTATTCCGCACTGCAATTTCGGCACCGAATACGCCGCGGCCCGGCTTGCGGGGGAAATGGGCGTACCGGTGCTGCTGTGGGGCCCCCGCGACGAGGCCCCCGATGAAAAGGGCATACGCCTCAGGGACAGCCAGTGCGGGCTGTTCGCGACCGGCAAGGTGCTCAGGCGTTATCAAGTGCCTTTTACCTACATTCCCAACTGCCGCCTTGAGGATGCGGAATTCAGCCGGGGGCTGGATTTTTTTCAGAGGGTGTGCAACATCGTAAGGGTGTTCCGCCGGACAAGAATACTGCAGATATCGACCCGTCCCTTCGACTTTCTTACGACGATGTGCAACGAAGGGGAACTTCTGGAAAAGTTCAACATCCAGCTTGCCCCCATACCCATGACCGAGCTTGTGGAAACGGCCGGAAAGGTAAAGGGAACGGGCGAAGTGGATAAAACCATTGCCTTTATCAGGGAGAACATGAAGATCGAGGTGGACGGGGAGGCGGTGGAAAACGTCGCGCTCCTGAAAACGGCGATGCGTCTGCTCGCCGAAAAATACGAATGCAACGCGGCGGCCATTCAGTGCTGGAACGCCCTGCAGTCCGAACTTGGCATCATGCCCTGCGCCGCCAATTCCCTCCTTACCGGCGAAGGCATCCCCGTAGTCTGCGAGACCGACATACACGGCGCGATAACGTCGCTTCTGGTACAGGCGGCTTCACTGGGTAAAGATCCCATTCTCTTTGCAGACTGGACCATACGGCACCCGGAAAACGACAACGGGGAACTGCTGCAGCACTGCGGCCCCTGGCCCCTCTCCGCCGCGAAAGAGAAGCCCGCGCTCTGCAAGCCCCTGGCTTTTGACTTTCCCGGCGCCGTATCGGCGGAGGCAAAACACGGGGAACTTACCATTGCCCGCTTTGACGGGGACAACGGCGAATACAGCCTCCTTTTGGGAAACGCGAAGGCGGTAGACGGCCCCTACAACCTGGGCACCTACCTCTGGATAGAAGTAAAGAACTGGAAACGCCTTGAAACGAAAATTGTCGAAGGCCCCTACATTCATCACTGCACGGCAACTTACGGAAATGTGACTCCCGCCCTGTACGAAGCCTGCAAGTACATGGGGATAAAAGCGGATCTCTACGATGACAACGAAGAGGAGATCAGGGCCTGGATACGGGGTGAATAATGAAGCGGTACATTCTTGCAATCGATCAAAGTACAAGCGGGACCAAGGCCCTTATCCTTGATGAAGAAGGAAACGTCGCCGTCAAGACCGGCAGGGGACACCGGCAGAAGATTTCGGCGGAAGGCTGGGTGTCCCACGATCCTGTGGAAATATACCGGAACACCATCGCCGCGGCGGCGGACGCGCTTGCGCGGGCGGGGACAGACCCCTCAGAGGTCGTCTGCGCCGCCGTAAGCAACCAGCGGGAAACGGCGCTGGTGTGGGACAGGAAGACGGGCGTCCCCGTAGACGACGCCGTTGTATGGCAGTGTTCCCGGGGGGAGGAGATCTGCGGGCGGATAAGGGACAAAGCCGCCTTTATACAGGAAAAGACGGGGCTTCCCCTTTCACCCTATTTCTCCGCCTCAAAAATAGCGTGGCTCCTTGAGCACACGGGCAGCCTTCACAATAAAAACCTCTGCGCCGGAACCGTGGACAGCTGGCTCGTGTATAAACTTGCCGGAAATTTCAAAACCGACTGGTCCAATGCGTCCCGGACACAGCTCCTTAACCTCCGCACCCTTGCGTGGGACAGGGACGTGTGCGGCCTCTTCGGCATTGATCCCGCGATCCTCCCGGAAATCTCCGACAGCAACGCATGTTTCGGCAGTACCGATTTTGAAGGGCTCCTCCCCCGCCCCGTGCCGCTGCAGTGCGTAATGGGAGACTCCCACGCGTCCCTCTTCGGCCAGGGCTGCCTTGAAAAGGGGATGGGCAAAGTCACCTACGGCACCGGTTCTTCCGTCATGGTGAACACAGGGGAACAGCCTGTCTTCTGTGAAAATCTTTCGGCCTCCATCGCGTGGGGCATGAACGGCCGCATAAGCTATGTCCTTGAGGGAAACGTCAACTATTCCGGAGCGGTCATTAAATGGCTGGCCGACGACGTGAAGCTGCTTTCATCCGCCGCCGAAGCGGGACCTCTGGCCGCATCGGCAAACCCCGAAGACACCACCTATCTTGTGCCGGCGTTTTCCGGCATGGGAGCGCCCTACTGGGCGGCCGGCGCAAAGGCGGCTTTCTGGGGAATGACCCGGAAGACAGGCCGGGCCGAACTGGTCAAGGCCGCCGAGGAATGTATCGCGTACCAGATTGCCGACGTAATACGGACCATAAGGGAAGAAGGAATCACGCTCAGGGAATTACGCATAGACGGCGGCGGCTGCGGGGATCACTACCTCCTGCAGTTCCAGAGCGACATCCTCAATCTTCCTGTTTTTGTTTCCACCGCCGGGGAACTTTCAGGCATGGGCGCGGCCTACGCGGCGGGCCTGGCGGCGGGGATCTACGGACAGGATATCTTCAGCCGCCGTTCCTCTAAAAGCTACGAACCGGAAATGGACGGCGAAAGGCGGAAGGCGCTTTACGGCGGCTGGCTTGAGGCGGTGCGCGCCGTTACCGGCGCGGAAACAGGACGCGCCTGGCACGCGGGGGAGCGGGGCGCGGAGGGGAAACGCCCCCGCGCCTGAATCCGGCGTTTTCTTTTTTCATATTACATATTGAAAAATGAAAACAAAAAGAGTATACTAGCCCCATGAGGAATTTCAATGTACGAGATTGACAAAAAACTTGAAAGGCTTGAAAAGGCCGGTACTCCCATCGGGGCCGCCCTTATAGGGACGGGACAAATGGGAAGTGAAATCATCGCCCAGGTCAGCCTTATGAAGGGGATGCGCATTCCCATTGCCGCGGACATCAACACCGAAGCGGCGGTTGAGGCTTTCCGCTCTGCGGGATACGCGGACATCGTTGTAACGGAGGATCCGCGGGAGGCGGACCGCGCCCTGGCCGAAGGAAAACCCGTAGTATCAGGCGATTACAGGCTTGCCGTTTCCCGCCCCGGCGTACAGGCGGTAATAGACGCTACCGGGTCCCCCGAGATGGGGGCCAGAACCGCCCTTGAATGCGCAAGGCACAAGAAACACATCACCATGATGAATGTGGAATGCGACGTCACCGCGGGTCCTGTGCTGAGGGATTTTTGCCGCCAGGCGGGCGTCGTGTATTCCCTTGCCTCAGGCGACGAGCCGGGAGCCATCATCGAAATACACCGTTTCGCGAAAGCCATGGGCTTTGACGTGGTTGCGGCGGGAAAAGGCAAAAACAACCCCCTTGACATCTACGCGAATCCGCGGGCGCTTGCCGAAAAGGCCGCCCGGCGGAAGATGAGCGCCAGGATGCTCTGCGAATTTGTCGACGGTTCAAAAACCAGCATAGAAATGGCGGCCGTTTCCAACGCCACAGGACTCCTTCCCGACATAAGCAACATGCACGGTCCAAAGGTGAATACCGGGGAACTTACCAGCGTATTCGCCCTGGAAAAGGACGGCGGCATTCTCAGGCGCAAGGGGGCCGTTGATTACGGCATAGGGGACATCAACCCCGGTGTTTTCGTTATCTTTACTACGGAAAATCAAAAACTTAGGGATGCCCTCGTGCAGCGGGACATGGGACAGGGCCCCTACTATCTCCTGTTAAGGCCCTATCACCTTTGCAGCTGCGAAACGCCCCTTACGGCGGCGCAGGCGGTGATCTACGGCGAAAGCTCAGGCCATCCGGGGCGAAGGCTTCAAAGCGAATGTACCGCCGTGGCGAAAAAGGATCTTGAAAAGGGGGAAACACTCGACGAAATAGGCGGGTACTGTTACCGCGTAGGCATTGAGCGTTACGAAGACGCCCTGAAACTGCGCGCGCTGCCCGCGGGTCTTGCCGCGGGAGCCGTACTCACAAGGGGCGTTCCCAAAGATCGCGTCATCACCCGTGACGATGTCCGTTTCGAAGGCGAATCGGTGCTCAGAAGCATGAGGAAGGTTCAGGATGCGCTCTATTCCTGAAAAAATGAAAGCTCTCGTCCTTAAGGCCCCCGGCGATTTTGGCGTTGAAACGGCAGATACCCCTCAATGCCCCGCGGGCGGCATTGTGGTAAAGGTAACGGCGTGCGGACTGTGCGGTTCGGATCTGCGTACCCTGTACTCGGGCAGGGGGAACATGAGCTATCCGTGGATCATGGGACACGAGGTTGCCGGAGAAATCGTGCGGGTCAGCCCTTCGTGCGCCGCATCCCTAAAGGAGGGCGGCATGCTTGCCATAGCTCCCGTAGTTTACTGCGGAAGCTGCGATTTCTGCATAGAGGGAAAATTCGAATTCTGCGAACACATACGGGAACTTGCCATAGACTGGCAGGGCGGATTCGCGGAATACCTGGCCGTTCCCCCCGAGGCGCTCGCAAGGGGAACCATACGGCCGCTGCCCCCCGGCCTGGACAGCGTGTACGCCGCCGTTGCCGAACCTCTTTCTTCGTGCCTTCACGCGCAGGAGAGGGGAAACGTGGGCGTGGGGGACACGGTCGCCGTCATAGGCTGCGGCCCCATAGGCTGCGCGCATGCCGCCATCGCGAAGATACGGGGCGCCTCGACCGTTATTGCCGCCGATGTTTTCCCCGAACGTCTTGAAATGTGCCGGAATTTCGGCGCGGACATCCTTGTCGATTCCTCAAAGGAAGACATAGTCAAGGCGGTACTGCGGCACACCGGGGAAAGGGGCGCCGGCGTGGTGATAACGGCAAACCCCGTTCCAGAGACCCAGGTACAGGCAGTTGAAATGGCGGCAAAAGGCGGGCGCGTTCTCCTTTTCGGAGGGCTTCCCCAGGGCAGATCAAAACCCGGCATCGACACAAACCTGATACACTACCGGGGGCTCCAGCTCACAGGAACCACCACCTTCGCGCCCCGCCACTACAGGACGGCCCTTTCGATGATGGAACAAGGCCGTTTCCCGGCGTCCAAATTCGTTACCCACGTACTGCCCCTGGACAGGGCGGAGGAAGGTATAAGCCTGGCAAGGGAAGGAAAAGCGCTCAAGGTAGTATTTACCTGTTGACGGGAGAAAATCGTATGCGTAAAAAAACGGCGGAAGAAGGCGCGTTTGAACGGGCGCGCCTCATGTGGGAAAAAGACGCCCGGATCCTTTCCCGCCTGTACCGCATTGCAGGGCAGGAAGACTACGAGGCGGCGCTCAGGGCAATACTCGCGTGCAGGGGACGCGTCGTTACCATGGGAATGGGAACATCGGGGATTGCCGCCCGGAAAATAGCCCACATGCTCTGCGTAGCAAACATCCCGTCGTATTTTGTTTCCGCCGGAGACGCCGCCCACGGCGCGTTCGGTTCCGTTCGGAAGGAAGACCTGCTCATCATGATCTCCCGGGGCGGCGGCACCGAGGAACTGGTAAATCTTGTGGAGCCTGCGAGGGAAAAAGGAATCACCCTCATCACCGTTACCCAAAATCCCGATTCCCCCCTGGCCAGGGCGTCAGGCCTCCTGCTACTTCTGGATACCGAAGAGGCCGATCACCGCGGCGTGCTTCCCACGGCGAGCATACTGGCCGTCATCGCCTTTTTTGACGCCATTGCCGACGAACTTTCCCGGCGTCCCCAGTTTTCGAAAAAGGACTTTTACCACAACCACAATCACGGCGCCGTCGGCGCATGGCTTAAAGAAGAACTTGGAAAGGAAAAGGAACAGGAAAAACCATGAAAAAAGAAAACGGGAAGGCCCCTAAAAAAACCGGCGCGAGTGCCTGTGAAAAACATATCGCGCGGGAAACTTTTGTGCGCCTGCAGTCGGTCTACCCTTCCCTTAAAACCGCGGAAAAAAAGGCGGCCGATTTCATGCTGGCCAATCCCGAAAAAATCGCGGAAAACAACATCACCGAAGCGGCGGTCATGGCCGGATGCAGCGAGGCGACGCTGATCCGCATTACAAAGCGGCTTAACTACGGCAGCTACCCTGAGCTGCGTTCATCGATCGTCGGGCAAAGAGAGGCGGAGCCCGGTTCCGGCGGCGACATACTGTACGCAGGTCTTACCGCGGATGACAGCGACAGGGATGTCGTCCGCAAGGTGTTCATGGCGTCCGTGCGGGCCATCGAAGACAGCCTTGACATGCTCGACATGGAAAGCTACCTCGGGGCGGTTGAAACAATAAGGCGCGCACAGAAGGTACTCCTGGTCGGAAGCGGCGACGCGCTGGCCGTGGCCCTTTCGGGGTGTTTCAAATTCGCCCGCGCCGGCATCGACGCGCGGTGCATGTATGATTTTGACAGCCAGCTTGTACAGGCGTCGCAGCTTTCCGAGAATGACGCGGTAATCGCCATATCACACTCGGGCCGCACCGGCACCATTCACAATGCCGTCAAGGAGGCAAAGCTCCGCAAGGCCAGAATAATCGCCATTACCAATGTTCCCGTATCCCCCCTTACAAAGCAGGCCGACATCGTCCTCCTTACCGCCTCGTTTATGCAGAACACGATGGGAGAAATAATGACCAAGCGCATTCCGGAATTGTGCATCATCGAAAGCCTCTACATTTCGCTTGTCAAGCGGAATCCGGCCCTTGCTTCGGAAATTCTGAAAAGATCCGACGGGGCGATACGTGCGAATAAACTATAGGGAATTGATCATGAAACAGGTTGAGATCGACACATCGACCATGACGTTTACCCGGGACGGGCGGCCGTTCTTCTACATGGCCGATACCGCGTGGATGGCCTTTTCCAATCTTTCGCCCGGCGAGTGGGAAGAGTACTCAGGCTTCCGTAAAGCCCAGGGCTTTACCGCCCTGCAGATAAGCATTCTCCCCATACTGAACGACACCAGTACCGGTTCACAAACGGCGCTTCCGTTTGCCATGAAAAACGGAAAAATGGATTTTTCCGCGCGGAACGAGGGTTATTTTGAAAAGGCCCAGGCCATGCTCGAAATCATGACGGGAAAAGGGCTCGTTCCCGCGCTGGTTGTTCTCTGGAACAACTACATACCCGGCTCGTGGGCGTCGGAGCAGATCGGGAACATCTCCGTCATGGAGGAATCCCGCCTTCCCGAATACGCCGAATATGTGACGGCGAAATTCAGCCGCTTTAACCCCATCTACATCATAAGCGGCGATACAAAATTCGACACGGAAACGGTGACGCGGTATTACTCGATCATGCTTGAGGAAATAAAAAAGCGGAATCCCTTCTCCCTTACCACCATGCACATCAACCCCTCCGCGGAAATTCCCCCGCCCATACGGGACAGCGCATCGCTTGATTTTTACATGTTTCAGTCGGGACACGGCGGCGGCGACACCGACAGCCCCTTCACCCTCGCGGAGAAATTCAGCGGCTATCCGGCGCGGAAACAGACGGCGGACGGCGTAACGGTTCCGGTAAAACGGCCTGTTGTAAACGGCGAACCCTGTTACGAGGGCCACGGATACGGGTGGGACTATCCCCGCTGGAGCGCCTTTGAGGTACGGCGGGCGGTATGGCAGAGCCTCCTGTCGGGAGCGAAGGCGGGTTTTACCTACGGCGCCCACGGCGTCTGGATGTTCCAGGGTAAAGGCATGACCTTTGGAAGCGAAGGATTCTCGGGTACTCCCTTTCTCTGGCGCGAGGCCCTGCAATTTGAGGGCGCGTGGGATGTTTCCTGGGCAAAGTGGCTTTTTGAGCGTTACGGTTTCCGCCTCCTCGAGCCGAATCAGGCGCTGATAGAGGGCCCCAGCCAGATACGCGCCGCCTCCTCGCCGGATCTTTCCCTCATCGCAATCTACATTCCCAGCGCGCGGCGCATCGTGATCCGAAGCGACCTTGGCGGCTACGATACCTGCCTCCACCTCCTCGACAGGCGGCGCGCCATCTCGCCTTCCCCCGAATCAGGCGGCGGCGTCACCGTCCTGCCCATGGCAGGGTATAACACCGACGCACTCTTTGTCGCCGAAAGGATACGTTCCCCGTGATCTCCATAGGAATCGATGTCGGCACTACCGCCGTCAAGGCAATCGCCATGGACCCGGACGGCGCCGTTTCAGGCGGCGCTTTCCGTGAATATGACGTAATCTCCGGCGAGAGGGGCCTTGCCGAACAGGACAGCGCCGCCGTTTGGCGTCACACAAAAGATGTCATTGGAAGTGTCATCGCTCAATGCGAAGACAGGCGCCTCATCCGGGCCTTCTCCATTTCGGTACAGGGGGACGCCGTGATCCCCGTGGACAGGAACCTGAAACCGCTTCACAACGCCGTTCTGGGGATGGACTACCGCTCAAAAAAACAGAGCGCCTTTCTTGCCGAAAAATTCGGCGAAAAATACCTTTACCAAAAAACGGGCATGAGGCCGCATCCCATGAATTCCGCCGCGAAAATTCTCTGGTTCATCGAAGAAAGGCCTCATGTCGCCCGAAAAACATGGAAATACATGACCTACGCGGACTACATGATTTCCCTTTTGGGAGCGGAAGAGCCTGTCATCGACTACACGATGGCTTCCCGGACCATGCTCTTTTCACTTGAGGAGGAGGCGTGGATGGGGGAGATCCTTGACGCCATGGGCCTTGACGCGGCAAAACTTTCGCGTCCTGCCGCCTCCGGTACTGCCGCCGGCGTTCTTGGCGGCGCACTCATGGACGAATGGGGGCTCACCTCCCCCGTTACCCTTGTAACGGGCGGCCACGACCAGACCTGCGCCGCCGTCGGCGCGGGGGTAATACGCGAACATATCGCCGTCGATTCCTGCGGCACCGCGGAAGTTATAGGCGCAGCCTTTAAAAGGAGACCTCTGAAAAACGTAATGTTCGAAAGTTTCTACCCCTGTTACTGTCACGCGGTAAAGGGCATGCACTTTACGTTTTCACTGAACCATACGGCCGGCATGCTGCTTAAATGGTACCGCGACAACTTTTGCGCGGAGGAAGTCAGGGAGGCGGCGGGAGGCAACGTCTATGCCGTCATGGAAAAGAAGTGTTCCGCCGGGCCGTCCTCCGTGTTTGTGCTTCCGCACTTTAACGGCAGCGGCACGCCCTGGTGCGATCTCGGTTCCAGGGGAGCCTTTCTCGGACTCACCATGTCCACCGGCCGCCATGACATAACGCGGGGGATCATGGACAGCCTTGCCTACGAACTGAAGATCAACCTTGGAAAACTCTGTGAAGCGGGCATAGCGGCAAACGAACTGCGGGCCGCGGGCGGCGGCGCAAACTCCCCGCTCTGGCTGCAGATAAAGGCGGACGTTACAGGCTGCGCCGTTTCCACACTCAGGGTACGGGAAGCCGCCTCGCTCGGCGCCGCCATTCTGGGCCTTCTGGGCGCCGGGTTTTCAACACTCGAAGAAGCGGTGAAAAAAGCGGTGCATATAGACAGAACCTTTACCCCCAATCCTGGAATGGCCGCCCGTTACGGGGAAAAATTTTCCATATACCAAAAAATCTACGGCGCATTAAGGGAAATCAACTCACTCATGTTTGCTGAAAAGAAGAATTTTTAACCACAAGGTCGAACAGGTCGAAAAAGTAAAGGGAAAAGAGCGGTTTTCCCTTAAAAACTTCTTCGACTTTTTTGACTTCGCGGTGAATTTTTTCTTCAAAGCCTGCTACTTTTAAGGAAATTTTGAGGTTGAAAAAAGTAAAAACAGGAGCCCTGTCCACAGGGCCCCCCGTCAAAAACCAGATGCCGCGCCGCGATCAGCCGGCGGCGTCCCTTTCCAGTTCCACTTGGGCCACCGCCAAAAGCGCGATGGGGACCGAATAGGGGGAACACGACACATAGTCAAGCCCCGAATCCATGCAGAAACGAACGTTGGCCGGATTGGCTCCGTGCTCGCCGCAGAGTCCGCAGACAAGGTCCGGCCGGGTAAGCCGGCCGCGTTCCACCGCGAGGGCGATAAGCTCCTTGACGCGGGAATCCAGCGTGCTGAAGGGATTGCCGTTGATAAGGTCAAAGAGGGTGTAATCGGGCATAAAGGCGGTAAAATCATCCCGCGATATGCCCAGCGTAGTCTGGGTAAGGTCGTTGGTACCGAAACTGAAAAAGCGCCCGTACTTGGCGATTTCCCCGGCGCCAAGAGCCGCCGCGGGAAGCTCTATCATGGTGCCTATCTGGTATTCCACAGGCTTTGCCTTTTTCTCTTTACGAAGGGCCTCTTCTATATCAACAATGCCCGTGTAGCTTGAACCTTCGATCTTTTTCCCGTAGGCAATCAGCTTAAGCTCCGAGGCGTTCATGACAATGGGCACCATGATCTCGGGCCGGGCGTCTATCTTTTCCTGTCTGAGCTTAAAGACCGCCTCAAAAATGGCCTTTACCTGCATGGCGTAGATCTCTGGATACGAAACCGCGATACGGCAGCCCCGGTGCCCCAGCATGGGGTTAAACTCGTGAAGCGCCTCTATCTGGGCAAGAACCGCCGCCTTGCCGGGCTTCGTCTTCCTGGTCTTCGCCACATGATTAAGATACGCCTTCAGTTCGTCGTCGTTGTGGGGCATGAATTCGTGAAGGGGCGAATCCAGAAGCCGTATGGTCACTTCCTTGCCGGCCATTACCTTGAGAATGCCGTAGAAATCCTCACGCTGCATAACCTGAAGTTTGGACAGCGCCTTGGTCCTGTCCTTGACATTATCGGAGAGGAGCATTTCCCGAAATACATTGATCCGCTCGGCCTTGAAGAACATGTGCTCGGTACGGCAGAGCCCGACGCCGCCCGCGCCGAAAGAAAGGGCCAGCGCCGCGTCACGGGGAGTGTCCGCGTTACACCGGACATGGAACTTCTTGAGGAAACTTGTGCTAAGATCGATAAAATCAAGAAGTCCCGATTCCTTGGGATCAGGTTCAATGAGTTCCGCCGTCCCCTTGTACACGGTGGACTCGCCGTAGAAGGGCACGCTGACGGTGATGTAATCCCCTTCGTTAATGGTAAAATCGCCGAGCGAAGCCTTGCTGCCCTTGATCTTGAGAACAGGGGCAACAAGGGATACCTTTCCGTACTGGCGGGCAACAACGGACGCGTGGGCCGAATAGCCCCCTTCGGCGGTAAGCACCCCGGTGCTTACCTCAATGGCCTTGACATCCTCGGCAAAGGAAGATTCCTTGCACAGGATAAAACGGTCATCCTCCCCTTTTTGCTGGGCCAGTTTTTTGGCTTCAAGAAGATCATCGGTACTAAAGTAGACTTTTCCTATGGCCGCGCCGGGAGCGCCGGCAATTCCGCCCCGCCAGCTCTTGAATCCCTTGACGCTGGAAATATTGATAACAGGATGAAGAATTTCGTTGAGCCGCAGCGGATCGATTGCCTTGACCACATACGCGTTATCCACAATTTTCCGTTTGGCAAGATCAAGAAACAGCTTTATGTCCGACTGTGTAGACTTCTGATCGACAAGGCGCTGCTCTATAAGCCAGAGTTTCCCGTTCTCAACGGTAAAACGTATCTGCCTGATTTCCTTGAATTTATCCTCAAGGGCCCACGCTATCTTCTGCAACTGCTTGAGGTGAACAGGATCGATCTTGTTAATCTCTTGCCCTGTCGCTCCCAGTTCGTTGAATTTTCCCCGGAAGAAATGCCCCTGCAGTTTCTTGTCCCCGGTAACCACATTCCGGCTGAAGAAATCGCCGGAACAGGAGGCCTTGCCGTAGTTCCCGTATACCATAGGCTGTATCAAAAGCGCCGTGTCGCGGTCGTTCTGATCGTCCATCTGGAGCATCTTGGAGATTTCGCTCAGGGTTATGAGGATCTGTTCCCCGGTGGAATTGAAAAAACCCTTGGGGAAATATTTGGCATACTCGTCCATATATTGTTCGGCGGACTTGTTAATGGGAAGGGGCTTTTCCTTTTCGCCCAGCTCATTGGAAGGCCCGCCTATGCCCAGCATGCGGTTGAGGATTTTCCCGCGCGCGGCGATTTCTTCCCTTTCTTTGCCCTTGTTTTCCAGTTCCTTGATCCGTTCCTCGATTTTAAGCATGCCGCGGAGCAGAAAGAGCACTTCATGCGCGGCAAAATCTTCGCCCACCCAATTGGCAAAGCCGCCGATGGTGGGTTTTACAAGGCCGAAGTTATGCAGGGTCGGATACGTGGTAATGGCCAGGTTGGAGGATATGACCACTTTAAGCAGCATGGGATTTTTCGCGTCCCCAAAGGTTTTGCCCACAATGGCGGCGCATTTGTCCAGAAAGGTATTGATGTCCTTTTTTATGGACGCGGGATCTATCTCCGAGGCGATATCCGTATCAAGAATAAATCCGGGCAGAATGGGAAAGCCAAGTTCAGCAAATTCATTGGCCTGCCGTCCCCTTATTCCCAGTTTTTCAGGTTCGATCTTCTTGGGAATAACATCGATCTGGCTGAAAAAATGTATTCTGTTATCCATAATTTTTGCTCTCCCGATTGAGGCTCTTTCAAAACGCCGGCTTTGAAAGGAACGCCCCGGATTTTTTAACGGGAAAAAACGGCTTAACGTCCGCTTTTTCCGGGCCGGTTTCACAACCAGCCTGATATTGAAACCGGCTCAATAGAAGTTGTTCAATAACCGGAGTTATTGAACAACTTTCGTTACAATTAACCAAAGAGTTTTAAGACCGTATTCACAGGACCATGCAGGAAAGCTTCAAACTCATGGCTTGCCCCCTGGGCCAGATAACGCTGCAACTTTGCCACATCCTTAATATCATTTCCGGCAACAGCAAATTCTATGGCGCTGCCGTGTTTTACCTTTCCCCACTTAAAGAGGGAATTAATATCAAGGATCCTTTCGCCCTCGTAGTAAATGTACACTTCCAGATTGGGATATTTGGCGTTGTAGCTTGCCACAATCCGTTTCCAGGCTTCCACATTGCCGTTGTGAAAAAGTTCGTTCTGAACCACGACGGCATACCGGGGGGTCATTCTTACCGGCCCCTTGGTTACAGGAGGGGGCGCGGCCGAAGCGGTAACCACCGGAGCGGCGATACGCTGGGCCTCATGCGTAGCGGCAGCCTCGGAAGCGGCCGGTTTCCGGCCGCGGGGAGCGCCCCGCCCGGCCTTTGCCGCCTTTGGCGCACCGGTTTTCCGGGGAGCTTTCTTTTCGGCGGGAACGGCGGTCTTTTTAAGGTGCTTCACGGTAAAGCCGCCCTTGAGCACTGCGGCCGGAGGCTTCACCCTGGCTCCTTCAAAAAGCGCGGCGGCGGTTTCCGCCGCTTTCCGGCAGTTTTCATCGGCCGGCTCCCCGGCCTTGCCGGCGTATACCACCAAAAGCTCCCGCTTCTTCATCCCGCCAAAACCGGCCAGTTCTTCGGCAACCTTGGGATTGGCCACAAGAAGGCCCATTTCAGGATGATGATACGCGACGACAAGATCGACCCCTTTCCATTTTTCAAAATCCTTCGCCAGTGACGAAGGATCGGCAACTACGGAAGCAAGGTTGGAAGAAACGGCCTTATAGCCCATCTTGTCCACCAGCAGCATCCGTAAAAGAAGGGCCGCCCGTTCCCCCGAAAGATCCTCGTCTCCCATTTCAAAGAGAAGATCCCCCAGATTATTGCTTTCCCCGACTTCGTCAACAACATTTATTGTTTTTTTGATCTGGCGTACCGCGGAATTAAACCCCGACCGGGTAGAAAGAATTTCCAGATTAACGGCATCCTTCACCATTTTTTTCTCCTCCTAGAAAAAACGCCCCCGGACGGGGGCGTTTCGGCTCATTTACCGACTCGTTTTTCTATACTTCCCTCAGGGCGTCACTGTTCTTCGCTTTCCGCCCGCGTTTGGCGGGTTTGGAATCCACGACACCGGCTTTACGGCCGCGTTTGGGCGCCGCGATGGCCTTGGGCCCCCCGGCTTCGGCAGATACGCTGGCAGGGCTTTCGCCGGAATTGATCAGATCCAGATACGCGCTGCCCGCGGAAGCGGGAGATGCGGAACCTTCGTCCGCCGCGGAGGAGAAGGACTGATTGATGTCTTCCCGCACCGTGGAACGCCGCCGGCTGAAGGACGCGAAGGCCGCATCCTGGAAACCTTTGGACACGCCGTGGAGGAATTCATTAAGAACATTGGCCATGGCGTCCAGCGTCGCCTTTTTCCGCTTGATGGAAGTAATATCCACATCAAGCAAAAGCCCGGGCTGAATATGATAGGGGTTGATCATGTAATCAAACCTGTAATACTCCCGTTCGAGATAGGAAAGGCGGTCTTCCATAACACGCCGTTCAATGGGATACAGGTAATCGTACATAACCTTCATCTTGTTCCGCATGATGATAATGCGGCTCCTGATCCGGTCTTTTTCGTACAGGTAGGTCCTGTTCATCCGCTCAACTTCCGTTTCGGCGGGCCTGACAAAAGAAACTTCGTCCCATACCTTGGCGATATCCTCATAGAGGGGCTCGCCTGATTTTTCCTTGACGGTTTTGCGGATGCGGCCCTTGTTCTTTTTGGCAAGATCGTCAAAATCGGTTACACGGAAGGCGGATTTGGAATCCTGATAAATTACCTCCAGAACATCCCAGAGGTGCTGAACTTCGGTTTCAAAGCTCTTCATCTGGACATCGTAAGCCTTGCGTTCCTCAATGAGCTGGGCGTTGTCAAAGTAGCGCATCTCAACCGCGTAACGTTCGTCGGGAAGATTCGCCGCATCGGTGTCCTCGTATTCCCGGATGATGAGCTCACGGGCGTTTTTGAGGTTTTCGATGTACTGATACCCCATTTTGGAGGTGTCAAGAATGGAAGTAATGGAATTGATCGCGGTGTTAAAACCCCGGTTCCTGATGTTCTCGATATCCACGATCTGCTTGATGTTCTCCCTGATGTTAAGGGCGTCGAAGTTTTCGGGATCTATTTCCGCCCGGAGATCGTTGATCCGTTCCATGATCGTCTTTGCGATGATGGAGTAACGCTTGGATTTGGGATTCTCGACGTCGTCATCGGTGTAGTTTTCCACCTTGCTGATCTTGTTAAAGAGAATTTCGCTGTCGTTGAGTTCCTCGAGCCCCTGATCGATGCGTTCATCCTTGAGCCGCTCAATGATCTTGTCCATTTCATCAATGATGTGCTTGGAAAGAAGATCCTTGATAAGGTACTCAACGGTAACCTGGTAGTGGAAAATGGGGCTGATAAGCTCCGAATCCAGAATATTGACCGAAAGTTTGACATCGGTAACGGTCTTGGGCTTTACCAGGTTGTCTTTGAAGGCGCACTTGACAATGGAATAGGCGTTTTCACCCCGGATAAAGGCGCCGGTATCGGTCTTCTGGCGGAGGAGGCTGTTGGTCAGGTTTTCAAGGTCATTGACGCCGCGCTGTATGTGCCCCTGCAGATGGCCGTACATGTTGACCATGGATTTTTCAATTTCGCCGGTGTTGAACTTGTCGGCGCCGCCCACCGCGTCCAGGAGGTCCGCCACTTCCTTGGGAGTATACCGGGCAAGAATCTTCGTTTCTTCCTTGTCGATATAATTCCGGACCTTTTTGACCATTTCATCTTCAGTCGTTACCATGTACCGGTTGAACATGTTCTGGTAGTTCTGGTTGAAGTAGTTGTACAGCTTCTCCTTGAGGCCGCCCATGACATCCAGGCGTTCAAGCACGTCCTTGGGAAGTCTCGCGGTAAGATGATGGATAACCTTGTTGGTTTCTTCCTCCAGAAGCTGGTTCACTTCATTCTGCTGATCCCGGTATTCTTGGGCCAATGAATTGCGAGAACCTACGGCGCTCGGCTTTTCAGGATGGAATACATTCGGGCTCTTGGGCAGATCAATCGCTCCCATAATTTGTCTCCTTATAATTTAGTTTATTCCGAAAACATCCTACAACTAATATATAATCTTAGCAATATTTTGAAGAAAAAGTAAAGCTCTTTTTGAAAATTTCGAACGAAACTACTATAAAAAAAATCAATCTATGGTATAATCGGGGTATGCAAGTCTTTTTCATCAAAAAAACGGCCTTTTGGCTGCTCCTTTTTGTCCTCCTGGGCCCCGTAACGGGAGGCGCCCAGGATCTCCGGGCGGATACACGAACCGTCCCCGTTGCCGTTAACCTTATTGTGGACGGATCGCAGGCTTTCAAAGACGCCGGAAACGGGCCGGCGGACTGGCTTTGTGATTATTTTGTGGAGCGTATCCTTTCAGACGGCGACTACCTGACCGTGTGGAACGCCGCCGAAAGCGCCCGGATCGTCTTTTCCGGTACGGTGCAAAGCGGCGGCGGAAAGGAAGAAATCAAGAAAATCCTCCGCGCCATGAGCTTTTCGGGCAGCGAAGCCGATTTTACCGGGGCGCTCCGGGAAGCGGCGGGAAGGCGGCCGGAAAGATCGGCCGCCTGGACCTATACCCTCCTTGTTACGGGTTCTCCCGGGGCCCTTGTCCCGTCGCTTTTGGGGAGCAGCGCTTCCCTTCTTCGTTACTCCCGTGTGGACGAATACCCCGGCTGGCGGGTCCTTACTATAGCCCTTGATATAAGGGACCGGGTTAACCGGGCCGCCGCGGCCTATATAGCGGGCAACTAAGCGCCACCCATGGCGGAAAATTCGGGACAGGTTTCCCCGCAGGAACAGGTACTCCGGTTTCTGGAACGCCACGATTCGTTTATTCTGACCACCCACGAGAATGCCGACGCCGACGGCTTGGGCGCGGAACTGGTATTTGCCTGTATTCTCGGCCAAATGGGAAAAAAGGTCCGTATCCTTAACAGCGAGATCCCCGCGGAACGTTTCCGGTTCATGGACCCCGGCCGGCTAATAGAAAGCTGGGATCCTTCCCTGCACGGCGGCCTCTCAGGACAATCGGCTTTGCTGATCCTCGATACCGCCGATGAGTATAATATAGGCCGGACAAGGGAAATTCTTGCCCTGGTACGGGAAACAATGGCCGTTGATCATCACGAAAAAAACAAATTTTCTTCAATAATCGGGCTGATAGATCCCACGGCGTCTTCGGCCTGTGAACTGGCGGTAGAAACGGCGCTGGCGGCGGGGATCAGGCTTGACAACAACGCCGCCGTTGCGGCCTTTGCGGGGATAATCTACGATACGGGATCGTTATCGTACATCAAAACCACCGTGCGGACCTTCAGAATCTGCCTGATGCTTGTGGAGGCCGGAGTCGTCCCCTATTTTGTTTACGGAAAACTCAACGAAAGCGGCAGCATGAAGACGCTGCTTCTTCAGAAAAAGGTCCTTTCTACCCTTGACATACACTGCGGCGGCAGGGTGGCGGTACAGGTTTTGCGGAAAGAGGATCTGGAATCCACGGGGGCTTCCTTTGAGGACGCCGAATCCTTTGTCAATGTTCCGCTATGCGCGAAGGACGTTGCCGTCTCCGTTCTGGTAAAGGAAAACACCGAAGGCAAGGTCCGCTGTTCCCTCCGCTCCAAGGGAGAGATCAATGTGTCCAAAATAGCCAGGGCGTTCAACGGCGGGGGACATGTTACGTCGGCCGGTTTTCGCAGCGAATCGGATGTGGAAGAGACGCTGGCGCGGATACTGGAAAGAATAGGGGAAAATATGGCGGGTATGGAAAAATGACAGGAAAATTCTTCAGCGTATTCGCCACCGCCGTGATCTGTCTTGCCGTAGCGGGGGCGGCGGTTTTTGTTTTTCGTCCCTTCAGGTTCGTTTTTCCCCAGAAAAACAGGGAACGGCGCCAAACAAGGATAGTTATTCCAAGGGAAACCGGAACCGGCCCGGAAGATCCCCTTTCCGCGGACGTTCTTTTCCGGGAGGAAGGCGTCAGGACCAGGGCCGCCATGGACGAGGGGGAAGTTGTCGTCACGGTTCTTACCCAGGACCTTGATGGAGACACGGCGGAGGAACAGATCGTCGCCTTCAGGAACCTTCTTGAAATAGACAGTCCCATATACGTCACCTATATCGATTACGACGGGAAAGAAAAGGCGTACCGGAGGCTCTGGAACGCCCCCACCGCCGCCACAAGGCCGGGAACCGTTTCTCTTTATACAAAGGATCTTGTCGGCGACCGGGGAACCTGCGTGATCCTCACAGGCATGAACGGCTCGGGGGAACACACCATGACGATCTTCCGCAAATCCGCCGGGGAGGCAAACCGTCCGCAGGATCTCTACGGCCAGCCCTTTACCAAAATCGCCGAGCTGTGCATAGACGGTTCCATTTCCATTCTGGAGCAGGAACGGCCCCAGGCATACCACCTCGGCATGGCCCAGGGACGGAGCTTCCGCGTCGCCGCGTATGGCCGGAATTACGAATCGAACAACATACTGGATCAGATTGAAACAAGCTACGAATTCAACCCGGTCAACGGGTTATATGAACAAACCGGCATGGTCCGCCTTCCCGGTTCCCAGATTGAGCAGCGCAGGCTGCGGGAACTGTTAAGCGGCGCGCCGGGGGTCTTTGAGGAATTTATCAACGATCTCTGGTACTACGTTAGTCCCGACGGCACCGCGGACAGCCGCCAGTACATCCATTTTGATCCCCAGGGCAGGGAAATTATCTTCTACGGCGATGAAACCCAGCAGGTATTTACCTGGCAGCAGTCGGCCCCTACCCGTTACGGATTGTACATTTCGTCCCGGAATATTTCGGTTACCACCCTGAGGCGTTTTCTGGACATAGAACTTGAATCCCTGAACAGCGTACGGGTCAGGGTGTTCGAGGACGTCCGGCTTAAAATAGGGGTGAACAACGCCTGGGACGGCTCCTACCGGAGGGCGGGAACGGTGAAAAAGGACGGCGGGGAGCCTTCTCCCTTTATTCCCTACATAGACAGGGCCTACGACAGCTCTATGGGAAAGATACGGTTTTTCCCGGACGGCGTGTATGAACTCAGTGCCGGAGAAGAAACAAAAAGGGGACGCTATATTTTTTTCCGGGTACAGGATCAGGAATTGCTGGAACTGCGGGAAGAGGGGCCGGGCGGAAAGGCGCGGGAAATATTCCGTATCGAAGGAAACGCCCGTCTTTCCATGGTTCTTTTCCGGGTACGCCTGGGGGCCATAGGCATACAGGATCTCCGCGAGGAAGCCATTCCCCTGACCCCGGCCGCCGATTAAACGGGCCTCCGCATGAATGCGCCCTAACGCGCCTGGGATACGGAAGCGTCTACGGGAAAGGCGTCAAACCCCGCGTCCTTAAGCCGCCGCAAGGTTTCGTTCGCGTCGTTTCCGGCGGGAACATGGACAGCCCAGTATTCATTTCCGTTTACGGTGCGCCGCACCACGGCCGGTGAAAAGCCCGCCTCCTTAAGCCGCTCTGTCATTGCGGCGGCGTTCGCCTCTTTTCCAAAAAGCCCGGCCTGAAGCGCCCTTCCGGCGGGCGGCGGCGCGATCCGGGCGGAAGCGCTTTCGCCCTCAGGCGGCGCGGCCCCCGCGGCGGGGGGTCCTTCTCCGGCGGGAAGAAGCGGCCCCGCGGGAAGCAGCCACAGCGCGGAAGGTTTCGCGTCCACGGCGTTTTCCCCCCCGGCGGCGATACGGCCTTCCGGGCTGCGGGAATATTCGGAAAGCAGGGGCGTTTTCCAGGTTTCCGAGCCGGTAAGGCGCCAGAGCGTATAGTATATGGCCGGTTTCATTCCCGAAAAACCGGGATCTTCCAGAAGGGAACGGAGGGCGGAAGTGTCCCCGGAACGAAAAGCGGCGATCCGGGCCACAAGATAACGGGCTTCGAGGTTTGCCCCGCCGTCCCGGCTTGACAGAAGCACCGGCGCTACCGCGGCCTCGGCCTTTTCCCATTCCCCCATCACGGCGAAACAGCGCCCGCTCCGGACCAGGGAAGCGTCGTCCCGCCGTTCCGGCACGGCGGCGGCGGCCGTGAGCCATGTCCCGGCGGCGGCCTCAAAATTTCCCAACAGTTCATACAGCCGGGCAAGACGTGTCAAGGCGCCGTGCCTTTCCGCCCCGGGAGCGCCGGGCCGTCCGGCGATCTGTTCGAGGTTTTGAATTTCGGCCCCCGCGGCCGCCTGTTCCCCGTATACGGGCGGGCCTCCTGCAAAGGCCGCGAACAGGAACACCGCGGCAGCCCTGGAAAAGAGGGGCCTCTTCTTAATCGATCCCATAGGGGCTGTCCGCTCCGGGTAATTCTTCAACGCCGCCTGTTCCCTTTTTATCCGGCTGGGGCTGTTTCTCCCGCGTTTTGAGCTTTCCCTTCTTTTTCAGCCTGAAGGATACCATGACGGGTATGGTACAGAGCATTCCCAGGATAAACGAGACAAAGACGGTCAGGTACACGGGCACGCCGGGAAAAATCCGGAATCCAAAGGAAATATCGCTTGAATTCCCCAGATTAAGGGTAATAAACGCCAAAAAGACCCCAAAAAGAACGATAAATCCAATTAGACGCCAAGGCATGTCATTCTCCTTATTCAATGGAAACAAGATCCCGCGCCCTGAAAGTATTCCCCGCAAGGCCGGACAGGGTAAGTTCCGCAAAGGTTCCTATCAGGGAAGCCTTGCCGGCAGCCGCCGCCATTTCGTCACGTTCGGTACGGCTTATTAATTCATCGGCATTTTTCCGGGAAATTCCTTCAATAAGCACCCGTTCCCTAAAACCGATGCGGCTTTTAAGGAGTTCCGCGGTGTGTTTCTTCTGAAGGGCGATAACGCGGGAAAGCCGTTCCCGCTTGACATCTTCGGCTACGCGGCCGGGAAGATCACAGGCCGCGGTGCCTTCGCGGGGGTTATAATGGTACATATAGGCGTACAGGAAGCGGACCTCGTTCATAAGATCCAGCGTTTCCTCAAGATCATCCCCTGTTTCTCCGGGAAAACCCACAAGAATATCCGTGGAAAAAGTCATCTCTGGCATGGCCCGCCTGATCTCCCCGGCAAGAGACAGGTACTGTTCCCTGGTGTAACGCCTGTTCATTGCCTTGAGGATGCGGTTCGAACCATGCTGAACCGGCAGGTGTATATGCCGGCAGAAAACCCCGTTTTCCGCCATGATCCGTATTGTTTCGGACGAAAAATCCCCAGGATTCGCGGACAGAAAACGGACCCACCGTATGGGATTCCCTTTGCGCGGATCAAGCTCCCCGGCAACAAGGCGCAGCAATCCGGGAAAATCCATGGAAGAAAAACCGTCCCCGCCTTCCCACCGGTACGAATTGACATTCTGCCCAAGGAGGGTTATTTCCCGGATTCCTTTTTCCGCCGCCAGTTTCATTTCATTGACGACGCCCCGGGGAGAGCGGGAGATTTCGGGGCCGCGGACATAGGGGACAATACAATACGAACAGAAATTGTTGCAGCCGTGCATAATGGGGATAAAACTGCGGAAACTGCCTTCCTCAAGATGAGAGGATGAAAAGGAAAAGACAGGCTCCTCACCCTCTTCAACAGGCGCGGCGGCTTCTCCCCGCGCCCCGCGCTCGGCCGCCTCAAGGATCTGGGGAAAAAGGGAGCGTGAACGGGTTCCCATTACATAGTCTACGGAAAACCGTTCCAGAAGGCTCCCGCCAAGGCGCTGGGCCATGCAGCCCGCGGCGACAAGAACAAGGGGCCGGCCGGCGGCGTTCCGCTTTTTTTTAAGGCTCGCATACAGGGCAAGCCGGCCCAGCGCCCGCTGTTCGGCGGTTTTACGGACGGAACATGTGTTAAGCAGCACGAGATCCGCGCTTTCGCCGTCCGGGGCCTTTTTCCAGCCCCGTTCCCGGCAGACAAGATCCAGCGCCGCCGACTCGGCGGTATTCATCTGGCAGCCGTACGTTTCAAAGAAATAGGTCATGCGGGGAATCATGACCTCGTTTTAAGTCCCCTGATAAATTTGATCCCGTTCCAGATCCCCAAGGCGATAAAGCCCGCGGTCCCTATGCCAAGAAGGGTTCCGGCTACGGACGTAAGCAGGGGAATTTTGGCCCTGGCCAGAAGCCCCAGCGCGCCTGAAAGGGCAAGAACAAGCCCCGGCTTCCTGCCGGCGGGATCCCTGGAAAGGAGGGCGAAGATGCCCGCAAGCGCGGCAAGGCCCCCCAGGACAAGACCCGCAAGGGGAAGGCGGCCTCCCACAACGCCCATGATAAAGAGAAAAACCCCGGCCGCCAGGGAAAAAACGGCGGTAACGCCCTGTTTTGTCAGGTCTTTTGACGACGAATACGGTTCAACATCATTCATAGCCGGCCTCCCTGTCATATTCCGCAAAGGCAAACGCGCTGTGATTATGGATACTTTCAAAATTCTCCGCTTCTACCGAAAAGCGGGGAAAGGTATTCATCCCTTTAAGTTCAATATACACATCCCTTACCAGATCTTCAACAAACTTTGGATTGTCATAGGCATGTTCGGTCACAAATTTTTCATCTTCGCGCTTGAGGATCGAATAAACAGGACTCGAAGCCGCCTTTTCCACAAGGGCGATAATATCCTCTATCCAGAAAAAAGGCCCAAGCTCCACCTCCACCCGGACCACGCCCCGCTGATTGTGGGCCCCCCGGTCGCTTATTGCCCGTGAACAGGGACAGACCGTCGTCACCGGAACGGAGACCGAAACGGTAAAGTGCCTCCGCCCCGCGCCGCCTGAGACCTGTGCGCCGCGGTTTACGGGTTCACCGGCCGAACGCACCCAGCCCTGATAGCGGCATTCATAGGACATCATGCCGGGAAGTCCTGAAACCGGAGCGTTTTTTTCCATAAAATAGGGGAAGGTCATGGAGCCGAAGGCCGATTCCGCTTCCAGATCCCCGCGTATGCACCCAAGCATTTCAAGGAAGCGGGGCATGGAAAGATCCTCGCGGTACCGGTGAAAAATTTCGATGAAACGGCTCATGTGGGTTCCCTTGAAATGACGGGGAAGATCGGCGTAAAGATCCACCCGCGCCGCCGTATGCTGAATACGGTTCACCCTGTCCAGCACCCGGATGGGGTATTCAAGGCCCTTGACGCCTACCTTGGCAAGGGGAACGTTGCGGCTGTCGGCCTGATTCTGAACGTCAATCATGCCGCGCCGCGGCCGCCCGCGCGCCGGACGCGGTGTTCGTGCCGGACGCGGCGTTCGTGCCGGATACGGCGTTCGCGGCGTTTTCCGCCGCCTCAACTACATTCAGAAGAAGCATGGCGACCGTCATGGGGCCTACCCCGCCGGGCACGGGGGTAATCCAGCCGGCCTTTTCCGCCACGGGATCGTAATCCACATCGCCCAGAAGGCGGTAGCCCTTTTTCGAAGAAGAATCCGCCACACGGTTCACCCCTACGTCTATTACGGCCGCCCCTTCCTTTACCATACCGGCGTTTACAAGGCCGGGCCGGCCCGCGGCGGCGATAAGAATATCCGCATCCTTTGTGTAAAGACCGGGATTCCGGGTCCCCGTGTGGCAGATGGTGACCGTGGCGTTGACTTCCCGGCGGGAAAGGAGGGCCGCCAGGGGTTTCCCTACAATGTTGGATCGTCCCAGAATTACCGCGTGAGCCCCGTCCGTGGGAATACCCTCTTCGCGGAGCAGCACAAGCACCCCGTGGGGCGTACAGGGAAGAAAACCCTTTCCGCCAAGAACCATGTTTCCCACCGATACCGGATGAAAACCGTCGACATCCTTTGCCGGATCCACAGCGGAAATCACCGCCTTTTCGCGTATATGGGAAGGAAGGGGAAGCTGAACCAGAATGCCGTGAACTGTTTCATCGGCGTTGAGGGCGTTAATCACGCCGAGAAGTTCGGCCTCCCCCGTTCCGGCCGGCAGCCTGAATTCCCTGCCCTCCATTCCCGCCCCGGTAATGGCCTTTTCCTTGGCGGCCACATAGGAAAGGCTCGCGGGGTCTTCGCCCGCAAGCACCACCGCAAGGCAGGGCCGCACGCCCCGCGCCTGGAGCGCGGCCGCCCGCGTCCGGGCCTCTTCCCGTATTTTTACGGCCACGGCCCTGCCGTCAATTATTTTCGCTGCCATAGATCTCCTCCAGGGGCAATAGTATCATAAATCTGCCCTGTTCTACCCGTACCGAAAACGCCTCTCCTGTGGCCTCGTTGCTTGCCCCGAAAAAACCCCGGTTCCATTGAACATTGTCAAGGGGCCATTTAAGCCCCGTACTTGCCGCCTTCCAGGGGCCGCTTCCCAGCGGAGCGGCCGCGATAATGGCCCCCGGCGTGAAGACGGGCGCGGCTTTTTCCGCGCCGGAAAGAACAAGATCCCCAGGCACCAGCACGCCGGGCGCATCAACGGCCCATATATCGTCACGGGCGGTAATCCAGCGCCGGGGGGCTTTTTCACGCTCAAAAAGGGCCCGCAGGGCAAAAAGGTGATCGATGCGCCCCCCTCCCCCGCCGGCTATCCACACTTCGTCGCAGCCTTTTCCCCAAAGAAGGAAAAGGCCCAGTTCCGTATCGGTGTAGTCCTTTTCATGGGGATAACAGAACACCCTGTCCGCCGGATACGCGGAAAGACGGGAAGGATCGTCAAGAGAATCCATGTCCCCTACTATCCACCGGGGACGGATACCGGCGGCCTCGGCGGCGGCAAGTCCTGAATCGGCGGCAGCCACAAATTCCGCTTCCGCGGCCAGACGCCGGGCAATGCCGGGAGAAGGCCCTTCGCCGCCTATAAAAACTATGCCCCGCATGCGCCCCCTTTCAGGTGAGGCTGTTCCAAAACTTCAGTTTTTGGAACAGCTTCTTACCCCTGGAGAAAATTGCATAAGCCGCAAATGCTTACTTTATAAAGAATTGGCAATTTTCTCCAAGAGCTTGTTTCAAAACCAACCGGGTTTTGGAACAAGCTCAGGTTATTCCCGTTGTTCCCGCCGCCCCATTATAGTATAGTGCCTCCTGATGGGCAATGTACGGGTTCACCCCCTGTTAAAGGAAATCGCGGCCCTGTTTATAAGCCGCGGCAAACGGCTCTACCTCGTCGGCGGCGCGGTCCGGGATCTGCTCCGGGGACGGCCGGCCAGCGACTGGGATCTTGCCACCGATGCCCGGCCCGAAGAAGTCATGGCTATTTTCAGGAACACAAGGCCCCCGAGTCCCGTGATCCCCACGGGGATAAAACACGGGACGGTCACGGTCCACTACCGGGGCAAAGGAGGCGGGCCGGAAAAGAGGGGAACGGGAAATACGGACGGGACGGCCACAGGAGCGGAGGCGGCCTATACAGGACTTGAGATTACCACGTTCCGCACCGAATCCGGTTACAGTGACGGCCGCCGGCCGGAGAACGTCGTCTTTGCGTCTTCCATTGAGGAAGATCTTTCCCGCCGTGATTTTACGATGAACGCCGCCGCCGTCCGGCTTCCCGGCGGAGAAATCATCGATCCTTTTGACGGAAGGGCCGACATACAAAGGCGTATCATCCGCTGCGTGGGAAACCCGGCGGAACGCTTTGCCGAAGACGGCCTCCGGCCTCTGCGGGCCGTCCGTTTTGCCGCGCAGCTTGGCTTTACCGTTGACAGGGCGACGCTGGACGCCGCCAGAGGCGCCCTTGACGTTACCGCGAAGGTATCGGCGGAACGCGTCAGGGATGAACTTGACAAGATCCTGGCCTCGGGAACGGAAGAGGCCGGGACGGGGAAAGCCGGAACGGAAGCGGCCCGGCCTTCGACAGCCTTCCGCCTTATGGAAGAGACGGGCCTCCTCCGCCTCATACTGCCGGAACTGGCGGCCTGCCGGGGGGTGGAACAGAAGGGATACCACCGTTTCGACGTGCTTGATCATTGCCTTCTTGCCTGCGACTACGCGTCTAAAGAAGGCTGGCCCCGCGAAGTGATCCTTGCCGCCCTGCTTCACGATGCCGGAAAACCGGCAACGGCGGCGGGCCCTTATGGGGACGGGAGCGGAAAACGGGAATGGACATTCTACAGGCATGAAGAGGAATCGTCCCGCCTTGCCCGCGAAATCCTGACGCGGCTCCGCTATCCCGGCGCGGTAGCAGGCACGGTATGCCGCCTCATTGAAGAGCACATGTTCCACTACGACGAAGGCTGGAGCGACGCCGCGGTAAGGCGCTTTATCATACGGACCGGCGAGGAAAACCTGGAAAACCTCTACCGGCTCCGCAGGGCGGACGCCTTCGCGGCGGAAGGAGCGGAGAGGGGGGCGGATTTCCTCCTTCCTCTGGCGGAACGGGTAGACCGCGCCCTTGCGGAACGGAAAGCCCTTTCGCTTAAAGATCTTGCCGTATCGGGAAAAGATCTTATGGAGGCGGGAATACAGCCGGGAAAAACCATGGGAATTATATTGAAGGAACTTCTTGAGACGGTAATAGACGATCCCGAATCAAACAGCCGGGAAAAACTGCTTGCAATTGCGGCCAATCTGGCGCGCCGCTACTCCTCAAGCGATTCATAGGCCAGCCGGGCGGCTTCCTGCTCCGCGCCCTTCTTGTTCCGGCCCGTGCCGGGGCCGAAAGTCCTGCCGTTCACCGTCACTTCCATCCAGAAAAGCCGTTCATGTTCGGGCCCCGCGCGCTTGACCATGCGGTATTCAGGATAGACGCGGTACAGACGCTGGCTCAATTCCTGCAGCAGCGATTTGTAGTCCCGGTGATAATCCCGGCCGGCCGCAAGGGTTATTTCCGGGCCTATGTAACGGCCGACAAAGGCAAAGGCCGCCCTGAACCCCGAATCAAGGTACAGCGCGCCGATAAGGGCCTCAAGGGCGTCGGCCAGTATGGCCTTTTTGGTCCTGCCGCCCGAAAGCTCTTCACCCTTACCCAAAAGAAGCAGGCTGTCTATCTGCAAAACCCGCGCCACCGCCGAAAGAATATCCTCGGAAACAACCACCGATTTTATCTTGGCAAGATCCCCTTCGGGGCTCTCCGGAAGTTTTTCGTACAACAGGGCGGCGGCGGCGGCGCCAAGCACCGCGTCGCCCAGAAATTCCAGCCTTTCGTTGTTACGTTTACAGGCCGACTCGTTGGAAACCGACCGGTGTACGAAAGCAAGATTCAAAAGTTCAAGACTTTTAAACCTGATGCCGGCGGTCTTTTGAAACGCCGCCAGAGTCTTCTTTCTTCCCGGATCGGGAACCGGGAACATGTTTATTTCTGCTGGGATTTTATGTATTCGTACGCGTCCCGAACGGTTTCAAATTCATTGGCCTTTTCGTCCGGAATGGAAATGCCCATTTCCTCTTCAATAGCGTACACCATTTCGTAGGTATCAAGACTGTCGGCGCCAAGATCCTGGCGGAAAGAAGCTTCCATGGTTATCTTTGCCTCATCAACTTCCAGTTTTTCAGCAATAAGTTTCTTCATTTTTTCGAACAGCTCATCCATTATTGTCCCCTTATACCTTGGATTCAGGAATAATAACCTGCCTGCCCCGGTAAAAACCGCATTTGGGACAAACCCGGTGAAGCAGGACCTGATTGCCGCAACTGCCGCATTTAACCAGCGCCGGAGCGGTCAGCTTCATGTTAATCGACTGCCGCCGGCGGGTCCGCGCCTTCGACGTTTTGAATCTTGGTACTGCCATATAATTCCCTCTCTTGTCAAAACTACTTTAACAAAAACACCGGTTTATGTCAAGCTGAAGGATATTTATCCCGCAGCGCTTTTACCACGGAAGGGGGCGCCATTCCTGAAATATTCCCCCGGAAAGAGGCGACTTCCTTGACGGAAGAAGACCGGAGCACAAAATATTCGGGATCCGTCGTCATGAAAATGGTCTCTATATGGGGATCAAGGGCCTTGTTCATCATGGAAAGTTCGAATTCATAGGAAAAATCCTCCATTCCCCTGACCCCGCGGATAAGGATACGTATCCCCTTTTCCCGAAGAAAATTCACGATAAGGGAATCGGAAACCTCCACGGAAATATTGTTCCGGTCCCTGACCAGTTCCTCCAGCAGCGAAACCCGTTCCGGGGAGGAAAAAAGGTATTTTTTTTGACGGTTTTCCGCCACCACAACCGTCAACTCGTCAAAAATATCCGCGGCCCGCAGAATGATGTTGAGGTGCCCCAGCGTGGGGGGGTCAAAAGAACCGGGAAACGCCGCCTTGAGCATGCTGATACCATAGGCGGGAAAAAACCGGAAAGTCAAGCCCGGTTCCCGTGTCCCCCGCCCGGTTTACATGCATATACCTGAAAAAATTCGAATTTTCAGGAAAAAAGTGTTATAGTATAGATATATGGTATTTGACTCTGCGGTCAATAAGGGATAAAATACGGAGATATGAAAGCGATTACGGTATGTATTCTGGTTTTGTTGGTCTTGTTTTCCTGCGGGACCGGTCCCGAGCCGTCATCAGATACTGTACACCCGGCGCCGGAAATTTCCATCCCCATAAATGAGGAGGAGGCGGATTTTGACCCGGGAACCATCACCCAGGAGGTGAAGGATTCCACCATGTCGGATGTTCAGAAATTCATCGAAGAGCTTAACGCGATAATCCGCGCGGGGGATTACAATTCCTGGGTAAGCCATCTGGGGGAAAAGTACTTCGAAGTAATAAGTTCACCCGAATACCTGGAGCAGATTTCCGGCCAGCCCAGAATAAAAAGTTCGAAGAATCCGCTCTCCGGCCCTGATGATTATTTTACCAGGGTAGTGGTTCCCTCGCGGGCGAACGACAGGGTGGACGACATAGAATTTGTCACCAAAAACAGGGTCAAGGCGTTTACGATTACCCCCAACGGCAGGCGCCTCCGTCTTTATGAACTTGAACAAATGAACAATAGCTGGAAGATAATCAACTAAGGAGCATGTTGTTATGCTGAAGAAAAAAACAGCCGTTTTCTGTGTAATGATTCTCTCCGCCGCGGCCCTTGTAACGGGCCAGCAGAGCAGCGGCGACCAGGAAATGTCGGTGGAAGAATCCTATCTGCAGGAATCGGTGGAGCTTATGGTTATCCGGGAGGCCAGCCAGGCCGGAACCCGGGATCAGAAGATGGTAGCCCTTAATTACATAGGGGAAGCCATAGGCCGGGGTAACAGGGGCGAAGAGATACGCCAGGCGCTGGAGTACCTTTCAATGGAAGGGGTAATGAACAAGGCCAGGGAAAATAACCGGATTGTCAATAATTTCCCCGACGTAAGGCGGCAGGCGGCAAAATACTTGGGGGAGCTCGGCTCGCCCGAGGCAAAGAACACCCTTGTCAGGATCATAGCCGCCGATACGGAGCCCATGGTACTACAGGAAGCGGTTAAGTCCCTGGCAAAAATAGGCATTAACGACAACGATGAAACGCTCAACGCCATCGCGTGGACCTTTACCCGCTTTGACGTTACCAATCCCGACAACCTCCTTGCCCTTTCGACCGTGGACGCCATTCTGACCCTGGCCGAAAAAAGCGGCGGCATAAAAGATCCCAACGCGATACGGACCCTTATCAAGATATCCGACGGCCCCTACATCAAGCCCGTGCAGGAAAAAGCCAGATACGCCATAAACGAACTGCGCAAGTACAACGCCCAGAGCCAAAACCGGTAGCCTGCCGGCGTCATAAACCTGTCGCGCCCCGGAGTGTTGCGGCTCTTCGGCCCCGCGCGTAACCCGCGTGAGTCCCCATGGCCGCCAAAGCCCGCGCGGCGCGAAGCATACGCGCCCTGCCGCAAAACTCCGCAGGCGGAATCTGCTCCCGCGGGACGGATTGTGGCCCATTGACATACAAGCCCCTCTTTTTGTATAGTCATCCGTATCAGGTAAATGTCTCCTTCGTCTAGTGGTTAGGACATCGGGTTTTCATCCCGACAACGGGGGTTCGACTCCCCCAGGAGATGAACTGTAATTCCTTACGCTATAAGGAATTACAAAACGCTACGGGAAAAACGGCGCTTTTGCTATCCGGCACAATGAGTCAAACAATGAGAAAAACTGGCTCGGGGGGGATTCATGCGTCGGTATTATTTACACACGCGCTACAACGGTATTTTTTACGCGGAACTGGTAACCGAAAAGGGGCTGAGGCTGACGGCCCGGTCCACCGGAACAAAAGACAGGGATGAGGCCCTGCTGGTTGTCGCGGGCTGGCTCAAAGGCGGCGTACCCGCGGGAAGGAAACGAAAGCCCGGGCCGGTAGCGGCGGCCGCCGATCTTTCCTCAATCCTCAATACGGTTAAACGGGCGGATATTGACGCCGACGGGGCAATGCGCATTGTCGCCGCGCTGAGGGAACGGGATCTTGTTGACTTCGGCATAACGAAAGCCGGTCCGGGGCGGGAGAAGTTTATAACCTTCCTGTTCCGGTTTTGGGATCCCGCCCGTTCACCGTACCTTAAAGACAAGGCCGTTCACGGGCACAAGATAACGAAAAAATACTGCAGGGAAGCGGCCCAAAAAATCGGAAATCACTGGCGGCCGTATTTCAAAGACACGGCCTTAAACCGCATTTCCCGGCAAAACCTGCGGGAGTTTTCCATAGCCCTGCATGACAAAGGGCTGCGCTCCGCCACCATAAATAACGTCATGATCACCGGGACAAGCGCCCTGCGCTGGGCCTTCACCGAAGGACTCATCCCCGCAGACCCCGCCGCCGGGCTTGTCACCTTTACCGGGGACAAGGTTTCGAGGGACATACTCGCCGGGGAAGAAACCGAGGCCCTGTTCAGCGTGGAATGGCGGGACAAACGGGCGTATGCCGCCGCCCTGCTCTCCCTTACCACGGGCATACGGAGCGGGGAAGTCCGGGGCATCCGCAAAGACGACATCGGCGAAGCGGTACTGGATGTGTCCCATTCATGGAATGACACCGAGGGCCTGAAACGCCCCAAAAACGGCGAGCCGCGCAGGGCGCCGCTCCTGCCGGAAGTCCGTGCCCTGCTGCTGGAATTGCTGAAAGAAACGCCCCACCAGGACCTTGAAAATCCTTTTGCGTTTTTTTCGGATAACCCTGAAAAACCATGCTCCGCCATGCTGTTCCTGCGCAACCTTAAACGGGCGATACAGGCTGCGGGAATTGATATTGCCGGGCGGAAAATCGACTTTCACAGTTTCCGGCACATTTACGCCTCACGGATGGCGGAGCGCATGGCCGCCGACAAAGTAGCCAAAGTTACCGGCCACCGGAGCAGGGCGGCGGCGAAGGTCTATCAGGATCACGTAAACGCCGGGATACTCGCCGAAGCCGCTTCCGAAGCGGCGAAGGAATTCGGCAACGTGCTGCAGTTTACCCGGAAAGGGGCGTGAATCAGGGAGGGAAATATGAACCGCCGCGAAGAAACGGAATTTAAATCCGCCAGACTGAAAATAAAGCAGGAACGGTTATTTTCAGACATCCTGTCAATATGCAACGAAGGCGCTTTGCCAAAAGCCGGGTATGAGCAAAAGGTGAAAGACTGGTTTAACGATACCCTTGTTAAAGAAAACGGGGACGCTGTTCCCGTCCGCAGAGAGATGATAGACGGCCGGGAATATATTTTCGATGTTCCTCCATGGACAAAGGAAATTGACACTATTGAGGAGGCCGGGCAGATCGCCGGGCTTCGATACCACATGGCACTGGCTTTAAGGCATAAATGGGAAAATGATTTCCGCACCAGAGAAGCAAAGGCCGCGATGAAGCGCGGAGAGGAAGCGGGAGATCATGCAAAGTTGATCTTAAAAAACTATGAAGCCGCCAAAGAACTTATAGATCGGGATCTGCTCCTTTGGGACATGGCCAAGCGGTATCGGGAAAATGAAAAGACCCTGGAAGATTATCAAAAAGAAGAAGAACCTCCAAGAGAGGCGGATCAGGTATTTTTATTTTATCCCGAATTCAAAAGAGACTATCAATTGCTGGAAGGGGGAAAATTCCTGGAAAGAAATGGCGACAGGCTAAAATGGCTAAAATCAAAAAAATCATTGTCGGAATATTTTGGTTACCAGAAAAAAGCAAAAGGCAGAAATGCAGAATGGAAATCTATTGAGGCGCTTTTTGAAGTAACGGGTTTAAAAAACAGTTTTTCAAATAACGGTGATGCCTATGGGAAAAATCCTTCAAAAGATTATAAAAATTTGCTTGAAATAAAAAATGCTCTGAAAGGTAAATGAAATACCCCTATTGGTAAAATATAAAAAAAATAAATCCGCATTACTTTGGAATCATGAAAATCATCACAGGAGGGTTTTTATGATTCTTCACACGAAAAAAGAAGCCGCCGAACAGTTGGGCTGTTCCGTTGTAACCGTTGACAAATTGCGCCGCCAGGGGAAATTGCCCTGCCACAAAGTCGGCGCGCTCGTGAAGTTCACCCCGGAAGACATTGACGCCTTTCTTCAGCGTGCCGCCGTTCCCGCCGAGACAGAGGCGTAACTTGCCGAACAGCGAAAAAAACACCCCGCAAACCGCCATAACTCCGCCAGAAGGAAATGTCAAAAGGCGCTTGGCCGAATATTTGGAGGCCAAAGGGATCACCCCTGATGAACAAGGCCTGATCCGCTGCCTGTGGCATGACGATGAAAAACCGTCCTGTAAGGTCAACAGCGAATACCTTTATTGTTTTTCCTGCGGCGAATCCGGCGACATCTACAAGGCGGCGGCGGCAATTCTTGATGTTCCCTGTGACCGGGAGCATTTCAGGGAAATATGCACCGACATCGAGGCGGCTTTGGGAATCCCCGCGGCGTGGAAACCGCCGAAACGGAAACCCGGAGAGCCCCGTTCAACAATAAAGCTGTCCCAATCCGCAATTTACCGGGATCTGCTCCTCAAAGAATTCGCCTCCGCGCTGGATGGCGGCCATATGGAGACTGCATACTACAAAGCGGCGCTGCTCTTCGCCCTGTTCCTCTTGCCGGAGGGCGAGGGAATGCCGGTAAACCGGAAGGAAAAGCCGGAACTGGACAAAATAGCCAAAGCCTTTAGAAATGAAACGGAGCAGACAAAATGAAAGGGATATTGAATCACCTTGTAAGCACGGCCCGTTCTTTTCCCGCTCCAATCGCGGATATAATTCTAACCGAAAAGAATTTTGCCGAACATATTGCCAGGGTAAGCGGCATCCTTATAAAACACTCCGGGGCAATGGGGTGGCTTGTTTACGACAAGAAAAAAGGTATTTACATCAGCGGGAACAGGGCAGAGAAAATTGTCAATCTTTACATTGGAGAAATGGCGAAAACCCTGGCGGCATCCGCGATGGATATACGCGAATCGGCGAAAAGGGAATCCGTTGTAAAATTTGCCATAAAAATTCTAACCGCAAGCGGGGCGGCTCACATCATATCGCTTTTAAAAAACGAAATAGAAATAGACGCCCTGCCGGAAGAATTTGACGCCGCCCCGGATATTGTGAATTGTTGCGGCCTGGCGGCGTCTGCCAACGGCGGTACACGGGAAGCCGCGCCATCCGACATGTTTACCAAGACAACGGTATGCCGCCCGGAACCGGGAACCCCGGAAAGGTTTTTAGCCTATATTGATTGGGTAACATGCGGAGACAGCGAAGAAAAGGAATGGCTCATGACCACGTTGTCCCTTTCATTATTTGGGCACGTGTCGGACAAAATAATAAATTTTTACGGGCAGGGCGGAAACGGCAAAGGTACAACATGCCGGGTTATTTATCATATTTTGAAAGATTACGCCGTCAGCCTTCCCCGGAGCCTGGTTGTAAAAAGCAATCATGGGACCGGAAGATTTGATAAAGCCAATTTGCCCGGAAAACGGGGGGCCTTTTGTTTCGATTTAAAACTTGAACCAGGCGAGCGGTTGAATTTAGACGATTTGAAGTCGATTTGCGGTAACGGGGATGTTATATCCATTGAGAAAAAACACCTTGATTCTTTTGACGCTGTTTTGCATTGCAAAATCTTTATCGCGAGCAATGAAAAAATCCCCGTCTCCGCGACCGGGGAAAGCGAGCGGCGGCGGTTTCATCTTGTTCCGTTTAATGCCCGCATAGAAGAAAAGGACGAAACCCTTGAGGATTCATTTATTCCCGAATACCCCCGGATCTTGAACCTGCTCCTTGAATATGCCGCCCGGTATTACGCAAACGGGCGGAAAATGCCTCCGTGCAAAGCCATCGACCTGGCCACGGGGCGCTTTTTTGACAGCCAGGATCTGGTGGGGCTTTTTATTCAAGACCGCTGTACGGTTGCCGACGGCTATGTGATACCAAAAACGGAACTATTCATGGCGTATGCAAATTATCTGGAAACCGAGCAGGGTATAAAAAGACCGGGTAAAACCAGGGTTTTCGCGGAATCCCTCGAAAAAAGGGGCATTTTTGAGTCTGTGAAAAAAATTGAGGGCAACGCAAAACGGGTTTTTGTCGGTATTACGCTTGGAGAAGTTACACGGTTACAAAAGGATCCTAATTTCCATATTACTTTCTCGGGAGAAACGAATATAGAAACTAATACGAATTCACGACTTTTTTGTAACCGTGTAACCCAAGGAGATGGAAACCCGGTGAAATATAACAGTCCTGAGCAAAAAAAGCTTTGGGAAGATCCCGAAAAGGCTATTTATTAAGAGAAAATCCGGGGCTTGTGCCCTGGCAAATATCTAACACCGAGAGGTGTCAGGAGGATTGTATGAGTTTTTCTACAGAGTTCCGCCGGTATATGTTCAATCGGGCGGCGGAAAGCATTCTGGCCCGCGAGGATACACGGGTCAATTACGCGGCAGCGCTTGCCGAGTGGGAGAAGGACCTTGGATATGAAACAGAAGTCAGGATGCTAAAAAAACTGCTCACAGCCACGGGCACAATCGGACGGCCGGCGGACGATGTAATTAAACGTTATTCCAATAATCCGCACCCGCTATCGGATTATCTGGCAGAAAACCCTTGCCCGCCAGACACCGTTTCCGCGTGTTTGGGGGAAGTACGCCAAGACTTTGAAAAGCTATTGGTTCTTGCCGAAAAAGGGGATGGTATATGACCGGCTCCATCTTTGCCGGTGCGCCGGATTACCAAGCGGTATTTCTTTGGGAATTCGTCAGGTTTTTGGAGGAGCTGCACGGCTACACTCTAAGCCACGCCGGGAATATGGACAACGGAACCCTTCACGGATTTACGAGCCGAATTGGAGCCATGCGCGATGACCTGATCGACGAACTGCCGACCGATCCGCGCGTTATTCCCTTCAGGGTAAAACCGCAAGGGGGGACTACTACATAATGTTAACGTTAACTTTAACTAAAACGCCCGCCCTCCGGGGCAAGGCCGGGGGATATGGGCAGCAGCCGCGTCCCCGGATTAAAAAAGGTACTGTGAAGCTCGGGGGCAATCCAGTGCGCCTACAGTCGCGACCGCTCGCCCCCGGAAGCGGCGTCATTTTTTCGCCGTTAAATATATTTTTTTGATGAGGAGATTGTATGAAAAAGCAGAAAGCAGAACTGGTCACTTTTGCCGGGCTTGCCCGCCGGGCAAATGTCACTCCCGCCGCCGTTTCGCAATTCATGCGGAAACAGGCCGCCACGGGTTCACCGGTCCCCGCCGTATCCGGCGCACACCGCCGGGAGAAGCTTGTCGATTTAAACCACCCGTTGATCCGGCGCTACCTTGAAAATCAGACCGTTCAGCCTTCCAACCGCGCCGGCGGCGCGCCGCCTACTTGCGCCGCCCTGGCAAAGATGAAAGCGCAGACTGAAAAGACGGAGCTGTCCGCCGGTGTCTTGAGGGGGAAGTACGTTGACCGCGAGTTTGCCCTGCAATATCTGGACGAGCTTTTTGAAACGGAAAAGAAGGAGTTGGAAGCTATGGTCAGCAGGATCATCAAACAGCTTGCCGAAGAATTCGGCCCCGCCGATACCGCGAAAATCAGGAAGATCCGCCGAACACTCGAACAGCCCTGCAATGACGCGCTCGGACTATGCCGCCGCGAAATCGAAAAATTCCGCCATGACACCGGGCCCCGGATTTCAGCCGGGGAACCGGCTGTTCCGGCCCCCGGAGGCAAGCGTGGCAAAAACGATTCCCTTTCCCGCAAATAAAGCCGCGCCCCTGCCGGGCAAACGCCCCGCCACGAAAACCCCGGAGGAGCCGCCTGAAAACGGCGCCGTTATGGCCGCCCTCCGGGAACGGCGGGACCGCGCCATAGCCTGGCGGCTGGCCGTTCAAAACAATATCGTAAAAGGCACATTGATACCGCGGGAAAACATGCAGCGTATTTCAGGCAGGATACGGGCCGCATGGCAATCGGTCATCGTGGAAAGTTCCTATTCGACGGTCCCGTCAATCCTGGCGTTTCTGGAAGAAAAAGATCCCTCCGCCGACGCGCGCCTGAGGTTCCTGCTTGACGGTGAGGCCTACCGGAGCGGGGGCAACACAAACAAGGCCATGCAAAAATGGCTCCGCTTGCGGGAAGCGCGGGAAGAAACGACCAATGCCGGGAACCGCTGACTGGTCTTGCCGCCCCGTTACGGTGGACGGGGTACATTACCCCTCTACCCTCGAAGCCGCCCGCGCCCTTGCCCCGGATCCTTCAAAGCATGTAAGCGTTTATGCCGCCCTGCGCCGCGCCCTTGCCAGAGGGGAAAAGGTTTTTATGGGGCACGCCGTTTCTTATGCCCCCGTGGCCGCGAAAAACGGTCCGTGCTTTGGAGAGCCCGCTTCAAGCCGCCGCGCGGAGCGCAAGCCCGGTTCGGGCCCGCTGCTGCGGTATCCGCCTTTTGAAAGCCCGCTGTGCCGGGGGATAAACCGCTATCACTGATTGCCGCCTTGGACAATCGTCCAAGGTTACCAGGTAACCGCTTCTCTCCACAAAAAGACGGGGCCGGATGTCCTGTATACATCCGGCCCCCCATCTCAGCTTGATTTTGCCTCTACAACCCTCCTCCTATAGTGATACGTTCTTGTTTACTAAGGCCGCCCGTACGGGCCGCCAGTGAAACCTGAAACAGGTTATTTCTCCTCCTTCCGCTTTACGGGCGGCTTGCTGAAATCAATCTCCCCCCGGACGAGCCGCTCGACTTCCGCCCGGCGGAACATGACCGTCCGCTTCCCGAAGCGGGCCGCCTCCAGATACCCTTCCCGCCGCCAGCGGGCTATGGTTTCACGGTTCTTCCCGGCAATCACGGCGACTTCCGCGTCCGTGAAAAACATCCGGCTGGCGAAGGCTTCGGGGATGAGCATTTCTCCGGTTTCGGGATTCAGCATTTGAGGGCCTCCTTATCCGCTTCCTCCCCCGTGGTTCTAATCCGGTGGCGCTCCATCATTTCCCCGCGCAAATAACATTCCAGTTCCCCCCGGCGGAGCATGATGCACTTGGGGCTGTACCGCGTGGCATCCAGATACCCGCCTTTGATCCACCGGGAGACGGCCGTCTTTGACACCCCCGCCGCGTCGGCGAACTCGGCGAGGGAGAGCCATTCTTTCTGTTCAACGGGGACGTTTATGCGCTTCATTTCCTCATACCTCCAATGCCCCGGACAGTCCGGGGCCTGTCCATTATACCGCCAGTGTTACCCGCGCCCCCCGACCGTATTCCCCCTCCGTCAGCCGGAGCCCCGGAGGCGCGTTTTAACCGCACGGCAAAATCACCATATCCTTAACTGATAGTGATTCCCAAACCGAAAAGATTCGGATTGGCCGCCGTTTCTAAACATCCTGTTTTTCGTTTGCCGTGCCCGGCGGCTCAAAGAAATAATCCGCTACGGGCTCCATGAGGAATTGCAATAGCGGCCATACCGATACAAGGGTCTCCCCGGCTTCCGGCGAACGGGTATCGTCCAGGGCGTAGGCGCGCATGGCGTTTATAACCGCCCTGATACCCAGGGAAACCATGCACAGATCATCCGTTACCGGCACGCCGTCTTCCGGGTCGTAAACAATTTTCAACATCTCAATTTTCCTCCCCTGCCAAGGCCCGCCGGACGCCCCGTTCAGGTTCCGCGTCCCATGTGCCCCTGTCATCCGCGGCCCCGGAGTCTTCCGGGGTCTGCTCATCCTGCCGGATATGTTTTATCCGGTAGGCTTCCAAACCGTATCCGAGGAGAAGCCCGCACCAATCGGCAAAGGCGATCCCCCGGTGAGGCCCGGCGGCGTTTTTGTAAACGTCCTCCAGTTCCAGGCAAAACATGGCCGGGAGGCCCACACGGATGCCGATCTGGCGGTCATGTTTCATGCTTCCCCGCCTCCCGTTATCGCCGCCATAAACTCCGCGTCTTCTGCCGCCTCCCCCATGGCGCAAAGCCGCATGGCGTCTTCTTCGTCAATATTCTGGTTTAACTCCTCACTGTATTTGTCATACATCCGTTTCATGCGCCGCCAGAAAATCATGAGTTCTTCCGCTTCCCGGGGAGTATCACGCGCCGCCTCCATGCGGGAAAAAATTTCCTCCACCCGCTCATAAGGCCAGAATATCCGGCCCCGGACGCATGAAGAATCAACAGGGTCTTTTGTCATAACGGGTTTTATGCTCATTCCGCTTCCTCCCCGGCAAGAGCCGTCACCGTGCCCCAGAGAGCCACGAGGTTTTTTAGTGCCTCCGGGAGCCCTTTCTTCGACATGTTTTCCTCAAAAAACAGCCTGAGCGTATCCAGCGCCCGGCCCTGAGCTTCTCCTACGGTAAGACTGTCTTTCATTTGTCCTGTCCTTTGCCCCGGAAGGTCCGGGGCTTGCGGGGTTTCCCCCGCTTCGCGCTTACACCGCCAGAGTTACCCGCGCCCCCCGGCCGTATTCCCCTTCCACCAGCCGGAGCCGGGGGATCTGCCCGCCCAAAACCGCCGCCACGGGGGCCAGGTTCCGGGGCACATACCCGAGCCTGTAGAGGCCCCGGCCGCCCTGTACGCCCACCATGACCGCCACGGCGCGGGGGTCCGCCGGGTTGGCCGGTTCCGGCACCAGCACGGCCCGCACCAAGGCGGGGTTATACCGGGCAAGGTGGCGGAGGGCTTCCTGCCGGTTCCCGAAGGACACGCCCCGGACGGCCAGTTCGACGGTTCCGGCTTTGACGATGATCCACGCTTCCACAAAGGCGGCGCGGCGGTCACCCATACGGGGGGCCAGCTTGTTGCCGAGGGTCATTACCCTGCTTTTCAGTTCGCTCTTAGTCATTTTGGTTCCTCCGTATCACGTTATACAAATAATATATCACGTTATCGGGAATATGTCAACTGTTTTCATGATATTTTTTACTTTTTTTTCAATATTTCTTGTTATTTTTGTGATAATATATTACGATACAAGGAGTAGAGGAGTTTATAATGCCTATATCTTACAAGCCCCTTTTTCGGTTGCTACTGGAAAGGGACATGAAAAAAACCGACTTAAAAGACAAGTGCGGCCTGTCTCTGAATGTTATTGCCAAACTGTCAAAGAATGAACAGATAAGCATGGAAAATCTTCAAAAGCTCTGCCAGTTTTTTAATTGCCAGTTTTCGGACATAGTGGAGTATATTCCAGATATGAATGACACCGGGGAGGAGATATGACTCCCGCGAAATAACCCCAGGACGCGCGAGAAGACCCCTCCACGGGGTTTTCCGGGGGTATGCCTAACCCCCCCCCCCCCCACACACACACACACCCTTCTTTTTTCCCCGCAAGAAACAGCTTGACAAGCCCGGCTTTTGGCGCGATATTGTAGGTATAGCGAAGTGGTGGGCGTGGCTTCCGCCGGGCGCAGGTTTCCTACGCTTCCCCGCCGGGACGGCCTCCGGCTGCTATAACCTTTCTTGCCATTGATAAATCGGATATTCCATTCATGATTACAATCTTTTCAAACCCTTCCATGTCCAGGGGTTTTACGATTTTGTAAAACGTCCGGCTCCGCAGCGCTTTATGATGGGTACTATTCATTGCTTCGTCAAAATACAGATATGTTCTCCCAGCCTCTCTTTTCGCGTAGGCGTTTACTATTGCTCCTTTACGGATAGTGCCGATGATTGCCATATCCGGCGCTTTCACAATGGCGGGAATCAGGCCAAAGTCCGTGTCCAGTATGGCTAACACGCCCTGGCCGTGGCGTTTCCTGACGTGGTTTCTGAAAAAGTTTGTTTCTTCATGGGAAAGAGCGGAAAAATCAAGGCCGATGGAAGCGGCGGCCTCCAGAAGCCAGGCTTCGGGCTTGCCCAGGATGGTTACTTCAAAAGGTTGCACGGTTATTTATACCAGAACCCGGGCCCCCGGAAAAGGCCGCCACGGACAATCGTCCGGGGTTACCCGGCGGCCTTTCAATCAGCCTCCCCCAAGCCCTTCAAATAAGTTTCGGTAACCTGAATTGACGCATGGCCCAGCAAATGGCAGACCCGGTGAATGTCTTTGCTTTTCCGGTATTCGGTAACGGCGTAAAAATGCCGGAGGTCATGGGCGGAATATCGGGCCTGTACCCTGCCGGTTTTATACATTTTTTCAATGGCCCGCGCCATCCGCTTTTCAAGGGTATTGGGAAGCATCCCCGCGAACGGCCCCCGGAGGGGAAGGGCGGCCGCCTTTATCTTTGCCAGTGCCTCTGGCGGCATGGTTCCGCTTATGTCTTTCCCCTTGCTATGGGAACTAAACTTTTTCCCGGTAATGGACAAACCCGGCAGCGCCCCGGCCCGGAGGCCCCGGTACGCCATGACGGCGGCGGCGGCGGCTTCACGCGGGGAAAGGGCGTCAATAATTTTTTTCACTTCCCCGGCGGCGGGTATCCCGGTTTTCTTTACGGCCTGTTTTCCGGGGCGGGCCCTGGTTCCCCGGAACGGATTTTTTATTACGGCGTGGCGGCGTTCCATCCAGGTAAAAAATGAGGAACAGGCGGCGGCGGCAAGACGGACGGTAGCGGGGGCGGCCCCGGAGGCTTTCAGGGAGTAAATAAAATCATCGGCCCTGGCGGGACTCAATTCCATAATGTTTATTCCCTGCCGCGCGGCCCAGGCTTCCAGCTTCCCAAGGGCGGCGGCGTATCCCGTCCGGGTGTGGGCGCTGTTTGTCTTTCCGGCGTTATTCAGGAAAGTTTCTTTTTCGGTGCCGTAATCAATCCCGGCCAGAGAAGCGGCGGCGATCATCTTTTGCGCCGTATCGAGCAGGGCGGCAAACCGGACGGCCTGGGCTTTCTGTTCCTTTGTCCACTTGTCCGGGGCCGGATAGGCGGCCAGAACCGCGGCCATGTCTTTAATATCCTGCCCGGCCCGCGCGGCTAATTCGTTCATGTTTTTTTCCTCCCTGTTTTTACCGTTTCCCATACGTCCTATAATATAAGATTATAGGACAAAAGTCAAGAGGTTACTCAATAACCCGTCAATTAACCTCTCCCGGAAATAATGAGTCAACTAATGAGAAAAACATGGAAAAAAACAAAGAAAAGTTCACTAGACAAAACAAATATAAAATAGTATATAACATGCAAGATAAGTAAATTCGCCCTTTTTCATCCCGACAACGGGGGTTCGACTCCCCCAGGAGATGGTATAAAAAAAGAGCCCCCAAGGGCTCTTTTTTATGCTGGAGTTTTGCAAGGCAAAACTCCGTGAATTGTGTGCTTTAGGGGAGTCGAAGGGTTTAACCCGCCGACCGGAAGGAGGAAAAGGCGCCACGGAGGGCGCCGGCAGGGTTAAAGCCCGGCCCGGAATGAGCAAACAGGAGGTTTGCGAATGGAGGGCGACTCCCCCAGGAGATGAACTGTAATTCTTTATATTATATAGACTTATGATTTTATATGCACTGGTCCTGCCATCCCCCTCCCCCCCCAACACTTGATACTTACCTGCCAATCATTGTAGAACTTTACGATGAGTGAAAGTTTTATAACCAGCCAAGGTGGTAAATTTTGCTCAGAAATCATCAAAAGTATACTTTCCAAATCAGAAAATACCACCTTTTTGACCGGTTTCTTCTGTTTTTCGGAGTTTGCCGAGGTTAACCAAGGCTTAAATATAAATAATTTCGTGTTCTTTGGACTGAAGACGAGACAGGATATGTTAAATCATATCCAGGAAGTCATGTTCTCCACCATAGAATAAACAAATTTAGGAAACCGGAGTAAAAGAGATATGGCAAACGGCAATAATACGGCGGACATCGGTTTTGAACAGCAAATCTGGGCCGCAGCGGACATTCTACGGGGCAATATGGACGCGGCGGAATACAAGCACGTTGTACTCGGCCTGATCTTCCTGAAATACATCTCGGACAAGTTCGAAGATCGATACCGTGAACTTGAAGCTGATGATGACGATGTGGAGGACAAGGACGCATACGCTGAGGTGAATGCGTTCTTCGTGCCGCCCTCGGCACGGTGGAGCGTTATTTCCAAAGCCGCTCACAAAGCGGAAATCGGTACGGTTATTGACAATGCGATGCGGACGATTGAGAAAACGAACAAGCGGCTGAAGGATGTTCTGCCAAAAAACTATGCCCGCGATGACTTGGACAAGCGCCGTCTCGGAAACGTAGTTGATCTGTTTACCAATATTCAGATGACCGCCCACGGCACAGACAAGGACATCCTTGGCCGCACTTATGAATACTGCCTCGCCAAGTTCGCCGAGCAGGAAGGGAGGCGGGCGGGCGAATTCTACACGCCCTCCTGCGTAGTGCGGACGCTTGTTGAGGTGCTTCAACCGTTCAAAGGCCGCGTATACGACCCATGTTGCGGTTCGGGCGGGATGTTTGTACAATCCGCGGAATTTGTGAATCATCACGCGGGTAACATCGGCAACCTGTCAATCTACGGGCAGGACGCAAATCCGACCACCCGCAAGATGGCGTTGATGAATCTTGCTATCCGCGGTATTGAGGCAGACCTCGGCGGGTATAATGCGGATACCTTCCATAACGACCTGCACCCGGCGCTGAAAGCGGACTTCATCCTTGCCAATCCGCCGTTCAATCTTTCCGACTGGAACGACGGTTCGCTGAACGACGACCCGCGCTGGAAGTACGGCCTGCCACCAGGCGGCAACGCCAACTTTGCGTGGCTGCAACACATGATTTTTCACCTGTCGCCGAACGGCAAAATCGGCATGGTGCTTGCCAACGGCTCATTGTCTTCCCAGAGCGGTGGCGAGGGTGAAATTCGCCGAAAAATCGTAGAGGACGATTTGGTGGAGGGCATAATCGCCATGCCGACACAGCTCTTTTATACCACCCAAATTCCCGTGTCGCTCTGGTTCATTAGCCGTAACAAGAAGCAAAAGGGCAAGACACTGTTTATAGACGCACGGAAAATGGGGACGATGGTCAACCGCCGTCTGCGCGAGATGACCGCCGGAGATATAGCGAAGATTGCCGCCGCTTTCGAGGCGTTCGACAACGGAACGATTGAAGGCGTGAAAGGCTACTGCGCCGCAGTTACCACTGCCGAAATCGCCAGGCAGGACTATATTCTTACACCCGGACGTTATGTCGGCATTGAGGAGCAGGATGATGACGGCGAACCTTTTGAGGAAAAGATGACACGGCTGACGGGTGAGTTATCGGAGATGTTCAAACGTTCCCGCAAATTGGATGGCGAGATACGCAAGAGGCTGGGAGCGATTGGATATGAAATCTGAATGATAAAAACTGAAATTGAAAAGTGCAGACAGTGTCTGCACTTTTGAAGAAGGAATATGCAAGTGCTGATAAACAACGATGCCTATTTTCAAGTCTTGGAGAGCGTCAAGGCGGGCAAGTACGACATCAGGGAGGATGACGGGAAAGTGGAGGTGGCGAAGAATGATGCAGACACTCTTTGACCTTTGCGTTTTTGCCGATAGGCGGGTTGCGGTTGCCGGCTTGAATTTGGACACCTACATTTCCACGGAGAATATGCTTCCAAACAAGGAGGGAATTACTCGCTCGGCAGGGTTGCCGGCCGTTACGCAGGTACAGGCTTACCATGCGGAGGATGTGTTGGTACTGAGGACCAGGGAAGGCTGCAATCCGGTTTTTCTCTACTATTTATTGTCGGACGATAGCTTTTTTGACTACGCCACCGCCACAGCAAAGGGAACAAAAATGCCACGTGGCGATAAAGATGCGATTATGCAATATGAAGTTCCCGACTTGCCGCTTGACATACAGATTGGGATTGCCGATGTATTATCTGCCCTCGATGGCCGAATTGCCACAAATAAGGCGATAAATCATCATTTAGAGCAGATAGCACAGGCCATTTTCAAAAGCCGGTTCGTGGATTTCGAGCCGTTCGAGGATGGTGGTTTCGTCGAGAGCGAACTTGGCGAAATTCCTGTTGGGTGGAGCACATTGCCTATTGAAGCTATCGCCGAGAAGGTCGCTATGGGCCCCTTTGGCTCTAACATCAAGGTTGAAACCTTTGTGGGGTCTGGCGTTCCCATAATCAGTGGCAATCATCTCCGAGAGCTTTACCTTGACGAGTTGAGTTACAACTTCGTTACGGAGGAACACGCTCGTCGTTTGTCTAACTCGCTTGTTCGGGCTGGAGACATTGTCTTCACTCACGCCGGAAACATTGGACAAGTGGCCTTGATTCCTGACGACTGCGAGTATCCGTACTATGTCATATCGCAACGGCAGTTTTATCTTCGTTGTGACAGGCAAAAGGCTGTGCCAGAGTATATCAACTATTACTTCCACAACCGCGAAGGGCAGGGGAAACTTCTCGCAAATGCTTCTCAAACAGGAGTTCCCTCCATTGTTCGCCCATCATCACACCTGAAAGCCATTATTGTGCCTATACCACCTATTGAAATACAGATGGAATGGTTGGATACGGTCAAGCCTATGTTCCAAACGCTGAATAACAACAGTAAAGAGACCAAAAGGCTTACGGCTGTGAGAGATTCACTTTTACCTCGCCTGATGTCCGGTGAGCTATCCGTTACCGCCCTCAGTGGCGTTAAATGATGATTTACCCACCCATGGGCGTTGTGATAGAATTGTAAAGAGGTAATCCGAATGCCATATACCGAAGCTAATTACGAAAACGCGGTTATAGAGGTATTCCGTGACACCTTGGGCTATGGCTATATTTACGCACCCGACTTGACGCGCGATTATACCGACCCTCTCTATACAGGCGATCTCATGCCCGCCCTGCGGAGAATCAATCCTAAACTGCCGGAAGCAGCACTATCCGAGGCGATTTACAAGCTGCGTAATTTTGAAAGTGGCGCGGTGTTACAGAAAAACATCCGCTTTATGGATTACCTTCAAAACGGCGTGCCGGTAAACTATTTTTACGAGGGTGAACAGCGTTCAACTTTGGTATATCTTGTGGATTACGCAAACGTGGCACGGAACTCTTTCACGATTGCCAACCAGTGGACAATCACGGAAAACAGCGAGAAACGCCCCGATGTTATCGTGTTCTTGAATGGTCTGCCGCTTGTTGTGTTCGAGTTGAAGTCGCCCTCCCGCAAAGAAACCGATGTGAGCGAGGCGTACCGGCAGCTTCGCAACTACATGATCGAAATTCAGTCCCTTTTCATATACAACGCCTTCTGCGTGATGAGTGATCTTGCAACTTCTAAAGCGGGCACAATCACTGCCGGTGAAGATCGTTTTATGGAGTGGAAAACAAAGGATGGCAGTTATGAGAATACGCAGTATGCGCAATTTGATACCTTCATTGAGGGAATATTCGACAAGGCCCGGCTGCTCGATATTATCAAAAATTTCATCTGTTTTTCCGGGGATGTAAAAATCCTCGGCGCGTACCACCAGTATTTCGCTGTGCGGAAAGCCGTCGCTTCCACATCGCGGGCGGCCGAAACGGACGGCAGGGGCGGCGTATTTTGGCATACACAAGGCAGCGGTAAATCGCTGTCGATGGTATTCTATGCCCACTTATTGCAGGAAGCGCTGAATTCGCCGACCATCGTTGTGCTGACCGACCGAAATGACCTTGACGACCAGTTGTTCGAGCAATTTGCAAAATGCGCCGATTTCCTGCGGCAAACCCCGCAGCACGCTGAAAGCCGTATTCACCTGAAAGAATTGCTTGCGGGGCGGCAGGCAAACGGCATTATTTTCACCACCATGCAGAAGTTCGAAGAATCTTCCGAAGCCCTTTCCGTCCGCCGCAACATCGTCGTTATGGCAGATGAAGCCCATCGCGGCCAGTATGGGCTTGAGGAAAAGGTAGATGCCACGACAGGGCGCGTCATTCTCGGTACAGCGCGGATTATCCGGGACAGCCTCCCAAACGCCACCTACATAGGTTTCACGGGAACGCCCATTTCTTCAAAAGACCGTTCCACTATTGAGGTTTTTGGCAACTATATCGATATTTACGACATGACACAGGCGGTGGAAGACGGCGCTACCCGACCCGTTTTTTATGAGAGCCGCGTTATCCATCTTAAACTGGACGAGGATGTTTTACGTCTTATCGACGCTGAGTACGATATTATGGCGGAAAACGCCGAACCCTATGTCATTGAAAAAAGCAAGAAAGAACTCGGCCGGATGGACAGTATCCTTGGCGCGGAACAAACTATCACCACCCTATGTGAAGATATTGTGAAGCACTACGAGGAAAACCGCCAATATGAACTGACAGGCAAAGCGATGATAGTTGCCTACTCCCGCCCGATTGCGATAAGCATTTACTGCAAACTGATCCAAATGCGCCCCCAATGGACGGAAAAACTCGGCATAGTAATGACCTCCGCTAACAACGACCCGGAAGACTGGCGGGAAATCATCGGCAATAAACGCCGCAAAGACGAAATGGCGAAAAAATTTAAGGACAACGACGACCCTCTGAAAATCGTCATCGTTGTGGATATGTGGCTGACAGGTTTTGATGTACCGGCCCTTGCCACAATGTACGTTTACAAGCCTATGGCGGGGCACAACCTTATGCAGGCAATCGCCCGGGTCAACCGGGTTTATAAGGATAAAGAGGGCGGCCTGGTGGTTGACTACGTTGGCATCGCTTCCGCGTTAAAACAGGCAATGAACGACTACACTAACCGCGACAAACAGAATTACGGCGAACAGGACATCGCCAAGACCGCCCGGCCGAAATTCATTGAAAAACTGGAGGTCTGCCGTGATCTGTTCCACGGTTTCGACTATTCCGGCTTTATGGACGAAAACGCGACTGATCTGTCCCGCGCCAGGGCTATCAGCGGCGGCGTGAACTTCCTGGCAAGTATTGGGAAACAAAAACACGACATCGTTATAGATGGCGGCTTAAATTCATTGCCGATGGTTGCGGAACCGGGATCGGTTTACGGTGGTGAACGGCAAAGCCGCAAGGACATATTCATCAAGGAGGCAATGCTGCTCCGGCAGGCACTGTCCCTCTGCCGTTCGATCTTGCAACCCAGGCAGCGTTTCGAGGCGGCGTACTTCGAGGCGGTGCGTACTTTGCTGACCCGCATCACCGGCGAGGGCAAGCCGCTGTCGCTCAAGGAGATAAACGCCCGCATCAACGAACTGTT
>JAISAQ010000075.1 GCA_031266775.1 Treponema sp.
AGCCTTGCGGCCCCCGACGGCACGGCACGATTCATCTGGAGCAGAAATTACGCCGAAAGCCCCCTGCACGATGTCATGCTGGAATTCGATGCCGCCCCCTTTATCGCGGCGGGCTTGGACCCTGAACAGCTTCCGGAAAATTTCGCCTTCTACGAAGGAATGATAATGGTGGGAACGAAACTCGGACAGGAAACTTTACGCTATTCGGGGGAAGTTACGCCCCTTGCCTCTTACGAGCAGATTGTCAAACTCAAACGGTCCGCAATCGGCTACCACGGGGCCTTGGATCATTACGGGGTAAACCTGGGAGACGGCAATCTGTTTGAATGGGCCAAGGATATGGGCACAAACGACAAGGATATGGTGTTTGTCCTTAACCCCGAACCTTTCATCAATGCCGGACTTGATCCGGCCCGGGTTGACGGCTGGGTCTTTACCAAAGTTACGGTAGATGACGCCAACGGAAAACCCGTAGAGGTGGACAAGATTTTAAAACCTTTCAATCTGATATAGGAGAAACATGGGGAGAGATCGGAGAAAAGGGCCTTAAAAAGCCGGAGAAGGCCCGGATAAGGCGCGGGGAGGCGCCGTGGTCTCTTGTACAAAGTAACAGTGTGGAATTATACTTTTTCTGGCTTCAAAAAGAATTCGGGGGACAGAGCCTGGAGATCGGATTGATGGAAACCTTGAAACTGGGAGATACACTCATAAGGATTGAATACAAACGGATAAAAAATCTCCGGATGACAATATACCCTCCTGATGGAAAAGTGTGTATTTCCGCGCCAATCAATGTATCGCAGGATGTAATACGAAATTTTGCGGCGTCAAAATCCCAATGGATAGAAAAATACAGAATAAAATACCGCAGTTTACCGCATGCGGCCAACAGCTTCCAAAACCGTGAAATTCACTATGTCTGGGGCGCCGCTCATGAACTGGAACTCATCGAACGGAAAGGACATCCAAAAATAACACTTTCAAATGGACGAATGCTGATGTCTGTTCCTCCCCGGAGCACCAGAGCGAAAAAACAGGAGCTGTTGAATAAATGGTACCGTACTATATTGAGGGAAACCGCGCCTGCCGTTATCAGAAAATGGGAAGCCGTCATAGGCGTAACGGTCAAGGAACTGTATGCAAGAAAAATGAAGTCCCACTGGGGAAGCTGTAACTATAAAAACCGGACAATACGGCTAAATACGGAATTGGCAAAGAAATCCCCTGAATGTCTTGAATATGTTACCGTTCATGAGATGATCCACATGCTGGAGCCTCATCATAATCCGGCGTTCTACCGGCTCATGAACACCTATTTGCCGTCATGGAAAACAATACGAAAAAAAATGAATAAAGGAGAAGTGTAACGGAAAACAACAGCGATCTTTCCGGTATGAACGCGGCGGAAGCAAAAGAATATATCCTCCAGCATATCATCTCATTAAAGCTTATCCGGAAAGAAATGGAGGAACTTGGGGAAAATCTGTCAAAATGGAATGTGCGTACAGAACTTGCCCGTTCAAAGGGAGAAACCGGGCTGGCCCTGGAGGCGAAAAAGGAGGCGGACAGGCTGCAGGCCCTGCGGATAAAGTTATCCGGTGATGCCGAAGAACTGCAGAATGCAATCGACAGCATGATTCAACAACTGCCGGGGATCGCCAGACAGGGACAGGGGGGGACGGAGCCTGAAACAGTTGATCCGGTTATGCTTGAACAAGAGCTGCTTATGGCGCAAGGCTATCTTCCCGGAGACGAAAAAAAGGCCGAGACTGACCGGATTATGAAAAAACTTGAGGCGGATACTATTGCCGAGATCGAATTGGCTAAATTGAAGAAAAAAGCGGAAAATAAAAATGGATAAAACGGCAGTTTGGGAGAACGGATGATGGTTTCCCTGCTGCCGGACAGGCCGCGTCCTCTTCTTTTTGCTCACCGGGGCTGCTCATCCCTGGCGCCTGAAAATACGTTTGCCTCATTCAGGAAAGCCCGCGAGACCGGTTCGCCGGGCATTGAACTGGATGTTCATGTCTGTGCTTCCGGGGAACTGGTTGTTGCTCATGACAACAGTTTTACGCGAACGGCGGGAGACGGGCGGGCGATACGGGATCTCGGCTATCGGGAAATCAAAAAAATTGATGTGGGCACCTGGTTTGATCCGCTTTTCAGGGGGGAACATCCGCCTGTTCTGGATGATGTTTTGGAAGAATTTTGTCCCGATATGTACATCGATGTCGAATTAAAAACGAATAGTACAAAAAACGACCCTCTTCCCGAGTTATTCTCAAAAAAAATAATAAAAATGGGGGACAGAGCTTTACAATCGATAGTTGTTTCATCTTTTAACCCTTTCTGTCTTGCCAAATTCAAGAAGCTCTGCCCCCGTATTCCTACCGCCGTCATTTGGAGCTCCAATAAAGAAGTGCCTTTGATTCTCCGCCGGGGTTTCGGCCGCATTCTTTCTCATTGTGATTATCTTAAACCTGACAAGAATCAGGTCAATTCTTTTTCCTTCTTCCGGTTCTCCGTTCTTGAAGGCCGGCCTTTGATACCGTGGACTGTTGACGAACGCGATTCGGCGGCAAAATTGATAAAAACCGGCTGTGAGGGAATTATTTCCAACCGGCCCCAGGATCTGGGGGCTCTTTGATGACCGGTTCCCGGGATAATCCCGATTCCAGACGGAACCTTGTAAAACACGGGTCGGCTCTGTCCCTGTTAACCCTGGTTTCCCGTATCCTGGGACTGGTCCGCGAGATGACCAAGGCGAGCCTTCTGGGAACAAGCGCCCTTTCCGACGCTTTTTCGGTGGCTTTCATGATTCCAAACCTTTTCAGGCGGCTTTTTGCCGAAGGTTCCATTTCGGTCGCTTTTATTCCAACGTTTAAAGAATATCTTTTAAAAAGAGACAAGGAAACAATACGGGAATTTCTCGCCTGTATGTTTACCTTTCTAACTTTTTTTGCAAGTCTTGCGGTAATGATTGGGATTCTCCTTGCCCCCGTCATTGTTTCTTTTTTTGGCATGAAAGAATTCGACGAAACGGTCTTGTTGACCAGAATCATGTTTCCCTTTCTGGCGTTCATTTCTCTGGCGGCCCTGTTTCAGGGGATACTGAACAGTCTGCATATTTTTGCCCCGTCAGGATTGGCGCCCATTCTGCTTAATGTGACGACTATTCTCTGTTCATACGGACTCAGTCCTTTTACCAAAAACCCCGCCAGGGCAATGGCTGTCGGCATTTTTATCGGGGGATTTTTGGAAGCCGCCATACAGCTTCCCTTTATCATTAAAAAGGGACATGTCTTTTTCTTTGTCTCACTGAAAAAAGCTTACAAAAATCCCGGCGTCAGGACGGTTTTACATCTCATAGGCCCAACTATCATCGGGATGGCGGCGTACCAGCTTAACGATCTGGTTTCTACCGCTTTGGCGGGAAATGCGGGGGAGGGAATCATATCAAGCCTGCAATACTCTCTTAGACTTCAGGAGCTGATTCTGGGTATTTTCGCGGTTTCAATTGGAACGGTCCTGCTTCCTGATCTGTCGGAATACGCCAAATCGGGCCGGTGGGATATCTACAACGAACGGCTGATTTCGGCCATGCAAATTATCGCCCTTATTGCCATTCCGGTCACGTTCTTTTCGCTTGCCGAGGGACAGAGCTTAATAAGGCTGCTCTTCCAAACACGCAGCTTCAATGAAAACTCAGTCTCCCTGACACTGGCGGCTTTTACCTTTCATATGCCAGGGCTCTTTTTTATCGCCCTGAACCGTATCCTGGCGCCCGCTTTTTATGCCCAAAGCGATTCCCGGTCCCCTACCCTTGCGGGGATCATTTCCTTCGCGGTAAATATGGTCCTCGCGGTTATTCTGGTACGGTCCATGCGCGGGTCGGGAATCGCGCTGGCTCTGTCCCTCGCGAGCGCGGTGAACACCGCCCTCCTGCTCATCTTCCTCAAAAAAAATCCGAATGTCGCCGTGAAGAGGGCGCTTGGATCTGTGTGTATGTATACCTTGAAGATGCTCCTTTTTTCAGCCGCCGCGGTTCTGCCTGTACTGTGGCTCAATCCCGTTCTGCCAGGCGCCTTTGCCGGCGGCAGCCGCCTCGCCGCCCTTGGCGTATCAATTCTGGTTAACGCCCTTGTTTTTGGCGCGTCGGGGGTACTGCTCCTCTTCATAAGCCGCGACAGGCAATTCATGGCTGTGATAAGGCTGTTGAAAGGGAAATAAAGCCGCCGCCCTGTGGAGGCTTCATTACTCCCAAAAAAGTCAAACTCCTTGAGTCCACCGGCAAAGCCGGGGATTTTCCGTGAGAATTGTATATTTCTGCCATGCCTTTTCCTTAACCTTGCAACTCTTTGGCCGGCGAAGACAAGGTTATCTTTCTCTTGAAGTTGTGCTTAAAACTGTCCAGGCTGATTGCTAACAGCAGGACCAGCCCTTTTACCAGGAGCTGATAATATTCACCCAGGTTAACCATCACTAATCCGTTGTTGAGGAGACCGATTACGATGATTCCCAAAATTGCGCCAAGAACGTCTCCTGAACCGCCGAGTATGGAAACTCCACCCAGCACGATGCCGCTGATGACGTCAAATTCAAAACCGCTTCCTGTGGTGGGTTGCCCTGAATTGACGCGCGAAAGCCAGATAACGCCTGCAAGACCCGTAAAAAATCCACAGACAGTGTATGCCAGTACTTTTACGCGCTTGGTGTTGATTCCAGAAAGACGCGAGGCTTCTTCGTTGCCGCCCACTGCATAGAAAAACCTTCCCGGGAATGATCTGTGTAGAAACAAAGCGCCCAGTATGCATAGAACGACCATAATAACTACCGGTATCGGGAAAATGCCGATATACCCCTGGCCCAGTATTTTATACGATACAGGAAATCCAAAAATGGGTTTGCCTTTACTGATGATATAGCTTAAACCCTTCAATATATTCTGCATGCACAAGGTAGATATCAGGGGCATGAGTTTTCCATAAGCGACGAGAACTCCGTTAAACGTTCCTATCAAAGTAGTCATAAGCAACGACAAGACAACCGCCGCCAAAGGCGAAATGCCGCTCCTCGCCATCCAGTAAGCGCACATAATATTTACAATGGTTATCGTGGAACTTACCGACAAATCGATCCCGCCGGTAAGCATAACGCAAATCATTCCTATACCGCAAATTCCAATCATGGAAATTTGCCTAAATACGTTTAGAAAATTTTCTACTGTGAAAAATGCGGGAGATCTCCAGGAAAAGAAAACTATTATCAGAATCAGTAAAATTATGATGGGAAACTTATTCGATTTTGCAATTGCCTGTAATATTTTCTTCATATGAATCTCCTGCTATACCAATCCTGACGCCATCGCCAGAATTTTTGATTGACTGAATTCATTTTTTTGCAATTCTCCTGTCAGTTTACCTTCGCACAATACAATGATCCTGTCGGAAATGCCGATAAGTTCTTCCATTTCCGATGAAATCATGATGATGCATTTGCCTTCCTGAGCCAAATGATTCAACAAGCGGTATATTTCCTGTTTAGCCCCGATATCAATGCCCCTTGTTGGTTCATCGAATATGAGATAATCGCACTTTGCCGCAAGCCATTTCGCAAGTACGACTTTCTGCTGGTTGCCGCCGGAAAGATTTTTGACTGCCTGCGAAAGAGACGGAGTCTTGATGTTCAGCGCGTCCTTTTGTTTCAGCGATAAAGCATGAATAATTTTGTAATTGACAAACGAAGCCCTGGAATAACGCATCAACACAGGAAGCCCTATATTTTCATTGATGCTTGCCTCAAGCAGAAGACCTTGTTGTTTTCTATCTTCGGGGATCAGGGCGATTCCAAGCTTTACGGCTTCACTGGGAGAACGAATTTCAACCTTTTTCCCGCCCAGGAAAAATTCACCGCTGTTCTTGATAACAGCGCCAAATATCAGCTGGGCCAGTTCGGTACGGCCTGCACCGATAAGACCTCCTATGCCCAGTATTTCGCCTTTCCGAACACTAAAGGAAATATCTTTTACGCCATTTCCGGTAAAATTTTTAATTTCCATGACAACTTCACCGGGGTTAGATTCCCTTTCAGGAAATGTTTCACCCAGGCTGCGGCCTACCATATATTGAATTAATGTTTCTGTATTTGCATCTTTGGTACACAATGTAGTAATGTACTTCCCATCGCGCAGTATCGAGATTCTGTCGGCTATCCTGAGAACTTCGTCTAACCTGTGAGAAATATACAGAACCGTGACGCCGTTTTCTTTCAACTTTCTTACCATGCCGAGCATTACTTCCACATCCTCTTCGGTAAGGGCGGCGGAAGGCTCGTCCATGATGAGAACTTTGGCATTCTTTGACAAGGCTCTGGCGATTTCTATCATCTGCCTGTAAGCTATGGAAAGCTCCTTTACTTTTTTTCCAGGATCAGTTTTTAATCCTATGCTTTTAAATATTTTTGCCGCTTCCGCCCGCATCGCTTTGTGATTTACCAGTCCCATGTTTCCGATGGGAGAACCCAGAAAAACATTTTCCGCGGCGGAGAGTTCGGGGACCATCATCAGTTCCTGATAGATAATCGTTATACCAAGCTCGATGGCGAGCCTGGTATGCATGTTCGCGTATTTCCGGCCTTCCATAATGATGGAACCTGAATCATTGATTTCTGATCCGGCTATGATCTTTATAAGCGTAGATTTCCCGGCGCCATTCTCTCCGATAATGGCATGGACTTCGCCTTTATGGAAATCCAGATTGACATTATCGAGAGCGGTAACGCCGGGATATTTTTTAGTGATATTTTGTACCGAAAGAATGTTTTCCATAAACTACTTGAGGTACTGATCTACGTTACTCCTGTCTACCATGTAAATCGGATTGTAGTACCATTTCTCGGCAGTACCGGCAAGCGCCTTCTCGATAACGTCCACCATTATTTTCACCTTTTCATCAGGAGCGCCGAGGTTTACGGACATTCTGAACGGAGTTTTTCCCGACTTTATTTTTGCCATGGCTTCCTCCGTGGCGTCAATGGCGAAAATTCCATAATCGCCGGCGTTCACACTCTTCGATTCAAGCACTTCGCAGGCGCCCAGTCCGGGGCCGTCGCCGAAACACAGGAAAGCCCTGATATTGGGATTGGCCTGGAGCATGGATTCCGCGTGGTTCATGCCGTCAGTAACATTGGCCGCGGCGGCATTGGCTGCCTTCCTGGCGTTGGGCGCCGTCTTCGCGAGACCTTTGTCAAAACCGTCGCTTCTGTCAATGGCTTCCTTAATATAAGGCCAGTCAAAGTACGCAACTTCGACCGGGTCTCTGGTACCGTAACGCTCCGCTATCCATTTACCGGCGGTTTCGCCTACCATCATGCCGGCCTGGGAGTTGTCGTCAACTACATTGACGTCGGCCTGGGGGAATGATATGCCCTGGCCAATCATTTTTATGCCTTTGGCATGGGCCTTCTCCGTGACGTCTGCAAGGGAATTCGGGTCCGCGGGCTGGAGTACGATAACGTTGACCCCGCTGGTGATGAAGTTTTCAATCTGGGTGATCTGCTTGCCTGAATCGGCGGCGCAGTCCACGGGGGTGAATTCCCATCCCCTGGATTCGCAGACTTTCTGATACTGTTCGCTCATGGCGGCCCAAATCGGGTTGGAAAGATCCTGAACGCTCCATCCTATGCGGACCGCCTTTTGCGAACCCTGCCTGGCGCCGCCCGCCCAGATAGACAGGGCCGGGAATAACATCAATACTGCGAACAACCCTGTGATGAAAACACTCTTTACTATTCTTTTCATTCTTTTCTCCTCATACAAAATATTTATGGCGTAAGCCATCATTTATTGGTATGCTTAAGCAATCTTCTTTAGATGTTTGTTCAAAAAATCGAGGATGATACACTTGACTTCTTCCTGCACAAAGGGCGCGTCGGTATGTTCGGCGCCTTTCAGAATCACCAGATCGGAATCGACTCCCTCGATCTGAAGTCTTTCATACAGTTTTTCACTTTGTGACAGTGGTACCTGAGAATCTTCGGTTCCGTGGAGGATCAGACAGGGCGGCGTATTTTTGTTGACCAATGGCAAGATACTGGGATAATCCAGGTAATCAGCGGGTATAAGCTTTAAAAGCCAATCAGGAAAATCGGCGCTCTTGGGATCCGTTACGGGATACCATGGTATGGCCGCCTGAACGGCACTTGATTTATCCAGATTTGTTCCCTAGTCCCATTCTTTGACATTTCCCGATACCCCAGCCAAAGCGGAATAATATCCCCCGGCGGATTCTCCCATAATGGCGATCCTTGAACCATCAATACAAAACTCATCTTCGTTGGATCGGAGATAACGAATAGCTTCTTTTATATCCACAATAGCCTGGGGAAACCTGTCCCGAAAGGCAACGCCGTAATCGATACTTGCCACAGTATAACCGTATTTCGCGAACCAAGCCATCTCCGCAAGCCAGACATTGCGGTCCATCTCGGTAAATCCGCCGCCACAGAGCCAAACAAGAACAGGCTGCTTTTCCCGGGAGGGATCATCATATTCAAAGTGCTGCCGGGGATGAATCAGAGAAAGCTTGCGTGATCGAACGGCGCCGGAACACCATTCCCAACGTCTGGCGTATTCTATACCTTCAGTCAGTATGACAAGTTTATTCTTGGTAAAGGAGTGTACATCGATTATTTTTCGCATTTATACTCCCTAATATTGTTCTAAATTTCAATTTTTGCATATGATGCGTTCCCCTGTCAAGCCCGAATTGCCTCATCAAAAATACCGCCGAAAAACATCCGAACCGGAGCTTCGCAGATTTTGCCCCCTCTTGCGGCAGCAGATGCCCTTCATCTCTCAACAGCCGGTCTTCCGCCTCACCGGGGACATAGCGGAAAAACCAGCCCTGCGGCTACCGGTGTTTCCGCTTGATATAGATTGAAATACCTGTCATCACGGCGAGGGTGAACATATAGGGAATGGCGAGGATGAAATCGGCGGGAGCGGCAAATGCCCCCTGGGCATAATTGGAAAAAGCTTCGGCCAGGCCGAAGATGAAAGCGCCCGCCAAAAGGCCAAGGGGCTTTCTTCCGCCCAGAAAAATCACCACCAGGGCTATCCAGCCCCGGCCGGCGGAAATATTGGGAACAAACGCGCCGAGATTGAGACTAAGAAAAGATCCGCCTATACCGCAGGCAAAGCCCGATACAAGAAGGGCGGCAAGACGGTAGACGCCGGGCCGCAGTCCAAGGGAACGGAGCGCCTGGGCGTGGAGGGCCGAGGCCCGCAGCCGGTAGCCGAAAGGGGTCCGGTACAGAAGGAGCCACGCGGCAAAAAGGAAGATCCACCCTGAATACATATAGGGGTTGATTTTCGGAAGTTCCGGAAGATCTTTTAGTACGACTACCCCCCTTGTTCCGAAAAGGCGGCGGGAAAGGATCACGGTGATCCCGGACGCGAAGAGGTTTGCCGCAAGGCCCGCTATAAAAATATTGGACCTGAGTTTCAGCGTTGCCGCGGCAAGTACGGCGGAAAGGATCACTGAACCGGCAATACCCGCCGCTATTCCGGCGGCAAAGCTTCCCGTATACCAGGCGGCGGCGGCGGCGCTGAAGGCGCCGGTAAGAAGCAGCCCTTCAAGGGCGATATTAAGCATTCCCGCAAGCTCGGTAAAAAGCCCTCCTGTCGCGGCAAAGAGGATAGGGATCATGATATTCATTGTACTCGCCATTATCTGCGCCACGGCCGTCTTTCCTTCTGTCCGAAAAATCCGCGGAATACCGCGCTTGTTACAAGAAAAAAGATCACGGATTCCGCAACCAAAACGATTTCAATGGTAAGATCCGAAAACTGCATGGCGATGCGGGCCCCCTGCCCCATCCAGGCAAAGAAAACCGCCGCGGGAATAACCGCCGCGGGATTATTCCCGGCAATAAGGGCCACTGCCAGACCGTTCCATCCTGCGCCGGAAGAAAATTCCTTCACCGTCCCGTAATGGGTGCCAAAAACTTCCAGCCCGCCGGCCAGGCCGTAAAAAGCGCCGCTGATGAACATCGCAAGGGTGGTAATCAGCTTTGTATTGATTCCCCCGTAACGGGCGAACATTTCGCTGCTTCCCGAGACGCGCATCTCATAGCCTGTTCTGGTACGGAAGAGAAAAATCCGTGTCAGCAGGGTCAGGGCAAGAGCGGCAAAAACGGCCGCGCTTAAATTTGACGGGGGAAGAATGCGGGGCAGCCTGAAAATTTCGGGAATTTTTTCCGTCGACTGAATGCTGGTCAGGGGATCTTTAAAAGGCCCGGATACCAGGTAATTGACGATGAGGATCAGCACATTGGAAAAAAGAAACGATGTGATAAGTTCATTCGTATCCCACCGGGCCCGGAAAAAACCGGAAAGCCCCGCGGCGGCCCCCGAAAGAAGGGCCCCCGCCGCAAGAGCAGGAACGGCTCCCGCCGCCCCCAGGCGCGAGAGGGACAGAGCCGCAATAGTCGCGGTAAAAGCGCCGGCGTAGATCTGGCCCTCCCCGCCGAGGTTGAGCCTTCCCGCCCGCATGGAGACGGTAAGGCCGAGGCCTCCCAGGATGAGCGGTACGGCGCTGTTAAGCATGTTCCCAAAATAATAGCGGTTTTTAAGGGGGCCAAGAAAAAAATACCCCAGGGCTCTTGCGGGTTCCCTGCTTAGAAGACAGACAAGAACGACACACGCAAGAAGGGAAATAAACATGACAAGAACGGCGGCGGAAAAAGCCGGGGGGATCTTTTTTTTCACAATTCGCCCTCCGTTTTCATGCCCAGCATAGAGGCGCCTATTCTGCCGCGCATACCCGGTTCGCCGCTGTTCCGCATCTCCGCGGCGGCCATCCCCCGGTACATGACAATGATACGGTCCGCGCTGGCGAGGATCTCGTCAAGATTGGTGGAGATAAGGATCACCGCGGCCCCCCTGTTCCTGAGCCCGGCAATTTCACCGTACACCCTGGCGCCGGCGGCTATATCGAGCCCCCAGGCAGGTTCAGAAAAAACAATGTAATCCCTGAACTGACTGATCTCGCGGGCAAGAATTACCTTCTGAATGTTTCCACCCGAAAGCGAGCCGAGGATATCGTCCGGTTCCCCTTCAATTTCGTAACGTTCCATGAGGCTCCGGGAAAAACGGTCCGTGTCTTTCCGGCTGATTATCCAGCGCCGCGAAAATTCCGCGCGCGTGTTTATGATCAGGTTTTCCGTTATTGTCGCCTCCGGGGCGCTCCCTACCCGGAGCCGGTCCGCGGGAACAAAGGAAAGCCCCTGATTGCGGAGACGCCGTATGTTGAGGCGGGAAACATCTTTTCCCTGGTGCAGTATTCTTCCCGAGGCGGGATGGAGAAAACCGCCGAGGACTGCTTCCAGCACTCCCAGCCCGTTTCCGCTTACCCCGGCAAAGCCAAGTATCTCCCCGGCGGATACGGAAAAGGACAGATCCTTAAGCAGCGGCTGTTTCTGGCCGCGGCGGATCACCGTTACCTGTTCAAAAACAATGACGGGTTTTCCTCCCGGAACACGGGCAGAGGAAACGGTCCCGGCGCGGGCGGGTTCAGCGCCGCCTCCTACCATCATAAGGGAAATTTCCTTTCCGCTTACCGAGGCGGTCTCGTGTACACCCTGAAGGCGGCCCTTCCGCAAAACAGCCACCCGGTCCGATATCCGCTTTATTTCACCGGGCTTGTGGGTGATGAGGATCACCGATTTTCCCGAAGCCTTAAGCACGGCAAGGGTCTCAAACAGGAAAGTGATTTCCTGTTCCGTAAGCACCGCGGTAGGTTCATCAAGAATAATGATATCCGCGTTCCGGTAAAGCATCCTGCAAATTTCAACCTGCTGCATCTGCCCGATAGTAAGGGAAGAAACAGGATCGCCGGGCGCAATGGAAAAATGATGGGCCTTTATTACCCCGGCGGCCAGCGCCGCGGCCCCGGCAGCGTTGAAGAAAATCCCCCGGCGCGGTTCCCGCCCCATGACCACATTTTCGGCAACGGTAAATTCGGGGAACAGCATAAAATGCTGATGCACCATGCCTATTCCCAGACGATCCGCATCCAGCGGGCCGCGCATCCTGACAGGCTTTCCGTTGATCAGTATATCCCCCTCTGAAGGCTGCTCAAGGCCGCAGAGTATTTTCATCAGGGTTGATTTTCCCGCGCCGTTTTCACCGGCCAGACAGAGGATTTCTCCCCGGCGAAGATCCAGCGAAATGCCGCTGTTTGCCGGGCGGCGGCCGCCGGGATAGATCTTGCCTATCCCCCTCATTTCAACCGCCGGTACCAGTCCGGCGTTCACAGCGGCGGAACAGTGTACGGTATGCGGCCCGCCCGTATGTCATTCATGAAGGCGCCGAATTTTTCCCGTATTTCAGGAGACACATGTTCCATATAACCGGGATCGTTATCTATGAAATCGAGGTAGCCTTCCCTGACCCCCACAATCCGGGAGCTTCCGTACTGTATCTTTCCCTCAAGCGCTCCGGCAAGAATCTCCATGGTCAGTTTTTTCTGTTCCATGACGCCGCATCCAACAATTACGCCGGGAGCTTCGCCGTATTCGTTGGTGTTATGAAAAACCACATAGGCGCCCATCCGTTCCGCGGTTCTGACAAGCCCCTGGGACGCGCCGCCGGCTATCACGGCGAATACATCCGACCCGGCGTCAATCATGCTTGACGCCAAATCCGCCGCCTTGTTGGCGTCATACCAGTTGCCTACAACACGGAAATCCATTGTTATGCCGGGATCGGCCCGTTGTGCCCCGTCAAGAAAACCGGGCACAATGTGATTGTCAAGCAGAGGGTATTCCTGCGCGGCGATAAAGCCGATGCGTTTTGCGCTATTGGCGTGTTCCATGCTGCCCGTTGTAATGAGCCCCGCAAGATAACCGAGAAAAAGGGACTGCTCATATTGATTGTACAGGTACGTGCAGATCCGGGAATTCCCGCTGTACATCGCGTCGGTAATAACGAATTTCTGATTGGGAAATTTTTCCCCCACGCTGGCGCAGATTTCAGGCAGGGAAGGATTTGACCCGATGACAAGATCGTATTCGCCGCCCGACACAAGGGACGTAAGCTGCTCCTCCCATTCGGCCTGGTTGAACCCCGCCTCGTACACCTTTACCTGCACATTGGGATGACCGGCGGCAAATTCCTCCGCACCGGCGGCGAGCATTTCATAGGAGGGGCTTCCTGCCGTTACCCCGGTAATATACACCAGCACCGAAAGGCGCGTTTCCCCGTCCGGACTTTCCGCCGGGTCCGGAGCCCGCCCCGAACGCCCGCAGGCCCCGGAAAACACGGCGGCAAAAAAAGCAGCCGCCAGGAACAATCTTTGTATTTTCATTTTCCCCTCCCGCCGTCATTCTATACCTTGAACGTTTTTTTGGGAAGTGCATATTTGAACTTGCAGCAATTCCGAATTCAACCACAACGAACCTCCGGTTCGCCTTCACGGACAGAACGGACAAAATTAGAGGCGGCATAACAGGAAGCCCTGGAAATTGAACTGAAAAAGGCCGGAATTCCGTATAAACGGGGAAAACCGCTCCCTATAATCCATGACAGGGCTCAAACAGGTATACCGGGCTGATGTTGTCTGTTTTGGATTTTGTCCGTGTTGGTCCGTGTCCGTCTGTGGTTTTTTATATTATTTTGACTGCAAAGTAAACGTTTATATGTTTAATACCCAGGAGCCCGCTCACCGGTTCGCGGGGGAGCGGGCAGTTCGCGCTCCGCGGCGGGTTCTTCATTTTTCCAGTAAATATAAATACTCTTTAATGTGTATTTCCCTGTTGTTTAAATTCCTGCTGCCGCGAAAAGTATTATATTTTGTTTCCAATACTTCCACTTTTCCAATTTCATAAAGCATTTCTTTCATTGCTTCAAGCCCAATGAACCCTTCCGAATTAAAGGAAACAAGCACAAATTTTGCCTTTATGTTTTCTATGAGGTTTTTTAACGATACATAAGCATGATTTCCCTTGTTATAATTTGATCTGTTCCAGTTACCGGGAATGCCGGAAACAATACTTGTATTTTTGGGGTATGTATAATCAATAATCAAGTTCAACATGAAATAATTTGAACCATAAGGATGCTGATTATAAGGCGGATCCAGATATGCCAAATCAACTTCGGGAATGGTATGTATTATTTTATTTGAATCGCCGTTCAATACCAAAGTATCCGTTTCAAAATTGCTGAATACAGGAAAAGGCAATTTTATATTTCCTTTTATTCTGAATAATGAATCTTCGTTTTTACCGCCGAATTGCCCAATGCCGGTCTCCCTGTTTTTATAAAAACCTTTAAAAACACCGGATGTATTTGCGTGAATGGAAGCCTCCGACAATAAAGGGGCAAGAAAGTATTTTTGGCTGTTTACGGGAATTTGTTCAATGAATTGCCGTACAGTATCTATGTACATTGCGTTTCTGGGTGTGTAAAAAACACGGTCATTATATGTAATATGCTGTTCATCTCCAGGAGCGTATAATTCCGAGACAATGCCTTTTTTCAGTCCTTTATTGGTTTCACCGATAATTTCATGGTAATACAACAACAAATTTTTGATGTCTACATCGTTTTTATTCGATAAATAACATTGATTGATTACCGTTGAATATTTTTCCAAATCATTGGCTATTAACAAATCCGCAAACTGTTTAAAATATCTTGCTACAATACCGGAACCGCTGAAAACATCAAACATGTCAAGTTTATTTTTTGCAAGTTTGTTTTGAACAATTTTAACACCATTGCCTATAAAGTTTAACAGCGCCCTTTTATTCCCTATATAGGTAACGAGCTGTTCCGCAAGAAATTCCGCGCTCTCACAAAGGGCTTCCTGTGTTTCCGTGCCGGACAATGCTGTTTGATCGCTCATTTATACAGTATGCTGTTTATTTTTTTATTGATAAAGCCCCTGCCGAGGGGAAGCTCCGCCCTTTCGCGCCGTTCAGTTCCGGTTCTTTATCAGCACTTCGCCGGCGGCGCCCCTGCCTGAAGAATCCGAATTGATGAACCGCTTTGCGTGTACGGGGATAATGTCAAAAAGATCAGGCCCGTACAGGCTGCGGATGAATTCCGTATCCGCGTTGCTCTGGAGGCATTTTGCCCCGCGCTCCGTCAGGGCCGCCATAAGATCCCGCAGGCGTCTGTGTTCTTCTTCTCCGAATCCGTCCGCCTGGTATGAGGTAAAACCGGTCCTCCCGGGGCTGTGATAGGGCGGATCAAAATATACAAAGGAACCGGCCCCGGCGTCCCGTACGGCTTCCGCAAAATCCGCGTTCAGGATGGTAACGCTGTTGGCGTTAAGGTAAGCGCTGATCTGCCAGAGCGCCGCCTCTTCGCAGATGGAGGGGTTTTTGTATGTCCCCCGGGGAACGTTAAAAAAGCCCCGGGAGTTGACGCGGTAAAGGCCGTTGTAGCAGGTCTTGTTCAGAAAAACAAGGCGCGCCGCCTTTTCAACGCCGCCAAGCGCGCTGAATTGTTCCCTGTTCCTGTCAAGGTTTCTGATTTCGTAGTAATACGCCGCGCTGTTTTTGTCTTGATGTTCTTTCAGCCTTGCTATGAGCTCCCCGGCATGTTCCTTTATGACGGTGCAGGTCAGCATCAGCTGGGTATTAGAATCGTTGATCACCGCCCGTTTGGGCTGCAGGGCAAAAAACACCGCCCCCGCCCCAAGGAAGGGCTCGTAGTAGGTATAGCCGTCAATATCCGGGGGAACGTGTTTTTTTATTTCGGACAAGAGCTGCCGCTTGCCCCCCGCCCATTTCAGGTACGGTTTGACAAGGGGGTTTTTCCCCGCCATCAATCCCCGTCTTTTGCCGGGACGCCCGAAACGCCGTCCGCGGGGTAATCTTCCGCCGCTTCCGCCGCGAGTTCCGCCGCCGCGCTTTGCCGCCCCGCCCCGCGGCCCCCTTCCGCAAGGCGCCGTTTCGCGGCGCTTTGATTTTCCAGCGCCAGGCGCGCCGCCGCCCGCACCCTGATGGCGGCTTCCCTGCCCGTTTTACAGCGTTCCGCAAGTTCCTGTACACCGGCGGCGGCTATCTTTTCAATACTGCCGTAGATCCGCATAATCGCCGCCGCCCGCCTGGGGCCTATGCCGTCTACGGACTGGAGAACGGGGAAGAACAGATCCCCCGATCTGAGCCGCTGGTTGAAGGACGTGGCGAAGCGGTGGGTTTCGTCCCGTACATGCTGAAGGACCCTCAGTGCCTCCGAGCGGCGGGAGAGGATCACCGGTTCTTTTGCGCGGGGCAGCCAGAGTTCTTCTTCACGCTTGGCAAGCCCCACGACATCGCTGTCCATTCCCAATTCATCCATAACGCCTTTCGCGGCGTTTACCTGGCCTATACCGCCGTCTATGAGCACGAGATCGGGAAGGTCCTTTCCTTCGCTGATAAGGCGTGAGTAGCGCCGGCGCACTGCCTCACGCATCGCGGCAAAATCGTCCACTATGCCCACCACGCTGCGCAGTTTGAAGTAACGGTAGTTTTTCCGGTCGGGGATTCCGTCCCTGAACGAGATGAGGGAAGCCACGGGATGTTTGCCGTCGAGCTGCGCAATGTCAAAACCTTCAATGCGTTCCGGCCGGCTTTTAAGAGCGAGCGCCTCACGCAGTTCGTCCAGCGCAGGTCCCGCCCCGCGTTCGCGCTGCCGCCTGCGTATGTCTTCCGCGGCGTTCTGCCGGGCCATGGCAATAATGGCGGTATGGTGTTTTTCTTCCGGCGTCAAGAGTTCAGGTTCGTATCCGAACTGTTCCGAAAAATAACGGCGCAGTTCCCCGTATTCCCCGCCGTCCCCGTCGTTTCCGGTTTTTTCCTGAAGATAAATCAGAAGCGGCGGCGGCCTGTCGGGACTGTAGTAGGCGGTAACAAAGGTTTCAAGCGATTCACTTTCGCCGGCGGCGGAATTCGCGCTAAAGAGTTCCCTTCCGGTCATCTTTCCTCCGCGCATGGAGAAAACCGTAAAGGCGGTAAAGATCCCTTCGGCGGCCCAGGCTATGTAGTCCCTTGAGTTTTCATCAAAATCAACCAGATTGACAGGTCCTGAAAGATCCCCTATCGCCTTAACCGCGTTCCGCAGCCCGGCGGCGCGCTCGAATCTCAGGGCGGCCGCTTCCCTCTTCATTTCGGTTTCAAGATCGGCAACAAGCGATTTGGTTTTACCGGAAAGGAGTTTTTTTACCTTGTTAATCTGAAGGCGGTATTCGTCCGCCGTGATCTTCCCGCAGCAGGGGGCCATGCAGCGGCCGATGTGGTAGTACATGCAGGGGCTTTCGCGTTTTTTGAGAACGCGGCATTTCCGCAGGGGAAAGAGCCTTTCGATAAGTTCAAGGAGCGTGTCCACCGCCTGAATGTTGGGAAAGGGGCCGAAGTAAAGGCTTCCGTCTTCGATGATGCGGCGGGTCCTGAACACGCGGGGAAAATCCTCGCGGGTAACGCGTATAACCGGATATGTTTTACCGTCCTTGAGGTTGATGTTGTACCTGGGGCTGTGCTGCTTGATGAGGGTGTTTTCAAGGAGCAGGGCTTCGTACTCATTGGAAACGATGATCGTCTCTATGGTCCGGGCGTTCTTTACAAGGACGCTTGTCTTTACGTCCCTGGTTCCCGAAAAATACGATGAAAGCCGGTTTCGCAGGTTCCGCGCTTTTCCCACATAGATGATGCGGTCCTCGCTGTTCCGCATGATGTACACACCGGCCTCCGCCGGCGCTTCCCGCGCCGTTTTTTTGAGAACGGCAAAATTGTCCTGATGTTCCCCTTCCATATTGTTCTTCTTATATTGTACATCACCGTTTCGTGTTTATGAAATCCCCCTGTTTTACCGATAAGATAGGGGGAACCCATGAAGAAATCCGCATTTTTTTATCTGTCTTTTTTTATCTTCACGCTGCCTGCGGGGCCGCTCCGCGGCCTTGACGAAAAAACCCTCGTCATAGGAGGGGCCTCGGGCTGGCGTCTGGCCGAGAAAACCGACGGGCTTGTCGAAATTTCATCGGTACGCCCGCATCCCGTGCTGGCCCTTTCTTCGGCGTCCCTTTCCGGCGGATCTGATCCGGGCGGCCTTTCCGCCCCGGACATGGTCATTTCCTTTGACGAAGGCAGTCCCGGCCGGTTTGCCGACAGCGCCGGCCATTACCGGGTTTCCGTTTCGCGGGGCGTACAGGCCGCGGACGGCGTGCGGGCCCGTATGGGCGCCGGGGCGGCCCTTTTTCAGGCCGGGGCCGCAAGCGCCGTGCTGCCGGAACCGCTCCTTGTGGAACCCTCGGACTCAGGCGCCCTTTTCGCGCCGGGGCGGCGTATCGGGGATTTTTCCCTGGAGTTCTGGCTTTACCCTTTTCACATGGAAAACGGCGAACAGATTCTGGAATGGACGGCGTCAGGCGCGGGAAGCCGCCCCGGAACCGAAGGCGGTTTTCAGCGTATACTGTGTATGGCGGTCAAGAACCGCCTGCACTGGACCTTTTCCGGTTTCTTTGTTTCTTCGAACGAAACGGAACGCATTGATCTTTCCCTTTCCGGCGGGGCCCCCGTTGTGCCGGACGTGTGGACCCATCATCTTGTCCGCTTTGAATCGGACACGGGCCTTCTTGAATACCTGGTGAACGGCAGAAGCGAAGCCATTACATATGCCTCCCCGTCCGGCAGGGAAGGCGGCGAAGTGTACCTTCCGCTTGCGGGAGACGGCGGCAGTTTTAACATAGGAAAGCGTTTTTCCGGCCTTGTTGATGAACTGGAACTGCGGGGTCAGGCGGGGAAACCGGGCGCAAAGCCGGAACTGCAAAAATACCGCCGGAGCGGCAGGTTCCAGACCGGGCCCCTTGATCTGGGACGGGGCGGAGACGTGATCCGTGTAGACGCACTGGGCGGAAGGACACGGGCCGAAAACGGCGCAAGGCGGAACATATACGGCGGCGGTTTCAATTACCCCGACAACGCGGCCGTCCGTTTTTATATCCGCTCGGCCGCCAATCCGTATTACTGGGCGGAGGCGGACTGGCAGCCCTTCTTTCCCGGAAGGGACATGCCCGAAACGCGGGGCCGTTATGTTCAGCTTGCCGCCGATTTTTACCCTTCGGGAGACGGGGAAACAAGCCCGTACCTTGAAGAACTGCGGATCGTATACCGGCCGGACGATCCGCCCCCGCCGCCCGTGTCGGTAACCGCCGTTGCCCGCGACGGCGCGGTGGAATTGAGCTGGAAACCCGGTCCCGGCAAGGATACGGCGGGTTATCTTGTGTATTACGGAACTTCAAGGGGTGAATATTTCGGAGAAGATGCTATACTGGGAGCATCCCCGGTTGACGCGGGAAAAAGCGCCGGCCTCCGCGTGGAAGGCCTTTCCAACGGCGTCCTCTACTATTTTGCCGTGGCCGCTTACGACACCGAAGGCGCGGGGGGATCTTCTTTTCGCGCCGGAGCATTTTCCCGTGAAGTGGGAGCCCGGCCCGCGCCCGAACCCCTGGTTCAAAGGCGCCCGTAAACCGGTTCCGCCGAACCGGCCGTCTTAAACGGCTGTCTTAAAGGATGTGGTGAATGAGTCCCGCCGATATACAGGATATTATTGAACGCGCCAGAGGAGCTGTCCGCATCGGGGATCATGACGAGGCGGAACGGCTGCTCAAAAATTATCTTGCCAAGGCGCCCGGCGACCGGGAAGCCGCCCTGCTTCTGGGAACCACTCTCGCGAAGAAGGGGAATTTTCCCGGGGCGGCCGATGAATTCAACAGGCTCCTTGAAAAAAATCCCCAGGACATTGAAGCGCTCAACAACATAGCGGTAATTTACCGCCGGCAGGGAAGGCTGCAGGATGCCCTTGCTACCCTTGTTGAAGCGATTGACATCGATCCGAACCGCGCGGAATTTCACTACAATATCGGCAACATTCACAAACAGCTGGGAAACCTTCAGGCCGCATCCATGGCCTACGCCAAAGTGGTAGAACTGGACCCTTCCTATGTTCCGGCCTACAACAACCTTGGAACCATCTATGAACAATTAAAGGAATACGACAAGGCCTTTAACATGTTCCGCAAGGGGCTCTCGCTGGACCGGAACAATCCTACCCTTCACTTTAATTTCGGCGTGGCCCTTGAAGCCAACGGCAGCCTTGAAAAGGCCGCCGAGGAATACCGGGCGGCAATACGCAGCAAGCCCGGCTGGGTTGAGCCCATGAACAACCTGGGCATCATCCTTTTCAAGCAGGGACAGCACGCAAAGGCGCTTGCAGCTTTTAACCGTATCCTTGACGCCGATCCTTTTAACGCCGAAGCCAGAAACAACATGGGCGTGGTGCAGGCCGATCAGGGCCGTACCAAAGACGCGGTACAGAATTACAGGCGCGCCATAGAAGCCGATCCCAAATATGTCAAGGCGGTGGTAAATCTGGAGCGTATCCTTGAAGAGTCAGGTGATTTTGCCGACGCGATGGTGGAACTTGAAAAACTGATAAAACTTGCGCCGGACAGCGTGGAAGCGCGGATCAGGCTTGCGGGTCTTTATCTGAAAATGGAGCGCTACCCCGAGGCGCTGGAAGAAGCCGTCGCCGCCCTTGAATGGGATCCGGAAAATATTTCCGCGCTTAGAATCAAGGGCGCCGTCGAGCGCGTCCTTGGGAACGACAGGGAAGCCCAGGCTGTCTTTGAAAAGATCCTCAGCATAGATCCGGGAAACTATTCCTTTCATCTGGATCTGGCCGATATTTTTTTCAGGCGGAAGGAATACCGGGAAGCGGAAGAAAGAATCAACGCGTTTCTTGCCCGCCGCCCCAATGACAGGGCCGCCAAGCTCCTGCTCGGAAAACTTTACACCGAGATGGGCAGCAAGGCGCATGCGCTTCAAATTTTTGAGGAATTGGCCAAGGCCGATCCCAACGATACGGAGGCGCTGGCGGCAGCGGCCGAACTTCACAAAAATTCCGGCTCCGTAGAAAAAGCCCTCCGCACGGCGGACAAACTGGTGAACCTTCAGGGGAAAAGGGCGACCCCGGGCGATCTTTCCGATCTCAACAAGTCCCTGGAATTTTATGAGAACGCCGTCAGCGCCTATTCCAATTCGGTGCATGAAATGTGGGACAGGAACATCAAGGCCATTACAGGCGGGGAGGAAGCGGAAGAAGAGTCCGGCATATCCATGCTTTTCGGCGCGGCCGGAATGATCCCGGCGGCCGATGAGGAAACCGAAGCCCTCTTTATTGAAGACGTGGAAATGCAGGATGAAGAAGAGGAATTCCTTCCCGATGACGAGACGGAGTCCCTGTTTAATGAGGAAGATGATTCCCTGGATTCGCTTCCCGAAAGAGGCGAACCGCTTTCTTTTACGCCGGCGCCCTCCGAAGCGCCGTCCCGGCAGCCGCCGCCTTCGCAGCCGCCGGAGCCGGAGTCCCGGCCTCAGGAGGCGCTTTCACAGACGCCTCCCCTGTCCCCGCCGCAGACGCCCCCGCAGCAGCCGCAGCCTGGGCAGCCGCAGACGCCTGGACAGAGCCCGCCCTCACAGGAAGACGCCGTGCAGACACCGCAGCCGCCGGAGCCGCAGACCGAACCGCCGCAGCCGGTACAGCAAGAAGCCGCGCGGCCGCAGACTGAACCGCCTGAGCCGCCGCCGGTACAACAAGAAGCCGCGCAGCCGCAGGCGTCCCCCCGGCCGCCGTCCGGACCCCATACGCCGCCGTCTTTTCCGTCCGGGGATGTGGTTGAGGAAGAGGAGCCCTTTCCCGGTGAAACCGCGGAGGATGGGGAACAGGCCGGCGAGATGCCTTTTGATGAAACTTCCCCGGAAGACGAAATTTCCTGGGAAGATGAGGAAGAAGAACCGCCGCCGGATGACAGGCCTGAAGAGGCTGCGGAAAATTCCGTGGAAGATTCCGGGGAAAATTCCCGCGAAGAAGATTCCCCCGAAGAGGAGAGCCTTTTTGGGGAAGAAGTCCCCGATGATTTTGGAGAGGACGCGGACGATTTTCCCGAGGACGAATTTTTCACGGACGAAGCGGGCGAAGCTTCTTTGCCCGAAAAAGAAGCTCCCGCCGAAGACATCGCCCCTGCCGAAGACGCCGCGTCTGCCGAAGACGCCGCATCCGCCGAAGACATCGTCCCTGCCGAAGACGCCGCGTCTGCCGAAGATGCCGCTTCCGCCGAAGCGGGTGAAGCGGCGGAAGAAATTCCCGCGCCGGAAGAAACGCCCGCGGAACAGGAACAGCCGGAGGCCGAAAGCGGGCCCCTTCTTCCGCTCCCGGCCGGAAAGGAAAAAACGGACGGGAAAAAAACCAGGGAAGATCTCCTTGGCCTCATGAAATTTCTCAAGACAATGACAGGTTCCCTTCCCGAAAGGACCCGTGATAATTTTATGCAAAGCGATGCCAGAATCAGCATGGAATACATCATTGATACGCTGGAAGGCCGCCAGGGGCTTATACGGGACATTGAACAGCGGAAAGCCGCGTCCACCTCAGGCGTCCGGGCGCCTCAAAATCAGGCCGCGCCCGCCGTGTCCGCCGCGCCGGAACCACCGGTTCAGCCGGTCCCGGCATCCCTGCCCGCGGCCGCTCCGGCCGCGCCGCTCCCGGGCAGAATGGCCGCCTTACGGGCCGCGCCGTCCGGCAGCACGGGAAAACCGAAAAAGCGGCACAGCATCGCGGAGATGCTGGCCTTTCTGGGGAAGCTCGCGGGCGCCCTGCCCGACTCCCATTTGGGAACGGCGATTAACCGCAAGGTGGAAACGGTGATTTCGGAAATAAAACCCGCCGGTAAAGATACCGGCCGGCCGGTTCCGCCCGCGGGGAAAAACGGGGACGTTCATGAATGACAGGCTGAGTGAAAACATAGAAGAGTACATCAGGGAAATGCCCAGCCTTCCCACCACGGTAACCAAGGTACTGGAGATCTGCAACAATCCCCGGACAAGCCCCGCGGATCTTAACCAGGTCATCTCCCTTGATCCGGTACTTGTCGGACGGGTGCTCAAACTTATCAATTCCGCCTATTACGGGCTGGCCCAGCAGGTAACAACCCTTGTCCGGGCCATCATCATGCTGGGAATCAACACGGTAAAAAACCTGGCCCTTTCCACCGCGGTCATGGGGAGCCTTTCCACCAAAAAGGATTTTCAGGGCCTTAACATGGAAGGTTTCTGGCGGCATTCGCTCTGTGTCGGCGTTGCCGCGAAACTCCTTGCCAGAGAGCGGGGAGTGGACCCCAAACAGATAGAGGAATATTTTACCGCAGGCCTTCTGCACGATATTGGCAAAATACCTCTTAACGCGGTGCTTTCCAAAGAGTACATGCTTACCGTCAGCGCGGCCGACCGGGAACGGATCTCGCTGTACCGCGCCGAGGAAAAAAATCTTGGAATAAGCCACGCCGCCGCCGGCGCGATGATAGTGAAGGCGTGGAAACTGGAAGGTCCTGTCGGCGAGGCAATAGCTTATCATCACGCCCCCCTTGATTATCCGGGCGGACACCGGGACGTACTTTTCAGCATAGCCGCCGCAAACCGTTTTGCCTCGGTTATGGAAATAGGCTTCTCGGGCGACAGGTATCCTGAAAAAACGGACAATTCGATTTGGGAAACCCTGGGCGTGCGGAAGACTGTGTTTGACGAAATGGAAAAAAACATAAACGGCGAAATAGAAAAGGCCAAGATCTTTTTGAGATTGTAACAGGCGTTTCGCCCGCTTGACAAAATTTTTTTAATCAAACATAGTTAAAAAATGGATACATTTACGGAAAAAATAGATAGCATTAAAGAATCTATCCTTAAATATGTATCGGCAAAATATATATTTTTGTTCGGCTCATATGCCTATGGAAAGCCGACAGAAAAAAGCGACATAGACATATATATTGTAATTCCGGATAATATATCGAATGTATCAGAGCTTTATGGAAAAATAATCGGCGATCTGGGTGATAAAAAAATATTTTTCATTGATTTGTTATTATCAAAAGAAAGTGTGTTTAATATAAGAAAAACAAAAAATATTCTTGAAGAAACAATAGTTCAAAAGGGACGAATGCTCTATGCACATTGAAGATGTAAAAGAATGGTGAAGAATAGCCGATGAGGATTTCGATTCGGCAAAAATATTGAGTGAATCGGTACGGAAACATTGTGAAATAATTTGTCACCTTTGTGCACAAGCAATTGAAAAGTATTTAAAAGGATACCTGACATGGAATGACATTATACCAGAAAAGACACACAATTTGGCTTACTTAAATAGAATTTGTGCCGAGAAGGATAAAATATTTGAAGAAATTAAAACTGAATGTGATATTCTAAACAGATATAGTAATGACATACGTTATCCGCATAAATATGAAGTGAATGAATCCGGTGTAAATTTTACTATAAATGCAGTAGAAAAAATAAAGAATATAGAGCCGTTAATAGATATAAGAAACAAAGTTTATAATGAAAATAACGATGAAGAAAAAATTGTAGAACAGCCCAACGGCGCATAAGGACTGTTTACGCTCCAAACGTCATATACAGTGGACGACCCCCCTTAACCGTTTCTTTTTTTCCGTGTATACTTGACGGCATGTTAAGCGTGCGTTTTTGGGGCGACAGGGGATCCATTCCCTGTCCGGGACCGGCCACCGTTACATACGGCGGCAATACCTCGTGCCTTGAGATACGGGCGGACCAGAGGCTCGTAATCGTCGATTTCGGCACGGGGATAAAACCTTTCGGCGACTGGCTCATGGCAAACGATTTCAAAAAGGGGCCCATAGACGCCGATATTTTCATAACCCATACACACTGGGATCACATCATGGGCTTTCCCATGTTTACCCCGATTTTTATACCGACATCGAAACTGCGTATCAGGGGGCCCGTTTCCTACGAGGACGACACGCTGGAAGCTATCATAGGCGCCCAGCTTTCCTACCGTTACTGGCCTATCAGGCAGAGCGAACTTTCCGCGCAGATTGAATACGATCAGATAAGGGAGACCTCCCTTGATCTCGGCGGCGGCCTCTGGGTAACCACCAAATATTTGAACCATCCCATACTGTGCCTGGGCTACCGTTTTGAGTACAGGGGAAAGTCAATCGTTACCGCTTATGACAATGAACCGTTCCGCAATCTTTTCCCCGTTGATCCCGCCGATCCGGGCTATGACGAGGACGCCGCCCGCGAAGGGGCTCTTGTCGCCAGGGAGGAAAATGAAAAGCTCCTCCGCTTTTTCCTTAACGCCGACATCCTTGTCCACGATTCCCAGTACACCGCTTCGGAATATGAAAGTCATCTGGGCTGGGGACATTCGTCCTATGAACACGCCATTAATTCCGCCAACAAGGCCCGCGTCAAAAAACTTGTCCTCTTTCATCATGACCCCAACCGTACCGACCGGCAGCTTGAGCAGCTTGAGAACGAATACCGGTCCCGTATCCGGGGCAAAACGGGCATGGAAATCATGATGGCCCGCGAAGGCCTCACTGTGGAAGCCTAGCGGCCTGTCGCGCGTGCGGGTTTTTCCGTGGATTACACGCCGGAGAAATGTTCCGAAAGGAGCCGCTTCTTGTCTTCGGGAATGGGGGTAGTTGTTTCGGTATTGAAATCGTAGTGAACCACCACGGCGCTGCCCTTGACGCAGAGCCGGCCTTCCTGCCATGCCTCATGATACACGGTGAATGATTTGGTTCCTATGCGGCTTATCCAGGTGCGGATTTCCACATTGTACTGGAAGTAAAGCTGGGCAACATAATCGTAATCGGTATGGGCCATGATAAGGGGAAAGCTTTCGCGGGAAAGCTTCATTTCCTGATCGAATATCCTGAAAAGGGGATTTCTGGCCAGTTCAAACCATGCCACCGGAACGGTGTTGTTAATGTGTCCCAGAATATCCATATCCCCAAAACGGGGGGTAACGGTTATTGAAAACATACCTACACCCTAGCTGACCGTGAAAAAAAATACAAGCCGGAGAGGTGGCAGGTATTCTTGCGCGTGTTAGTTACATAAAATACGAGAATTTAACCACGGACCTTCACGGACAGAACGGACTTTTGATTTCAAGCCTCTTTTGTCCGTGTTGGCCTGTGTCTGTCCGTAGTTGTTTTGAATTCGGGGCTTGACAGGGCTATTGCATCTTTTTACGGTTTTCTGCATACTTTTCCGCGTGTAACAGGGAGGCCGCTATGGAACATTCCGTACAAGAAACAGCCATAAAACACTTCCTTTGGGGGGGGGGGGGGGGGGGGGGGGGGGGGGGGGGGGGGGGGGGGGGGG
>JAISAQ010000057.1 GCA_031266775.1 Treponema sp.
TTTTTTATGGTAGCCAAGTCAGGCTTTATTCCCCGTATCTTTTCCCGCAGTTCACGGGAAGCTTCCGCTTTGAAGTGTTCGTCAAGGCCCGCAAGGATTTTGTGTAACGACTGGGCGTCCCTCACGGCTTTTTCAAGAAGGGAAAGCAGCTGAGTTTCGCCCATGGTGTCAAGGCGGGAAGAAATTCCCCCGCGGCCGCTCAAGGAGGCAAGACTGCGGATTTTACGATCCAAATCCGCCATGAACATGCCGAAGTTGACTTTTTCCCGTACCGGCGTACCCTTTACCACGTCAAGGTATTCTATTTCGTAAATCACCGGGTCGGGCTCCTTGTGAAACATCTGCCGGAACGCCATCTTGAGCTGTTCAAAAAAACTCTGTTTGCGGTTCTGGAGGACAGCGCTGTTTTCATCCATTTTGGGGACAATCTCGGCCAGGGTGGCCGCAGTGGAGCTGATTATCATACATCCGTCCAGCAGGATTGATTTGAACGAAACCGCCTGCTTTACCGTTTTCGGCTTGTTGTCCGGAACCGCAAGCTGTTTTAAAATCGCTTCGCGGAGCTTGTCCCCTTCGGGACTGAAGTCTTCTTTTATAACCTCTTCCGCAAGGTCGGGGTAAAACGGCCTTCCGGGCATGGCAACGTAAAACTTTTTCCGTATGTTTTCAAGAACAGCTTCACCGGCCTTCATGCTGCCTGTCAGGTTTTGCCTGAGTTCCAGTTTGTAGGCTTCCCGGTCAAAATTTGCCGCTTCCTTCAGGTAACCCATGATTGCGGCGCTTGCCTTGTTCAGGGCGCTCAGGGCGTCGCCGATAACCCGGAGGGTAAGGGGATCTCCGCCGGTTCTGGCCTGTGCGACAATATCTACCAGGGCTTTAGTGGTGGGGTTTTGCGTATCTGTGTTAAATTTGGTCCAGTCAATGTAGCGCACGAGGGCGATAATTCTTTTTATGTTTTCCAGGGTTAAAAATTCGGTACTGAATTGTGAAAAGTTTACAAGGAAATCAAGCTGGTTGTCATAGGCGGAAAGGCTTATGGTTAGCTGTTCCGTTTTGTCGCTTTCATGGTTTACCGGATCGGGAACCTTGATCTCGCCGGCTTTTGCCTCATGTTTGTAGGGGTCTTCGTGAATAAGCCGTTTCTGGATCAGCTGTCCGTAAATTACCCCAAAAGAAACGTGGAAAGTTCTACATTCTTCCTTGAGTTTGGGGAATTCGGATTTTTCGAGCCAAAGGTGGCGCGCTTCAATTGCCGCGGACAGCGCGTCCTGGTACTCTTTGCTATCCATTGATAGAGTATGTACCATCCGGATGAAAAATGCAATCTTAAGCCGGTACAGCGCCGGTACGGGCCACCAAATGGTATCAATCACCTTTATTGGAATTTTAACCACGAACCAGACGAACGGACATGAACAGGAAAAATATAACCACAGACCTCACGGACAGAACGGACTTATTGTTTCAAATCCATGTTTTTGTCCGTGTTGGTCTGTGTCCGTCCGTGGTTAAAAATTCTTCTCTTCCTCTTCCATCACGGTATAACGATCGACGATACCGGGCCCCAGGTGCCTGTCCAGCCTTTCCGGTTCTCGTAGCGGGCGCAGAAGTACGCGGTCATGCCCGATTCGACGGCGTCGAAGACGACCAGTTCCCTCGCGCGGCAGGTAAAGAGGTAATGTTTAAGACCCTCCCCGTCTTTCGGGGTTTCCATCAGGTAGTGCTTTACCGAGGCCGCCTGTTCCAGCGTCGCGCCGCCCTGGGGCATGATGCCGACGTAGAGGGCGAAGCCGTAGTCGCTGCGGGGGTCCGGGGCCTGCGTACCGAGCAGGGGGCCCAGCGTCACCAGGACCAGGTGGGGCCCGCCGTAGTAGGACGGGGTCACCATGGGCACGTCCGTAGGGGCCGGCACCGGCGTGGGGTGATCATCCGGTTCCCGGAAGCCCAGCTCGGCCCAGTCGATTTTGGTGAGGGGCGGGATAAGATAATAGTGATTCTTGAAGAACCGCATGATCCCTTTGAGGGTGTCGAAGGCCTCGTTACAGGCCACCGTGTCCACATGGTTCCGTTCCGCGGTGTTCTCCACCTTCGTCAGCGCCGCCTGGGCCGCGCCGAAGGCGGTCCCGTACTCGAGGAACCGCTCCGAGGGAATGCCCCAGGCGGTCCGCCGTTCCGTTGTCGTGTAGGCGATCTGCTCTTTGGCCATCGTCAGTATGCCGCTTCGGGTTCTGGGCAGCCAGTCTAAACCGCTCATACTCATACTCCTTTTGCCGCGCTGCGGCATTTATTCAAAAGGCCCTCAGGGGCCTTCATTACCTGTTTTTCCGGCCTTCCGCGCCGCGTAAACGCTGTCCGGCGGAGCCCGGTAGCCCTGTTCCGCGGGCAAAACGGCCTGTTTTGCCGGCAAAATGGCTTATTCTGCCGGCAGAATGACTTACTCTGCCGGCAGAATGACTTGCTTTGCCGGCAAAATAACTTGCTTTGCCGGCAATATAACTTACTCTGCCGGCATTCCGGCTTGCATTGCCGGCAGCCCGGCTTGAACTGCCGA
>JAISAQ010000103.1 GCA_031266775.1 Treponema sp.
AATTATTTAAAAAGATTAAAAATAACAAATGACAATTTATTGGAAATAGAAAATAATGGAAATAATATATTATTGGCAGAATATAATAATAATTAAAATAATGGAGTACGGGCAAACGTCGTATAACAGGACTGTTTACGCTTTTTTGTCCTGCCGGACAAACCGGGCCAGTAGGCGGCTCGGGGTTCCGGCCGGCTAGGTCATTCCGCTACGCTCCATTCCCACGCCCGCCTCCACCCACATTTTGTCGGCCCTTGTCTTTGCTGCGCAAAGCCCTTATCCGGGCCGCCAAGACTTTCTGATTGCTGTGTAAGCAGCATCCTCTAAACAGCCGGAACGGTAAACGCCGATGCTTGGGGTGTTCGCAGCGATTCAAAATTCAAAACAACCACGGACAAGCACAGACCAACACGGACATTTGAAGCTAAAAGTCCGTTTTGTCCGTGAGGTCTGTGGTTGAATTTTGAATTGCTGGTTTACTACCCTGCGGAGCTTGGAGCGTGAAACTAAAAAAACAGCAGTTTCCCCTGTTCAAAGGCGGATTTGCACATATAGGCGATTTCGGAAACTCTGGTTCCGTCGTGCACCGTTACCTCGGGCCTGCGCCCCGTGACAATGCAGTCCACGAATTCCCGCACTTCGTTTACATAGGCAGTTTCAAACCGTTCGAGGAAATTTTCGGAACATTCCCTTCTGACTCCGTGGCTGTCAAGGATCTCCACCATGTTTTTCTGGGGTACCGAAGCGATCCTGAGCGTTCCCTCTGTACCGATAATTTCGGTTTCCACATTGTACCCGTGGGGAGCGGTACGGCCGGCGAACAGAAACACCATGGCGCCGTTTTTGAATTTCATCAGGCACGATACGTTGTCCCCGTCCTGATACCTGGCAAATTCGGGATGGGCGTAACAGCCTCCTATGGCATATACCGATTCGGGTTCCGAGCCGGTAAACCACCGGGCCAGGTCTATGTCGTGAACGGCCATGTCCAGAAATTGTCCCCCGCTGTGGGGGGCAAAGGCTATGGCCCCGTCAATAAATTTTTCCGGGTCCTGGCTGTAGGAACGGAACAATACGGGCTTCCCGATAACGCCCGCGGCTACCTTGTCGTGGGCATACCGGTACGATTCATCAAAACGCCGCATAAAGCCCAGCATGAACACCAGATCAGGATGGGCCTTTACGGCCTTTTCCGCCTCCCCGCATTCGGCCGCCGTGACTCCCAGGGGCTTTTCGGAAAACACATGCTTCCCGGCGGCCAGGGCCGCGGCTATCTGCCCGGTGTGCAGGGCAGAGGGGGACACGATGACCACCGCGTCCACGTCATCGCAGCGTATCATCTCGTCGAAGGAGGTGAACCGGCGCTTGACATCCAGTCTGCGGGCGGCCTCTTCCAGCTTCGCGGCGTCCACATCGCAGAGGGCCGCAAGAGACGCGCCCCCGATTTTACCGGCGATATTCTCCGCATGGCGGATTCCCAGCCGCCCCAGCCCTACAGAACCAATTCGTACACTGTTCATATATCCTTCCTTCCGGCGCTGCCCTAGACCTCAAAGCCGTCTACGATTTTTGAAATGGAACTGATCGAAGTCTGGTTGGCAAGGGCCAGTTGGGCAATTTCCCGGGCGCCGGAGCTGACGGTTTCCATGTTTCCGGCCATTTGGGAAACGCTCTCGGCTATTTCCCTCGACTGGTTTTGCAGGGAAACTATTTCCTTCAGCATGGATTCATTGCCTGCGTTCATCTCCCGTGAACCGGTGCTGACCAGCGCGGCCATGTCGTTCATTACTTTGAGGGCCTCCATGACCTGTCCCGCTCCTTCTTTCTGTTCCCTGACGGCGTTATCCACTTCCTGTACCAGTTTTCCTGTTTCGTTCACCCTGGCGGAGACCTGGGCAAAGGACTGTTCCGACGCCTTTGCGTTTTTGACGATGTGATCGATGGTCCCCACAATCTGTTTCAGTTCGGCGCCTATCTTCTGGGATTCGCTGGAGGAATTGACCGCCAGTTTCCGTATCTCGTCGGCGACTACCGAGAAACCCCGCCCCGCCTCTCCCGCGTGGGCCGCCTCAATGGCGGCGTTCATGGCCAGAAGATTGGTCTGGGCGGCAATGGTGGCGATGATCCGGTTTGCCTCTTGCAGGGCCTGGGACTGGCCGACAATTTCATTGATTTTGGCCGCGCTTTCCCTCTGTATCGCGCTTCCCGCCGCCGCCGCGCCGTCTACGGTTTTAAATTGAAGGGCCATTTTTTCCGTAACTCCGCCTATGGAGGTAATGTTCCCCGTCATTTCCTCTACCGCCGAGGAAGCTTGGCCCATGCTGGCCGCCTGGGTGTTTATGGAACTGTCAAGGGATTCGATGTTTTTGGCTATCTGGTGTACCGCCGCGGAGGCTTCTTCCACGCTCCGCATCTCTTCTTCGGTTTTCGCCCGTATCTGTTCCACCGCCTTGAAAACATGCTCCAGGGACGACGCCATGCCCGAGGCGTTTTCCTCAAGTTTGAGGCCGGATCTGGAAAGTTCCCCCTGGCCTCCCTTGATGTCCCGCATCCCGGCCTCCATGTTTTCACAGAAACTGTTGACCATTCCCGCTATGGTTCCCACCTCGTCAACGGAACATATAAAAATACGCCGGGTCAGATCCTTCTTCGCGGAGGATAAATTTTCAAGCTGCTCAATAACCGAAGTAAAGAGGCTTGACGTGCTTTTTTTCAGGGTCAGGGCCAGGGCAAATACAGAAAGCGCGTAAAAGGCGATAAAGGCCGCCATGATGATCCTGTCGCTTCTTTCCATGGCGGGAAGATTTCCCCCCGCCCGGCTAATGATGAGCAGCGAGATGGAAAGGGTGTAAAGTATGGAGATGAGAGTTACCACGACGGGGACGATCAGCATTTTGGTGCTCTGCCGCCCTTCCCGCAGATCCTCCGGATACCCGGTAAGCCTGCAGGCGATAAGCGTTTTTGACACCATCCTGTCGGTCAATACGTATATGAACGTTCCCACAAGGAGCCCGAGGGACAGGCACACGAGGTACAGGGGTGTCCGCATTTCCCCCGGAATCCCAATGGCGGGCCCCTGGATAAAGATCCCCGCGAGGAGGATGTTTTCCGTTACCGCGAGGAAGGCGATCATTTTAAGCGGGACGGCGCCGATTTTTTTAAGGGCCGCCCTGTAGGTATCCTTCCCGGCGCTGAAATTGGCGGGGTCAAAAAGGCGGACGCTTCTTCCCATAAGAAGGCCTGCCAGGACAATGTAGCCCAGACAGGGAAGAACCGCCCTTGACAGCATGACAGAGAAGGGAAAGGGGACATCCTGAAACAAAACCAAAAGGACAAGGACTACGGCCGTGTTAATGATGTTACCGGCGCAGATGATAATAAATAAATCACGTTGTTTGCTCAAAATCTGATCCTCCCACAATGAAAACAGCATTGTTCAATGATAGCGGTGATTTTAACAACGCGGTTTTGAAATTCAAATCGTCCGGGAACGGTTCTCTTGTAGACACCGATAGTATATTTCATTTTGGGGAAAATGTCATGCCGGCCGCCCCCTTTTTTCAGTATCCGGCCGTTTTTGTTGTATCTTATAATTCATATCGAAATAATATGATAACCACAGACCTCACGGACAGAACGGACTTTTAGTTTATATTTTGTCCGTGTTGGTCCGTATCGTTTGTGGTTGTTTTGAATTCGGAATTACTGCGCGCCTCCTTGACAGGCCGTGTTCTTTTCCGCCATAATCGATTATGTTAGCCCGTAATATTTTCTGTAATATTTCTCCCATAGATCACCGGTATTCTCTTTCAGAGCAGACACTGTACGATTCGCTGGTTCCCTGGCTTTCCGAGGAGGCGGGCGTGGCGGCGTGCCTCAAGGCGGAGATCGCCCTGATAAAAGCCCATCTTGCCGTGCGGGGAGAGCTGACCTGTGAGCTGCGGGAAAGGCTCGACGCGGATGCCGCCGCCGTTGATCCCGCTATAGTCTACGCCGAAGAGGAAAAAATACATCACAATATCAGGGCGCTTGTGAACGTGCTCAAGGAGAAGGTTCCCCCCCGGTTTGCTTCCCTGGTGCATCTGGGGGCGACAAGCGCCGACATTCTCGATTCGGCCCTTGCATACCGCATGGCGGGGGTGACGCGTGTGGTGGTGCTGCCCCTGCTTAAAAAGCTGGAACTTCTGCTCTGCGGCTTTGCCGAGCGGGAAGCGGAAACCCCCCAGGTGGGAAGAACGCACGGCCAGCACGCGGTTCCCGTTACCCTGGGTTTTGCCATGGCGGAGTATGTTTCCCGGCTGGGAAAATCCATTCCCGAAATCCAGCGGCTTTCCGGGCAGCTCAGGGGAAAACTTGCCGGCGCGGCGGGCGCCTACAACGCGGCCGGCCTCATCGTAAAAGATCCCGAAGAGCTGGAGCGCGTGTACCTTGCCGAACTGGGGCTTCTGCCTTCCGAGCATTCCACCCAGATTGTGGAACCGGAGTACCTTCTTCGCCTGCTGCTTGAATTCAACGTTGCCTTCGGCATTATCGCCAATCTCGCCGACGATCTCCGCAATCTGCAGCGCACGGAAATAGCGGAACTGCGGGAAGGGTTCGCTTCGCGCCAGGTTGGTTCTTCCACCATGCCGCAGAAACGGAATCCCTGGAATTCGGAGCATGTCAAGAGCCTCTGGAAGGCGTTTATGCCCCGGGTAATGACTTTCTTCATGGATCAGATAAGCGAACATCAGCGGGACCTTACCAACTCGGCAAGCCAGCGTTTCATTGCCGATTATACGGCGGGTTTCTCCCTTGCCGTAGACCGCATGATCCGGGTTGTCACGGACCTTACCGCGGACCGGGAACGGCTCCTTTACAACCTGAGGAGCGGTTCGGGCGGAATTCCGGGCGGGATTCTTGCCGAACCGGCCTACATTCTCCTTGCCGGGATGGGCGTTCCGGATGCCCATGAGGTGATACGGAAGATTACCCTCGAGGCCGAAACCGGAAAAAAGAGCTTTGCACAGGCGCTGGCGGATGAGGAAGAAGTTCTTGAAAAAATAGGGAGGAAGATGACGGAACTGGGAATGATTTCCGATCCTTCCGGGGCGCTTTCCTTTTTTGAAAACCCGGAGCGGTATTCCGGTCTTGCGGCAAAGAAGGCGAAGGAACTGGCCGTAAAATACCGGAAACTTATGGAGGTTTAGCGATGTTTGCCGAAGCCCTTTCCTATGACGATGTTCTTCTTCTTCCCGGTTACAGCGATGTGCTTCCAAGGGAATGTGATGTCCGTTCCACCCTGTGCGACGGGGTGGTGCTCAACGCGCCGGTTCTTTCGGCGGCCATGGATACGGTGACCGAGGAGAAACTTGCCATCGCAATCGCCCTTGAGGGGGGGGCCGGGGTGATACACCGGAACCTGAGCCCGGAGGAGCAGGCGCGCCAGGCGGGAAACGTCAAACGTTTTCTTAACTGGATCATTGATTCTCCTGTAACCGTCGCGGAAGACGCGAAAATAAGGGACGTAATTGTCCTGCGGGATCAGTACCATGTTTCGGGGATGCCGGTGATAGGCAGGGACGGGCGCCTTACGGGGATCATCACAAACCGGGATCTCAGATTCTGCCGGGACGATTCCCTTCCTGTTTCCGGCGTGATGACAAAAAACCCCATCGTGGTGGAAGGAGAGCCTTCTGTAGAGGGCGCCCGTGAAAAATTCGACAAACACCGCATCGAAAAACTCCCCATAGTGGACGGTGAAGGCACGCTTAAGGGGCTTATCACCGTAAAGGACATGGAGAAGCACGCCAGCTTTCCCCGCGCCGCCCTGGACAAGGGGGGAAGGCTCATCGTAGGCGCGGCGGTTTCCCCCCAGGATTACCAGGCGCGCCTTCCCCTTCTTAAAAGCGCGAAGGTTGATTTTGTGGTCCTTGATACGGCGCACGGCGATTCCAGAAACGTCATGGACGCGGTCCGCGGCATTAAAAAGAAATTCGGCCTTCCGGTGATAGGCGGCAATGTCGCCTCAAAGGAAGGGACCCGCAGGCTTATAGAGGCGGGAGCCGACGTGGTAAAGGTCGGCATAGGGCCCGGTTCCATCTGTACCACCCGCATCGTGGCCGGTGTCGGCGTTCCCCAGTTTACCGCCGTGTGGGACTGCGCCGAGGAGGCGGCCAAATCCGGCGTCCCGGTTATCGCGGACGGGGGCATCAAATTTTCCGGGGATATTACCAAGGCTATAGGCGCCGGCGCCGGGGCGGTGATGATAGGGAACCTTTTCGCGGGGCTCAAGGAGGCGCCGGGCAGCGAAATCATCTTTGACGGGCGCATATACAAGGAATACCGGGGAATGGGGAGCATGGGCGCCATTCACGACGGCTCGGGCGACCGCTATCAAATGGGAAAGGACGAAGAACCGGTGCCCGAAGGCATAGAAGGCCGTCTTCCCTACAAGGGCGAACTGCGGTTCTACATGAACCAGCTTGTTTCCGGGCTCCGCAAGGGCATGGGTTACTGCGGCTGCAGGAGCGTAGAAGAGCTTAAAAAATACCGGAAATTCTGCCGCATAACCGCCGCCGGCCTCAGGGAAAGCCATGCCCACGACATAACCATAACCCAGGAGGCGCCCAATTATTCGCGGGCATAGGCCCGTTTCAGGTTTTTTTCTTTACCTTTTTTTGTTATTATGTTAAAATACTACTATGAATTAAAATATAATACAAAAAAGGAGGGGCCGTGCCGGAAACAGTCCCCCAGGATTCGCAAGAAAACAAAATAGTTGTTCCGCAGAACTCGCCGCCGGATTGCTTTTTTCACAGTAATATTCCTATATCTTTCGGGAATCAGGTGGCCTTGGCGCGGCCGCGGCTTGACGCGCTTCTGGAAAAGGCGGTGCAAAGCCCTGTTGTAACCGTTGTGGCCGGTGCGGGATACGGGAAAACCCACACAGTCTACTTTTTTATACGGAATATCAATGTCCGCACTACCTGGATTCAGCTTTCCGAGCGGGATAACATAGGCGAGCGTTTCTGGGAGAATTTTTCCGCGGCCATGTCGGTCTTGAGCCGGGAAACCGCCACCAAACTCACAAAACTGGGGTTCCCCGCCACCGAACAGCAGTTGGAGCGGTACCTTGAGATTCCCCGGCAGGATGTAATTCCCGGAAGCAAGTACATCATCGTCTACGACGATCTGCACCTCATTTACGATAAAACGGTTCTGCGTTTTCTGGAACACACCATCTCCTCCTCTTTTCCCAATATCACCTCGATTCTTGTCTCCCGCGGCGAGCCTTCCTTTAACCTCATGGGAATGGTCTCAAAGGGCCTTGTGGCCCGTATTGCCGAGGAAGATCTCAGGTTCAGCAGGGATGAAATGGCCGCTTACTTCAGGCTCCAGAACCTTAACCCCTCCCCGCAGACGCTTTCGCTTATCTATCACGATACGGAAGGGTGGGCTTTCGCCATACATCTGGCGTCCCTTTCGCTGAGGAATCTTTCCCCTGCCAGGGGCTATGTGCCCCAGGCTCTCAGGGCCAATATTTTCAAGCTCATAGACAGCGAAGTCATGGCCCCGCTGGACCCTGCCCTGCAGCATATCCTTATCAAGCTGTCCCTTGTCGATCATCTGGCTTCAAGCCTGCTTGGGGAACTGGCCGCCGAAGACCCGGTTTCAGGCGGCGGAAAAGGGGATGTTTTGTTTGCGGAAAAACTGGCCGCCGTAGGCTCGTTTATCCGTTTTGATCCGTACCTTGACGCCTATCATATTCACCACCTTTTTCTTGATTACCTCAAGGGAAGGCAGAATGAACTTGGGGAAGAGGAAAAAAGGGAGGTATGGCTCAGGGCCGCCTCCTGGTGCGTGGCGAACGGCCAAAACCTCGATGCCATTAGTTACTATGAAAAGACCGGCGATTACGACAAGCTTATCGGCGTTGTCTACCAGGCCTTTCCCCTGTCCCTGCCCAACCGTATTGCCCGGCTTCTTCTTGAAATCCTCGACCGGGCGCCGGAGGAGATCTTCCGGCAGGTTCCCTCCGCCACGAGCCTCCGTTTCCAGATCTTCACCGTCCTCGAGCTGTTTGGCCGGGCGGTTGAGGAATTGAAAAAGACCATTGCCGTCCTTGAGGGGGAAGAGCCCTCCTCCGCGAACTACCTGGCGCTGAGCGGCTGCTACAACAACCTGGGGTTCCTTGGCCTTACCTCCTGCCCTTCCACCCATGACTACGACTTTGTCCACTGGTTTGAGAAGGGATGCGAGTATTTCCGTTTAAGCGGCCATACCTATCCTTCTTCGGGGTCCGGTATTGTGGCGGGGCTGAGCGCCTATGTATGCCGGGTAAGCGTTCCCGGCAGGGAGGAAATCGAAAAGTACATTGAAGCCAACGCCGCTATGGATTACTGCGTAAGCAGGTCCATGGGGGGATTTTTCAGCGGCATTGACGAACTTGCCCGCGCCGAGTACGCCCTTTTCAGGACCGATACGGCGGAGGCGGAGCGTTTTGCCCTCGCGGCCTTCCACAGGGCGCAGGAGGCGAGTCAGTATGAAATTGAAAACCGGGCGCTGGGCTACCTTGTACGGATCTGCATATTATGCGGAAACCATGAAAAAATAGGAGACTTCCTGAAGCTCCTTGAAGCCCAGCTTTCACAAAAAAAATTCCTCAACCGTTACATATACTATGACATTATCATGGGCTGGTTTTATCTCCAGACGGGGCAGCACGACAAAATCGCGTCCTGGATCAAGAACGATTTTGAGGAAAGCGAACTGAGCTCCCTTAACTCCGGCCTTGAGATCCTGATACGGACCAAGTGCCATTATTATGAAGGCCATTACCATGCCGCCATGGCTACCATGACAAACCAGAAGGGCAGCTATGGTTACGGGAACCTCCTTTTGGGCAAGATATCCTTCAGGACAATGGAAGCCCTGTGCTGTTACCGCCTTAACGATATTTCAGGCGCCCTCCGCGCGCTGGAATCGGTGTGGGAATTTTCGGCTCCAAGCGGCCTTGATCTGCCCCTTGTCGAAATGGGAAAGGATACCCGGTCCATGATTGGAGGCATCCTTAAAGGAGGGCCGGACGGGCCCTACAAATGCGATGTTCCCCGTGAATGGCTGGAGCGGATTCACCGCGCGTCTTCAACGTATGCCAAAAAGGTACTTGGGGTCATGGAAAAATTCACGGACAGCGGGGAACAGAACAGGAGGCTCCCTTCGGGGGCGTATCTTTCACGCCGGGAACAGGAGGTCCTTACAGGCCTTTCCCACGGGCTTACCCGCGAGGAAATCGCCGGCGCTTCTTCCATATCTGTCAATACCGTAAAGAGCGTGGTTAAAAGCATTTACAATAAATTGGGCGCGTTAAACCAGGCGGACGCGGTGAGAATTGCGACGGAAAGGGGACTGTTGAAACAGGATTCCAATGAATGATGAAGATCCTTCGGGGAACATGCCGGCCGTTTCGGACGGCTTTTATCTTGAGCGCGAACGGATAAACGGCATTCTGGAAAAATCCCTGCAGAGTTTTGTGACCATCATGACCGCGGGCGAAGGCTACGGCAAGACGTATGCCGCTTCCTCGTTTTTTCACAAGAGGCCAAGGCAGGTCATCTGGATACAGTTTTCCGAAAGGGACAATGTTCCAAGGCGTTTCTGGGAGAATTTTACCAAGGCGGTCGGTTCTTTTAGAAGCGAGACGGGGAAGGTTTTTGAGGAGGCCGGTTTTCCCGGAACGGCCCGGCAGTTCTACCGTTTTCTTTCACTGGCGGAAAAAACCATGTCCTCAGGTCTTGCGTATGTTGTTGTGGGCGACGATTTTCATTTGCTTGAGGCCAAACCGGTTTTGAAATTTATCGAACGGATTCTTGCCGTTCCCATTCCCAACCTGACCTTTCTCTTTATTTGCCGCAAGGAGCCGTCCGTCAACACCATTCCCCTTCTTTCCAAGGGCCGCCTTGCCCGCGTGGGTACTGACGAACTGCGCTTTAACGCGGAGGAGATAAGGGGTTTTTTTGCCCTTAGAAACATTTCCCTTTCGCCTGGGGAAGTGGAAAACATCCACAGCGATACCGAAGGCTGGGCGCTGGCGGTTAACTTCCTTGCCGGGGAAATGGAGAAAAGCGGCGGGCGGTATACCCGGCAGCTGCTCAACACGGGGGCGGTGCGGGCCCGTCTTGAACACACCTATCAGGGGATGCCTCCCCGGCTGCGGAAATTCCTTGTGTGTATTTCACTTCTTGAATACTGGCCTATGGAGCTTCTGGAACGGCTTGCCCCCGGGCGGGATCTTATTGATGAAATGGAAAAGCTGACTTCCCTGATCCGTTCCGACGCTTACCTGCACGGCTACCGCATTCACGGGATCTTTCTTGATTTTCTCAGGGAAAAACAGGGGGAGATCCCGCCTGAGGAAGTAAAGAGGATCTTCTCGCTGGCATCCGAATGGTGCGTTAAAAACGGCCTGCGCATGGACGCGGCCGTCAATCTTGAGAAGGCGGGGGATTACGCCGGACTTGCCGGCGTTGTTCAAACTTTTCCCCGGCTTATGCCCTCTGACACGGCGTCTTTTTTTCTGGATATTCTGGACCGTCTTGAGCGGGCGGAGGACAGGGATGAAAAAAACGAGGATTTTATTTTTCTTCACCACGTCATATATCCGAGACTTCTTTACAGCATCGGGCGTTTTGAGGAATCAAAAGAAAAACTTCGCGCGTCAATAGAGTATTTTGAGGCGCTGCCGCCAAGCCCCTTAAGTTCCCGCATTCTTATGGAGTGCTACAATCAGATGGGCAGTATTTCCATTGTTACTTCCCGGTATACAGGAGACTATTCGGAATTTTACAACTACATAAAAGCCGACTATTACTACATGCGTTACCCCCATCAGGTAAGGGGGCCCATTACCAAACCCAACATCACATCCTATGTTACCCAAATATCATATCCCGCGCCGGCGGGGGAATTTGAAAAAGCCATCGATATTTTTTCGCATGTGGTTCCCCATGTATCCAACTACTATAACGGCTGCTTTTGCGGCCTTGACGACCTTAGCCGGGCGGAGCTGGCCTACTTCAGGGGAGACACGGACGCCGCCGAACGCTACGCCCAGCAGTCGGTGTTCAAGGCCCGTGAGAAGGAACAGTACGAGACCGAAAACCGGGGGCTCTTTTTTCTGCTGCGGCTGCGCCTTCATTACGGGGACTACCAGGGCGTAAAGGAAATCTGGAAGCAGCTTGAAGCCCAGCTTGAAATGGAAGATTATTTTAGCCGTTATGTCATTCACGATATTGTTACCGGGTGGTTTTACGCCCACACGGGAAGAGCCGGGAAGGCCGCTTACTGGCTCAGAAATGAATTTGAAGAGAGTGAACTTAACGCCATATTTTTCGGCATGGAAATTCTGGTAAAGGCAAAATGTTCCTATGCGGAAGGGCAGTACAGTACGGCGCTTGACATTCTTACCTTCAGGAAAAACCTGCAGGGGCTTGGAAGCTATCTCCTTGGGCTCCTGGAAATGGGGGCTCTTGAAGCGGTGACCCGTTTCCGCCTTGGGGACACAGAAGGCGCCGCGGCCGCGCTGGAAAAAGCCTGGGAAGCCGCCGCTCCGAACGGGTTTGACATGCCCTTCATTGAACTGGGAGAAAACATGCGGCTTCTTCTGGGGGAAGTTCTTTCAGGCGGCGTGTGCATTCCCCGTGACTGGCTTGAATCCGTGCGGAGCCGGGCTTCGGCCTACGGCAAGAAATTATCCCTTGTAACAGAGCGTTTCCGTCAGGAAGAAAACTCAGGCGAAAATACCGTGTTCCTTACCAGGCGGGAACGGCTGGTGCTGCGGGAACTTTCCATGGGGCTTACGAGGGAAGAAATAGCCGAAGAACACAAGCTTAACCTTAGTATTGTTAAAAATATCATCAGCGCCCTCTACGGCAAACTCGGCGCGCTTAACAGGGCGGACGCTGTCCGCATCGCGACAAACATGGGCTTTTTCAGGAAGGACTGATGCGCACGGGGACGGCCGGGGCCCGTGAAGGCGCGTCCCGCATGACGGGCATGACGAAGTCCCGGATCGGGGAACTTCTTGACATCTGGTATGCCCGCGTCAACAGGCCGGAATTTATTGCTTCCGATCCGGTCGCGTTTCCACGGAGGTTTTCCTCTCCCTGTGACATTGAAATTGCCGCCTTTCTCGCGGCGGCCATAGCGTGGGGAAGGCGGGATCTTGTTCTTCGTTCGGCCGAACGCATGTTTGCCCTTATGGGAAGAAGCCCCTGCGACTATGTCATGTCAGGCGGCTGGAAAAAACTTTCGAACCGCGTTGTTCACCGGACCTTTTTTGAAGGCGATCTGAAGTACTACTGCCGGGGGCTTCGCCTGTGTTATGAAACATACGGATCGCTTGAGGCGCTCTTTGCCTGTCATGACGGCGGCGGGGCGGGGGAGGGAGTCTGGCGGGGCATGTCCCTTTTCAGGGACACGGCGGCTAAAGACAACGGAGGGGCGTTCAGCAGGCACATTGCCGACCCTGAGGCGCGTTCGGCCTGCAAGCGGCTCAATCTGGCGCTTCGCTGGCTGGTAAGAAAGGACGCTGTTGACATAGGGTTATGGAAGGCCGTGAACCCTTCTTCCCTTTATATCCCCCTGGACGTTCACGCCGCAAGGACGGCGCGGCGGCTCGGTCTTCTTGAACGCACAACCGGCGACAAAAAGGCCGTCCTTGAACTTACTTCGCGCCTGCGGGAATTTTCTCCCGAAGATCCGGTCAAATACGATTTCGCGCTTTTTGGAATGGGGATATACGGGCGGGATCCTGTTTAGGGAAGCTCTTAAAACCCGGCCGGTCTTTCCGGAGCTTCCCTTTAGCCTTGTCTTTCCGCCTGTATTGGTTTATGCTGTGACCTGAAAGAACGGGCTTGTTTGGCGGCGCGGCCGCTTGCAGGCTTTGCAGCGTACTTCCGGGGGATTTTCAAGTGAGTAAAGTGGACGATTCGCACGGCCGCGGCGGAAGATGCGCCGCCTTTTTGCGCAGAAAGGGCATCATTTTTTCCGCCAGGGTATACGGCATTGACGCGATGGCGGCCATGGCCCAGGGGCTTTTCGCCTCGCTGTTGATAGGAACGATCATAAGCACCCTGGGAGAGCAGATCAGGCTGCCTTTGCTTGTCGGCATCGGAAACTACGCAAAGGCGGTAACGGGGCCGGCCATGGCCGTCGCAATCGGTTACGCGCTTAAAGCCCCGCTCCTTGTACTGTTCTCGCTTATAGCTGTCGGCGGATCTGCCAACGCGCTCGGGGGGGCGGGGGGGCCTTTGGCGGTCTATTTTGTGACGATAATAGCCGCCGAATGCGGCAAGCTTGTTTCCAAAGAAACGAAAATAGACATCATTGTAACGCCCTTTGTAACCATTACGGCCGGCGTTCTTGCCTCCATGGCCTTTGCCCCGGCAATAGGAAGGGCGGCAAGTATGGCCGGCAACACCATCATGTGGGCGACGGAGCTCCAGCCGTTTTTCATGGGCATCCTCGTATCCGTCATTACCGGCATGGTGCTTACCCTTCCCATAAGCAGCGCGGCCATCTGCGCGGCCCTTGGCCTTACGGGGCTTGCCGGCGGCGCGGCGGTCGCCGGATGCTGCGCGCAGATGGTGGGGTTCGCCGTGATGAGCTTCAGGGAAAACAGGTGGGGGGGGCTGTTTGCCCAGGGCCTTGGAACATCGATGCTCCAGATGGGCAACATCGTGCGGAACCCCAGAATATGGATACCGCCCACGCTGGCCTCGGCCGTTTCCGGGCCCCTTTCGACCTGCCTCTTCGCCCTTCAGATGAACGGGCCGGCCGTCGCTTCCGGCATGGGAACCTGCGGCCTTGTGGGGCAGATAGGAATTTACTCCGGCTGGGTGGCCGACATAGGCCTGGGGAAAAAAGGGGCAATTGTTCCGTTTGACTGGGCGGGCCTCATCCTTGTCTGTTTTGTATTGCCCGCCGTTCTTGCCCCGGTATTTGCCTTTCCCCTGCGGAAGCTGGGCTGGATAAAGAAAAACGATTTAAAACTTGATCTGTAAAAGGAATCAACATGAAAGTAGTTGTAATAGGCGCCCAATGGGGAGATGAGGGAAAGGGCAAGATTGTCGATTACCTGGCCAACGAGGCGCAGATAATTGTCCGGTTTTCAGGAGGCGCCAACGCCGGGCACACCATCGTTATTGGCAACGAGGAATACGCCCTGCACCTCATTCCCTCGGGCATCTTCTATCCCGACAAAATAGTCATACTCGGCGCGGGCATGGTCATCGATCCCGTCGCGTTTTTCAGCGAACTTGACATGCTGAAGGACAGGGGCATCGATACCTCAGGCCGCGTCTTTATTTCGGACCGGGCCCATGTTGTGTTTCCCCGCTATATAGACATTGACAGGGAAAGGGACGAGGCGCGGAAGAAGCCCATAGGAACTACCGGGCGGGGCATAGGCATCACCTATTCCATGAAGAGCGAGCGGGACGGGATACGCATCGCCGACCTTGGCTGGAAGGAAAGGATGGACGGGCTTGAAAAGGCCGACAGGGATTTTCTTGCCCCCTATGCCGAAAGGCTCCTTGCCATGTCCGTCGATCTATGCGCCTATCTTGCCCACCGGAAAAATTCGCAGGTGCTCTTTGAGGGCGCGCAGGGAACGCTGCTGGATCTTGACCTGGGAACCTACCCCTACGTGTCAAGCGGCATATCCTGCGCGGCGGGCGCCGCCATAGGCGGCTGTGTCGGGCCGCGCGCGCTTGACAGGGTGCTGGGAGTTTTCAAGGCGTATTCGACAAGGGTTGGCAACGGCCCGCTTCCCAGCGAATTTGATACCGGTTCGGAAGATGAACTGTGCCGTTTTGTCCGCGACACGGGCAGGGAATACGGGGTGACAACAGGAAGGCCAAGGCGCTGCGGGTATCTTGACCTCGTGTCCCTCCGTTATGCCTGTCTTACCAATTCCATCGACAGTCTTGTCATAACCCATCTTGACGTGTACGACACGCTTGGGGAGATCAAGGCCTGCATAGCCTACCGCATAGGAGACCGCGTGGTGGAAAATTTCCCCGCGTCCATCGAAGAGCTTGGCCGCGCAAAGCCGGTGCTGCGGACCTTTCCCGGCTGGAAACAGCCGCTGTCCCGCGCTCTTACCTACGAGGAATTTCCCGTCGCCGCCATGGAGTACATTGAATTTATCGAGCGGTTCTGTGAAACGTCCATCGATATTGTTTCGGTGGGCTACGACAGAAAGGAGACGATCATAAGAAGGAGCCCGTGGACGCGTTAGCGCGGTTCTTTTATGGATAAGATTCTTGTACTGGATTTCGGAAGCCAGACCACCCAGCTCATAGGCCGGCGGATACGGGACATGGGGGTCTACGCCGAGATTGGAAGCGGCGATTCCGTCCCCGATACGGATGATCCGGACCTCCGCGGCATCATCCTTTCAGGTTCCCCCGAGTCGGTGTACACAAAAGAAGGAGAAGCGCCCGACAAAAAAATATACGTTTCGGGCCTTCCGCTTCTGGGAATATGCTACGGGCTTCAGCGCATGAATTACGACATGGGCGGAACGGTGGAGCCGCTTCCCGAACGGGAATACGGGGCAAAGACCGTCTCTCTTGTAGAGGGCGCGCTTGACGGCGTCGCGGAACAAAACAGGGAGCGCGCCGCGTCTTTCCTTGCCGCCTTTGCCGGAGACAGAAAGAAAGAATCCCCTTTGGGCGGTGTTACAGACGGCATGGCTGCCGGTTTTACCGCCTGGATGAGCCACGGCGACACGCTGACAAAACTCGCGCCGGGTTTCAGGGAAGCGGCGCGAAGCGCGTCCGGCTATACCGCGGCGGTAGTGCACGAAACGAAAAACTGGTTCGGCCTTCAGTTTCATCCTGAGGTGACGCACTGCGAAAGGGGAGGCGAAATACTTTCGGCCTTTGTGTTCGGCGTATGCGGGTGCCGGACGGGCTGGACCATGGAGCAGTACGCCCGTGAAGCCGGCGCCGGCATAGCCGGAAGAGTAGGCGGGAATACGGTGCTGCTCCTTGTTTCAGGCGGGGTCGATTCGGCCGTCGCGGGCGCGCTGCTTCTTAAATACCTTCCCCCCGAAAACATACACCTCATGTACATGGACACGGGCCTCATGCGGAAAGGCGAGACGGACATGGTGGAACGATCCCTCCGAAAGCTCGGCGCCCGCCATCTTCATATTGTTCACTGCGAAGATGAATTTCTTGCCGCCCTTAAGGGGCTTTCAGATCCCGAGGCGAAGCGAAAGGCCATTGGGGATCTTTTTATCACCGTGCAGGAAAGGGAAGTCGCCCGGCTCCGTCTTTCCGGTGATTATTTTCTTGCCCAGGGAACCCTCTATACGGATCTTGTCGAAAGCGGCAGGGGCGTGGGGAAGAAGGCCCATCTTATCAAGAGCCATCACAACGTGGGAAGCCCGCTTGTGGACGCGAAGCGGAAGGCGGGCCGCGTCATTGAGCCGCTTGAAAGGCTCTACAAGGACGAAGTGCGCCGCCTTGGCCGTCTGCTTGGCCTTGACGAGGAAGTGGTGCGCCGCCATCCATTTCCCGGCCCCGGGCTTGCGGTCCGTATCCTTGGGGAAGTTACCAAAGAAAAATGCGATATACTGCGCGAAGCCGACGCCATATATATAGAAGAACTAAAGAAACGCAAAGCGCCGCGCCGCGCGCCTTCTTCCGGGAAAGACCCCGCAGCCGTGACGGGGGAACTCAGCCTCTATGACGACATCTGGCAGGCCTTTACCGTACTCCTGCCCATACGCTCCGTCGGCGTCGCGGGCGATATCCGCAAATACGGCTGGGTGCTCGCGCTCAGGGCCGTTACCAGCGCCGACGGCATGACCGCCGGCGTGTATCCCTTTCCCGCCGAAGATCTTCTTGAAATCTCCACCCTCATCACCAACTCGGTAAAGGAAATAGGCCGGGTAACCTACGACATTTCCAGCAAACCGCCCGCCACCATAGAGTGGGAATGAAGGGGCAATCGCCAGCGGCCCTTGCCTGGCGGGTTGCGGCGGATTAAGCGCAGGTATTCCTGTTATACGACCTGCCGCTTTTTACAATTATTTCTTCTTTGAATATTTTTCATAATATTTTATGAGCCTTCATCAGAATGAGTGAACCCATTTAAGCTCTTCCCGGAAGCATGAGATTGACATCCGGGCATCTGAGCATTACCAGGGCAATTTAATTGTCGATGTTTCTAAACCCATATCCCATCCTCACCGTCAGTTTTATCTTGTTGTTGACCGCTTCTATCCTGGCATTTGACAGGCCGTGTTTGATGGCCGAGAGTATGGCGTCAAAATGCCGGCCTGTCTTTTTCTGGAGTTCTACAAACGGCGGTATCCGGCACCGGCGCGCCCAGCTTATCCATCCTTCAAGTTCTGCCCTGGCTCCATAGAATGAGTGTTGAAACAACAGGCGGAGTTTCTCTTTCAGAAGATATGCCCGGTATAGGCGCGGGTTTGATTTGGCTATCATCTCAACCGCGGCAGCCTGGCCGCTGGTTAGATGTTCCGGATTCTTGGACAATGGATACCGGGCGCCTTTTACCGCGTCGGCCTTTTTCTCCGGGGGGGCTTCCTCGCCCGTGCGCGGCCGCCCGCGTTTCCGTTTCTCATTTCCCGCTTTTGCGTCTTCCCGGGCTTCGCGCCAGACCGTGCGGCGGACCTCGTCCAGCGTGTCGGTCGCCCATTGTACCACATGAAACGGGTCTATGCTCCTTTCGGCGTTTGGACACCATTCGGACACACATTCGGCTATCCAACGGGCTCCATCGGCAGTTACGTGTTGTATACCCTGCCGCTGCTCCCCGCTGAG
>JAISAQ010000006.1 GCA_031266775.1 Treponema sp.
CCCACCCCCCCCCCCCCCCCCCCCCCCCCCCCCCCCCCCCCCCCCCCCCCCCCCCCCCCCCCCCCCCCCCCCCCCCCCCCCCCCCCCCCCCCCCCCCCCCCCCCCCGCCCCGCCCCCCCCCCCCCCCCCCCCCCCCCCAAGTCTTTACCGTATAAGGAATTACAGAGAGCCTTACGGGTAAAGCGCCGCTTTTTCCGTTTTTCACGAATACCACTATACCCCCGGACAGAAAAAAATCAAGTACGGCGCAAGGGCTCCGGCGTTTACTTTCAATCTTCGAAAGCTTACCGGATGTCAAGAATTATAACCACGGACTTCGCGGACAAAACCGGACTTTAAGTTTCAAATATATTCTTTATCCGTGCCTGTCCGTGTCTGTCTGTGGTAAACTTCTTCTTTCTCTTTTCCCCATGCCTGTTCCCGGTAAAATTACTTGATCAAACTGGTTAACGCGGATACAACTATGGAGCTGTACAAAAACGGCGGCCCTTCCGCCGCCTATTACAGGAGGAAGCAGCATGAAAGAGACAATCGCGTGGGCCTTTGCCGGAACAGGCGGAATCACCAATCAGTTTATCACGGGGCTCCGTTCCGCCCGGGGGGCAAAAGCCCTTGCCGTGTCGTCCCGTTCCATGGATACGGCGCGGGCCTTTGCCGCCCGTTACGGCGTGGAAAAAACCTTCGACAATTACGACGCCATGGTAGGCGATCCGTCGGTCGACGTGGTTTACATAGGAACCCCCCATCCTACGCACCGGGATCTTGCCGTAAAGGCGCTGAAGGCGGGCAAGGCGGTCCTCTGCGAAAAGCCGGTCTGTATCAACAGCGGCGAAATGGCGGATATCGTGGGGGCGGCAAGGGAAAACCGCGTGTTTTTTATGGAGGCAATGTGGACCCGCTTCACGCCGCCGCTTTGCAAGGTCAGGGAATGGCTTTCCCTTGGCCTCCTCGGTGAAGTAAAGATGGTTCAGGCGAATTTCGGCTTCCGTTCGCCGTGGAATCCCCAGGGGAGGCTTCTTGACCCGCTGCTTGGCGGAGGCGCCCTTCTTGACGCCGGGGTGTACCCTGTTTCTTTTGCTTCAATGGTTTTTGGCCCCGCAATGCCCGAAAAAATCGCCGCCGTGATGCATCTGGGCGAAACCGGGGTCGATGAAGAATGCGCCGCGCTGCTTTCCTGGGGCGGTTCCCGCACCGCCTCAATAGGCGCCGCCGTCAGGACCGCCATGTGCAGTGATGCGTGGGTCTGTGGCAGCGAAGGCCGTATTCATATTCCCTCTTATGTGTTTGCCCACAGCGCCGAACTTGAGCTGTACGGAAAGTACACTCATCGTTATGAAGGTGAATTTTATTCCAACGGCTACAACTACGAGGCCGAAGAAGTAATGAACTGCATACGGGAAGGAAAGACCGAAAGCGCCGTCATGCCCGTCGATGAATCTGTTGTCATTATGAAGATCATGGACGAGATCAGGGCGCAGGGGAAGCTTCGGTATCCGGGGGAAGAAAAAGGGAAGTAGCGCCCTTATTCCCTCTTCACCGCCTTAAAGAGCGTTTCCCGGTTCAGTTCCATCCAGAGGGGCCGGCCGTGGGGGCAGAAGGGCATGGGGAGGGCCAGCGCTTCCCCGGCCAGGGCAAGGGCGGACTCCTCGTCAAGGTAGTCTCCGTCCCGTACCGCCGCGTGGCACGCGAGGGTGGCGGCCCAGTGCCGGGCGATGTCTTTTCCGGCGTTTTTGAGGGAAAGAATCTCCCTTATCGTTTCCCTGTCTCCCGTCCGCCAGCCGGAGGGAAGGGCGGCTATGCGCCAGGCTTTTCCGTCCCTTTCAAGGACTATTCCCAGCCGCCCCAGTTCTTCGCTGTGCGCGAGGAGAAAGCCGTCGTCTTCGCCGCTTTCTGTTTCAAAGGGAATGGGTACGAGGAGTTCCTGCGTGGGGACGGGGCCCGAAAGAAAACGATCGTACAGTATGCGTTCATGGGCGGCGTGCTGATCGATGATGAAAAGCCTGTCCCCCCGTTCGGCCAGTATGAAAAGGCCGAAAACCCTTCCCGCGTAACGGAGCGTTTCCCCGGAATGTGTTTGTATTTCCCCGGGGGTTTCCGCGCTCCTGCCGGGAAGAGGGGAAAAAACAGGCGGATTTTCCAGCAGCGCCTCCATGGCAAGAATCCCCCCGCTGCCGGCGGCAAAACGGCCCGCGCCTTGCGGCCCCCTTCTGTTGTCCGCGCCGGACGCCCCGTCTTCCTCCCCGCCGGCCGTATAGGAGGCGGAGGCTTCGGCGGTAAAGAGTCCGGGCCCGCCGCGGGATTCCCCGCTGTAGAATTCCCCTCCGCGCCGCCCTTCTTTATTGTACAGACGGCGGACAAAGTCCCGCAGCGCCGTAGTCAGCGTGTGATGTATGATCCCTGCGTCGGTAAAACGGACTTCCTTTTTTGCCGGGTGTACGTTGAAATCGGCCAGGCGGGGCTCTATGTCTACATATACCGCCCCCACCGGGTGAGTCCCGTTGGGGAACCACCCCTCAAGCCCGTATTCCAGCGCTTGCAGGAGGCCGTAGTCGTAGATTCGCCGCCTGTTGACAAAAATATACTGCCGCCTCCTGTCGTTCCGGTACAATTCCGGCCCTCCCGCGATAACGGTAACGGTAAAGTCCCTGCCGGGAGCGCTTATTTCATGGAGAAAGGCCCCTTCACCGGGTTTAAGCAGGGCCGCGGCAAAGCGTTCTTTTAAACTTGAAGGGGGAAAGTAATCCTTCAGCCCGCCGTCCTGCGTAAAGCGGAAAGAACGTTCGGGAAAGGCCAGCGCCTTGTCGGTAAAGGACTGGCGGCAGAGTCCCCCTTCGCTTCCTTCCCGTTTTAAAAAGCGTTTCCGCGCCGGAACGGCGTCAAAGAGCCCCAGCGCGCGGACGGTGGTTCCCCTGGTACGGCGGGACTGTGTAACGGCCGCTTCCGCGCCGCCCGGCTCCGATTCAAGCAGCCAGGCTTCCCGGCCGTCCCGGCTGGTAAGGATTTCAAGACGGGTCACCGCGGCGGCCGCGGCAAGCGCCTCTCCCCGGAAACCAAGCGTGTGTAAAACGGCCAGATCCTCAAGGGAACGGATCTTGCTCGTGGCGTGGGGAAGCCGGCAGACAAGGAGATCTTCCCGGCTCATTCCGCGCCCGTTGTCAATAACTTCCGTCCGCCTGATCCCGCCTTCTTCTATATTTACCTCAATGTCCTCTGCGTCCGCGTCTATCGCGTTGTCAAGAAATTCACGGATCAGGGCGGCGGGCCTGTCTATTACTTCTCCCGCGGCTATTTTCCGCGCCTCAAGAGGCGGCAGCACCCTGATGCGGCTCTCTTCTGTTTCCCCCCTCTCCGTTCCCGCCGCCTGAGGGGCTTCCGTTCCGCTGCGCGTCGTCATGCCCTGTTACGCTTCGTCGTCATCAAAGAGACCCAGTTCGGGGCTTTCATCCGCCTGGGCTTCGGCATTGTTCATCAAGAGTTCAACGCGGCTTTCCACTTTGGAAAGATCCTTTTCCAGCGCGCGCGAAAGTTTTATTCCTTCCTCAAAAGCCTTAATGGCCTCGTCAAGGGGAATGTCGGGACTGCGGATCTTTTCCCCGAGTTCTTCAAGCCGCCGCAGCCTTTCCTCAAAATTTTTCATGCCTGTTCCGGCGTTTTTCGCCATAACCCCTCCCGCCTGTTTTGGTTCCCGCTCTTCATCATTCGGCGACCGCGGTAATGATTCCGTCCCGGGGCCGTATGACAAGGCCCTCCCCCGGCCGCACGTCCCCGGCCCGGCGCACCAGCCTTTCGCCGCCGCCCGCCTTTACGGTGACAACCGAAAAACCCCGCTCCAGCACGGCCAGCGGGCTTGCCGCCTCAAGACTTGCCGACGCAAGCTCCAGCCGGTTTCGGAGCTTCCCCGTGCGGCCCTCAAGGGCCCTTGTCAGCCCTTCCCTCGCATCGTCAAAACGGACCAGCCGCGGCTGAAGTATGCTTCTGAAACGGTACTCCAGATCTTCCAGGCTGAAAGGCTTTACAAGCAGCCGCGCCCGTTCCAGCTTCGAAGCCATGATTCCCCGTATCCGTTCCGCCGCGTTCTGTATCTCTTCCAGTATAGAAGCCCTGTTTTCGCTTACCAGTTCCGCCGCCGCCGAAGGAGTGGGCGCCCTGAGATCCGCGGCAAAATCGGAAAGGGGAAAGTCAATCTCGTGGCCCACGGCGCTTACCACGGGGATCTCCGAGGCGGCCACCGCCCTGACGACGGTTTCCTCGGAAAAGGGAAGAAGATCCTCCAGCGAGCCGCCCCCCCGCCCCACAATGAGCACGTCGGCGAGTTTCCATGTGTTGGCCTGTTCTATGCGCCGGGCTATGATCCCCGCCGCCTCCTGTCCCTGAACCGGCGCGGGCAGGATGATCACCCTGATTCCCGAAGCCCGCCTCCCCAAAATGTTCAGAATGTCCCGTACCGCCGCCCCGGTAGGGGAACTTACTACGCCGACAGTTTCGGGAAAGCGGGGTATGGGCTTCTTCCTGTCTTCGTCAAAAAGCCCCTCGGCGGCAAGGGCCCGCTTGCGCTTTTCCAGCATGGCCAGAATGTCTCCCTCGCCGGCCGGTTCCATCTCTTCGCAGATGATCTGGTAGTTTCCCCGCTGGGGATACACCGAAAGCCGTCCCTGAACGCGGACCATCATGCCGTCCCTGGGTTCAAAGGCAAGAAAACGGAATTTATTGCTGAACATCACGGCGGAAATCACCGCGCCGGGATCTTTCAGGGTAAAGTACAGATGCCCGGTACTGGACGGCCGGCAGTTGGAGATCTCCCCTTCCACGGCCAGAACGCCGAAATTCCCTTCAAGACAGCGGCGTATGGATTCGGTAAGCTCCGAAACGGTCAGTTTGCAGGGGGCGTTCATGCTCAAAGTATACCGGTTCATGCCGATACTTAAAAGGTATGAACGCCATCTCGTTTTTGTACGGCGGATCGCTTTGTTCCCAGGCTTTTGAACCGGTTTCAGGCGGAAAAAACGCCCTGTCTCTGGCGCTTGAACGCGCCGGCCGTTTTCCGGGGGTGTCGAAAACCGTTTTGCTGGCCGGCGAAGGGCTTTCTCTTCCGCCTGTAAAGGACATACCGGCTTTTGAACTTGTTACGGCCCCTTCCTGGACAAGAAAGAGCCTCCTTGAGGCCGTGTCAAAGGGGGAGGCCGGTTACGATCTCCTCTATTTTGCCTGGGCGGACTGTCCTTTCCTCGATCCCGGCCTGGCCGGGGCTGTCGCGGACCGGCATATGCGCTACGCCGCCGAATACTCCTACGCCGACGGGTGGCCCTACGGTTTTGCGCCGGAGGTCCTTGCCCCCGGAACCTCGGGGATACTGTACCGTATCATCGGCGATGACGAAGGGCGCCTGGCGCCGGCGAGAAACACTGTTTTTTCAGTATTGCAGAAGGACATTAACGCCTTCGACATAGAGGCCGAAATTTCCCCCGTCGATCTTAGATCCCACCGTCTTTCTTTTTCGGCCGATTCAAAACGGAACCTCATGCTGCTCACGTCTTTCGCGGAAGTCTCCGGCGGCGTTCCTTCGGCCCGGAAAGCCGAATCTATCATAACGGAAAAACCCGCCCTGCTGCGGACCCTTCCCGCTTTTTACGCGGTCCAGGTTTCAGGCCCCTGTCCGCAGTCCTGCGGGTACTGTCCGTATCCCCGTTCCGGTATATCGGAGGAAGGGTTCATGGAAAGCGGCCGCTTTGCCCTGCTTCTTGACAAGATAGCCGCGTTTTCAGGCGACGCGGTGGTAGATCTTTCCCTTTGGGGTGAACTTTCCCTGCACCCCGAAAAGATGAAACTCGTCTCCATGGTTCTTTCCCGGCCGGAACTTGCCCTTGTCATAGAAACTTCCGGTTTGGGCTGGAAAGCCGGAGAACTTGAAGAATGCGCCCGTCTTGCCCTCGAAAAAGGCGGCGCCTCCCGGGAGAATCCCCTTCCGCCGCTTTCCTGGATCGTTTCCCTTGACAGCGCCGGCGCGGAACGCTACAGGGATATACGGGGCGCGGGTTTTCCCGAAGCGGCCGAATGCGCCCGGAAACTCCTTTCGCTCTTTCCCAAAGACACCTATGTTCAGGCGGTGCGCATGACGGGGGCGGAGGACGATACGGAACAATTTTACCGGTTATGGAAGGAAGCCTCCCCGCGGGGGGCCTCCGGCGTCATCATCCAGAAATACGATGATTTTTGCGGAACCCTTCCCAGGCTGCAGGCGTCGGATCTGTCGCCGGTGGAACGCCAGCCGTGCTGGCATATCATGCGGGACATGCCTGTTCTTCTGGACGGTACGGTCCCGGTCTGCCGGGAATATTCCGTATCCGCCGTCCCGGACCAGGCGGCGGCGGCCGGGGAAGGGGAATCCCTGTACGGCAATGTCTTTACCGAATCCCTTGAAACGATCTGGTCCAGGGGCGCGCGGCTGTATACAGAACAGTGCGCGTGCGTATATTCCGGGCTCTGCGCGAAGTGCGATGAATACTACACCTATAATTTCTAACATGGTTCTCCCTTCCCATACCGCCTATACCGCGGTGGGAGGCAGGGAAAAAACGGGAAACACCGGTCTCCAGGCGATCCTCCTTAACCGCGGCGGCCGTTATCCCCGCAGGGTGCTGTTTCAGGAACTGGAAAAGGCGGGTTTTGATTACATTGTTTCCGTGGAAAGCGTCCGCGAACGTTACGATGTGGAAGAACTTTCAGGCCGTTTTCCCTTTGTGCGCTTTATTCTGGCGCCGGAGGATCTCAGTCCGGGGGAGCTTGTCAATCTGGCAGTCTCGGAAATAGACGGCCCGCTCTTTTTTGTTCTCTGGGACAACATAAAATTCGTTTCCGGCGGCAGCGCCGCCCGAATGGCGGACTGGTTCCTTCTTTTTTCGGGGGATGCCGCGGCCCGGCGCGATACGGCCCGGTATGATTCCGGCGGAAACGTATGCAGGCGGCTCTGCACGCTTCCGGTTATTCAGAACCCGCATTTTGAGGTGCTGCCTACGCTGGCTTCTCCTGTGCTCTTTAAAAATACCGTCACTACCCGTCTTTCCGTTCCCCAGCGCGAAGGCCAGTGCGGCCTTTATCCCTTTGACGGCGTGGGGATCTACGACAGGGAACGGTTCATACGCCTTGGCGGTTTTGACGGCGCCATAAAGAATTTCCACTGGCAGCTTGCCGATTTCGGTTTCCGCGCGCGGCTTTGGGGCGAAGAGATCAGCTCTACCCAGATGGTACGGCTTTCCTATGATAACGAAGTTCCCCAGGAGGATAATTCCCCCGAAAAAAATTACCGGCGTTTTTATCTTAAAAACCTTGCCCCGGTATTCAGGAACGGTTTCGCCCATCTGCCCTGGCGGCGTTTTCCCCGGTATTTTTTCCGCTCGGGCGAGGAATTGTCTGTGGCGTGGAACGAATTTTCCGAAATACGCCGCTGGATCGGCGAAAACGCCTCCCGTTTTACCTGCGACGCCCGCACCGTCGCCGATCACTGGGACCAGGCGCGGCCGGAGAAGAGCGGGATATGACGGCCGTCGTGCTGCAGGCAAGGATGGATTCGACCCGGCTTCCCGGAAAATCCCTTCTTCCGCTTGGGGACAAGCCTATGGTCTCGCGGGTCATGGAAGCCCTGAGGTTCATACCGGCCGATCTGTACGTTCTGGCCTGTCCTTCCGCCTGCGCCGGGGTTTTCGAGGCTCCGGCCCGTGAGGAGGGCTTTGTCCTTTCACCCGGACCTGCGGCGGATGTCCTTGCCCGCTACTGTATCGCCATACGCCGTTTCGGCATAAAGCGGGTAATACGGGCCACCGCTGACAATCCTTTTGTGTTTGCCGACGCCGCGCAGGCCCTCAATGCCGAAGCCGAAAGCCTCGGCGCCTGTTACGCCGGTTACAGCGGCCTTCCCTTCGGGGCCGGGGTCGAATCGGTGGATTCCGGCGCCCTGCTCCGCGCCGAAAGGGACGCGGTTCTTCCCGGCGAACGGGAACATGTCTGCCCCTATCTGTACAACCACGGAGAGATCTTTTCCCTGCACCGGCCCCTTGCCCCCAAACCCTGGCGGGAATCTTCCCTGAGGCTCTCCGTGGATACCCGCGATGACTATGAACGCGCCGTCCTTCTTCATGAAGAGCTCCTCCATAGGACGCCTCCCGGCGGCGGGCGCTTTAGCGGGGCCGCCGTTATCGCCGCGGCGCGGGATCTTTACGCCGGAAATACCGGCCCCGATACGCGGGTAGTCCGGGAATTAAAATGAAGACGCTCGTAGTTCCCGCCTGTGAAAAGGGGCTTGGCGGGGGGCATTTTCTTCGCGCCGTTCTTCTGGTAAAGGAGATGCGGAAACGGGGAGGGGAGGCCTTCCTGTATGTAAAAAACCGTGAAGATGCCGCCTCCGGCGCGGCCGTCCTTGCCGGGGAATATGAGGACTCGTGGCTCCTCTGCGGGAGGCTTCCGCCGGACGGGGAGGCCGGGTACACGCAGTGGGACTTCATCGTTCTTGACCGCTTTAGAACTCCGCCCGGCGAGTACCGCTTCTGGTCCGCCCTGGCCCCCGTCATAGGCATAGACGAAGGAGGCCCGCTCCGGGATCAGTTTGATTTTCTTGTCGATCTTCTTCCCGGACCGCGCGGAAGATCCAGTCCGAACATCGCCTGTCCTTCGCTTCTTTTCCTGCCGGAAAAAAAGAAAGCCCCCAATGAGGATGTTTCCGCCAAAGACCGCCCCCGTGTTCTGGCAAGTTTCGGCGCGGAAGACGGCGCGGGACTTGGCGGGGAGGTATGCCGCGCCCTCCTTCAAACGGCGGATTTGTTCGACATAAGCGTCATAACGTCCCGGCCTGCGGACTTTTTGGAAAACGAAGGGGGCGCCTCAATACGCTGCCTTTCCCCTTCACCGGATCTTGGGGATCGCCTCTTTGAATACGATCTTCTTGTTACCCATTTCGGGATCACCGCGTTCGAGGCGCTGGCCGCGGGGCTTCTGGTGATCCTCGTTTCACCGGGCGCTTATCACGAAAAACTGGCCCGCGCCGCGGGTTTCTGTTCCGCGGGCGTCCGGGGCGCCGGAAAGATTCCGGCCATGCTCCGCGGAAAAACAGGGGGAAAACCCGCGGTAAACCGGGCCTTTCTCGCGGAACTCCGCGCAAGGTGCGAAAGGCTCGCCTCCCGTTACGGCCTTGCCGGGCGGCAAACCCGTACGCTGGCGGATCTTCTGGCGGCGGTGAACCCGGAAGTTTTCCGCGTCTGCCCGGTCTGCGCCGGTGATTTCGCGGGAAGAAGGGGCGCGGCGGATATACTTGCGCGTTTTGAGGAACGGACATACCGGCGCTGTCCCCGCTGCGGCCTTACCGTCATGAACCGCCTTACCCCGCCGCCCATTGAGTATGAAAGGGAGTATTTTTTTGGTTCATACAAAAAGCAGTACGGAAAAACGTACCTTGAGGATTTTCCCGGCCTTCTCCTGCAAGGCAAACGGCGGCTTGCGATCATCAGATCGCTGCTTCCCGGCCTCAGGCGCGGCGCGCTCCTTGACATAGGCTGCGCATACGGCCCCTTTCTTGCCGCCGCCAAAGAAGACGGTTTCAGCCCGGCGGGGATCGAACCCGCCGCCTCCGCCGCCGCTTGGGCCCGCCGCGAACTGGGCGTTCCGGTATATGAGGGGTTCTTTCCCCAAAATCCCCCTCCGGCCTTCCTCAAGAACAACGGTTTCGACGCTGTAACCCTGTGGTACGTAATAGAACACATAAGGAATCCCGGAGACGCGCTGGGGGAAATACGCCGCATCCTTAAAACAGGCGGGGTACTTGCCTTCTCGACCCCTTCCGTATCGGGCGTTTCGGGCCTTAAATCCGCCGGAAAATTTCTTGCGGCAAGCCCCGCGGATCACCGTACCGTCTGGAATCCCCGTACCTGTAAAAAACTCATGAAAACGGCCGGCTTCACCGTTAAAAAAATAGTGATCACAGGTCATCATCCCGAACGTTTTCCCCTTGCCGGCCGTTTCGCGGCGGGCAAAGGGCCGCTCCGTTTTCCGCTGCTTTTTACAAGCCGGATTTTCGGCCTGGGCGACACGTTCGAGGTCTACGCGGTAAAGGATGAAGTCCAGGGCGGAAAGGGCCCGGAAACCGGGGGAAACCGGACATGAGGGAAAGCATACTGATTTTGGGCGCGGGGGTCATGCAGGGGCCTGCCATCAGAACGGCAAAGGAGATGGGGCTTTTTACCGTTGCCGCGGACGGGGATCCCCGCGCCGTCTGTGCTTCCATGGCGGACCGTTTTGAACGTGTCGATCTCAAGGACAAGGAAGGCATGGAAAGGCTGGCTCTGTCCCTCCGCGCGGATTCCGGAACAAAACTCGGCGGAATCATGACGGCGGGAACCGATTTTTCCGCCACCGTCGCATGGGTTGCCGGACGGCTCGGCCTCCCCGGCGTTCCCTTCGAAGCGGCCCTCAACGCCTCGGACAAGGAACGCATGCGATCCTGTTTTGCCGGGGCGGGAGTTCCCTCACCGGGTTTTACCGTCATAAAAGAAGTCCCGGATAAGGATATCACGGGACTTTCCTATCCGGTCGTGGTAAAGCCGGTAGACAACATGGGCGGGCGGGGCTGCCGCCGGGCGGATACGTTCGCCGGGCTTCAGGACGCCGCGGCCGATTCCCTCCGTTTTTCACGGTCGGGCAGGGCCATTGTGGAATCGTTTATGGAGGGGCCGGAATTTTCGGTGGACGCCGTTATATACCGCGGCGAAATTACCGTCTGCGGCCTTGCCGACAGGCACATCTTCTTTCCCCCCTATTTCATAGAAATGGGCCACACCATGCCTTCCCGCGCCGGAAGCGGGACACAGCGGCTTCTCCTTGAAACATTCGAGGCCGGTGTGCGGGCGCTGGGAATAGCCGGTGAAAACTGCTGCGGCGCGGCCAAGGGCGACGTCAAACTGACCCCTTCGGGCCCCATGATAGGGGAGATCGCCGCGAGGCTTTCGGGCGGCTACATGTCCGGCTGGACCTATCCCTACGCCTCCGGGGCCGAACCGGTGCGGGGGGCCATTCTGGCGGCGCTGGGCCGGAAGCCGGAAGGGCTCATTCCTGTCCGTTCCTGGACCTGCGCGGAACGGGCCTTTATTTCCATTCCCGGAAAGGTCAGGGACATACTGGACGGCGAAAAGGCGCGTACCGCCGCTTATGTGCGGGATCTTTTTTTCCGGATTGAAAGGGGAAGCGCCGTCACGTTCCCCGAAAACAACGTCGGCAAATGCGGCAATGTCATCGCCGCCGCCCCGGACAGGGAAAGCGCCGTTTCCGCCGCCGAAAAGGCCGCGGCCGCCGTTTTGATACGGCTGGAAGCGCCCCGTGCCGAAACGGCGGCCTTTCTTGACGCCGGGCTTTTGGACGAAGAACCCTGTGAAAAGCCGGGCCGTGACCTCTCCCGGATCTTTCCGCCCTGCGCCTTTGACGCCGGCCCTTCCCTCCTCTCCCTCCTCCGGGACATGCCGGACCCTGTCCCGGCGCGTCCCGCCGGAGATACTGTCCTTGATTTTCCCGAATTCACGTCTTCGAATCAGTCGGACTGGATGGGCCGTACTGTGGAAGAAAGCCTTGACGCGGTGCGCCGTATCACAGGATGCCCCCTTGCGCCGGTAAAAACGGCCCGCCGGGGAACGCTGGGCCGGCGTTTCTGGGCCGCCCTCATCCGGGGCGGTTACCAGGGCGCGGCGTATCTTCTTGACGAACTGGGACACGGAGGCGGGCCATGAAAAGCTTTTTTTCAGGCGTGTTTTTTTTCGTCATGTTCCTGTTTTTGTTTTTCCCCGTGCAAGGAGAAGCCCAGGATCTTTCCCTTGACGATACCCTTTCCGCTCTTGTTCTTTCCGGTTCCGCCGCCGCCTTCCGCTGGGACCCTTTCCTTGGAACCGGGATCTTCACCCTGTCGGGGCATACGGCGGCCTTTGAAACGGGAAAGTCAGGCGATTCGGGCTTTCTCCTCGTCGACGGACGGGAACTGCACAGCCTTCCGGCCCCTTACCTTGAAAACGGCGCCCTCTTTTTCCCCAACGCCTTTACCGCCGCCCTTAAAGGCGCCTTTGCCCGTTCCTTCGAAGACGACGCTTCACGTTTCAGAATAGCCGCCGTCATCATCGATCCCGGCCACGGAGGCAAAGATTCGGGGGCGGTTGGGGAATTTACCGTCAACGGCGCGCCTTTCAAATCTGTGGAAAAGGACATCACCCTTGCGGTGTCGAAGAAACTGCACACCCTTCTTTCCGCCGCCTGGCCGGATAAAAGGGTCCTCCTTACCCGGAGCGGCGACACCTACCCGTCGCTGGAAGACCGCGTGGCGCTGGCCAATTCCGTGCCGCTCAAGGACAACGAGGCCGTTATTTTTGTATCCATTCACGCCAACGCCTCCCTGTCCAACAGCGCCGCCAGGGGTTTCGAGGTCTGGTATCTTGACCCCAGCTTCCGCCGCAGCGTAATAGACAAATCGAAATACACCGATTCCGAGGATGTTATTTCTATCTATAACACTATGATGGAAGAGGAGTTTACCACGGAAAGTATCCTTATAGCCCGGAACATCCTTAACCGCCTTGGCGAAATAGGCCGCATGCCTTCCAGGGGCATCAAAGAGGAAGAGTGGTTTGTGGTAAGAAACGCCCGCATGCCCTCCGTACTCGTGGAGGTCGGCTTTGTCACCAACCGCGAGGACGCCCTGCTCATGGCCGACGACGGATACTTGCAGAAGACCGCCGAAGCGATCTATAAGGGAATTACCGATTTTACCGCCGCCTTTGAGCGGTCAGGAGGATACACCGCCGTCCAATGAACACGCTCTTGAAAGCCGCCGCCGGCTTTTTGATGAACCCGGTAAAAAGGGGACTTCTTCTTCTGGTCCTCATGGGATTCTTTGTTGCCGGTGAATTTATGGTTTCGGGGCTTGTCAGACGGACGTTCGTGTTTTATTCTATACAGAACGGGGAAACAACGGTGGAAGAAAGGATGCTGCGGCGTTCTTCCTCCGGGGAAACCGACATCAGGCGTTATGTGGAAGAGGCCCTTCTTGGGCCCGTTTCGCCGGATTCGGCGCCCCTCTTTCCCAGGGACACAAGGCTTGTGTCTTTTATGTACCGGGACGGGGTTGTGTACGCCGGCCTGTCGGAAGGCGCCGTACTGCCGCCCCCCGAAGGCGGCGATGTTTACCGGAATTTTGTAACGCTTTACCGGGGAATACGGCGTAATTTTCCCCGTGTAAGGGACGTGCGGCTTTTCGCCGCCGGAAAGGAGGCTTTTTTTGAGGATTTCCGCCGGATGTTTTCCGAAGAAAACATGAATTAAGCCGAAAGCGCCGATATTATTGTTGACAAATTATGCGGATTTTGTATACTTACATACATAGTAGTTTTTTTGAAATAACGAGTTATCGAAAGGAGCTGTGAATGAAACGGATGTTCATTCTTCTCGCCATCGTGTTGTTTGCTGCGGGGTCTCTGTTTGCCGAAGAAGCTGTGCTGATCGATTTCGGTCTGCTTGCGGCGGACATTCTTCCCGATCAGGACAACCAACCTACCCAGAACCGCCGCACCGTGATGGATTATTCCAATATAGCCGGCGGCAGTTTCACCACCGAGCAGAAAGCGGTGATGAAAACCTCTCTTGCCATCGTCAACTGGGATGTTGTACTCGCGTCTTCTTCAAGGTTTGTACAGAACCAGATGCTTACCTATCCCAAAGAAGCGCCGTCCAAACAGTGGGGTACGGTGATGGGGCTGCGGGTTCATTTTCCGACCGAACCCTACAATTCCTGGGCTATCATAAAACCGCCCTTTGAAATTCCCGCGTTTGAACCGCAGGCAAATATCGATGATGACGGAGTCATAGAGCCCGCCGAAGGCAACGACGGCATTACCGGTCCCAGCCGTTTTGAAGAGCATTACGGCGTGGTCAAGAATGTGGGAACCATCAAGTCTATCGCGGTCAACGCCTACGGTCTTAATTTCCCTCACGGCCTTTCCACCATTATCATTGACAACCAGGGCAACCAGAAGTCGATGTTCATGGGCTATCTGAATTACGACGGATGGGGAGAACTCCGCTGGGATAATCCCGCGTATGTTCAGTCCGTCAGGAACCGGGAACTCAGGCTGTATCCCCTGTATCCCACTTCCACGCCCTTCATCAAATTCGGCGGCTTCCTCGTTCAGAGGGACGCGGCCAAGGAAGGCGGGGATTTCGTTGTGTATTTCAAGGATGTCAAGGTTATTTATGATAAAGCGGTTCTTGATACCGACCGGGACATCGACGACGAAAATCTGTGGAGCATAATCAAGGACAGGGAAACCGCCCGGAAGATCTGGGAAATGGAACGCTTCGGCCAGAATCAGGTGCTCCGGTATCTGGAACAGCAGAAACAGGCTCCCGAAGGCGCCTTTACTCCTACCTCGGTTAACGAACAGTAATCCGAAAGGCAGGCCGGGGTATCCGGAAAGGGCTGTCTGAAAAACCGGTGTTTTTCAGACAGCTGAGACTGTTCTGCAACGTCAGTTTTTGGAACAGTCTCCTGCCCCCGGAGAAAATTGTAAGCCGCAAACGCTTAATGTTTAAAGAATTGGCGATTTTATCCAGGGGCTTGTTTCAAAATCGGCGGGGTTTTGGAACAAGCTCGGTTTTTTTGTGAAACCGTAAAACGATGCCTGAAACCGAAACAATGGAGAAACCGGCAATACCCGATCAAACCGAACTGCGGCGGCTTTACGATCAATACGCCGGGGCCAGATCCGCCGCCGTCAGGGAACTGCGGACCCGGATTGAGGATGCTTTCAGCGGTTCGGCGTCGCGTCAGGTGATGGTAAAGGCCAGGCTTAAGGATTTTCCCAGTTTTTTCAAAAAATACATACGAGTCTTAAAGACGCGGAATTTTGTCTTCCGTCCTGTTATCACCGATCTTATAGGCATACGCGTTATCTGTCCCTTTATTGAAGATCTGGATGCCGCCGAGGAGACCGTCAGACAGTGCTTTGAGGTTCTTGAGTGTGAACGGAAAGGTTCGGACTACAGCTTCAAGGAATTCGGCTATGAATCCACCCACTTTTTAATCAAAATCCCCGCCTGGGTCACGGAAAAAACGGGCCCCCTTGACTGTGAGGCGGCGGAATTGCAGATTCGTACCATACTTCAGGATGCCTGGGCGGAAGTGGAACATGAGCTGGTGTACAAGGCCGAATTTACCCCTTTTGACGACGCGCTGAAGCGCAAACTTGCCGCGGTAAACGCCAGCCTTTCACTGGCCGACACCATCTTTCAGGAAATTTGTTCCTATCAGCGGCGGCTGAACGGGGAACTGGAAAAGCGCCGCGGGTCCTTTTTCAAAAAAATAGAGGAATCGACCGGCATGCTCCTCTTTTCGGAAGAAGAAGAGAAGGGGGCGGACGCGCCTCCGTCCGGCTCCCCGGTTTCCGCCGAAATGCCGCTTGAGTCAAAGTCCATGGATGACCTCTTGCTTAACGCCCTGTTCGCCCACAACAAGGGCCGTTTTGACGAGGCGCTCGGCTTTTACAGCCGCATACTGGAAATGTCGCCCGATAGTGGTATCTGCGCCCTTGTGTACAAGCACCGGGGCATGGCGTATTTTGCCCGGTCAAAGTACGGAGAGGCCATAGAGGATTTTACCAGGGCGCTGGAAATGGACGGCGAGTCCTACAAGGCCGCGTATTACCGGGGCGTGGTCCGTTCCGTTACCAGGCAGTACGCCGAAGCCGCCGGCGATTTTACCCTTTCGCTGCGGATTAACCCCTATCAGCCGTTCTGTTTCTTCAGGCGGGGCCAGGCTTATTACCACCTGGGCGATTATCCCGCGGCGCTGGCGGATACCGAGTCCTCCCTGGCCCTTGAGCCCGAAAACGCCCAGGCGAAGAAATTCAGGGAACTGCTCCGCGAAAAACTGAAGATGTAAAGGAGGCTGTTCCAAAACCAGCCGGGTTTTGGAACAAGCTCAGAGCTTCCCCGGATCTTTGCCGCCTCTTGCGCCGCGGTGTCTTTGGGCCGCAAAGCCGGCCTTAAAAAAGGTTTGACAATCAAAGAGGGAAAGCGGATAATGAACGAAGGAGATTTTCGTTCAAACGAAAGTCCCCCTGAGAACATTTTCTAAAAATTTTTATCCGGAGGAAAGGTAATGAAATCAGGAAAATTCGTACTGGTTGCCGTTATGCTGCTTGCCGCCGCGGGAATGGTTTTCGCGAGTCCCAGCCAGCAGGGCGGCGCTTCATCGCCGTCAGGCTCGTCCGCTCTGCCAAGAAATGAAACGCTGTATTTTAACGGTCTCTTGTGGGGAGCGCCTACCCATTTCAATCCCTTTAACGTGGACAGTTCTTTCGGCATTACTCCGTTTACGGCCCTGTCGCGGCAGCTTATCTATGAAACGCTGTTTGTCTTTAACATGCTGGACGCGAAACTTTACCCGCAGCTGGCCGACAGCTATGCCTGGAACGGCCAGAATGTAACGGTCAAGCTCAATCCGAATGTTCATTTCAGCGACGGCAGACCGATGACCGCCGATGATGTGGTGTATTCCTATGAACTTCAGAACCGTTACGCCACATCCGGTACTGCCTGGTGGTCCTATATAGACAGCGTCCGGAAAATAGACAACCTGACCGTTGAAATCAGGGGAAAAGCCTCTGGCTTCAACCCCAAACACATTGAAACGTCCCTCTGCGCCCTGTACATTGTTCCCAAACATGTGTGGGAAGGAATAGAGCGGAACAACCCGCCTCCCACCGGCATCGTACAGTATCCCAACTGGGAGCCTGTGGCCACCGGCCCCTACAAGCCCCTGAGATGGGACGACACCGTGGCGGCTCTTGTCCGGGACGACAACTATTGGGGGAAACATGCTTCCCGGTACGGGAAACTTCCCGCTCCCAAATACCTGGTTCACAATGTATACCGGGACAACGCCGCCGGGGACGCGGCCTTTAGGGAAGGCCAGGTCGATGTTTCCCAGCAGTTCATTTCCCAGGTGTGGACCTTTGGTCCCAATGTTGAAACCTACATATCACAGCCGCCGTATTATTTCCCCGGCGTTATTCCTTCCATAGTGTTTAACACCCAGAAGCCCGGTCTTAACGATCCCGCGGTGCGCAGGGCAATCGCCATGGCCCTTGATTATGACCTTATAGGGAAGAACGCCATGTCCGGTTATACCGCCGCGCTGGTTCCTTCCATTATGCTTCCCGTTCCGGCCGAGCAGGCCCTTATCGATCCTGCCGCCCTCAGGCAGTACCAGTGGACCGGCGTCGATATTAACGGCGCAAGGAGGCTGCTGGATCAGGCGGGCTGGGTGCCCGGCGCGGACGGTATACGGGCCAAGGGAGGAGTCAGGCTCAGTTTCAGAGCGGAATGCCCCGCCGGCTGGTCGGACTGGAACGCGTCCCTTGAAGTTGTCGCCCAGGTGGGGCGCCAGATCGGCATGGACATTACCACCTATTTCCCCGAGGCGAATGTGTGGCAGGCCGACAAGGACAACGGCACTTTCGATATTATTATGCACAGTTACGGCGGAGCCGGTCCCGCGTCTCCCTGGTCCAGGGCTTATGAGACCATGAGCAGCGTGGATCTTCCCCCTGCGGGAACCCCCAACCGCATCGGAAATTTCGGCCGCTGGACAAACGCGAGGGCCAACCAGATCATCGGCCAGCTTGCCGCCGAGACCAATCCCGCGACGCTGAAACAACTGTGGACGGAACTTAATGTCATTTATCTGCAAAACATGCCCGCGGCGGGCCTCATGTACCGCCCGGCCCTGTTTCACACGGTCAATACCTCTGTGTGGACGGGCTTCCCGAAATTCGGCGACGGAACCAATGTTCCGCCGACGATCTGTATAGACGGGTACGGCATTCAGACGCTGTACCGCATCTCTCCCAGGCGGTAGCCCCCGAAACGGGAAGGCGGAGCGGCCTTCCCGGATGGAAAGGCAGCGCGGCGTTACACGGCCGGCTGCCTTTCTTTTGTGAATCACGTTTCGGGGGTGAATTGTGAAATCGTACTGTATATATTTTGGGAAAAAGGCCGCCTGGTATATGGTCACCCTTGTTATCGCCGTTTTTCTGAATTTCCTTCTGCCCCGGCTCATTCCCGGCAATCCTGTGGCGACCATTGTGGCTTCCATGACCGCCGGCATGACCGACGCCAACGCCCAGAAAAAAATATACGATGCGTACATGACCATGTTCGGTCTTGATAAACCTCTTTGGCAGCAGTTTTTTATATATGTTGGAAACCTCTTTCAGGGAAACATGGGCATTTCTTTTTACCAGTTTCCCCGTTCCGTTGGCAATATTATTTCTTCGGCAATTCCATGGACCCTGATGCTCCAGATCCCCGCCATTCTTACGGGCTGGTTTTTGGGAAACCTTCTGGGGGCCGTTACCGCCTACCGCAAGGGAATTTTCGACAAGGTGTTTTTTCCTTTCTTTTTGTTCATGAGCGCCGTTCCCGCCTTTGGGCTCGCTATTGTCAACGTGCATTTTCTGGCGAACAGGCTGCACCTGTTTCCCGGAAGTCTCGGCTATGCGTTCGACATGCTGCCCGGCTGGACAAATCCGGCCTTTCTGCTTTCGGTGCTGAACCATTACCGCCTGCCATTCCTTACCATGGTTCTTGTGGTTATAGGGGGCCAGTCTCTGGGCATGCGGGAAATGTCCATATATGAGCTTAACGCCGACTATGTCAAGTACAGCCGGTTCATGGGAATAAAAGATTCCAAAATAGTGTGGTATGTGTTTCGCAACGCCATGCTCCCCCAGATTACGGGCCTTGCCCTTTCTCTTGGTACAATGATAGGGGGGAACCTTATCACCGAGATCGTGTTCAGTTACCCCGGCCTTGGAACGACAATGTTCACCGCAATCAGGACCCAGGACTACACCCTTATCTCAGGCTGCACCCTGATCATCACCGTTACGGTGCTGGCCGCCAACTTTATTGTGGATATTATCTGCGGCGTCATAGATCCCCGGGTCAAGGCCGCATCCCAGGAGGAAAGATAATGGGCCATATCTTTAAAACCGCTTTCAAGTCAGGCAAATTCCGTTTTGGTTTTTTTGTAATGGCCGCCGTTCTTCTTCTGATTGTCTTTTTTCCCGTTTTCGTGCGGACCGATCCCCTGCTCATGGAGGGCGGCATGTTCGAGCCTCCCAATACCGGGGAAATGATGAGGGCGCGGCGGGAACAGGGGCCTTCTCCCGCGGAGCTTCCTTCTTCCCCGGAAAATACCGCGGAGGGCGATCTTTTGAGCCAGTTCGGCATTACCGCCGTTACAAGGGAGATCCCCAAAAAGCTCCACGTGCTTGGGACCGATAATTTTGGCCGGGATGTAATGGCGGAACTTGTGGCCGGAACCCGGACGAGCCTTTTAATCGGTATTGTCGCGGGGATCATCGCCACCTTTATCGGCCTTGCCATAGGGCTTGTTGCCGGTTATACCGGGGGCCAGGTGGACAACTTTCTTTCAAGTCTGACCAACATCTTTATCGTAATTCCGTCTTTTGTCATTCTTGTGCTTGTGTCGGTAAGCATCGATTCCCGGAGTTTCTGGAGTACGGGGGTCATTATCGGCATTACAAGCTGGCCCTGGACGGCCCGTTCCGTCCGGGCCCAGACCACGAGCCTTCGAAACCGCGATCATGTCAACCTTTCAAAACTGTCGGGCCACAGCATGCCCCGCATCATCATTCAGGATATTCTGCCCTATATCGCCTCGTATGTGGTCATGGCCTTTATTTTACAAGTTGCGTCGGGGATTCTTTCGGAGGCGCAGATTTCCATGCTTGGACTTGGACCCCGGAATGTGGCGAGCCTTGGCCTTATGATGAACTGGGCGGTATTTTTCAGCGCCCTTCCCACGGGGGCCTGGTGGGCTTTTCTTCCGGTCGTTTTAATGGTGGCCCTTATTTCTTTTTCACTTAATTTGATGAACTCCGGGCTTGACCAGATATTCAACCCCCAGATAAGGAATTAGGCCCATGGGAACGATGCTGGAGGTTACAAACCTCACTACGTATTACAGGACGCGGATGAACGAAAAGATCTGTTCGGTGGACGCCGTTTCGTTTAGCCTCGAGGAAGGCAGGTCCATAGGCATAGCGGGGGAATCGGGCTGCGGTAAAAGTACCCTTGCCATGAGCGTCATGGGTTATTATTTTCCGCCGCTCTATTACGAGTCGGGAAGCATTGTCATAGACGGAAAGGAAATTACCGGCCTTTCTCCCGATACAATAAGGCGGACCGTGCTGGGTTCGGAAATTGCCTACATCCCCCAGGCGGCGATGAACGCCCTGAACCCTTCCCGCAAGATAATCCGTTTTATTGAAGATGTGATGCAGGCCCACGGGAGCGGGCTTTCGCGGGCGGAAATAAGGGATCTGGCGGCGGAACGTTTCGGCGTACTCAACCTTCCCCCAAAGACACTTGATCAGTACGCGGTGGAGCTTTCCGGAGGCATGAAACAGCGGACCGTCATCGCCATTTCGACGATCCTCAACCCCAAGGTGCTCATAGCCGACGAGCCATCCTCGGCGCTGGACGTTTCTTCCCAGAAAATAGTCATCAGGCTTCTGTACGATCTTATGGAAAAGGGTTTTGTCAAATCCATGCTTTTTATTACCCACGAGCTTCCCCTGTTGTTCAACGTTACCAACGACATTATGGTAATGTACGCCGGTGAAATTGTTGAACGGGGAACCGCGAAGGAAATGGTTTTTGATCCTGTTATGCCCTATTCCAGGGGCCTCATGAATTCGATCATAGTGCCCGAAGACGGAACAAGGGGCCATGTTCTTAAGGCCATACCCGGCGCGCCGCCCAATCTAAAAACACGGCCTTCCGGCTGCCGCTTTGCCGGGCGCTGCCGTTACGCGGACGAAGCCTGCCGTGCGGCCGGCCTTGTCCTTGAGCAGAACGCCGGGCCGGGCCGTTCTTACCGCTGCCGGCACAGTCCTGTGGAGCTGTATAAAATATACAAGGACGAATTTTCCGGACTTCCGGACGGCGAAACGGAGAAAGCATATGGAACGGGGTAAAATGGGTGAAGTTTTTTTAAGCGCCGCCGGGCTTACACGGGAATTCGGCTACGGGGAACGCAGGACTCTGGCGGTTAACAATGTTGATTTTGAATTTCACCGCGGCGAAATTGTCTCCATAGTGGGCGAATCGGGTTCGGGCAAGACCACCGTGGCCAAGATGGTGCTTGGGCTCCTCAAGCCGACACGGGGCGAGATTTTTTTTGAGGGAAAGCTCCGGGATATTTCTACTCACGCCAAACGCAGGCTGTACTGGCGCAGCATCCAGGCGATCTTTCAGGACCCCTTTTCGGCCTACAATATTTTTCACAAGGTGGATTCGGTGCTTGAGGACTGTATACGCCTGGAAGGAGGCGGAAATCTGGGCGACGGGGAAAAATTCGAAAAGATGAAAGACGCCTGCAAATTTGTCAATCTTAAATTCGAAGAACTTTCCAGCAAATATCCCTTTGAACTTTCGGGCGGCCAGATGCAGCGGCTCATGATAGCCCGGATCTTCATGCTCCGTCCCAGGCTCCTTATTGCCGATGAGCCCACTTCAATGATAGACGCCTGTTCGCGGGCGACCATTCTGGACATGCTGTTAAAGCTCCGGGATGAAATAAACATGACCATTGTCTTCATTACCCACGATATAGGGCTTGCTTATTACATCTCCGATACGGTGTATATTATGGAGAAGGGGGTCATTGTGGAGCGGGGGACCGCCGACGAAGCCATACTGCATCCCAGGTCTGATTATACCAAACGGCTTCTGGGAGACGTGCCCAAGATCTACGAGCCCTGGGATTTTTCCCTGGCCGGCGGCGCGGAAAAGGAAAACAGCGCGTAGAAGATGTTGAAATATTCTGTGTACAGGCGCCGCCGTTTTCCCGCCATGCCGGTCTTTGCGGCGTTTGCGTTTATGGCGGCGTTTTTCCTTGGCGCGTGCGCGTCGCTGACAGGGACGAAGCCTCCCCCGGATTTCGGGGGGATTCCTCTCAAGTCATACGCGGCGGAAAATATAAACGGTGATTTTCCCGAAGCGGTCTATATCAAAACAAGGACGCAGACTTTTAACGCTTATCATTATTATGTGTTAAAGGACGGGAAGATCTGGTACAAGAGTATAGATCCCCGGAAGAAGCCTTCTGAATGGGTTCTTTTCGGGAAAACCGGGCTTCCCCATAACCTCTGGAAATGGTCTTTTCACAGGCCCGCCGCTGTCGCGGAAATATCCGCCGATGCGGATGAGCTTGTTGCTCTTTCCGTTGAAGGCGGTTTTTACCGTTACTGTTTTGACAGGACCATTGCCCATAAATCCAATGTGTGGCTCGACAGGCAGGGCTGGCCCCGTGAAAACCGGCTTTATGTAGACGGCCGTTTTCAAAATAACAGGGCCTGGGCAATGGGAAAACGGAACAGGCATGTTTTGTATTACGAGGACCCCTTCGGGAATCAGCATCACAACGGCACCATGGAAATCGCCACGACCTATGTGCTCCTTGAGGACGGACAGGAAATTTGCTATGCCGATCCGGGACTTCCCCCTGATTTTTCACGGAATTACGCCGGGCCGGAGCGGGGGGCGTTCAGGGCGGCCGCCCTGTCGGCAAGCGCGTCAACGATTTTTTTGATCAACGACGCCGGAGAAATGTATACCCGCATCGCCGATTTTGACATCGTGGGCTGTGATCCCATGCTTTTTAAGTACACGTACATTCCGTATAAATCAAACCTGGCGGGGACAAACTATTTTTCCAATTTAACGGAATGGGCCCTGCCTCCGGAAGACTGGAGAAGCCAGCCGCGTATTCCGCTTTCGGGAAAAGCGGCGATTACGCGTTACATTACGATACTGCAGAACGGGCACGGCAACGGGGCAAGGGAGCTTCGCGTAGCCGGTCTTGATGAACACGGCAGGACCGGTTACTGGACAAAGGCGATATTCGCCCCTTCCTGGGAGTTTACGCCTGTGCCCCTGTATTTTCCCGAAGGCGCGTTTCTTGAAGAGAGGGACCGGGGAGAGCGGGGAATATCCCCCGACAGGCTTTTTACGGGCTTCTCGTGGAAAGGAAACGAAAGGGAAGCGCCGGAATACACGATTCCCAATTTTAACATACTCGAGGGGGACTGCGATCTCCGCATCAGCCTTGGCGGGGAAACCTGTACCGTAAAACTTCATCCTGTGGAACTGTGGACGTATGTGCGGCGGGATTATCTTCCCGGAAGAAAAGGCCCGCCCAAATTGTTTTTTATTACCCTGGACGTTCCCGAAAACGCGTATGACGGCCTTTCCCCCGAATTTGCCGGGATGCTTCGTGAAAAATTCACGATAAAAGACAAGGTTGTTTTTCAGTATATCATGGCGGCGTCGGAGAACTATGTTTTCATGGTAGATAAAACCAGCACCGGTGACGTTCTTTTCCTTACCGACGGCGTCCTGTCCCAAAGCCTCCCCGAATTTCGGCGTACACGCTACGCCGGAGATTACGAGGAACTCGGCCGTTACCTTTCACCCGAATTGACCCTTGAGGGGAAGACTTCCCTTGCGGGCGGGGACCGGGGGGAACTCGGGCGCAAGATCAAATTGAACAGGGCCTTGCGGCGGGAATTGAAGGAGAGGATCGTTTCTCTGCGCTATGATCATTTGTCCGCCGTCGGTCTTGATATGGTGTATCTGCCCCTGCATTATCTTATTATCCTCACCCCCCTTCGTTTTCTGGATGTGCCTAAAATACGGACCATAACCGCCCATGGAAACAACATTGTGATGGCCAACTCCGTATATATCGATATGGTTTCCACTACCCGTATATGGATTGACAGGAAAATAATTGATTTTCTGGATGTCAGAATCAAATGCTATGAAGATGTGGAAGCTCTGCTTGCGAAAGGCGCGGAAAGCGCCGGGGTTCCCCCTTGGTATTCGGAGGACATTGCCGGCTACTGGGATGCCGCCGGCCTTCCGCGCAGGATAGAGGGAGTTTTTTTTGATCCCTTCGCGCCCGGGGCCGGGCAAATTCCCGCGGTCTTGAATTTCAGGGAAAACGAGGGGAGAAAGGAGACATTCGGCTGGTATCTTTCCCTTGGGGAAAAGGAAGACAGCCCGTTTTTTCTTTTTATCGATCCGCGGAAAAGCTTGAAGACAATATATTCCCGGAACGGCAGAACGCCCGGACAGCGCGCCGTACAGCTTGGCTGTACGCTGCACGTTAATCCGTCGGCGGACGGCGCCCCGGAGCGGAGAATTGCCGAACGGTGCCTTGCGCCGCTCAGGCAGATTAACCGCCAGGGAATAGACGTGAGGATTGTTTTTGACGGCAGTACGTTTGAAATACGAACCTGGCCCTCCGGCGCGCCTCTTTTTCGCGGTCAGGTTTCGTATTGAACGGCCCTGCTATACAAACCGCGTGATCTCCTCAAGAGGTCTGCGGGATTTTGGGCGTACGGCGGGATCGGCAGGGTAGCCCGCCGCGATAAAGGCCGCGAATTGTTTTTCAACGGGAATATCAAGGAGTCTGCAAAGCCCTTCGCGATCGTAGATGCCGATGATGCAGGTTCCCAGCCCCTGCGTTTCCGCCTCAAGACAGATTTGCAGGACAGCGCCGCCCAAATCGGTCCTTGCGAAATACTGACTGTCCAGCATGCAGCGTATGGACGGCATGAGAACGGCGTGCTTTTCCAGTACGACAATGAACGCCCGCGCCTTTGAAAGAAAAGGATTCATGTTCATCTGCTGGCCGCATTTTGCCGCCTCCGCGACAACACCGGGCGTTTCGACGACGACAAAACTCCAGGGCTGGGAATTGCACGCGGAAGGCGCGCAGCGGCCGGCGTCAACGCATTTTACCAATTTTTCATGTTCCACAGGCTTGTCCGAAAAATTCCGGCAGCTTTGGCGGCGCAGGCACAATTCCAGAAAATCCTCATAAACAGGCATGGAAATCTCCTTTTATGACAATAAAGCATATCACAACAACATGTTCCTCTTCCCAGGAACATAGTACGGAAACGAAAATACGGAAAAACTTCGTTTTTAGTGCTGATTATGCGCTACACGGTCTTGGGCTTGCGGGTCCGTTTTTTGGGGGCGGCAGGTACGGCTTTGGCAGCAGCCGGTTTGCGTCCGGATTTTTTAATCTCTTGGGGTTTAATTCCCCGCCCCTTGGGGCGGTTAAAAAAGGAGCGGAAATGATTTAGAATAGGAGGATGAGTGAATTCTTACATAAATCGCATAATGTATCAGTATTGCTGTATCACATAGTATGTCC
>JAISAQ010000001.1 GCA_031266775.1 Treponema sp.
GGGTGATGTCCCGCAGGAAGTAAAGGACCGGCTTACGGCACAGCGGAAGCGGCTGAACATTGTCCGTCTCCAGGACGCTCTGGATAAGGCGGTTGACCAACTGCTCCAGAGTGCGCAAAGATACTGACAGGTAAAAACCATGGTCAGAATTTTAACGTGAGATTTTTCCGGTTTTCGGTCAGATTTTTACGTGAGACTTCACGGGAAGGAATGAGCCAATTTCAAGAACGAACACCGCAGGACGAAATAGAATGAATGCCCGCTCCCACATTGTGCGTTTTCCATTGAAGCGCCACGCATGACCGCGCCCTATATAGGGCATGATTTTAATTTTTTCGGTATCAAATTGTATCCTTTTTCGGGATTATTTGCCTCATACTTTACAATCAGTTCATTTTCCTTTTCCGTTATTTCCATGGGCGTTGGATTCTCCTGTATCCAAAGAATCTCCTTTTGGATGGAAAAATTTTGCATTTGTTCCCATGTAAAATCCTTTTGGATATAGTCTCTGTTACCGCTTCCAAAATAGGTCATAAAACTTCCGGTTGTATCCTGCCCAATGTAAATTTTACCGTTTGGATAGGTGAGTTTATACACATAGCTCATTGGATGCCCCTTTTATAATCGCTCTATAGCGTTAACATGCCAATTTTCGATACGATACACAGTGTAATAGATCCGTACCCGCTGCCCTGCGGTTAAGCCGGTACGGCCGTCCACTTTCATGGACCGGGAAATGGCGTTATCGGCTGTCCGGAATGTAATATCGGTTCCGTTTTGACTTACAAAGACCACCTCTGAAGCGAAATTCCTTGATGGCGCAGGCCAGACAGTACCATCCGGGGCTATCATTGCCGATCTGTTCAATTTTTCGGCAGCCGCGGCTGCGTCGAATAAGTCGGCTTTGGTATACCATGACGGAGAAAAGCCTTTGGGAACAATGATAAATTTTGCGGAATCATACCCGTTCGCTTTTTCCCAGGCTTCTTTCTGTGCCTTTTCCCGGGCTTCTTCCCGGGCTTGTTCTTGGGCCTTTTCTTGGGCCTTTTCTTGGGCTATGAGATTGCGTTGAGCTTCCGCCTGCTCTTTTTGTTGTTGTACTGCGGTTATCCGTTGATCGATTTCCTCTTGTAGTCCGGGATTTAATTCAATTACTTTATTATAATCTGCCAATGCCTCCTCAAACTTCCCTTGGTTAAAATAAGCGGCGCCACGATTAATATATGCCAATTCGAAATTTGGATCCCGGTTGATTGCTCTGGTAAAATTGATAATGGCCCAATTCCAATTCTGTTCATAGAGTGCTTCCATTCCTTCGTCATAATAACTTTGAGCGGTTTTTGTTTCCGTTATTGCTGGTACCGTTACCGCTGTCTCCGTTACCGCTGTTTCAGTCGTCCCGCTTCCCAGAGCCAAAAAAACAAAAAAAGCTGCGATCAGAAAAGATACCCCATGTTTTGCAAAATTGATGCGCATATCAAATTCTCCTTTGAATAAAACATCTATAAAACATGCCTTCACCGAAGGCGACGAATACCATGGTGATTATGTCGGCGGGATCGAAAGTACCGGGAACAAGGTTAAAATACTGGAATCCTTCTATAAACACTGCCAGAAAACAGAAAACAAAAATATAAATACTGCCCGCCGCCGGATTGCTTATCCACAAAGCTCTTATGAATAAAACGCCTGATAAAAGCCATAATCCGTCCGGCAGATTATATATCAGAAACGATGAAACCGGTGTTTGATGTACCGGTGAAGGGGCATTGTTTATATGGATATTTAACCATCGCAGGAGCTGTATATCCAAATTGCGAAAAGCATAATAAATCAGTATGCCAATAAGGAGTGAGGCTACCGCCGCAAAAAACAAAATGGTTTTTTTCATTTATCAAAAATTCCTGTAATATGTGTATAATATTTTATACACATATTATCCATCTATTAGATGAATATAGTAATTCTATGTGATGTTTCTTATTTTGTCAATCCCAAAGCATAATATTATCATTCGTGAAGGCGTATATATGACCGAAAGAGAATTGCTTAAAATTTTGAGTGCCAATATAAAACTGTATCGTGAGCTTTCAAGGTGGACTCAGGCCCAACTGGCCGAAAAGATAGATATTTCCATCAATTTTTTAAGTGATATAGAAACAGGAAAAAAATGGGCGTCACCAAACACAATGGTAAAACTTGCCGACGCCTTCTCTGTTGAGGTCTACGAATTACTAAAACCGTCTTATGCATTACCTGCCAATACTACCAATCTCATATTAAAGTATACGAGTGATATTTCTAAAGCAATCAAGGAAGTCCGCAACGATTATATTGACAAGTTAAATAGTCCGGGGTTTCAGTAGGAGGGGCGACAGCCACACGCCGGCAGCCTTTTCCGGCGGCGGCCTGACATACGGACGGCCTGAGCGGTATCGGTATTACAGGCAAACCCCCGCTTTTTTTCATTGGCCCGTGAAGTGGCATGATACGTTACCCTATCAATAAATTCACGTTTTTTCGCATGAGTTTTCCAGAGAATGAATGCCCGCCCTCACATTGTGTGTTTTCCATTGAAGCGCCACGCATGACCGCGCCCTATATAGGGCATGAAAAATGCGGTTGTCCGGGGGCTTTTTGCCATGGTTTCAGGCGTTCTCTGCGCGGAGCATACGGCGCTTTGGACGGGGTCTTGGGCTGTCTATCGGCAAAATGATATATGAGGCTGTTCCAAGGAAACAATATAACGGTAAATTTTGATGAAATCCTCTCCCTGATAAGGGCTGCTAAAGAACGGATCGTCAAAACGGTAAATACCGAGATTATCGACCTTTATTGGCAAATTGGTAAAGAAGTGAGCGAAAGGGTCAATGATGGCGGCTGGGGCAAGTCAGTAGTTGAAGAACTTGCAAATCATATATCCTCCTGCCTTGGGACTATGCGGGGTTTTTCTGCCCAAAACATATGGCGAATGAAGCAGTTTTACGAGACTTACAATGATAAGCCAATTCTCTCAACACTGTTGAGAGAATTATCCTGGTCAAATAACTTGCTGATAATGAGCCGGATCAAAACCGATGAAAAGAAACTGTTTTATCTAAAGCTGGCTATTGAAGAAAAATATTCATACCGGGAATTGGATCGCCAAATTACCGCAATGCGTTATGAACGGTCTTTAATAGGTTCCTTAAAAACAAGAAATTTACCAATCAAATCATCTATCAGGGAACAATTTCTTGATAGTTATGTCTTTGATTTCTTGCATTTACCTGAAAAACACCCGGAGGAAACTTTTCAAAAGGCAATTATTGCCAACATGAAAGGGTTCATCCTTGAAATCGGTAAAGATTTCACTTTCGTTGGTGAAGAATTTCGTGTTCAAGCAGGTAAGACAGATTTTTATATTGACCTGTTGTTTTATCATCGCGGCCTTTCATGTCTCGTTGCTTTCGAGCTAAAAACAACCTCCTTTAAGCCTGAATATATCGGAAAAATGAACTTTTATCTTGAAGCACTGGATAGGGATCATAGAAAACAGAATGAAAATCCGAGTGTCGGTGTTATTCTCTGTGCGGATAAGGACGATGAAGTAGTGGAATACGCTTTACAGCGTAATCTCTCCCCTGTCCTTGTTACGGAGTACACGGCAAAATTGCCGGATAAAAAATTATTGCAGAATAGATTGCGTGAATTAACCGATATGGTAATGTAGTCGGCAAATTTCCTTGGTTTCAAATTTGGGGCGATAGAACAAAAGCGTTCAAGCCCTCCTGCCGTCCAAACCCCTCGAATTCGAGGGGTTTAAAACCCGGATTATACAACGTTTCCCAAAGTCCCAGATATTCCATTGAAGCGCCACGCATGACCGCGCCCTATATAGGGCATGAAAAATATGGTTATACGCGGGCTTTTTTTTATGGTCTCGGGCGTTCTCTGCGCGGAGCATACGGCGCTCTGGACGGGGTCTTGGGAACACGGAAAAAATCTTGTCAACAGGGGAGATCTCAGATTTTCACTGCCGTTCACCTTTGCCCTGCGGGCGCAGGCTGTGGACAGGCGGCCGGAAGACATAGCCCGGACGGGGTTTCACCAGGCGGGTTTCGGCGGGAACGGGGAAAAGGACCTGACCTCTTTTTCGGGAGGGCTCTACCACAATGCCACAGGGTCGCGGCTTCTCTGGGGCATTCTGGACGAATGGGGGCTTTCCGCCCGCATCCGTAATCCGTGGATTCGTTCTCTTCCCTTTGCCGAAAACCGCAAACCCTCCATGGCGGAGCTTAAAACAGAACCGTCTTCAACCAAAGACGCGGAGGCCTACCTTTACCTGGGAAGTCCCGCCGTGGAATTTTTCCGGGACAGTGCGTTCCGTACTGATGTACGGGGATTTACCTCCGTCCAGATAGACACGGAAATGGAGGCGGCCTTCGGCGGCGGCCTTGACTTTCGTTTTGGCAGGAGGAATGTACTTTCCATTGAAGGGTTCTATACCGGGGGAACGCTTCCCCAGCGAAAAAGCGGGGCGTGGTTTTCCGAAAGCCCGCCGCTTCCCGAAAGGGATTTCCGCCTGTACGCCGGGAGTTTTTTTCTTGATACCCCGTTTTTGGCCGTCAGTTCAGACTGGGCTTTCTCCGATACCTGGGCCTACGGCAGGGACATATACGGAAATCTGGGAATACAATTTGGGAATTTTTTTCCCTTTGCCGGGGGAACATGGTGGCTTTCCTTTGCCGCCGACGGGGCGGGAAACCGCTACACGGGAAGGGACGGGTCCAATCCGGGGGCGGCCTTCCGCGGCGGCGGTAAATTTGAGTGGAAGGGAAAACGGAGCAGTCTCTTCCGCATAAGTACAAGCCTCCGCGCTCCGGCAATGGGTGAAAAATTCAACCGGAGTTCATCCGCCGTGTATGTCCGTTTTCCGCCGCCTGTACGGAACCGCACGGGAGGCGCTCCGGGCGGGTGGAACTTTCCCCTAAGAATTACGCGCTTTTCCCTTGACGCCGCAAGGGACGGACGGGACGCCGCGAAGATACTCGACAGCATGAACGGCTCGCTTTCCCTTTCGCTCTACGCGGGACATGGAAGCGCCGTTCCTCCCTTGGGCATTACCCTTTCGGGATCGGCCGCCGGAATGGCGGAGGGGGAGTTACAGTCGCCCTATCCCGTTTCCGCCGGACACCGTTTCGATTCCGCCCGCGCCGGCTGGGAATTGTTGTGGTCCCCTTCCGGAAAGCCCCTGCGCATTCCGGGAACCTTTCAATTCAGAACCCGCGCGGGATACACGGCGCGGGACAAAAAAGATCCGTTCTGGGATCTTTCATTTTCCACGGCCCTGCGTTTCAGGTACGGCAGACTCAGCGTCAAAATAGCCGCGCCTGAAATATCCGAAAGAAAACCGTTCCTTGATCCCGGCGTTTGGGACTACACGCTTTCCTGGAACCTGCACGGCGCTTTTGGCCGGGATACAAAATAGAGTTGTTCACTAACGTTAGTTGTTGAACAACTTCCGGCTAAAAACGCGAGCCTGCTTTTACCGAAAGGCCCGCCCCGGCCGCGGTAGTGTATTCGGCGTCGGGGGGATACTCGAATTCGGTGCCGTACATCCCGGTGATGACGGAAAGGACCTGTTTTCCTATCGGGTTATTGCTGCCCCTTCCTGTGACGATGACACGGTCAAGGTTTTTACTTTTCGCGGCAAAGACCGACAGCATGCCGATGACCTGATAGGCCATGTTTAAAAGGCCCCTGGCAATGTCGCCCGGAGCGGCGGAATCGAGCATTTTGCCGAAATTGCTCGCGGTAGTCTCTCCGTCCAGAAAGCTAAGGCGCGTGTCCATGATGTCTTCCAGCAGTAGATCCACCTGCTTCAGGTTTCCCCCCGCCGCGAGCGCCATGATTCCGCTGAAATCGGATACGGGGAGAAGTTTTTTGGCAAGCCCCTGAACGGTGCCGCCTCCGACGCCGGAACCGCCCAGGTGGACAATGCTGCCTTCTTCCGCCTCGATGATCGCCGTACCGGTTCCCACATTGGCGATGATGATATGATCCTTTCCCGAAAGGAACATTCCCCCTATGCCTATGGCGGTGATCTCGTCTACCCGCCGCGCCGGGATTCCGAAAATCTCCGCGCCCAGCTTTGACGATCCCGCGCCGGTAATAATGATCCCTTCAATGTCGGACATCCTGATGCCGTTTTCAAGAACAAGCTTTCCAAAGGCCCCGGTAGCGGACGTTACCGCGTCGGCGGCGCGGGTTTTGATCTTCTTTACAAGTTTTCCGTTTTCTACGGAGACAGCCTTGGTGGTGGTACTGCCTATGTCTATGCCTATTATCATTGCGCCTCCTTTTTTTAAACGTTGCGCCACTATACCGGAAAAACGGAGAAAGGTTAAGGCGCGCTCCAGGAGGCGGGCGGCTTCAGTCTACAACAAGCTCCCAATAGCCGACATCAAGCCACCTCCCGTGCTTGAAACCGATCTCAGTGAAACAGGCGATCGGCGTAAAGCCGAATTTTTCCTGCAAGGCCACGCTCCGCTCGTTAGGCAGGGTAACGGCCGAAACAACCGTGTGGAGTTTCATTTTCCGGGCCGCTTCCAGAAGATGTTCCAGAAGCTCTGTCCCTATGCCTTCGCCCTGCCTGTCTTCCCTTAGGTAGATGGAAAGTTCCGCCGCGAAACGGTAGGCTGAACGGTCCCGGTAGGCGTTTAGATAGGCGTAGCCTGAAATGCCGCCCTTTTCCTCGCGGACAAACCAGGGGTATTTGGCGGTAACGGCGCCGATGCGCCGTTCCATTTCGGAAGGATCAAGCGGCTCTTCCTCAAAGGTAATAACCGTGTTCTTTATATAGTAATTGTAGATGCCGCAGATCGCGGCGGCGTCTTCAGGGCGCACCGGACGTATCATGGTTTGTTATAATCCGCATGTTTCCCCCGCGTCAATGGACACGTTCCTTTTGTATTGTCATACTTTTCGTCATGAAACCAATGAGAAGAAAAGACAGGGAAATTTCCGCCGAAGAAGCCCTGGCCGTAGTTGACAAGTGTGTCTATGCCGTCCTTTCGACGGTGAACGAAGATCTTTCGCCCTACGGGACGCCCCTTTCCATAGTACGGGACGGCGGAGAGGTCTACTTCCACTGCGCCCGCGAGGGCCGCAAGATTGAAAACCTTGCAAGGGACAGCCGGGTGTGCCTTGTCTGTGTCGGGGACACCCGGGAGCCGCCCGACAATTTCACCGTGGAATATGAATCCGCCGTTGTCTTCGGAAAAGCCCGCGAGATTACCGGGGACGGGGAAAAAATGCGCGTCCTCCGCCTTCTGTGCGAACGGCACACCCCGGCAAACATGGCGGCCTTTGAAACGGAGGCGGCGCGGGGCCTTGCCGCAACATCCGTGTGGGGCGTCAGCATAGACGGGATTTCGGGAAAACGGAATCCGGGCCGCGGCGCGGAAAAACCGCAGCAAGCCTGATCGGCGCTTCCGCCTGCATTACTGGCCGGGCGGAAAAACCGCGGCCCGGAGGGAAGGGGCTTGTTCCTACAGGAGATCCAGCAGCGCGGAAACATCCGCGGGTATGACGCGGAAAGAGGCCCTGTGTTCCATGGCCTTTGCAAGAACCGCCGGCATGGGGACAGCACCGGTAAGGGGCTCCACCACGTCTGCGAATTTTGCCGGATGCGCTGTCGAAAGAACGGCAAGGGGGCTTCCTTCCGGCAGCGATTCTCTTGCCTTGTCCGCCGCCTCCCATCCTACGGCGCTGTGGGGATCGAGAAAATAGCCTGAGCTGAGGCGGACTTTTGCAATGACGCCGCGTGTCTCGTCGTCGGTAACCGCGATTCCCTTTATGGCGCGCCGCATCTGTTCCCATGAAAAATGCGCGGTCATGCGCTCGAAGTTGCTGGGGGCGCCCACGTCCATCGCGTTGGAAATGGTTGCCTCTGAAGGCCGCGGACGGTAACTGCCGTTTTCAAGATAATCGGGAACGGTCCGGTTGACGTTGGTTGCGGCGATAAAGGCGGCGATGGGCGCGCCCATCTTCATGGCGTAAAGGCCGGCGGTAAGGTTGCCGAAATTTCCCGACGGAACGGAAAAAATCACCGGCCCTGAAACCACGGACGGCGCGGCCTGTTTTTGCGCGCCACAAACGCGCGGCGTCGCTTCCCCGTCGGGGTCGGTCCTGCCGGCGGCAGCCCTGCCCGCCGCCGCCGCGTAATAGGCCGCCTGGGTAATGAGCCGCGACACGTTGATGGAATTGGCCGAAGAAAGGGCCGTGCGTTTCCGCAGGGCCCCGTCCGCAAGGGCGGCCTTTACGAGCCGCTGGCAATCGTCGAAACTCCCTTCTACCGCCAGCGCGGAAATGTTGCCGCCAAGCCCGGCTATCTGCCGTTCCTGCAAGGGCGAAACCCTTCCCTTTGGATACAGAACGGTAACGGATATTCCCGGTACGCCGAAAAAGCCGTCGGCAACCGCCCCGCCTGTATCGCCCGAAGTGGCGACAAGGATGCGCAGCGGCTTGTCTTCGCCGCGGCGGAAAAACGCGAAGGCCCGCGCCATGAAACGGGCGCCGAAATCCTTGAAGGCCGCGGTGGGACCATGGAAGAGCTCCAGCACAAGTCTGTCTCCGGCGGAAACAAGAGGCGCGCCAAAGGGATACGCCGAATGGATCATGTCCTCAAGATCCGCGGCCGGTATGTCGGCTTTTACATAGGGCTTTATCGTTTCAAGGGCCGTGTCGCGGTAATTCATGCTCCCCAGGCTTTTTCTTACCGTATCAGGATACGGGGGAATTTCCTCCGGAACAAAAAGCCCGCCGTCCGGGGCAAGGCCCGCAAGGGCCGCCTCCGCAAAGGAAACCCCGCCGGACCTGCTTCGCGTGCTGTAATAGCGCATTACCGGAGTTTCCTTCTGAGCCTGCGCCGCCTGTTCCGCCCGGCGTCAGTTTTGCCTTCCGCCGCCGGCTTTTTACCCGCAGCCGCTTTTTCATCCGGCCCCGGATACAGCCTCACAGGCGCGCCGCCGGGAATGCGCGGCGCAATGACGAGCCACGCCGCGCCCAGCACGATCATGCCGAAGGAAAGCAGCTGTCCTGTGGAAAAACTCAGCGGCGGGTGGCTTAAAGCCTGAGAAACCGTGCTTTTGACAAATTCAATACGGTAGCCCAAATCTTCGTCCGGCTCCCGGAAATATTCAATAAAGAAGCGGAAAATCCCGTAACCGGCAAAGTAAAGGCCGATAAGAAAACCTTTGAACGGTTTCCGGTTCCTCCAGAACCACACAATAAGCCAGAGGATAACCCCTTCAAAAAGAGCCTCGTACAACTGCGAAGGATGACGGGGCGGATTTACTATTCCGCGCGACGGGGAAATTCCCATGAGCGCCGCGGCGCCGGCAATGTCGTCCCAGTAGGGATTCTGCGTGGTTACCCAGCCGCCGGGAAAGATCATCCCCAAAGGCCCGGAAGTAACGCGCCCGTACAATTCCCCGTTGATAAAATTTCCCAGCCTTCCAAAGGTATAGCCCAGGGGAATGCTCGCCGCGTACATGTCGCCGATTTCTCTTGGATCGCGGCGTTTTGCCGCGCACCATACAAGGATGCCCAGAACGCCGCCCAGAACACCGCCGTGGTAGCTCATCCCCATGAGCCCGGTAAATTTACCGTTTTGAAACGGCCAGAACACAAGCCAAGGCTGCCTGCGGTACAGATCGCCCGGCTCGTAAACCAGCGTGGAAAATATACGCGCGCCCAAAAGAAGGCCCGCTATGCCCCAGAGAAACAGGGACGAAAGATCATCATCGGTCATGGGAAAACGCCGTTCCCGTATCTGCCGCCGGTAAAGGAAGAAGGCAACGGCAAAGGCGACAATATACATGACGCTGTACCAGCGGAAAGGCAGGCCGGGAATTATCTCGGGTTTAAGCCACGACGGAAAATTGACAGCAAGCAGCATGGAAAAAGTGTATCCTCCTTTGCGGTGATTTTCAAGATGCCTGGTGCCTGGGTACGAAGGTAATTTCATGCGGAAAAAGCGGGAATTCATTCCGTTTTTTGATTCGTAGCCGAGGGGTTCATACCCAAGAACCTGCTTGCGCGGGGAAGGAACCGCAGGTTCACGCTCTGCCGCGCGTCTTATTTTATGATTCTGGGCATAATACGTTTGGCAATTATGCAATTTGTCTGTATTTCCGTTGTCCCGGCCGCAGCCGCCATTTCATAATACCATTCTTTGTAGTCCAAAAGTTCCGCATAATCTTTTAGTTCTTCCAATTGTTTCTCAACAAGTTTTTTCTGCTTTTTGATACATTCCAAACGCTGCACAATAGTGGAAACCGCCCGCTTGCGGATACCTACCGAAGGTATTAGACTACCCCCTATGCTTTCCATCGTTCTTATCGCCTTGAGCCTTTCCATGGACGCCTTTGCGGTATCGGTCTGTTCGGGCATCGCCATCCGGGAACTCAGGTGTTTTCACGCGGTCCGGGCATCCCTGTTCTTCGGCATCTTTCAGTTTATCATGCCCGTCGCCGGCTGGTTTCTGGGAAAAACCTTCACTGCGTATATTCAGGCCGTCGATCACTGGATAGCGTTCGGGCTCCTGGCCTTCATCGGCGGCAAGATGATCCGGGAAGCCGGGCAAGAAACTGCGCGGGAAGCCCGCAAGCCCGGGGCGGCCACTTCCGGTACTTCCGAACCGGCAAGCCGGGAACCCTGCGGGAAGCGGGCTGCGGATATCCGCAACCTCAGGGTGCTCTTAACCCTGGCTGCGGCCACCAGCATAGACGCCCTGGCGGTGGGCCTGTCTTTTAGCCTGCTGAACCAAGGCATTTGGGCGCCTGCGGCGGTTATAGGCGGCGTCACCTTTGCGGTGTGCCTTACGGGGTTTGAATTCGGGCGGCGCATCGGCCTCGCGCTTGAACGGGGCGCCCAAATGCTGGGAGGGCTCATCCTCATCGGTATCGGGATCAGGATACTGCTCGAGCATCTGGGCGCGTTCGGGAATTAAACCCGCCAGACAACAAAGCTCTGCGGCCCCAGCGTACAGGTTCCCTTCTCTAGGCTGCCGTTCCCGATGGAGAATACGCCGGTTCCCCGGTTTGAGACCGGAAGCCCGGTGATCCGCGCATCTTCGGCGGATGGATTCAGACCCATGACAAAGGAACCCCGGCGGTATACCACCGGGCGGCTGCCTTTTTTGGCGGAGAGAATCTCCAGGTTCGGTTTGGATTGCAGATCCCCCTCGGTGTGCCGCAGCTTCAACAGGGCTTTGACGGTGTTGAGCAGGGAATCCGGGTCCTTTTCCTGGGCTTCCACAGTAGGGGCGTCCGGGGAGGAATCCACCGGAAGGTAGAGTTCGCCCGCCGGGGCTTCGGAAAAACCGAGGTTCCTGCCCCCGTTCCACTGCATGGGGGTCCGGGAACCGGTACGGGTATAGCCCCCTTCTTTGGTAGGCAGGTTGAGATACCGCATACCTATCTCGTCCCCGTAATAGATGAAGGGAACCCCGGGCATGGTAAAGGCCATTCCATAAAACAGGGCCAGTTCCCGGGGCGAAAGGTTCCGGCTTATCCGGGGCGTGTCGTGGTTGCCGGTGATCAGGCTGATGTACCCGTCGTTTTTGGTGTTTTCGTACCAGGGCATATACTGCCCCAAAAACCGGGTAATGTCGCTGGTACTATCCTTCTTGAAATAGCTCGCGTCCGCCGTAAGGCGGCCGCCCCGGTCAAACGCGCAGTCCCGCACCAGGCTCCGGTAGCCGCCCCCCTCGTGATCAAGGAGAAAATCCATGTGGAACCCATTTTTAAGGGAACGGTCGGGATGGCTCCATTCCGACACCAGGGCGGCCTCCGGGTAACCGGCGTCAAGCATGGCCCGGATGTCCCGCCATAGCGCGGCGGTACCGCTCTTGTTCTCATCGTCGTTTTTAACCAGGGACTCGGCCATATCCACCCGGAACCCGTCGCATCCGGCATCCATCCAGAAACGCATTATGTCCTTCAAAGCCTCGCGGGTAGCGATGGAATCGGGATGATCCACCGGAAGCTGCCAGGGCTCGGCGGGACGCAGAAAGCCGTAATTCAGCGCGGGCTGGCATTTGAAAAAGTTGATGACGTACACCCCGTTCCGTTCCGCTTCCCCGGCCACAAAACGGACTGCCGAATTACCCCAGTATATCCAGTTGTCCGACCAGATGTAGCGGTTCCGGTACGCTTTGGGTTCGGCCCTGGCGCTTTCAATGAACCACGGATGTTCCTCCGAGGTATGCCCCGGCACCAGGTCCAGAAGCACCCGCATGTCCCGCGTATGGGCTTCCGTAAAGAGCCGTTTTAGATCGTCGTTTGTGCCGTAGCGGGGAGCGGCCTTTTTATAGTCCCGCACGTCATAGCCCGCATCCTTGAACGGCGAATCAAAACAGGGGTTGATCCACAAAGCGTTGCAGCCCAAATTCCTGATATAATCGAGTTTTCGGATTATCCCTTCAAAATCCCCGATTCCGTCCCCATTGGCGTCTAAAAAGGACTGGGGATAAATCTCGTAAAAAACCGCGTCTTCCAGCCATTTTGGCATAGAATCCTCCTCTGATATTTGACAGCCCGTGGTTTTTAACAACAGGCTCACATAACACTACTATTATATATGGCGCACATTGGAAAGATCTGTCAAGTCTCCGCGCTACCGTTGACAGACACAGCCAGATTGTTCAATAAAAACCGGATAAAGCCGATATAGTGAGTATGAATAAACGTATTAACTTTGAGGATTCCATCTTCATCATTAACACCCGGATCAGAATAATCCGGGATATGCTCCTCCTGGATACCGATCCGGATCTGTTCCTGGAAAAAGCGCTGGAGGATGTAAGTTTTATCGACAAAACCCTCGCCATTCTCCTGGATCAGCTTTTAGACAACAGCCGCTTCATCGAACGGACGGAACAATTCCATAATTTGGCCGAAACCGAACGGATCTTCGCGGATGTCCTTTCCGGCCTGATTAACGG
>JAISAQ010000002.1 GCA_031266775.1 Treponema sp.
GGGTGATGTCCCGCAGGAAGTAAAGGACCGGCTTACGGCACAGCGGAAGCGGCTGAACATTGTCCGTCTCCAGGACGCTCTGGATAAGGCGGTTGACCAACTGCTCCAGAGTGCGCAAAAATACTGACAGGTAAAAACCATGGTCAGAATTTTAACGTGAGATTTTTCCGGTTTTCGGTCAGATTTTTACGTGAGACTTCACGGGGGGCGAATGCAGGCGGAGCTTTGCGGTTCGCGTGGGTAGTTTTGCGGCGTCCGTTTCACATCGGGCGAAAATAGATTTCCCCCACCATTTCTATTATACGGCCCTTGCGGCGAAAAAGTTCACCGCCCTATGATTTTTCAATGTACTACAATGAAATCGGGCGTTCCCATGTGGAAGTAAGCGAAAAAATCATTGACGAGAAACGGCGGGAAAACCGGCGTTATCTGTTAAGCCTGGACAGCGATGCGCTGCTTCTCTCTTACCGGGGCGAGGCGGCGCTTGACGGCGGGCCTTTTTTGGATACCGGAAAAATACACGGGGGCTGGGAATTTCCAACCAGCCAGCTTCGCGGCCATTTTCTGGGTCATTGGCTTTCCGCGGCGGCCATGTACAGCGCCGCCCTGGGGGACCTGGAGATGAAGGCCAGGGCGGATGTCATTGTGGAGGAGCTTGCCCGCTGCCAGAAAGCCAACGGCGGCGAATGGGCGGCCTCCATACCGGAAAAGTACCTTGCCCATATTGCCGGGGGAAAAAAGGTCTGGGCCCCCCATTATACGATACACAAGACCTTTATGGGCCTGGTTGACATGTACCGTTACGCCGGCAATTCCCTTGCCCTGGAAATAGCCCTCTCCTGGTCAAAATGGTTTCTCCGCTGGACGGCCCAATTCAGCCGGGAGGAGATGGACGATATTCTTGATGTCGAAACAGGCGGCATGCTGGAAATATGGGCGCTGCTTTACGGCATCACCGAAAGGAAGGATTTTCTTGTCCTGATGGAAAGGTACCGCCGGGGGCGGCTCTTTGAGCCTCTGCTGCGCGGGGAAGACGTGTTGACCAATATGCACGCCAACACCACTATTCCCGAAGTTCTGGGGGCCGCCGCGGCCTGGGAGGCGACCGGGGAGGAAACGTGGCTGCGCATCGCGGAGGCATACTGGAAATGCGCGGTGACGCTCCGGGGGCAGTTCGCCACGGGAGGGCAGACCCTTGGCGAAATATGGACGCCGAAGATGGATCTTGCCGCGAGGCTTGGGGACAAGAACCAGGAACACTGCACTGTGTATAACATGATGCGTCTTGCGGATTTCCTCTTGCGGGCCACAGGGAAAAAAGAGTACGCCGACTACTGGGAACAAAATCTTTATAACGGTATCTTTGCCCAGGGGTATTGGCGCGGGCACTTTACCCACGGCTTTAGCTCCCCATGGCCTGATACGGGTCTTTTGACCTACTTCCTTCCCCTTGGACCCGGCAGCCAGAAGGCCTGGAGCAGCGCGGGCACGCCCCCGTCCAAACAGGATTTCTTTTGCTGTCACGGAACGCTGGTGCAGGCGAACGCTTCCCTGGACCGGGGGATCTACTACCGCTCCGCCGGAGGGCCGGGTATCGCCGTTGCGCAGTTTTTTGATTCCGCCATGGATTGCGACATTGCCGGAGTTCCGGTAAGAATACGGCAGCACATCGATACCCTTGCGGGGAAGGACTTTTTTTCGGACTCCGTTACCGGCATACAGAGGGTGAACGAAATCCCCGCCGCCTGGCCCCGTAATCCGGGAATGCAGAGGACGGTCCTTTCGGTAAGTACGGAAAACCAGGCTGCCTTTGAACTAAGGGTGCGTATTCCCTGGTGGGTAAAAGGGGAGCCCGTGTTGTATGTCAACGGTGAAAAGACGGCGGCGCGGAACAGGGACGGCTGGATATCCCTTGAAAGAACCTGGACCAGTGACGCCGTTACGCTGGAATTTGGGCGGGGAATCACCGCTTGGCCCCTCCCCGGCGGAAAAGACATGAATGCCTTTCTCTATGGACCTGTAACGCTTGCCGGCCTTTGCGACAAGGAAATCCGCCTTGAAGGAGATCCCGCAGGGCCCGAAGATTTCATTACCGCCTGCAACGAGCGGGAATGGAGCGTATGGACGGACAACTTCAAGACCACAGGGCAGGCGCAAAATATACGCTTCATCCCGCTTTACCGCATCGGCTATGAACCCTATACGGTGTATTTTCCGGTGAAGAAGAAGGAATGAGCCTGTACGCGGGACAGCCTCATTTGACAATCTTGACGCGGTTAAAGGCGTTCCGGTAGGTAGTCGGGGTAATGTTTTCAATCTGCTTGAACCGCTTCATGAATGTCTTCTCGTCGCCGAAACCCGCCTTGTAGGCAATTTCCTTGATCCCTTCTCCCGTGCCCAGAAGCATTTTTTTGGCGTTGGAGATCTTCACCATGGTAATGTACTTGACCAGGGGGTAGCCTGTGTATCTGCGAAAGGCGGTGGAAAGATAATCGGGATTATAGGAAAAAATTTTCGCGATTTCCTGCATGCTTATGTGAAGATTGTAATTGACCCGTATCCATTCGACGATCTTTTCCATTTTTGGATTGAGTTTCCTGTTTTTGTCATGAAAGCGGGTTTCGATGAATTCCTGGGAAATTTCCATAGCCAAAAGGCTCAGCGCGTAATCCGGAAGCCTGTCCGAGTAACAGTTCTTCCGCGCGAAATCAAGAAGCTGGCGGAAGATAAGAATTGTCCTGCCGTTGGGCGGTATTTCCCCGTATTCGGGAAGGGTGTAGTAGCTGGAAAAATGTTTTTCATTGTTTTCAGTGTGCTCCGGGGGGGGGGGGGGGGGG
>JAISAQ010000047.1 GCA_031266775.1 Treponema sp.
AAACCGGTCGCCGTTGTCTGCCTGCTGCTGCATAAAAGATAGTCACTGTATAAATCTAATAAATCCCTGTCCATTCTCTCAGTATATCATTTCCTTTCCCTTTTGCGTAACATGAGATACTAATACGAAAGATGGCGAAATTATATCAAAGGGGAATATAATCTCTGTTAATATTAATGGTGCTACCAGCACTGATATTATCCTAGTACTAAAGAATCGCATAACAGCTATTTCAGCGGATATGAGGACCGCAGAGGGGATTTCAATGAAAGCCCCTGATTCCAATATCCGTATGGCCGATGCAATTCAGGCGCCGCAGAAAAACGAACTGTGGAGACAGCTCGAACGGACAAGAAGCCGGAACGCGAAGCAAATCGCCGCGAACAGCAGATCCCGCGTATACGGCAACGCGTAACAAGGGATGCGCATTGCAGGGGTGCCAGGCGCCATTTTTATTCGGCACAAATAAATTACCAAAGGAGTTACAGATGACAAGGTTATTACAATCGGCGGTACGGAATTTCGGGGCGGAAGCAACTGGTGTGGCGGCGCTGTCCGGCGGTATGGCCGCGGTGTCATGCGACAAGGAACTAAAAATGGCAAAAAGAGCCCGTTGTTCGTAAAAGAACAGGAAAAACCGGCAAAGAAATCCGTATTTCCACAGTTATCGGGATCCGCGAAGGCAAAGATCGCGGCGGGGGTTGTGGGCGTGGCCGCACTGGTTGGGGGATGCAGCGACGATGCAAGCCCGATGGTAATACCGCAAGTGTGCACTTGTCCGAATGGGACATTTCATAACCCGGGCACAAGCATGCCGTGCTGTGGTGGTTTTAATTGCGACTGCAAAGTGGCCTATAATGTTTCCCTTGGCGGCAAGCAAATACGGGTTGAGGATACTACGGGGTTGGCGAATAAGGCTGATATAGAAGGGGCCTTAGAGTGGATTAATGATAATCTTTCTATAGATGGAAACCTTATTTACTTTAAACAAATGAATACCAGCCCGATAATGGTTATAGAAAATACCCATAATTTCCGTGTAGAAGATAGTAAGTTTTTTATAGGAATTGATAAAATTAACCAGCAAGGTATGAATGATACTGTGTACGAAGCTATACTCGATATATATAATGGCGGTACTCCTTTGATGTCTAAATTGTCCAATAAAGAAATAATTGAGCTTGGCAGACAGTTTGATAACTCGAGAAAAACTGTTCGTCTGAGCTTTGCGGCCGGTCGTCAAGGACGCCAGGCGTAAGTGTAGTTATGGGACTGGAGCGCAAGGGTGACTGGCGCCGTTTTTGGTTCATAACATAACCGCACCACCACAACCGGCACCGGGCACTATTTTTTCGGCAGCGCAGGGACGCCTGGCGCCGTTCCGTACAAGTACAGGACCATTCCGTACAAGTACAGAATCATTTCGTACAGATACAGGACCATTCCGTACATGTACGGAACCGTTTTGTACATGTACGGAATCGTTGCGTACAGGTACAAGACCGTCCCCCAAGGGTACGGAATACGATACAAGGAGCAGTATATGGCCAAAAACCGGGATTATATCCCTTCCAACGACGCGGAATTTAACGTCTGGTTCAAGAACCTGATCCAGTACGTAAACCAAAAGACGACGGGCGGCACCCCGGAGTGGACCCACATCCCCGCGGCGGAGGTAACCCTGCTGGCCGCTGCCTACGCGGACTGGTACAACGCCTACGCGCCTACCCTCAAGCCCCACCTTCCCGCCGAGACCCTGGTCAAGGACGAGGCCCGCTCCGCGGCGGAGGCCGTCATCCGCCCCTTCATAGGCCAATGGCTCATGTGGAAACAGGTGACCGACGCCGAGCGGGAAGAGATGGGCATCCATAACCCCAAACCCCGGCGGCCCCATATCCCCGCGCCCACCACGGTGCCGGAACTGGAACCCAGGGCGGGCCTTCCCCGTCAGATTGTGGTCCCCTACCGGGACAAGGGTAGTGAACACCGGGGCAAACCCGCCGACGTGCACGGCGTCGAGGTACGCTGGGCCTTGCTGGACAAGCCGCCTCTGGACATCGAGGGGGAGCTTGTCAATTCGTCCTTTGACACCAAAAGCCCCCTCACCCTCGAATTTCAGGAACACGAACGGGGCAGGCGCATCTACATGGCAGGCCGCTGGGAAATCGGGCGCGAAGGCGTCAAAGGCAATTTCGGGGATATAGTAACGGCTATTATACCGTAACTGCCGGACGACCCGTACATGAAGGTCTGTGATTGCATTTCGAATTCAAAACAACCACAGACAGACACAGACCAACACGGACAAAAGAGGCTTGAAACAAAAAGTCCGTTTTGTCCGTGAAGGCGAACCGAAGGTTCGTTGTGGTTAAAAATTCTTCCAAACCCGGCAGTTTCCCGCCGCCGCTTTGTTTTTGTGAAAAAATGCGGTATACTGATTCCCGCTTGTGACGCGCAAAGATACGGAGGTACCAATGAAAAACGCGGTGTTGTGTCTTTTGGGGATCATGACTTTTCCTCTGGGGGCGGATGAAACTGTTTTCGCCTGGAAGACGGGGGACTTCGAGGTCTATACGCTTGTGGAAAACCGGGGGCCGGGGAGGCCGGGGGTGCTTATAGATCCGCCGCCCGCCGGTGTGGAGCGCTACCTTGAGGGCGGTTTTGAGTCGGAAACCAACGCCTTCCTTATAAAGGCTCCCGGCCGCGTTGTCCTTGTCGACACCGGATTCGGCGCGGCCCTTTTTGACAACCTCCAGGCCCTGGGCGTCGATCCCGAACAGGTTGACGCGGTGCTCATTACCCACATGCACGGGGATCACATCGGGGGTCTTGCCAGAGACGGAAAGGCGCTCTTCCCCAACGCCGGGGTGTACCTGGCGGAGAAGGAAAGGGACTTCTGGACAAAGACCAACCTGAACCGGGGGGCTGTCGAAGCCCTTGCCCCCTACGGCGGAAAGGTGACGGTTTTCCGTCCCGGAGAACTGGGAGGAACCGCCCTGGAAATTCTTCCGGGGATAAAGGCCGCCGCCGCTTTTGGGCATACGCCCGGGCACACCGTTTTCCTCCTTGAATCGCGGGGAGAAAAACTCCTCATCTGGGGGGATCTCATGCATGTCCAGAAGATACAGTTTCCCATGCCCGCCATTTCCGTTACCTACGATACGGATCCCGCGGAAGCGGCCATGTCGCGGATACGCATCCTTTCGTATGTTGCGGCAAACGGAATTCCTGTCGCGGGCATGCACCTTGTGTATCCCGCTGTGGGCACGGTACACTCGGAAGGAAACGGCTACAGGCTACAAGACGCGCGGTAGCGGTTTGTCTCGGAGGGGTACGTTATGGATGAACTTGCGATAGGCCTTATCGGGGCCGGCAGAATAGGGAAGCTGCACGGGGACAATATCGCCCGCCTGGTGCCGGGGGCCCGCCTTGAGGCCGTGGCCGACATACGGCTTGACGGCGAACACCGCCTGTGGGCCGCGAAAAACGGCGTCAAAAAGGTGTATGACGATCCCGGAGAGATCTGGAAGGACAGGGACATTGACGCGGTGTTCATCTGTTCGTCCACCGACACTCACGCGGAATTTATCGTACAGGCGGCAAGGGCCGGCAAACATATCTTCTGTGAAAAACCCGTTCACACCGATGTCAGGCTCATACGGGAAGCGCTGGATGAGGTAGACAAGGCGGGAGTGAAACTCCAGGTGGGTTTTGTCCGCCGCTTTGATCACAATCACCGGAAAGTGCACGATACGGTAGCGTCGGGAAAACTCGGGAAGCCCCATATCGTCAAAATAACTTCGCGCGATCCTGAGGGGCCGCCCCTTTCCTATATCGCCGTTTCAGGCGGTATTTTTATGGACATGACCATACACGATTTTGACATGGCCCGCTATCTTGCCGGAAGCGAAGTCACCGAGGTAAGCGCCTGGGGAGCTGTCCTTATCGATCAAAACTACAAACAATACGGGGATGTGGACACGGCGGCCGTTATGCTGAAATTTGAAAACGGCGCGCTTGGGATCATCGACAACAGCCGGGCCGCCCGTTACGGGTACGATCAAAGGACAGAGGTCCACTGCGACAGAGGATGCATAAGGGTGGAAAACGATCTGGCGGACACTTCGGTAACGAGTACCGCTGACGGGGTTGTCTGTGAAAAGCCCACGTGGTTTTTTCTGGAACGGTACAACGCCGCCTTTGCCGATGAGGTCAGGGATTTTGTTGACGCCGTAAAAAACGGTACAGCCGTGCCGGTTGGCGGGAAAGACGGGCTTGAGGCGGTGTACATCGCCATGGCCGCCGGAAAATCCCTCAGGGAAAACCGCCCGGTAAAACTTGCCGAGATCATGTAGGGCCCCGCAATGTACCACAAGGAGCGTATGTATGAAGATAAGCCACAGGCCGCCCTTTAACAGGGGGTACACCCCTCTTTCCCCCCGGAGCGGGGCAACGGCGGACATGCTCATGGATTTCGGCGTGCTTGTTCTTGCCCCCGGCGGCGGGTGGGAAAGCGATTCCCAAACCGACGAGCGGGTGTTTCTTTTGGGCTCGGGAAGCGCGGTGATTCAGTGGGAAAAGAAAGGTGCGCCGGGCGGGACCGGCGTGTATGAACGCGCGGAAATTGCGAGGGCGGATCTTTTTGATTCTTCCCCCTTCTGCCTTTCGGCGCCTCCCGCGTGCCGGGTACGGATTGAGGCCGGAGGCGCGGGGGCGGAATTTTTTTACGCCGCCACGGATAACGCGAAGCCTTTCCTTCCCCGGCTTTTTACCCCCGAAGAATGCCGTAGCGAATTCCGGGGGGAAGGGACCATGCTGGAAACGTCGACCCGTGTTGTCAGGACCATATTCGACGACACCAGCCGCCGTGAATCGAACCTTGTCATTGGGGAAGTCATAGGCCTTCCCGGCAGGTGGTCAAGTTACCCGCCGCATCACCATCCCCAGCCGGAAATTTACCATTACCGTTTTCTTCCTCAAGGCGGTTTCGGCCTTACCGCCATTGGAGATACCCCCTATATCATACACGACAGGGACACCATTCTTATCCGCGAAGGCGAGGTTCATCCCCAGGTAACCGCCCCCGGCTACGCGATGTGGTATCTGTGGATTATCCGCCACATCGAAGGCGCCCATTACGGGCCGGAAACAGGTACGCCCTTTTTTATCGAAGAACACACGTGGGTCATGGGGCCGGAGGAAGCGATCTGGCGGCCCAAAAAATAGGGAGGAGTTATGGGAAAGAAAGTGAGGCTGACCACAGGCCAGGCGGCGCTGCGGTTTCTGGACAATCAGTATGTCGAGTCGGACGGCGAAGAAACCAAATTCGTTCACGGCGTTTTCGGGATCTTCGGGCACGGGGTGGTGGTTGGCTTCGGGGAGGCGCTTGCCGGCGGAAAGGGATCCCTCAGGTTTTATCAGGCGAAAAACGAGCAGGGCGCCGGGCACGCCGCCATCGGTTTTGCCAAACAGAACAACCGGAAAAAAATAATGGCGGTGTGCAGTTCCATAGGCCCCGGCGCGCTCAACATGGTTACCGCCGCGGGAACGGCCACGGCCAATCACATACCCGTGCTTTTTCTTCCCTCCGATGTTTTTGCCTCCCGCCAGCCCGATCCGGTGCTGCAGCAGATAGAGATTCCCTCCGATTATACCAATACCGCAAGCGACGCCTTCAGGGCGGTCAGCCGTTACTGGGACAGGGTCCAGCGGCCCGAACAGCTCATGACCTCTTTCATCAACGCGTTCCGGGTTCTCTCCGATCCTTCACAGACAGGCGCGGTAACGGTTTCCCTTCCGCAGGACGTTCAGGGCGAGGCGTATGATTACCCGGAAGAATTTCTTGCCAAGCGGATTCATCACATTGAAAGGCGCATTCCTTCCAAAGGCCAGCTTGAAAGGGCCGCCGCGATGATAAGGGCTGCGAAGAAGCCCCTTGTTATCTTGGGCGGCGGCGTGCGGTATTCCGGCGCGGGGGACGCCCTGGAAAAATTCTGCGCCGCCTTTCAGGTCCCCTTTGCCGAAACGCAGGGAGGAAAGGGAACGGTGCCCTGGGACAATCCCTTTAACCTGTCGGGAATAGGTTCCACCGGCTCTCTCGCGGCCAACCGCATCGCCAGGGAGGCGGATCTTGTTATCGCCGCGGGGACGCGGCTCGGGGATTTTACCACTTGTTCAAAATGGCTCTTTCAAAATCCCGAATGCCGTATCTTGGGGATCAACGTGTCTCCCTTTGACGCGTACAAGATGAACGGGGAGCCCCTGACCGCCGATGTAAAACTGACGCTTGAAGCGTTAATCCCGCTTCTTTCGGGGTACCGCTCGTTATGGGGCGCGCGCGTTGGGGAAGTCAGGGACGAATGGAAGGCGGAGGTGGATTCGCTTTATGGCGCGGAGACTCCCCCGGCTCCCGGGGGGAACCTCCTTTCGCAGGTGAGGGTCCTTGGGGATCTCAACGAGAAGCTGCTCCCAAAGGACGCGGTCGTCGTGTCGGGTTCGGGTTCCGTGCCCAGCGACATGCAGCGCGTCTGGCGCGTGAGGACGCCGGGGACCTATCACATGGAATACGCCTTTTCCTGCATGGGCTACGAAGTGGCCGCGGCCCTGGGAGTCAAAATCGCCTTTCCCGAAAAGGAAGTTGCCGCCATTGTGGGGGACGGGGCCTACACCATGCTCCACACCGAACTTCTAACGGCGGTTCAGGAAGGCATAAAAATAATAGTTATAGTTCTTGACAATTCCGGCTTTCACTGTATAGACAATCTCCAGCACAGCCAGGGCATTGGTCATTTCGGCAACGAATGGAGAAAAAGGGATGAAAAGACGGGCCTTCTTGAGGGAGATCCCGTGAGGGTTGATTACGCCAAAAACGGCGAAAGCTGGGGGGCGCTTGGCCTCTCTGCGCGCACACCCCGAGAACTGGCGGAGGCGGTAAAGAAGGCCCTTGCCGCGAAGGGGCCTGTCGTCATCGACGTAAAGACCGCCGCGAAAACCATGACGCACGGTTATGAAAGCTGGTGGCGGGTCGGCACCGCGGAGGTGTCGGCGAATCCCGAAGTTGAAAAGGCGGCGCGGGACATGGCGCTTGAAGCCGCGAAGGCGCGGCAATTCTAGGAAAACGAGGAAAACGGGGGAAACATGGCGAAGAGAAAAACGGGGAAAGCGGGAAGCGTCAGGCTTGCCATTGCCCCCATAGGCTGGACCAACGACGATCTTCCCGAGCTGGGGGGGGAAATTCCCTTTGAGCAGTGCGTCAGCGAAATGGCCCTTGCGGGTTTTGAGGGATGCGAGGTGGGAAACAAGTATCCCAAAGATCCGAAGATCCTCAAGATGGCGCTGTCCCTGCGGGGCCTTGCCGTTTGCAACGCGTGGTTCAGTTCTTTTTTGACCGTTAAGCCTTACAGGGAAGTGGAGGCGGCGTTTATCAAACACCGCAACTTTCTTTCCGCCATGGGGGCGGGAATCATAGGCGTTTGCGAGCAGGGCTTTTCCATTCAGGGGGAAGACAAGCCTGTCCTTTCCGGGCGGCCTGTGTTCGAGGACGGGGAATGGGAAAAACTGTGCGCCGGCCTTGACAGGCTGGGAAAACGGGCCGCCGAAAAAGGGATGAAGCTTGCCTACCACCATCACATGGGAACGGGCGTCCAGACTGCCTTCGACATAGAAAGGCTCATGACAAATACCAGTCCGGAATATGTCGGCCTCCTCTACGATACGGGGCATCTTCTCTTTTCGGGGGAAGATCATCTGGATGTGCTTGACAGGTGGATGAGCCGCATAGGCCACGTTCACCTCAAGGATATGCGGGCGGCCGTTCACAGGAAGGCGGTAAAGGAGAAGTGGTCTTTCCTCAGGGCGGTAAAGGAAGGCGTGTTTACCGTTCCCGGCGACGGAAGTCTTGATTTTACGCCGGTTTTCGGGGCGCTTAAAAAGGCGCGTTATTCAGGCTGGTGGGTAGTGGAAGCCGAACAGGATCCGGCCAGGGCCAACCCGCTTGAATACGCCTTAAAGGCGCGGAACTATATCAGGGAAAAGGCCGGTTTGTAGGCCGCCTGATACAGGAGGTTTTATCATGAGCAGCGCGGGAAATGGTCCTCTCTACGAGATGACAATAACAAGCCCCACGGAATTCTGGAACGATTCGTGTTCGCAGGCGGAATTGTCGTCGGCAATTGAATACGGCGCGACGGGCGGGACAAGCAATCCCACGATAGCGGGACAGGTGTTAAAAAAAGAATTTGAAACGTGGAAGCCGAAAATAGCCGAATTTATCGAAAAGAATCCGGCCGCCCCGGAGGATGAAATCGCGTGGAAAATAATGGAAGAGATCACCGTAAACGCGGCGAAACTCCTGCGGCCCGTTTTCGACAAAAACGGGGGGCGCAACGGGCGGCTTTCAATACAGACCAATCCTGAATGCTACCGCAGCGCAAAGGCGCTTTATGAACAGGCGCTTTACTTCAACACGCTCTATCCCAACAACAACATCAAGCTTCCCGCCACCAAAGCGGGAATAGCGGCCATGGAGGAGCTTTCGTACCAGGGGGTAAGCATAAACGCGACGGTGTCGTTTACCGTTCCCCAGGCTGTTGCCGTCGCCCTGGCGGTGGAGAAGGGAATGGACAGGCGCAAAAAGGAAGGAAAGGACGTTTCGTCCATGAGCCCTGTCTGCACGATTATGGTCGGGCGCCTTGACGACTGGCTCAAGGTCATCGCCGCCAAAAAAGGGATCATCACCGATCCGGGATACCTGGAATGGGCGGGGGTTGCCGTGGCAAAGAAGGCCTACCGGATCTACAGGGAACGGGGATACAGGACGCGGATTCTCAACGCCGCGTACCGCAATCATTTTCACTGGTCCCAGTTTATAGGCGGCCAGATGTCCATGACGATTCCCTATGAGTGGCAGCAGAAATTTAACGCTTCCGGCGTGGAGGTAAAGAACCGCATTGACGATCCTGTCGATCCGGGTATCGTTTCCGAGCTTGAAAGTAAATTCCCCGATTTCCGCCGTGCCTTTGACGAGCGGGGAATGGAGATCGGGGAATTCGAGCATTACGGCGCAACGCGGAGGACTCTGCGCGCTTTTCTGGAAAGTTACGGGGAACTTGTGTCGGTGATACGGGACATCATGATAACGGACCCCGACATAAGGGGCGAATGAGCCTGTCAACGCATGCCTAAGGAGATGAAGGAGAAGACGATGAGCGGACCGAAGACGGTAATGCCATTTATCAACGGGCAGTTTGTGGAATCGCAGACGCGGAAATATACGGACGCCTATGATCCCAGCACCGGGGAAATAATAGCCAGGGTTCCCTGCTGCACGAAGGAGGAAGTGGAAAAGGCGGTTGCCTCGGCAAAGGCGGCCTTTCCCTCCTGGAGCGCCACGCCCGTTTTGAAGCGCGTTCAGGTGCTCTACAGGCTGCGCGATCTTGTTGTACGGCACATGGAGGAGCTTACCCGCCTTGTTGCCCTTGAAAACGGGAAGGCCTGGGAGGAAGCGGAAGGGGATGTCCTTAAGGCAAAGGAAGGCACCGAGCAGGCGATATCCGCGCCTTCGCTCATGACGGGAGAAAGCCTCGCCGACGCGTCAAGCGGCTTTGACTCCGTTTTGTACCGCGAGCCCCTGGGAGTTTTTGCCGGCATCGTTCCCTTTAATTTTCCCGCGATGATCCCCATGGGCTGGATGACGCCCGTCTGCATAGCCTGCGGAAACACAATAGTGATTAAAGCGGCCACCTTTACCCCCCAGTCATGTCTGCGCATCGCCGAATTGTACAGGGAGGCGGGGCTTCCGGACGGGGTTGTCAATATTGTTACCTGCTCCCGGAATGAGGCGGAGCTGCTTCTGGAACACCCCGACATAAAGGGCGTAAGTTTTGTCGGCTCGACATCCGTGGGGCTTCATGTGTACAAGACCGCCGCCGGAAACGGGAAGCGCGTACAGGCGCTCTGCGAAGCCAAGAATCACGCCCTTGTTCTTGAGGACGCTCCCCTTGAAAGGACCGCCGCCGGTATAGTCAACGCCGCCTTCGGCTGCGCCGGGGAGCGCTGTATGGCCCTGCCTGTAATCGCCGTACAGGAGAGCATTGCCGAGAGGCTCATCGCCGCTATAGTTGAAAAGGCCAAAAACATACGGGTCGGCCCCGCGTATGAAAAAACCACGGTGATGGGGCCGGTGGTAAACGCCGCCCACAAGAAATTTGTGGAAGACTGGATACAGACGGGAATTAACGAAGGGGCTAGGCTGGTCCTTGACGGGCGGAACGTCAAGGTGCCCGGTTATGAAAACGGCTTTTACATGGGTCCCACGATTCTCGATCATGTTACAGGCGGCATGACCTGCGGCGAAAGGGAAATATTCGGCCCCGTGCTCTGCGTAAAGCGGGTAAGGAATTTCGAGGAAGGCCTTGAAGTCATGAACGCGAATCCTTTCGCGAACGGTTCTGTCATCTTTACCCAAAGCGGTTATTACGCGCGTGAGTTTGCCCGGCGCACGGACGGCGGCATGGTGGGAATCAATGTTGGAATTCCCGTCCCCGTGGGCATGTTCCCCTTCTCGGGCCACAAACGCTCCTTCTTCGGCGATCTGCACTGTCTTGGCAGGGACGGCTACCGCTTCTACACCGAGACAAAGGTTGTTACGGCCCGCTGGTTTGACGGCGAAGAGAAGAAGGCGGGAAAAGTAGGCACCTGGGACGGTACGATATAGGCGGTAATGCTAGTCCAGAGGGGAAAGTTCTTCGGCGCGTTCGTCGTGTTCGGCAAGTCCGAAGGCTTTTTCTTCCGTCTTTTTTTTTTCTTCTTCCAGCGTGTTTTTCAGTTTCAAAAAAGGAAGCCCTTCGAGGTATTTGTCAAGAATGCCCTGTTCGTTTTCCGGAAATGACTCAAAGCGCAAGGATATGACCAGTCCGGTGCGGGTAAGCACGCATACGGGCGAAAGAATGGCGCTTCCCGCCCTGAGGCTGCATTCGCGCAGTTCCATGTTGAGCCGTATGTTCTTCAGCATGTCTGGATTCAACGGGGCAAAAGAAAGGCCGGAACTTGAAATGGTTTTAACTTCGCCCGATATGATGGTCATGTCCTTTGGGTTGGAAAAAAGAAAACCGAAACGGTTCCAGTTTTCGGCATAATGGCGCTGTGCCTTCCGTTTTTCATCGAGGGGAATGTAGCGGCTCAATATGCCCTGCAGGCGGTCCAGTTCCGTCCTTTCCTCAAGGGCTTCGGAGACGATGCCGCTTACCCCCAGAAAAAACGCCTTGGACGTTTCTTCCAGGGGAAAATGATCGTCCTTAAGCAGGATGATGGGGCAGATTTCCTTTGGACGGCTGCTCCTTACATACTGGACCATGACCTTCCAGTGCCGGGGAAAATCCCTCGCGCTGATGATGATGCCGGCAGGATCAATCTCCTCCAGATTGTCCATGGCCTTGGGCACATAGCGGTAGCGGATAAGGTTGAACCCCAGCGGTTCGGCGTACGAGGAAACAAGACTGCTGGTTTCATCCGAACCCAGCACCAGAAGCAGCTTCATTCAGTCCCCAGATTGACAACCGAGTAGTCGACGATGGTCCACACGTCATCTCTCCTGCGGAGATAATAGGTGTACCGCTTCCGTTCGGTATAATTAACCATTCTGAATTTTTCAAGTACTGTAACCGTCCCTTCAAGCGCGCCGTACTCGGTACGCTCAAGCGTATATTCGGAGGGACTAAGGGCAATGTCATCCCCGCCTGACTGTACCTCCTGCCGGTACGCGTCCGCCATACGCCTGCGGCCTTCTTCGCTTTCGGCAAGGTACTGCCTGTTCCGCGCCGGGTCCCGTGAAATAAGGGAATCGACGTCGAGGTACAGGAAGTATTTTTCCCATTGGGATCTCTGCCGGGCGTTGATGAAATATTCCACCACCCCGTCCGGCGCGAGTTTTTCCCGGACGAGGATGGCGCCTGTTTCCTCGTCCATCGCCAGGGGGATGCCTTCGGGGCCGGGGATTACAGGCGGCCTTATAGCAAGCGAAAGGCGGTTGGAAAGAAGCGCCTCGTTTTCGGCGCCGCCGTCCGTCCGGTAGAGTTCCGGGTATATTCTTCCCTGAACAATGAAGGAACCCGGTTCGCGAAGATCCGCGTAATCGCGGAGATCTTCTATAAAAGAAAACGATTCCCCGCTTTCAACGGCTATTTCGCGGAAGAACACGCGGCCGCTTTGCGTCCTTTTTCTGACAAGGTTTCCGGCCGGTTCGAGTCCCCTGTTGCCGGTTGTCCTCACGTCAAAATCGACGGAAAAGGCCCGTTCGTCGGCAAGCTTGAAGCGGTAGGTTGACGGACCGTTATTGGCGACGGTCATCTGTACATAGACGGGCTCTGATTCAACATGGTAAACGCGCCTGTCAAAAAACCGTATGCTGAAGGCGACGTTTTCTTCGCCTGGTTCCGCCGTATAGACGGGGAAGGCCAGAAAAAGACAGGCAAGGAAAACCCCCAAAACACGGAACGGAAAGGCCGGATTGACAGCGTTGTGATTATCTTTAACAAGACCTGTTTCCATATTATAGTAATCGGTATATTAAGATGAATACCTTATCCTTTCCTGGGCTTCCCGGCAGAATCGCCGCTTCGAAGGCTGTCTCCGCCTGTATTTCCGCCTTCCGGGAAGGGAAATTTCCCCTCGAAATTGAAGGAACCGAAGGCGTCCTTGGAGCGGCGCTCATTGCCGCCTTTGCCCGGAAGAGGACGGGGACCTTCCTCATTGTGGTTCCCTCCGATTCCGAAGCGGCCGACCTCGCCATGGATCTCAATTCTCTGGGCCTTGCCCCGCTGGTGTTTCCCTGGTGGGGTACGGTTCCCTACAGGGAAATGTCCCCCCTTTCGGCGGTCTTCGGCGAACGGGCCGGAATTTTAAGCGCGCTTGCCGCCGGGGAACAGTGTATTGTCATAGCCCCCCTGCGGGCGTTTTTAACCCCCCTGCCGCCTCCCTCCTATATACGGAAACTCATTGTGCGTATCCGTCCCGGCGGCGGCATCGATACCACTGCCCTGGCGAAGACCCTTGCCGGTTACGGCTACACACGGGTGCCCCGCGTCCAGGTCCGCGGCGAATTTGCCCTGCGCGGGGAAGTGCTGGACATCCTCATGGGAGACGGCGCCTCCTGCCGCGTTCTTTTTGATTTTGACAAGGTTGAATCCGTCCGCGCCTTCGATCCCCTGGATCAGGGGGGCAGGGAAAAATTGCCGGAACTCCGCATACGGCCCATGCGCGAAGTAGTCTGGACGGGCGACCGCATAGAGGCCCTGGGCGCCGTCCTTGCCCGCTGTCCCGAATTCCAGGAGAAAGACGGAAAGGGCGGAAGGCTCATCCTTGAGGAACTCTCGGAGCGCCGCCGCGCGGAGGGGGAAGAACTCCTGTATCCCCTTGCCTTTGAAAAACCCGCGGTCCTTACCGATTACATAGGCGGGGACGGGACCGTTTTTTACATGGACAGCGAACGGCTCCTGTACGCGAAGGAAAGCCTTGAAAGGGAATACCGGAGCCTTTACACGCGGACTTCCGGGGAAAGGGCGGTTCCCCTTCCCGAACGCATACTCCTTGATTTTAAAAGCCTTTTTCCGCTTGTAAAACGGCGCGTTTCCTTCAGGACACTCAAGGGAGAAGCGGAGGAGGGGGCCCTGCGCCTTTCCGTTCCCTGCGATCCGCCGAGGAGTTTTTTCGGCAACATTGCCTACCTCAGAGAGGAATTTTCCGCCCTCTTTGCCCGCGGCTACACCATCATCGTGGCCGCCGAATCACAGGCGCAGGCGGAGCGCATCAGGGCTCTTCTTGAAGACACCCGGAGTGAGCCGGGCGGCGTCCTTTTTGTAACGGCAGCCTCCGTTTCTTCCGGGTTCTCCCTTCCGGATCTCCTCCTCATGGTAATACAGGAAAACGAAATTTTCGGCAGGCGGAAGCGTCCTCCCCGTTCACTTAAAACCGTGCGGAGCGCGCCCATAGACACCTTTGTAGAGCTTAACCCGGGCGACTTTGTGGTTCACGTGAATTACGGCATAGGGCTTTTCAGGGGCATAGAAAGGATCAGGGCGCTGGGCAACGAGCGCGATTACATCAAACTTGAATATCTTGATGAGGAAGTGGTCTTTGTTCCCATTGAGCAGGTGAACCTTGTCCAGCGTTACATAGGGAACGAAGGATCTCCGCCGCGCCTTGACAAGATGGGATCCAAAAGCTGGGAAAACCGCAAGGGCCGTGTAAAAAAATCGGTTGAGGATCTCGCGGAAAAACTTGTCATCCTCTATTCAAAGCGGAGGAAGGCGCCGGGTTTCTCCTTTCCCCGGGACACCGAATGGCAGACCATGTTCGAGGCGAGTTTTCCCTTTGAGGAAACCGAAGATCAGCTCCGCTGTGTCGAGGAAATAAAGGAAGACATGGAAAGCCCGCATCCCATGGACAGGCTGGTCTGCGGCGACGTGGGTTACGGCAAGACGGAAGTCGCCCTGAGGGCATGCTTTAAGGCCATCATGGGGGGAAAGCAGGCGGCGTTTCTTGCCCCCACCACCATTCTTGCCGAACAGCACTTTGAAAATTTTACCGAACGCTTTTCGCGTTTCCCCGTAAAGATAGCGATGCTTTCCCGTTTTATCCAGGGGGGCCGTGTCCGCGAAATTCTGGAGCAGACGCGGAAGGGGGAAATCGATTTGCTTGTGGGGACGCACCGCATCATCCAGAGGGACGTGAGCTTTAAGGATCTTGGGCTCATGGTAATAGACGAGGAACAGCGTTTCGGCGTCAAGGACAAGGAGAAGCTTAAAGAACTCAAGGTCAGCGTTGACTGCCTCAGCCTTTCGGCCACGCCCATACCGCGCACCCTTCACATGAGCCTTCTTAAAATACGGGACATGAGCGTGCTTGCCACCGCCCCCAGAAACCGCCGTCCCATAGAAACGGTGATAGGCGAATGGAACGGCGGGCGCATTGCCGAAGCGATACGGCGCGAGGCCGAACGGGGCGGGCAGGTCTTTTTTCTTCACAACAGGATAGAAAGCCTCCGGGAAACAAGGATGGCCATAGAACGCCTTGTGCCCGAGATGATGGTGGAGACCGCCCACGGCCAGATGGATGCCCGCGATCTTGAAGACGTGATGCACCGTTTCATACACGGCGGTTTTCATGTGCTTGTGTCGACCACCATCATTGAAAACGGCATAGACATACCGAACGTGAACACCATCATCATAGACAGGGCGGACATGTACGGCGTGTCCCAGCTCTACCAGCTGCGGGGCAGGGTAGGCCGCTCGGACCGCGTCGCCTACGCCTATCTTTTTTACCCCGAAGACCGCGCGCTTTCCGAAGTCGCGATGAGGCGGCTGGAAGTTATCTCCGACTTTACCGAACTCGGTTCGGGTTTCAAAATAGCGATGAAGGACATGGAAATACGGGGAGCGGGAAACCTTTTGGGAAGGGAGCAGTCAGGCGATATTTATTCGGTCGGTTTCGATCTGTACGTGAGGCTCCTTGACGAGGCGGTAAGGCGGCTTGAGGACGAAAACTACGAGGCCGAAACGGAAACGCTTCTTGAGCTTGAATACACAGGCTTTATTCCCGATTCGTATATTGATTCCCCGGAAGAAAAAATGGCGGTGTACAAGAAGATAGCTTCGGTGCGCGGCAAGGAAGAACTCGAACGGGTCTACGCGGAACTGCTTGACCGTTTCGGTCCGCTTCCCGACGAGGCGGCCTCTCTTCTTGCCCTTGCCGAAATACGGATCATCTGCCGGGAAATTGCCGTCTCTTCCCTGCGGGAACACTCGGGCCTTGTACGGGTTGAATTTGCCAGGGTGTCCAGGGTAAAGGTCGACAGGCTCGTGCGGCTCATGCAGGAATCTTCCGGCAAGGTGCGGCTCGATCCGTCTTCTCCCAATGTCCTCATCCTTGCCGCGGGGAACATAGGCCTCAAGGAAAAAAGCGAGTTTATCCGCGAAAAACTCGCCGCCCTCGCCCCGTAGCCTTTTCCCGGAGGGCGGCTTCCGCCGTCCTGCCGCGCGTTCGCCATGTGCCCGTTACTGCGTCACAAATTCCGCCCCCCGCTCTTCAAGTACCCTAAGCGACGAGAGCGCGATATACAAATACGGATACCCGTCTTCTTCGTAGTATTGCAATTCTCCTTCCGCCTCCACCCAGTTGTCAACTTCAGGGTACAGATCCTCTTCGGAAGATTCCTTGTCCCACGCCACTTCAAACCCGGCGTTTCCGTCGTTCCCGCAGCAGCCTGGGCCGTAGCGGAGTACAAAACAATAGGGGGCCTCGATTCCGGCGTACTGTTCCATTTTGAAAAGCCCCTGGAGCCTGATGGTTTTTCCCATATAGTCTTCCGCGTTAAGGTAAACGTCGTTGGTTTGGGCTATGAACATTTTTTCCCTTATTTCAACAACGGCGGCCTCCCGGTTTTTGATGATGACTTCGTCGACAGCGTCTGGCAGCACCACGCTCTGGCTTGCGCCGCCTGCGGCCGGTTTAACAGTGCCGGGACTGCCACAAGATCCCGCGAGGAAGACACACAGCGCGGCGGCCATGCCGGCCGCCGTTCTTTTTTCTTTCATAAGAACAGAAAAAGCGTTAATCGCCCAAAACAAGAGAAAGACAAAAATGTTGATTATTACGACGCTCGCGCCGGTCGGGGTCGCAAAGGCATACGAGATGATTATACCGGCGAAGAAACACAGCGTTGAAACGCAGGCGGAACAGACGGTAACGCTTTTGAATTTTTTGAAGATCCGCATCGAGGAGAGGGCCGGAAAAACAATGAGGCTTGAAATAAGCATGGCCCCCATCATGCGCATGCCCAGTACAATGGTCACCGCGGTTAAAAGGGCGATAAGCATGTTGTAGATCCCGGTCCTGACCCCCGTTGCCCCGGCGAATGTTTCGTCAAAGGTTATGGCGAACAGCTTGTTGTAGAACACCACAAACAGGATGAGCACCGTAACCGAAAGGCCTATGCTCAGGTACACGTCGCTCCTGCTCATCGCGAGGATGCTGCCGAACAGGAAATTGCATACGTCGGTGTTCATGCCTGTGGTCATTGAAATGATAAAGACGCCGGCGGCCAGGGAGCCTGTGGAAATAAGCGCAATGGCGGCGTCTCCCCTTATTCTGCTGTTCTCGCTCAGCCGCAGAAGCAGAAAGGCCGCCGCGACGACAAGGGGAATGGACACCGTAAGCGGCGCGACATTAAGCGCGGTCGCGAGGGCGAGGGTTCCGAATCCCACGTGGGAAAGCCCGTCTCCTATCATGGAATACCGTTTCAGTATCAGGCTGACGCCAAGCAGGGCGGCGCAGAGAGAAACCAGGGTCCCTACAACGAAGGCCCTTACCAGAAAAGCGTACGAAAACATTTCAGCCAGCGCGGTGAACATACAATTCCCTCCCTGTGTTTGATTTTATATATTCGGCGGGGCTTCCGAAGAAACGCTGCGCGTTTATCCCCTGCCCGTTTTCTTTTTCAAGATGCAGCACAAAACGCGCGTATTTCAGCGCCGCCTCAATGTCGTGGGAAATCATGACGATGGTAATCCCCATGTCCCGGTTTATTTTTTCAAGCAGATCGTACAGGCCGGAAGTGACAAGCGGATCAAGCCCCGCCGCGGGTTCGTCCAGCACGAGCATTTTCCGGGCGGCGCAGAGGGCGCGGGCAATAAGCACCCGGCGCTGCTGGCCGCCCGACAGTTCCCTGAAGCAGCGCCGGCGGAGGTCTGCGACGCCAAGGCGCTCCATGTTTTCTTCCGCCCTCTCTTTTTCCCCTGCCGAATAAAAGGGGCGCAGACCCATGCCCCCCGAATTGCCCGACAGTACGATTTCATATACTCCGGCGGGAAAATCCTTTTTTACCGCCGTTTCCTGGGAAAGGCAGCCCGTGTCCCCTTTGCCCAGCGCCGCGCCGAATGTTATGGTTCCCCGCATTGGGGGAATAAGGCGGAGGATGCCTTTTGCGAGGGTACTTTTGCCCGAACCGTTTTCGCCGACGATGCAGAGGTAATCTCCCTGGTTTATGGTAAAATCAAGCCCGCCGACGGCGGCGCGCCCGTCGTAGCCGAAAACGGCGTCCTCGCAGCGTACCGCGCTGCCCGTAACAGTATTCATTGCACAGCCTCCCGGAAACATTCGGATTGGCGCCTCGGCCCCGGCCGGGGAAAGCGCCCGAAAACCCGCGGGAGGGCTCAGGTAGTTGACTTTGTGTTAAGGGCAACAGGGGTAAAGGAAAGGGCGGCGGGGCGGTGAGAGTTTTTTAGTTCGTACCCGGCGGAAAATAAAGGCGCCGTTACGGCCGCGGGGACAGATCCCCTGAGCGCATTGCGGGCGGTTTCAATCCGCAGGCACACAGGACAGTCCACCCCTTCGCATTCGTGATTAATATGGAGGGCGGCATTTCCCGCCGTAAGGGCGGCAAAGACAAAACACACCGCCAGCACGGCAAAAAGAAACCTTCTCCCCGGAAACCGGATCATACCTATAGTATACTGGATGGGATCTTTTTTTGCCTAGAGACTTTTGCGTCGCCGGCGCGCCGGAAACGCCTGCGGGCGCTTGCCCGCCGCCCGAATACGGCGTAAGCTTTGAGCCGGGCCGGTTGCGGCCGTATTAAGGAGCGGCAATGAAAGGCAGGATAAAGGCGGTTGTATTTGATTACGGCGGGGTGATTTCCCTTCGTCCCTCAAGGGAAGAGCGGGAAGCCCTCGCCGCCATGGCAGGGATCAGCGCCGGGCGGCTTGACGAGCTGGACCGGAAGCGCCGCCTTGAATATGACCGCGGTCTTTTTGACGGCGAAGGCTATTACAGGGCCATACTTGCGGAGGAGGGGATCTTCCCGGACGGGGAACGCCTTGAAAGAATGTCCGGGGCGGATATGGACGGCTGGAAACGGATCAACACCGGTACCGAAAGGCTCATGGAAGACATTGGCGCCCTGGGCTGCGGGGTGGCTATTCTTTCAAACATGCCCTTCGATTTCCTTGCCTGGGCCAGGGAAAACATGCCGGTCTTTACCCGTTACTCCGGGGTTTTTTCCTGCGAGGCGGGGGCGGTGAAACCGGAACCGGCCATTTATGAGAAGCTTGTTTCCCTGCTCGGCTGCGCCTTTGGGGAAGTTGTTTTTTTCGACGATCTGCGTCAGAATGTGGATGGCGCGCTGTCCATGGGAATACGCGCCTTTGTTTTTACGGACAGCGCCTCCGCGCGGAAAACCCTGCGCGCCGTCGATGAGGCGTTTGCGGGACTATAGGGAGGCTGTTGTGGCCCTGTTTAAAACCATTCTTGTTTTTATACCCGTTGTGGGGGCGGTAATTGTCCTTGTGCCCCTGGGCGTTGTGGTTTTTGTTTTCAGCGTGGCCGGGCTGCGGAAGCCCATGGCGGCCCTGATGTATGCCGTCGCGCGGGGCTGGGCCCGTTTTATGATTGTCTGCAGCGGCTGCCGCGTAACCGTTCTGGGAGAGGAAAACATTCCCCCGCGCGGAGGCGTATGTTTTGTCAGCAATCACGGCAGCATCTTCGACATCGTGCTTCACCTGGCTTACGCGGGCCGTCCCATTGGGTTTATCGCGAAAAAGGAGCTTGCCTACATTCCCCTTCTTAACATGTGGATATACCTGTTGGGGGGGCTCTTCGTGGATCGCAAAAACATACGCCGCGCGGTACGTACCATCAACAAGGGAGTAGCGCGGCTAAAGGCGGGCGGGGCCATGATCATCTTTCCCGAAGGCCACAGGTCGCGGGGAGAGGGCTTGCTTCCCTTTCATCCGGGTTCCCTTAAACTTGCCACCCAGGCGGAGGCTCCCATCGTTCCTGTCGCGCTGGCCGGGAGCTACGACGTGTTCGAACGCCGTTACCGCCTTAACCCCGGCCCCGTAAAGGTTGTTTTCGGAAGCGTCATTCCCACAGCCGGCCTTCCGCCGGACGAAAAGAAACAGGTTCTCGCCGGCCGCATACAGGCCGTCATTGCCGAAGCCCTGAGCGCGGATTAGCCTGCGGTTAATCGTCCCCGGGGCCCGCTTTGAACCCGTCCTTGCTTCTTTTTTTGACCACAACGCGGCCGGGGCGTTTTCCCTGCCCGCCCCCGCCGGGACGTTTCGGCGGCTGTCCGGGGCCGCGGCCTCCGGAAGGGCCGCCGCGCCTGACGACGGGGCGCCCGCCTCCCTCGGGACGTCCTCTTCCTGCGGGACGTTCTCTTCCTTCGGGGCGTCCTCTTCCCGCAGGACGTTCGCTTCCCGCGGTACGTCCTCTTCCCGCGCCTCCCGGAGGCGGAGATCCGGCGCTCCGCCGTTTTTCACGCGACGCCTTCTCGAGCACCCGCAGGGATTCGTCAAAACCCTTTAGAAATTCCGTGAGATCTTCGGCAAAGAGGATCACCGACTGCCGCTCAAAGCCGCCTGTTTCCCTGTTCTTGCTTTCCACGATGTTGAGGTAAAGATCCCCAAGGCGGTTTTCCTTTACGTTGAAAAAATACGTCCTGTTTGCCAGCGGGACGCTGGTTGAAAAAATTTCTCCCCTAATACCCATTATTCCTCCATGTCGGCTTCCGCTATCATGCGGCGTTGCCATTCAATAAGATCCCGTTCGAAGCGCCTGTCCTGGCCTTTGGCGTCGGCCATGACACGGAAGACATTTTCCGTGGCCGAGCCGCGCATCCACAACGCCGCAACGGGGCCGCCTGTGCTTCCGGTAAAATATATTTTGAGCCCTCCGCGCCCGGCGCTGCCGAACCGGGTTATCCCGCGCGTTTCCACGGCGCCGTTGTAGGCCGCCGCCTCCCATCCTGTTATCCCGTACCGCGCCCTGAGGCTTTCCTTCCGCTCTTCCCATTCCCTCAGGAATATTTTCTGGTAACGGTCTTTGAGGATCCCGTGATCGGCCGTCCGTATTGTAAGCTGCGAGTCCGCGGTCGAAGTCCCTGTGGTAACAAAGGCGGGAAGGGACGCGATGATCCCGGCAAGAGTGAAGCCGGGAGTGAAGATTCCGGCCTGGCCCGAAAGATCGCACCACAGTTCAAAGAGGCCGGGCTTTTTTCCGCCCCGCACCGCAAGCAGCTTGATAAGGGCCATGACGGTGTCAAGGGGGTCCCGCACCGACGACGGGTGGGTGATGGTTCCGCCGTTGGAGCCTTCGCCGAGTGTGCGCACCGTGTAGCCGTCTTTCCTGAGCCTCCTGGCAAGGCTTACCACGTTCGCTTCCCCCACTTCCGCCCGGAAAACCGGAACGTCAAAGGCCCTGGCTATGCGGTCTATTCTAAGGGACGTGGGATCGTTTACCGCGACGGCGGCCTTTGAACGGGCGTTTCCCCCGCTGTCGTAGGCAAGTTCCCCCGTCCACACCAGATGGGCAAGTTCCGCCATGCAGGAAAGGGCGAAAACTTCCTGCGCCTCCAGAATACGGGCCCTGTTTTCCCCGTCGTCCCATATCACAAGATTCCCCCTGTCGCCGTCGCAGTCCGGAACATACCCCAGGATACAGGAAGGATCTTCGGCGTGCTTTTTTTCGAGGAAGGCGCGGCAGGGTTCAAGCGATTCGCCTTCGGGGATGATGCGGTGCCGTATGTCCCCGGGCCTGTCGTTCATGGCGTAGAAGGAAACCCCGAGGCCGGCAAGAAATTCCCTGTCTATGGACAGGGTCCGGGCCGAACCGTTGAAATCGGCGGCCACGCCGAGGGGACGCTCCGCAAGGCCCGATACGATAGCCTGTTTGACGCCGCCTGTACCCCCGCTCCCAAAGGCCACTTCGGAAGTGAAATCAAGATACGCGCGGTACGCCGCCTTTTTTACCTCAGGCGATTCGCAAACGGCGTGCCCCGCGGGCGCGGCGTCCGGGTTTTCGGGCGCCGCGGCGGCGCGGTCGGCCGTAACGGCGCGGAATTTTTCGGCAAGCCTTGACGCCTTTTCGGGGGAAAGAACGCCGCCGTCACAAAGGCCGAATTTGAGGCCGTTGTGGCCTATGGGATTATGGCTTGCCGAGACATAGATAAAACCGGCGGGAAAACAGGCGGACGCGAAACTTCTGGCGTAGGCCATGATCTCCGGGGCGGCGGTGATCCCCGCGTAACGGACGGTGCACCCTGATTCCGCGAGGGCGGCGCGTACCGCCCCGGCTACCGCCTTTCCCGTCGGCCGGGTGTCGTTTCCCAGAATGACAAGGGGCCCTGATGCCGGAACGCCTTCTCCGCCGGGAACGCCTTCTTCCCAATTTTCCCGGAGAAAGGCCGCGAAGGCTTCCCCCGCCGCCGCCGCGATGATGCGGTGGTAAAGAGAGATCCCTTCGGCGCGGCTTTCTTCCCCGCCGTCTTCGGCAAAAACACCGCGCCAGCCGGACGCCGAAATGATCATGTCCTTGAGGGTTCTTTCCAAATGCTCTTTACTAACCATGGGCGGATAGTATATCCCTTCTGTGTAATAAGTGAAATGGGGGTTTGTATTGCCCTTAATACCTATCGTTAAAATAGGAATTGCATTCACCTCAAAAAGACGATATACTTAATGATGGCATTCATGATTAATTTAGTAAAAGAAGGAAGGGAATCATGATGGAAAAAAGAGTCTATGCCGATTATAACGCGACTACCCCCCTCAAACCCGAAGTCAAGGCTTCGATGATCGAGGATCTTGACATATATGGAAACGCTTCAAGCATGCACGCCTCCGGGAGGCTGGCCCGCGCCAGAGTGGAGGAAGCCCGCCGGGCGGTGGGAACGCTTCTGGGAAGCGCCCCCGAGGACATTATCTTTACCTCAGGCGGTTCCGAATCGAACAATACGGTGTTCGCCGCCATGCGCCGCCTCGCGGACGAATCAGGCGGCGGCCGCAGAGCCTTTATCACCACCGCCATTGAGCATCCCTGCGTCCTCAATTCGGCCCGTTATCTTGAAACGCTGGGCTTTCCCGTTGTGTTTCTTCCTGTGGATGAATACGGAAAGATACGGCTTGAGGATCTTGAAAAGGCCCTTAGCGACAAGACACTGTTTGTTTCGGTGATGATGGCCAATAACGAGGTGGGCACGATTGAGGATATTAAGGAAATTTCGGCCCTTGTAAAGAAAGCCGGCGCCTTTATGCACACCGACGCGGTACAGGCGGCCGGAAAGATCCCGGTAAATGTGGCGGATCTGGGGGTGGATTATCTTACCATGTCGGCCCACAAGATCTACGGCCCAAAGGGCGCGGGGGCCCTTTATGTCAGGCGCGGCGCGCCCCTTTTTCCCCTTATACACGGGGGGCATCAGGAAGACGGCCTGCGCGCGGGGACCTACAATAACGCGGGAATACTGGGCTTCGGCAAGGCCGCGGCCATTGCCGCCGCGGGAGTGCAGGAGTACGGCCGGACCTTTTCCGCCCTTCGCGCGCGCCTTAGGGACGGGCTCTTCGGCGCGATTCCCGGCATTAAAATCAACGGCCACCCTGTGGATGTGCTTCCCAATACCCTTAACGTATCCTTCCCCGGCGCGGAAGGGGAGGCGATACTGCTTTTAATGGACATTAACGGAATTGAGGCGTCAACAGGATCGGCCTGCGCGTCAGGCAGCCTTGAGCCTTCCCATGTGCTCATGGCCCTGGGCGTCGGGCCGGAGCTTGCCCACGGTTCCATACGTTTCAGCTTTGGATGGGGGATTACCAGGGAGGATATAGACTACATAGTTGAAACCCTGCCTCCCATTATTGCCCGGCTCAGATCCATGTCGACCATGCCGGTTCACGCATAAGAGGAGTACGGAATGTCCGACTGGTTATATTCGGATACCGTAAAGGAGCATTTTACCCATCCCAGGAACGTGCTTTTTGACGACGAATCGGCCTTTCCCGCCGACGGCCGGGGACAGACCGGAAACATCAAATGCGGCGATCAGATGCTGATGCTTCTGCGGATAAAAGACGATGTGATAACCGATGTAAGGTGGAAGACCTACGGCTGCGCCAGCGCCATTGCTTCCACCAGCATGCTTTCGGAAACAATCAAGGGCATGAACATACGCGACGCCTACGCCGTAAGGCCCGAGGATCTTGTTGAAAAACTCGGCGGGCTTCCCGAATACAAAATACACTGCTCGGTTTTGGGTGACAAGGCTCTGCGGGCCGCCATAGACGATTACCTTGAGAAGACGGGCAGGGCCGGCATGTTGCAGGAAACGGCCGTGGAAATCTGCCACTGTCTTTCCATTACCGACAAGGACATAGAAAACGCCTTCCACAACGGCGCCCGCACCTGGGAGGATCTCCAGTCCGCCACCAAAATAGGAACCGTCTGCGGCAGCTGCAAATCCAAAGCCTTCGAACTCCTCCACGAATTCATGCATATATTTGGGGCCTGAGAGAGCAGCCGCAAGGCTGTACATGGATGGCAGCAGCATGGCCCGGCGCCCGCCGTGTGCGAAAGACGCGAACGAGTGCGCGAAGGCTTTAGCCTGAGCGGCGCGCCGCGGAGCCTGAGAGAGCAGCCGCAAGGCTGTATACGAATGGCAGCAGCATGGCCCGGCGCCCGCCGTGTGCGAAAGACGCGAACGAGTGCGCGAAGGCTTTAGCCTGAGCGGCGCGCCGGCCTAAGAAAAGCAGCCGCAGGCTGTACATGGACGGCAGCGACATGGCCCGGCGCCCGCCGTGCGTAAAAGACGCGGGAAACGGTTGGAATACGGATCTCGTTAAGTGTACGTTCACAATGATGCGCAAAAACCGTGCCGTAAAATGGACACAAAATTTTTTAAATAGATATTGACGGGCTTTAATAAATATGGTACTGTCTGCATATCAGAAGGATCATGGTGGGATATAGTTTAACCGGAAAGGTTAGATGATAATATTCAATCCAGCAATTTTCTATTGATCTATGGGTATTTCCTAAAAATCCCGTACAAGGATCAACAATAGTGTAGTAAAGCCGGAAGCAGGCATGTCATTTTCACCGAAAATCGCGTTTTCAAGGAGGAATCGTATGGATTCAAAAGTTCAGGATTTTTTCAAGCACAATGACTATTTTATTGATGAAAAAGTTGCATTCTTAAAGTTTACCAATGCATACAAAGTTTATAATAGCGGCGGTGATACTATCGGAGCTGTCAGGGAAACTATGCCGTGGTTCCTCAAAATATTAAGCCTTTTTCTCAATAAGGCGTTTTTCCCCTTTAAGCTGGATATTCTTGACGCCGAAGAACATGTGCTGGCAACTATCAAGCGCGGCTGGACTTTTTTTATGTCAAAAATCAGGGTTTTTGATGCTGATGGTTCCATTATTGCTCTTATCAATCAGAAATTCAAATTTTTGAAACCAACTTTCAATATTCTTGACCCGCGGGGATCGCCCATTGCTTTAATCACCGGCGACTGGAAAGCCTGGAATTTTACTATCACCGACAGCGGTGGCAGCCAGATAGGAACCATCAGTAAAAAATGGGCAGGTTTCCTGAAAGAGGCTTTTACCACAGCAGACAAGTACATCGTTTCTGTCAATCCCGGCGTTGAGACGGATGCAAGAAAAATTGCCGTTATTTCAACGGCGATTAGCATAGATATGGTACTTAAAGAATCCAGGTAGGAGAAGGAGGCTGTTTCCCGGATTTTTCTCGAAACTGCGGCATCTTTTACAGGTGGATTTTTCAGCCTGTATTATAACATAATTGCTTATATTAATGTGAATCAATTTGATGATACGCGGGTCAACTGGTATAATCAGAAAGAAGGAACTTATATGTATGTAAAAGTTCCCGCCGCTTCCCATACGCTTCATTTTAAGTATACGCCCCCTTTGTATTATGGGCTTGGATCATCAGGGTTAAAATATACTTTCATGTTTGAACCAGGTAAAAAATATTTTATGACTGTAAGGCAACATCCTGTCGATGCAGACAAATCTACGTTTCAGGCAGGTCGTCATGTATATATACTATTGGAGGTTGATGATAACGGAAAAATAATTAACCATGATCTTCTTGAAAAGTCTGTGGTAGAATAGCAGAGATGTAAAGGCGGTAGATATTTTTTGACAGGTGAAGTCAGTTGTTGTACAGCAAGCCTTGAAATTTTCGATATATGGAAAGAAGTACTGATTCTTTAAAGGAGTGATTTTGTGAATAAAAAGATGCTTTATGTATTAATAATCTGGATAATTTCGTCATGCAAGAACGGCGAAGCTACAAAAGCTGTTTTTGACAATGAAAATCTGGAAATGATCGAAAAGACAGAAGAGATTATAGATGAATTTGGCTTAAAAAACTATTCGATTAGGACTTTCTATCATAAATCAATAGGTAATCTGCCGTCAACACGGAATATCAAATCCATAAGGGCAGTTGGCGATGGATTATTACCGGTTTTGGAGTCAATAAGCGATTATGATTCTATTACATGGGACGGATATATAAAAACTTTCAGTAATGATTTCAATGGATATTTTGAGCAAAAGACAATTATATCAAATTATGATTTACACGACGGCGGAAATACATCAATACTATATGATTATATATCCTTATTGATAATATTTGATCATATTTCTGACAATCAGCGGAATGAATTGTTAAAAATATTGAATATGTATGTTGGTAATGCCAATAGAGGCGATGTAATATATATTACCTCAAAATCATTACTGGGGGACTGAAATGAAAAAGGCATATTTATTTTTCGTTTTAATAATAATATTTGGAATAAATTCCTGTGAGAATTCAAACCAGGAAAAATTTATTGAAGAAGAAAAACTTGAAATAAGCGAAAAAGCCAATTTATTATTGACAGATTTAGGATATAGTAATTTTGATATACATATATATTATCATAAAAATTACAATAATCGTGAAGTAAGCAAATCGGTTTCAACGTATAAAATATATGGGGACAGAATCCCGATAAATGTGATAAATTATAGTGATTTTTCATATCGAATAGACGCGGATTTTCAGGAAGAAATCACCAACGGTTATATAGAATCAAGGCAGATGACGGTAAACTATGATGAATTAGGAGGCGGTAAAATATTTTATGAGTATATTTCGATTGTTATTATTATGGATAATATAGAGCAAAGGGAATGTAATGAATTGATGAAAATATTTAGTAACTATATTTTAAATAATAACAGAGGGGACACAATATATATAAAAGGAAAATAAAACAGGTGGCACTGCGCAAGACTGTTTACGTCTTGCCGCCAGTAGGCAGCTCGGGTTACGAAAAACCGCAGTAAGTGGAGATGAAAATTATGGAAAAGAAACTGATTTTTGTATTATTTTTCATTTTATCAATAGGGGTAATAGCTGCACAAGAACAAAAATTCGCACAATACTTTGGAACAGGCTATAATACTATTATTAATGCCGATAGGGTAAATGTTCTAAGCTATCCGTCCTTATCTGGCGATCTTCTTTTTCAAGTGAATAAAAATGCAAGGGTTTTAATAATTGGTGTTTCAAAAGAACAAAGTTTTATCGACAATCATAA